>DATBKZ010000104.1:0-14419 GCA_036555615.1 Burkholderiales bacterium | reverse complement strand
TCGGCTGGCGCGGCTTCATCGAGCGCGTGAAGCAGGAAGCGCCGTACTGGAGCACCATCCTGCCGCAGCTGCCGCGGCTCCTGCACCAGGCGCTCGCGGGACAGGCCGTGCGCGAGCCCGATCCGGCAGCGGCGGACCTGCTGAAGGAGAAGCAGTCGCAGACGCGGCTGCTCGCGGTGATTGCGGGACTGCTGACACTTGTCGCCCTGCTGCTTGTCACGCAGCTCTGAGGATATCTTCCCGCGCTGCGCTCGAACCAAGGCTTCCGCATGCTGCTTACGTTCGTGATCCTGTACCTGGTCCTGTCCGTCGGCGTCGGCATCGCGGCCGCCCTGCGCGTTCATAACACCCGCGACTACGTTCTCGCCGGGCGCACGCTGCCGCTCTACGTGGTGACGGCGATGGTGTGCGCGACCTGGTTCGGCTCCGAGACTGTGCTCGGCATCTCCTCAACCTTCATCAAGGAGGGACTGCGCGGCGTCGTCGCCGACCCGTTCGGCTCGAGCCTGTGCCTGGTGCTGGTCGGGCTGTTCTTTGCCGCGAAGCTGTACCGCATGAATCTCCTCACCATCGGCGACTATTACCGGGCCCGCTACGACGCGACCGCGGAGCTGCTGACGAGCCTGTGCATTGTCGTCTCGTATCTGGGGTGGCTCTCCGCCCAGATCGTCGTGATCGGCCTGGTTTTCGCCGTCGTCACCGGCGGGGCGGTCAGCATGGGCGCCGGAATCGTGATCGGCGCCGCCGTGGTCCTGGTCTACACGCTCTGGGGCGGCATGTACTCGGTGGCGTGGACCAATTTCGTGCAGATGGTGATCATCGTCGCCGGGCTGCTCTATATCTTCGTCCTCGTCGCGGACAAGGCCGGCGGCGTCGCCACTGTCGTCGCCCATGCGCATGCCGCGGGCAGGCTCGAGTTCTGGCCGAAGCCCGAGACGCGCGACGTGCTCGCTTTCGTCGGCGCCGGCGTCACGCTGATGTTCGGCTCCATCCCGCAGCAGGACGTGTTCCAGCGGGTGACCTCCGCCCGCAGCGAGGGCATTGCGGTCGCCGGCTCGGTGCTGGGCGGCGGATTCTATTTCCTGCTCGCGTTCATCCCGCTATTTCTGGCCTATTCAGCAAGCCTCATCGATCCCGGGATGGTGACGGCCCTGATCGACAAGGATCACCAGCAGATCCTGCCCCGGCTCATCATCGATCACACTCCGCTTCCCGCCCAGATACTGTTTTTCGGCGCGCTGCTCTCCGCCGTCATGAGCACGGCGAGCGCGACGCTCCTCGCGCCGTCGGTGACCTTCACCGAGAACGTCCTGAAGAAGCTGCTGCGGCGGGAGCTCGACGACCGCGAGTTCCTGCGGACGATGCGCATCGTCGTCGCCGCGTTTGCCGTCGGTGTGACCGCCTTCGCGCTCAATTCCGGCTCGACCATCTACGAAATGGTGGTCGGCGCCTACAAGGTCACGCTGGTCGCGGCGTTCGTGCCGCTCGCGGCCGGCCTCTATTGGCGGCGCGCAACCGCCCAGGGCGCGCTCTTCGCGATCGTGGGCGGGCTCATCACCTGGATCGCGCTCGAGATTGCCGCCCCCGACGGGCTCGTCCCGCCGCAGCTCGCGGGCCTGCTCGCCAGCATCGCCGGCATGCTGCTCGGGTCGCTCGCTCCCCAGTGGTATGGCGCTGGAACAAGCAAGAAGTGATTCGTCCCTCGTTGCTCGCTCCTCGTTACTCGTGGTTCAAGGCGGCGATTTTCGCGCTGCTCGTCCTCAATACCGGGACCTATCTCGTTTCCGGAACGTTCAGCGAAGGCATCGATTCGATCGCGTGGTTGACGTTGTTGGCCCTGTTCGAGCTGGAAACCGGCTCGGCCCGACCGCTTCCCACGAGATCCGCCATCACCGCGGTCCACGGCATCCGCCTCGCGGCGCTTGCGGCGGTCGGAGTGGCTGCTGCAGGCTTCCTTTACAATGAAGAATGGCTCGATTCCGCCAACAGCTTGCTCTGGATCGCCGTGGTGGTGCTCCTCGAGTGGGGAGTTCGCCGTCCTGCCGCTCTCGCAGCGCATCGGGCCTGGTATTCAGGCGCTGCGGCAGTTCTTTACGCCGCCCTCGGGGCGCTGGCCTTCGCCTGGCTATGGCAGGGTGAGTGGTTCGCCGCCTATGACGCCGCCCTGTGGCTGGTTGCGTTTCTGACCATTGAATTGAACGTGCTGGAGATAATGAGAAGGCCGGCTCCGGCCGGGAACAAGGCATGATCGATACGATGCTCGTGTCGCTGGCAGTGACCGCGGGCGTGATCGCCCTTGCGGGCGTGCCGTTGCGGTGCTGGCAGTTTGCGTCCGGCCGATTCCGCTCCCAGATCCCACCGCACGCCCTGGCACGCGCGACCTTCCGGCTGTTTGCTTTCCTGATCCTGGTGCCGAACGCGCTCGCGTGGACCTATGCCGTCTATATCCTGCACCGTTACTACACCTGTGTCGGCGCGTGCGCGCAGGAATGGGCCGGAACGGCCATTGCTATCGGGATGCTGGGCTGCGCCTACGTGTTGTTCGAAGGCTTTCTGCTCACGGCACGATACCGGCCCAAACCGGTGACCCTTCGACGTCGCTCAGGGCAGGCCGGTGACGGGCACTAGCCGGGTATTCCGAAATCAGGGCGCAAACGCCTTGCTGAATTCCGCGAGAAACCGCGAGTAATCCGATTCGGGCAGCCAGTTGATCCCGGCTGCCGCCTGCCGCCCGCCGCCGGTCTCGAACTTGAGGCACAGCGCGTCCGCGCCGCGGGGCCTCTCGAGCGGCGCGCGCACGCTCACGGTGTAGCCGCCGTGCCGGGCAACCAGCATGGCGACCGCGCGCTGCGGATGGCGGCGCGCAAGCTCGTTCGCGAAGAAGCCGTGGATGCGCCGGCTCCAGGCCGCGTCCGGCAGCACGTAGAGCGCTGCGTGCGCCGACGCCGCGCTCGGCGTGACCGCTCGCGCGCGCGCGAAATCGTCGGCAAGCGCGTTCTTCAGCACCTCCAGGACCGGCTCGCCCTCGATGAAATCACGCGGGTCCTGGTAACGGTTGAGAATCTCGAACAGGTCCGCCGGATGGTAGTGCAGGTCTTCCACGCTGTCGCCGTAGGCGTTGTAGTTCATGCATTCGCCGAGCTCGCGCAGGCGCTCGCGGTCGAGGCCGTCGAGGCCGAGCTCGACCGCAACGCGCTGCGCCGGCCCTTCGAGATTGTCGCCATACGCCGCGACGACCGCCCACATGCGCTGGCGGCCGCCCAGGTAACGGTCAACGATCAGGCTGGTGCAAGTGTCCGGCGCAGTGTCGATGAATGCCTTCAGGTTGGAGTGTTGCGGAAGATCGCCCGCGGCGTGATGGTCGAAGCAGCGCAGCCGCGCGCCGGCGCGGAGCAGGCGCGCCAGGTCGCCGGCATTGGACTTGAGCGATATGTCGAGCACCGTCAGCTCGTCGCCCGCCGCGGCCTGCACGCGCTCGAGCAGCCGCACGTCGCGCTTGACCCCCGTCACCAGGACGCTCGCGCGCGGCTCCTCCAGCCTCAGCTGCTGCAGGGCGCAGATGCCGTCGGCATCGCCGTTGAAGATATCGTAGAATTGCATGACCAATCGCACAACGAATTCGAGCGCGACGCCCGCAGCGGGCGCGCCTCAATTCGCTTCGGACGCCGATGCCCAACACCGTGCCGGGCGGACGGACCAGTTCCCACGAACCGCGCACCGGCTTCTCGCCGCACAGCGTGCGGCTCGCGTGGATACTCGCGGTAGCTTATCTGCTCGTTATCGGCTACGCCAGCCTGCAGCCGTTTCACGGCTGGCGCTGGCCGCCGCCGGAAATCCTGCACTTTTACTCCGCGCCGTGGCCGGAGTTCATCACGCTGCAGGATATCGCGGTGAACTTCGCCGCGTACATCCCGCTCGGCATGCTGCTCTCGATCGGATGGAGCGCGCGCTTCAGCGCGCGGCGGGCAGCGCTTGCAGCCACACTGGCGGCGGGAGTTCTCTCGCTCGTCATGGAAGTGGTCCAGATCTTTCTCCCCGCCCGCATCGCCTCCAACGTGGATCTGCTCGCCAACACCCTGGGCGCCCTGGTCGGCGCGATGGCGGCGCCGTTGCTGGCGCCCGCGCAGCCGATCGGGGGCAGGATTCAGTCCACGCGCAGCCGCCTGTTCCTCGACGGCATGCCGGCGGACGCCGGGCTCGTGATCGTCGGCCTGTGGCTCATCACGCAGTTCCACCCGTCGGCGCAGCTCTTCGGCAACGGCGCGCTGCGCGCCACGCTGGACTTGCCCCGCTATTTCAACCACACGCCGTGGCTCGCGCTGGGCAGTGAAGCGGCAGTGGTGATGCTTAGCGTGGCAGGCGTCGGGCTCATGCTCGCCGCGCTCATGCGCGATGGCGGCCGGCCACTACCGGTGATCGGCACCGTGATCGGCGCGGCGCTTGCCTTGAAGCTCATCACTGCCCTCGCGTTCGCGCGGGCGTCCTCGCCGCTCGCCTGGCTCACGCCGGGCGTTCTGCTGGGATTTGGAGCAGGGTCGCTGCTATTGTGGGGGGCGATACGGCTCGGGCGGACAGCGCAGCTTGCCGGGGCGGCGGCATGCATCGTGGCCGCGACGATCGCAATCAACCTCACGCCCGTCAACCCCTACCAGAGCGTGCCGCCCCTGCCGGCGCGCGGCGCGAGCCATTTCCTGAATTTCTCCGGCATCATGCGCGCGCTGTCCGAGCTGTGGCCGCTCCTCGCGACCGGCTATCTGGTCTACGCCCTGGGCGTGCGCCGGCGCCGCGCGGAAGAGGCGCCGATCGTCGCAGCGGGTACGAGCGGCGATCGTCTATAATTCCAATCGCGGCATCGCTCTTGCCGGCGCATCACTCCGAATTCGAACGGACGCCGCTCGCCGCGGCGCCGTTCAATTCGGGCAACGCCCGAAGGCTATATGACCTATTACGCGAGGCACGTTTTCTTCTGCTGCAACCAGCGCGAAGCGGGCGAGCAGTGCTGCAATAACCATGAGTCGCAGAAGATGCGCGACTACGCGAAGGACCGCGTGAAGCAGCTGAAGCTCTCCGGCCCCGGCAAGGTGCGCGTGAACCAGTCCGGCTGCCTCGACCGCTGCAAGGAAGGGCCGGTGATGGTGATCTATCCCGAAGCGGTGTGGTACACCTACGTCGACCGCGAGGACATCGACGAGATCATCAACGAGCATCTCGTCCACGGCCGTATCGTCTCCCGGCTGCGCATCTGAACATCCCGCAACGGGCCATGCGCAACGGGTAATGCGCATGCCCCATCACCCGTTGCCCATCGCGGATCTCCATGTCTTCCGTCGCAGTGCGTCCCATGCCCGCGGCCTCGCTCGCGCGCGTGATGATCGAGGGGCCGGCGGGCGCCATCGAGACCGACGTCAATGATCCCGGCGGCGCGCGCCGCGGCATCGCGCTGATCGCGCATCCCAATCCCCTGCACGGCGGCACCAAGGACAACAAGGTGGTGACCACGCTCGCCAAGGTGTTCTTCGCGCTGCGGTTCATCGCGGCGCGCCCCAACTTCCGCGGTGTCGGCGCCTCCGCCGGCAGCCACGACGACGGCCGTGGCGAAACGGAGGACCTGATCGCCGTTGCCGGCCACCTGAAGCGTCAATACGGCGAGCTTCCGCTCGCCCTCGCCGGCTTCTCCTTCGGCAGCTACGTGCAGACGCGCGTGGCGAAGCGCCTGCCGGTCGAGTCCATGGTGCTCGTGGGGCCGGCCGTCAACCGCTTCCCCGCCGAAACCGTGCCGCGCGATACGCTGGTGATCCACGGCGAGCGCGACGACGTGGTGCCGCTCGCGGCGGTGCTCGAGTGGGCGCGTCCCCAGGACCTGCCGGTCGTGGTCGTGCCGGGGGGCGATCACTACTTCCATGGCCGGTTGAACCTGCTGGCCGAAATCGTCGCCCGCCATCTCCGCCACGCCTCGGCGGGAGCCTGAGCAGCGCGTCGCCGTATGAGCACGCGACCTACCGTCCATCTGCGCACGAGCGGCCTGCGGAAGCGTTACGGCGAGCTGGAGGTCGTCGCCGGCGTGGATCTCGCGCTCGAAGCGGGGGAGTGCTTCGGGCTCCTTGGTCCCAACGGCGCCGGCAAGACCACGACGCTGCGCCTGTGCCTCGGGCTGATCGATCCCGACGGCGGCGCGATCGAGGTGCTCGGGCTGCCGGTGCCGCAGCGGGCGCGCGAGGCGCGGCGCCGCATCGGCGTCGTGCCGCAGGCCGACAATCTCGATCCTGACTTCACGGTGGAGGAGAACCTGCTGGTGTACGGCCGCTACTTCGGCCTCGGCGAGCCGGAGATCCGCGCGCGCATCCCCGAGCTCCTCGACTTCGCAGGCCTCGGCGCACGTGCCGCCTCGCGCATCCAGACGCTCTCGGGCGGCATGAAGCGGCGGCTGACGCTCGCGCGCGCGCTCGTGAACGACCCCGATCTCATCTTTCTCGATGAGCCGACGACCGGCCTCGATCCCCAGGCGCGGCACCTGATCTGGGAGCGGCTGCGGCAGCTCCTCGCGCGCGGCAAGACCATTTTCCTCACCACCCACTTCATGGACGAGGCCGAGCGGCTGTGCCACCGGCTCGCCATCATGGACCGCGGCCGCATCATCGCCCTCGGGGCTCCGCGCGAGCTGATCGCCCGCAACATCGAGCCCCAGGTGGTGGAGGTCTACGGTGACGGCGCCCAGCGCTGGGCGCGCGAGACCGGCCGCGCGCGCAGCGAACGCTGCGAGCAGGCGGGCGGGACCGTGTTCTGCTACACGCGCGATGCCGGCGCGCTGGTTCATGATCTCGAGCGCCGCGACGACCTGCGCTACCTCCACCGCCACGCGAACCTCGAGGACGTTTTCCTGAAGCTCACCGGCCGCGAACTGCGCGATTGAAAGTAAGGAGCTGACATGAACGCGAAGACACTGGCTGTCCCGGCGCTGAGCCTGCGCCATTTCCACGTGTGGCGCCGCAACTCGCTGGTGTGGCGCAAGCTCGCGATTCCCTCCATGCTCGGCAACCTCGCCGACCCCATGATCTACATGCTGGGGCTCGGCTACGGGCTCGGCGCGATGCTCGCGGACGTGGAAGGCGTGCCCTACATCGCGTTTCTCGCCGCCGGCACGGTGTGCTCGAGCACCATGATGAGCGCCTCCTTCGAGGCGATGTACTCGGGCTTCTCGCGCATGCACGTGCAGAAGACATGGGACGCGATCATGAACGCGCCGGTGACGCTCGACGACGTGGTGCTGGGGGAGACGGTCTGGGCCGCGAGCAAGAGCTTCCTCTCCGGCATGGCCGTGCTGCTGGTGGCGTGGGCCCTGGGACTGGCGCAGTCGGCCCTCGCGCTGTGGGTGGTTCCCATCGTGTTTCTCACAGGGCTCGCGTTCGCCGGCCTGGGCCTCGTCATGACCGCGCTCTCGCCCAGCTACGATTTCTTCATGTACTACTTCACGCTGGTGATCACGCCGATGATGCTGGTGTGCGGGGTATTCTTTCCGGTGTCGCAGCTGCCCGAGCCGCTGCAGGCGGTGACGCAGTTCCTGCCCCTCACCCACGCCGTGGACATGGTGCGCCCGCTGCTGCGGGGGGTGGTGCCGTCCGACATCGCGCTGCATCTCGCGGTGCTCGCCGCCTATGCGCTGGCCGGTTTCTACACCGCACTGGTGCTGACGCGCCGCCGCCTGCTACGCTAGAGGTGCCGCCATGCTCTGGATCAAGTCCCTCCACATCATCTTCATGGTCGCGTGGTTCGCGGGGCTGTTCTATCTCCCGCGGCTGTTCGTCTATCACGCGATGACCGAGGATACCCCCGGGCGGGAGCGCCTGAAGACGATGGAGCGCAGGCTCTACAACGGCATCATGGCCCCCGGCGCGGTGCTCACCATCGTCTTCGGGACGTGGCTGTGGCTGGGTTACGGCATCACCGGCGGCTGGCTGCACGCGAAGCTCGCGCTGGTGGCCGTGCTGATCGCCTATCACCTGTGGTGCGGCAAGCTCCTCAGGGATTTCAGGCGCGAGCGCAACGTCCACGATCACGTCTGGTACCGCTGGTTCAACGAGTTCCCGACCGTGATCCTCATCGCCGTTGTCATCCTGACGGTCGTCAAGCCGTTCTAGGGGGATGACCCCCAGGGGAACGGCCCTCGCGGCATTCCTATTCGCCGTCGCGTCCAGCGCTTCCGCGCCCGCCGCGGAGGTCGTGATCGTTGTTCAGCGCTCGCCGCTCGCGGGCTTCCGGCACTACCACGGCGCGGAAGTCCTGCGCGATCTGCGTCCGGGCGAGCGGCTCGAGCTGGTGCGCGAGCCGGAGAATCCACACGATCCGAACGCGGTTCGCGTCGAGTGGCGCGGCGTCACGCTCGGCTACGTGCCGCGCCGCGAAAACTCCGCCGTGGCACGCCAGATGGACCGCGGCACCGCGCTCGAGGCGCGTCTCGGCAGCCTGCGGCAGAATCGCAACCGCAGCGTGCGCATCGAGCTCGAAGTCGTCGCGCCATTGCCGGACGCGGGAGCGGCGACCGGAAATCGCCCCGCGCCCAGCAGCCTCCCTTGAACGCCCCGGACAACGCGGCTACACTCGCCGCCATGCTCACTCACTACTCGATCGACCAGCTGAGCCGCCTCGCCCCCGACGTCATGGGCGACGCGCTGGAGCGCGGGGAAATCGTCCATTTCCCGCGCTGCCCCATCGAGCTTCCAGACGAAGCCGATCTCAAGTTCCTGCGCGAAGACGTCGCGGGTCGCCTGCGCAACAAGAACATCAGCTATCACCCGGAAACCGACAGCGTACCCGGCCTGAAGGGCGAGCCCGACCTCGTGGCGCGCGCGCAACGCATACTCAAGCAGCACGCCCACCGCGTCGAGGCCTTTCTTCAGCGCATGATGCCCACGGTCACGCACGACTGGACCGTCGGCACCTCGAGCTTCCGCCCGATTCAGGAAAAAGGCCGCAATCTCTCCCCGCACGCCAGCAACGAACTCGTGCATTTCGACGCCGGCGCCTACGGCCCGACCAACGGCGACCGCATCCTGCGCTTCTTCGTGAACGTCAATCCCGCCGAGGATCGCGTGTGGGCGACCCGCGGCAACTTTCCCGATCTCTATGCGCGCTTCGGGCGGGCGGCGCAGGTCACGCCCGACACGCGCGGGCGCGCCTCGCTCGAGCGGGGGGCGCTCGACAAGATGCGCACGGGGGTGCTCCGCACGATCGCCGCGGCGGGCCTGCCGCAGGCAATGCTGATCGACAGCAGCCCCTACGACCGGACCATGCGGCGGTTCCACAACTACATGAAGGACGAGCCCGCGTTCCGCGACGATACCTCGAGCCAGGTCGAGATCCGCTTCGCGCCGTTCTCGGCGTGGATGGTTTTTACCGACATGGTGAGCCACGCGAGCCTCTCCGGGCAGCACGCGCTGGTCAATACCTTCCTGCTGCGGCTGCGCCATTGCCGGCTGCCGCAATTCGCGCCGTACCGGATCCTTTCCGCCGCCTGAACCTCGCCGGGCCGACCCGCCGCCGCGTATCATCACGGACAATCGCGTGCGGCCACCCCGCACGATCGCTGCGCACGTGAACGCGCGACTCGAAGAGTTCCGGGACCGTCCCCCGCAGGATGTCTGCATCCTGCGCCTCTCCGCGATCGGCGACACCTGTCATGCGCTGCCGGTCGTGCGCACGCTGCAGCGCGCGTGGCCGCAGAGCCGTTTCACGTGGGTCATCGGCGGGACCGAGGCAGCGTTGATGGCCGGCATCGACGGCGTCGAGCTTGCCGTGCTCGACAAGTCGGCCAGAGCGGGCGGATTCCTGCGCGTGCGCCGGCATCTGGCCGGGCGCCGCTTCGACCTTCTGCTCATGATGCATGCATCGCTCCGCGCCAATCTGACGAGCCTGCTGGTTCCCGCCCGCGTGCGGCTCGGCTTCGACCGGCCGCGCGCCCGCGACTACCAGCACCTGTTCTCCAACGCGCGCATCCCCGTGCGTCCGCGCGAGCACGTGATGGACGGCCTGTTCGGCTTCGCGGAGGCGCTCGGCGTGAGCGAGCGGCTGCTGAAATGGGACATACCTCTCGGCGAGGCCGATCGCGCTTTCGCCCTGCGCCACATTCCGCCCGGCGGCCGCACGCTTGTCATCAGCCCATGCTCGAGCCAGCGCTTTCGCAACTATCGCAATTGGCGCATCGAGAACTACGCCGCGCTCGCCGAGCATGCCGCAACGGCTCACGGAGCGCGCGTGGTCATCACCGGCGGACCGACCGAGCTGGAGGCGCAATACGCCGCTGGCATCTGCCGCCTGGCGACGAAGAACGCGCCGCTCAACCTGGTCGGACAAACGACGTTGAAGCAGCTCCTCGCCCTGCTCGATCGCGCGGACGTGCTGGTCTGTCCGGATTCCGGCCCGGCGCACATGGCAACCGCCGTGGGCACGCCGGTCATCGGCCTCTACGCGACGTCGAACCGCTTCCGCACGGGGCCATACCTGAGCCAGCGCTGGGTCGTCGACCGCTATCCGGACGCCGTTCGCGCGGAATTCGGCGCGGGCGTGGACCAGGTGCCATGGGGGGTGCGCGTGCGCGACCCGGACGCCATGGATCTGATCAAGGTAGAAGAGGTCACGGCCCGGCTCGACCAGTTCTTCGCGTCCTGAAGCCGCAGCGCGTAGCCTTTTCCCGTTTTTCCGACCACCGCTTGAAGGGGGAGATCATGAAGCTGGGACGATTCGAGCAGCAGGGAAGGATTTTCTACGGCGCCGTCGAGGGTGAGCAGGTGAGCGAGCTCGAGGGCTCGATCTTCGGCAAGTACAGGAGCACGCCGAAACGGCACGCTCTCAACTCCGTGAAAACGCTCGTGCCGTGCCTTCCGCCCAACTTCTATTGCGCGGGGCTCAACTACGCCGCGCACATCGAGTGGGCCAACCGGCGCACGGGCGGCAATCGCAAGCCCCCGGAGAAGGCGGACATCGGCTACCGCTCCGCCAACGCGCTGGTTGCGACCGGTGAGGCGATCGTCATTCCCGCCGATTCCCCCGGCCCGGTCCAGTTCGAGGGCGAGCTCGTCGCCGTGATCGGCAAGACCGCGCGCAACCTCTCCGAAAAGGACGCCCTCTCGTGCGTGCTCGGCTACACGCTCGGCAACGACGTCAGCGAGCGTACCTGGCAGAAACAGGACCGCACGCTGTGGCGCGCCAAGAACTGCGACACCTTCAAGCCGATGGGGCCGTTCATCGCCACCGGCATCGACCCCATGGGGCTGACGGTCACGATCAAGGTGAACGGCAAGACGGCCTCCGAGTACGGCACCGACAAGATGCTGTTTTCCGCCCAGCACTACATCTCGCAGATCTCGAAATACATGACGCTGCAGCCGGGCGACGTGGTGTGGCTCGGCACCGACGGCGCGACCGAGCCGGATCTCAAGGACGGCGACGTCGTGGAAATCATTCAGAAGGACATCGGCGTGCTGCGCAATCCTGTCCGGCGCGCCCGCGCCTGACCGGGTCTCATGGAGACGTTCTTCGCGACCTGCCCGCGCGGCCTCGAGCAGGTGCTCGCGGCCGAGCTCGCCGCGCTCGGGGCGCGCGATGTCAAGGCAGTTGATGGCGGCGCGGCGTTCGCGGGCGACCTCGCGCTCTGCTATGCCGTCAATCTCGAAAGCCGCGTGGCGAGCCGGGTACTGTGGCAGGTCGGACAGGCGCGCTACCGCAGCGAGCACGACATTTTCGAGGCCGCGCGCTCGCTTTCCTGGGCGCAGTTCTTCGATGTTGGCCGCACCATCCGCGTCAACGTCTCGGCGATCAAGTCGCCTGTAAAGAGCCTCGACTTCGTCACGCTGCGCGTGAAAGACGCCGTGTGCGACGCGTTCCGCGCGGCGCGCGGCAGGCGCCCGGATGTGGACACCGCCGAGCCCGATGTGCGCATCCACGCGTTCCTCACGCGGGACGAGGCGACGTTTTACCTCGACACCTCGGGCGAAGCGCTCTTCAAGCGCGGCTGGCGCGCGAAAGCGGGTGAGGCCCCTCTGCGCGAGAACCTTGCCGCCGGGATCCTGAAGCTCACGGGGTGGGCCGTGCCTACGCCCCTCCTCGACCCGATGTGCAGCAGCGGCACCTTCGTGATCGAAGCAGCAATGATCGCGCTCGACGTCGCGCCCGGGATGGATCGCTCGTTCGGATTCGAGCGGCTGGCAAACTTCGACGCCGGCCGCTGGCGCGCGCTGCAAGAAAAAGCGCGCGCCCGGCGCCAGCGGGTGGGGATGCTCCCCATTTACGGACGCGACAAGTCCGGAACAGCGCTGGCGCTCGCGCGGGACAATCTCGCGGCGCTTGGTCTCGCTGACGGCGTCGAACTGAAGCAAATGGACGTGCTCGACGGCGGCCCACCCGCTCCCGCGGGCATCTTGGTGATGAACCCGCCTTACGGCGAGAGGATCGGGGACGACACCGAGCTCGCAGCGTTTTACCCCAGGCTCGGCGATGCGCTCAAGCAGCGCTACGCAGGCTGGACCGGCTACATCCTCACCGCCGACCTGCGCCTCGCCAGGCTGATCGGGCTCAAGGCCTCGCGCCGCATGCCGCTCTACAACGGCGCGCTCGAGTGCCGGCTCTTCGAGTACCGGCTGGTGGCAGGGAGCATGCGGCGACCAAAATCCGCGGCGGGCGGCAATTGATGCGCGGCCACGCCGTTTATCGCATCGCTTCCCGGTCATTTGTAGTAGTAATACCAGTTGCTCTCGTAGTTCGAGTCGAAATTCTCCTTCGAGTCGAAATAAGCCAGCACGCCGCGGCGCCGGAAATACCCGAATTCATCGTGCGGCTCGATGAGGCGGGCATACTCCCGGGCATATGCGTCCCGGAGTCCCGCTGCTTCGTAGTGCTTCACCTGCGCGTCCGTGTAGAAAAAGAACGTCACGGTGTCGGACAGCCTGGATATCTCCCAAAGATCCTGGTTGTTCAGCTTCGCCTTGAACTGATCCAGATCGTTCTTGGTGACGCTCTCGTTTGCCTCCATCCTGGCGACGTGCTCGAACGCGGCAAAGACCACAAACATTCCTTCGACATTGAAGCGCCGGTTGCCTTGTTCGGCGAGTATCGCCTCGAAGTGCTCTTGAATTCGCTTCTGGGCCAGCCTGCTGAAGCCGCCGAACGCGCCATCCTGAAGCTTCATGGCATCTTCCTGCGTGTCGAGAATCACGCTCAATCGCGGCCGGTCGTATGAATCATCGATGTCGTACACGACATTGAGAACGCGTACCCGAAACTCCGCGCCGATCCACTCGACCATCTCCCTGAACGGAGATGCCAGCGGAGCGCCGCTTCTCTTGAGGCGCTTCGTCTGCTGATAGATCACATCTGAAGGGGTAGACATTGCCGGACACAACGGACACGCCCACCGGCGCGCGCGGATTTCTCTTCACTCCTCCCAAGTCACGGGGCACGCGGCGGTACGGGCTTGCCGTCCGAAGGCCCCTTCAGCTCGACAGTGTTGCCCTCGGGGTCGGTGAGATAGATCGATACGCCGTTGCCCTCGGCGCCGAAGCGGGTCCTGATGTCGCCGACGGCGACCTGGTGGCGCTTGAGGTGGGCGACGATCGAATCCTGGTGGAAAGGCTCGACGCGCACGCAAAAGTGATCCATGTTGCGCCCCTCGGGGCCGGGGGCAGCGCCGCCGGCCTTGCCCAAAGGGCCATCGACTTCGACCAGGTCGATCAGCGAGGCGCCGATTCGCAGGTGCGACATGCCGAACTCGGGGCGGTACGCGACGTGGGTGGCGCCGAGGACGTCGCAGTAGAAACGGCGCATGGCGTCGATGTCCCGGACGCGCAGGACGACGTGATCGATGCCCTGGATGGTCAGCATTGAGAACACCGGGTCGCGGCTTTGCCTTACATATGGTTAGAAAGTGCGTGCATAGACCTTGTGCGTTTCATGCCTTGTCGCGAGTTCTGCGGGCATTCCGTGACACTGAATCATGAAGTTAGCCCGCTGGCCCTTCCGCAGACCCTCATTGAATTGATGCATGCATTAATAAATGAACTTGCCATTCTTATCGAAGAGGTCGGCATAAACATTGACATAGCGCGGCGTGTCTTCACCCGTGTTGTCGATCGTGCCCAATACGCTGATCCCGCCCCAGCGGGTCTTGACGGTGCTCGTGTCCGAGATAACAAACTGATCGGGTTTGCTGCGTGGCTCGCTGGGAATCGACGAGGGCTAGTACACAGGACGGGATCTTCCCTCGATCTTGTTGACATCGGGTTTGTCATGTTGTGCTTCCCCCGGTCTAGTTGGCACTTCCGGTCTATGATTTAAGCATAGGAGGGAGTGCATGAGTAGCCAGCGATTCACGCCGGAGTTTAAGGAGGAAGCCGTACGCCAGATCGTCGACCGGGGTTACTCGGTCACCGAA
>DATBKZ010000103.1:0-43276 GCA_036555615.1 Burkholderiales bacterium | reverse complement strand
CCGGCTGAGCCGTGATTCCCTATCACGACGAGAACGCGACTCAGCGCACGCCGTATGTCACGTTCATCCTGATCGCGCTTAACGCGGCTGCGTGGCTGTTCCTCCAGGGCGCGGGCGCCACGCTTCCGCTTGCGCGCTCGGTGTGCGAGCTCGGCCTCATTCCCGGGGAGTTGACCGCGTCCGTCCCGCCCGGCGCCCGCTTTTCAATGGGCGAAGGGCTGGTGTGCCTCACGGATCCCGGCCGCCAGGTCCAGAACGTGGTGACCTCCATGTTCCTGCACGGCTCCTGGATGCACCTCCTCGGGAACATGTGGTTCCTGTGGATCTTCGGAAACAACATCGAGGACTCGATGACGCGGCCCCGGTTCCTTGCGTTCTACCTGCTGACCGGGCTCGCCGCCGCGCTCGCGCAGGTCGTCGCCAATCCCGCCTCCACGGTGCCGATGGTCGGCGCCTCGGGCGCGATCAGCGGGGTGATGGGCGCCTATCTGTTGCTGTTCCCGAAGGTCCGGGTGTTCACCATGGTGCCGATCGGGTTCTATCTCACCTCGATCGCGCTGCCGGCGTGGGTGATGCTCATCTACTGGGCGGTGCTGCAGCTGTTCGGAGGGTTCACCAGCATCGTCGCCGGACAGGAGGGCGGCGTCGCCTTCTGGGCGCACCTGGGCGGCTTCATCGCCGGCCTCGTCCTGGTCAAGCTCTTCGAGAATCCGGACCGTCTCGCCCAACACCGGTCGCAGCACTGGCGGCCCCGGCGCGTAGGATGGCATTAGTCGAACCTCTGCTTCCCATCAAGATCGGGAAGGGGCGCATTCCGTTCGCGCCGGGCATGCGCGCGGGGCCGTGGGTCTTCGCGTCGGGCATCCTCGCGAGGGACGAGAAGGGCGGGCTCGCGCCCGAAGCGGCCGATGGTCCCCGCCCGCTCTCGGGCCTTCCCCGCTGGTACCGCGAAGCGATCTGCCTCTATCGGCGCGCGGAGGAAGTGCTGAGGGCGGGCGGCACCGACTTCGCGCACACGGTCCGCACCGACCAGTATTTCCCCGACTGGCGCGCGGTGCCCTTTCTCCACCTCGCGAGAAAGGAGCGCTGCGGCGACTACATTGCTCCCAGCACGTCCGTGCTCGAGCCGCGCCTCCTCCTGCCCGGCGCCGGCATGTCGATGGAGATGATCGCGGTTCGTCCCGGCGCCGGCCTCGAGGTGAAGCCCGTATTCCCCGCGGGACTCGACGTTCCCTCGACCTCCGCCTTCGCGCCCGTGGCAACCGCCGGCGACTACGTCTTCATCGCCGGATTCCTCGCCGCGTGGAAGCCCGGCGACCTCGGCGGCATCGCGCCCGAGGCGAAGGTCCCCGAAGGCCATCTCTGGAAGGGAAACCGCATCCAGCTCGAGGCCGACTACATCGTCCGCCGGAAGCTCGTGCCGGCGCTCGAAGGCGCGGGGGCGTCGCTTGCGAGCGCCGTGAAGGCGCAGGTGTATCTCGCGGACATCCACGACGTTCCCGCCTTCAACCAGGTGTGGGCGCGGCATTTCGGAAGTGCCGTGCCCGCGACGACATTCGTGCCGACGCTCGATCCGGGATTCGCGATCACTGAGGCGCGCTGCGAGATCAACCTGGTGGCGGTGACCAGCGGTGGCAAGATCACGCCAACGCCCGTGAAAGGAAGCTACCCGGCGGTATGCGACGGGCACCCGCTTGCGGTGCGGGCGGGCAACCTCCTCTGTTTTTCCGGCCTCGTGGCCGCCGACGCGAACGGGCCGATCGCGGGATCGCGCCGCGGCGCCAAACGCTCCCGGTCGCGCGCCGGCATCCGGGGGCAGATGGAGTATCTGCTCGAAATCGCGGCGGAGGGATGCCGGGCCGCCGGCACCTCGCTCGAGAACGTGGTGCGGATCCAGCAGTTCCACACGGACGTCGGGGAATTCGAGGCCTCGTGCCGCGCCTGGCTCGAGCGCCTCGGCGGCCGGCCGCTCCCGATCTCGGCGGTTCAGGTTCCGGGGCCGCTCGTCGTGCCCGGCTGCACCGTGCAGCTCGACCTGTGGGTCTACGTCAAAGCGTAACGCCCGCCGCCTTCACGACCAATCCCCACTTTTCCAGCTCGGCCTTGATGAACGCCGCGAATTCCTGCGGCGTGCTCGACTGCGGCGTCGCGCCGTTTGCTTCGAGCACCTTGCGCACGCCCGCGGTCGTGACCGCGGCCGCGATCTCGCGGTTCAGCCGCTTGACGACGGCATCGGGCGTTCCTCGCGGCGCGAGCACGCCCGCCCACAGCACGTTGACATAGCCTTTCACCCCCGCTTCCTGCATCGTGGGGACGTCCGGCAGCACCGGCACGCGCTTCTCCGTCGTCACCGCGAGCACCCGGATGCGCTTCGACTGGATGAACGGGAATGCCGCGGGCATGGTGGGGATCGCCATCTGGATGTGGCCCGCCACCAGATCGGCGCTCACCTGCGGGCTGCCCTTGTAGGGCACGTGCCGGAGCTTCACCTTGGCGAGCAGCATGAAATGCTCGACGGCGAGGTGCGTTGTCGCGCCCACGCCCGCCGAGCCGAAATCGATGTCCCCGGGCCGCGCGCGCGCGAGGCGGATCAGGTCCGCCACCGAGCTCGCCGGGAGCGACGCGTGCACCACGAGCACGAGAGGAATCGTGCCCACCATGCTGATCGGGACGAAATCGCGCACCGGGTCGTAGCGGATCTTGCGATTGACGAGGGGATATTGCGTCAGCTCCGAGGTCGAGCCGAGAAGAATGGTGTAGCCGTCGGCGGGCGCCCGCGAGGCAAGCTCCGCCCCGATGCTGCCGGCGGCCCCGACCCGGTTCTCCACCACCACCGGCTGCCCGAAGCGCTCGCTCAGGCGCTGCGCAATCGCCCGGCCCGCGGTGTCCGATCCCCCGCCGGCCGGGAACGGAACGATCATCCGCACCGCCTTCTCGGGATAGCCCTGTGCCGCGGCGGCCGCGCTCCACAGGACGAGGCAGGCGACGCTGCCGGCTCGCATGAAGCTCATGTTTGTCTCCTCACAACGCGCAGGTGTCGGTCGAAGTTCATGCTAGCATGCCCGCGCCGCGCGCAGCCCGAAATCGCGCGCGCCAAACGGGAGACTCAATGAATCCGACGTTCGAAGTGCGATACAGCAATCCCGCGGGGCTGTGGACTTCGCCGCGGCTCACGCAGTTGGTCGAGGTCCAGGGCGCGCGGATGATTTATCTGTCGGGCCAGACGGCGGCCGACGCGAGCTACAAGGTCCGCGCGAGCGACTTCCGCCGGCAGGCCCATGCGGTCTACGACAACATCGAGCTTGCGCTGCGCTCCGTGGGCGCGACGCTGCACAACCTCGTCAAGACCACGACCTACCTGACCAACGCGGAGAATCTCCCCGCGTTGCGCGAGGTGCGCCTGGAGCGCTACAAGGGCCTGCAGGCGCCGCCCGCCAACACGCTGCTCGTCGTGAGCCGGCTGGCGGAGCCGGAATTCCTGATCGAGATCGACGTCGTCGCGGCGCTGCCCGCCCGGTAGTCGCCGGCGTTTCAGGCCGGATCAGCCACCCGAGTAGTACCACTGCGCCCGCGTCTCGCGGTGCTTCGCCCGCGCGGCGTCGAGCACGTAGCCCGCGAGCTGGTGCGAGTGATGCGCCAGATCATCCACCGAGAGGAAGCCCGCCATCGTGTGGTCGCGGTTCAGCACCGCGAGCCGGCGGATGTGCTTGCGCTCCATGAGCTGCGCCGCCTCCGCGATATCGTCATCGCTGAAGCAGCTCGTCAGCTCGCGCGACATGACTTCCTGCACCGTGGTACGTGCCGTGTCCCGGCCTTCGGCCACGGCGCGGCAGCAGATGTCGCGGTCGGTGATCATCCCGAGGAGCTTGCCGGCTTCCGACACGGGCAGCGAGCCAACGTTGGTGTCGCGCATCCTGCGCGCGGCCTCCTGCAGCGTCGCATCGGGTCGCACGGCGTCCACACCGGGTGTCATGATTTCCTTGACCAGCATCGAAACCTCCTTTTGCCGCCTTCATTCGGCAAGTACAGATTAGACCCCGCCTCCCGGCGCGGCGTATTGACGCAAATCAAGTTATCTGCGCCAGGGCCGGCGCGGGGCCTCTACGGCTGCACGGTGACGCTCGTGGCGTCGGTAGCGGCCTGATTCGACTGGTCGACGACCGTGAGCTGGAAAGTCAATGTCACCGCGCTCGCCACGAAGGGAGCATTGAAGGTCGCAACTGCCGTGTTCGCGTTGACCAGGGCAACGGCCGGCCCGCCCGTCTGCGTCCAGGCATAGGAGCTGATACTGCCCGCGCTCCCCGAGCCGTCGAGCGTCACCAGCGAGCCGGACGTCACGGTCTTATCTGGGCCCGCGTCTGCGACCGGATTGAAAGCCAGGGTGCAGAACGCCGTGCTGCCGAAGCAGATCGCGACCGATGCATCGCCGCCGCAGCCGGACAACACCGCGAGGGCGCACGACGCAGCCAACAACCGCATCGCCCGCATCAGAGCGCGGCTCTTCCCCCGATGCTCGACCGGGCTCATTACGGCGTCTGGAGACCGCTGCTCCTGATCGCGTCCGCAGCTTGAGGGGAAGCCAGGAACTCGATGACCGTTCGCGCAAGCGCTGGATGCGGGCAGCTCGCCGCAACGCCCGCGGCGACAGGCGTGACTTTCTGCAGCTCCGGCGGCAGGAGCGTGATGTGCTCGATCCCGGGCACGGGCAAGAGCTCGCTCAGCTGTTGCAAGCCGATCTCCACTTCGCCGCGCGCGATGACGGCGCCCACGCGCACCCCGCCGCCCACCATGCGGCTCTTTGGCAGCACCTCGCCGGCGATCCCGAGCCGCTGGACCAGCTCCCCGGAAAAATACCGTCCGCTCTCGCTTGCCGAGTACCCGACCGATTTCGCCTGCAGGAGCGTTCGTCTCAGCGCATCGGCGGAGCCGATGTCAGGCTTCGGCGCGCCCGCGCGCACCGCGAATGCGACGCTCGAGCGGGCAACGACCTTCAGGCCATCTGCCAGCACGAGGCCCTCCGCGACGAACCGGCGCAGGGCGTGCTCCGCGACGATGACGATGTCCGCCACCTCCCCGCGCTTGAGGCGGTTCGGGATCGACATCTCCCCCGTGCCGATCGAGGTGGAGGCGGTCACGACTTTCGCCTGCGTCAGGCGCTCCACTTGGGGAATCAATGCGAGGTGCGCGGCAGTAAAGGCGCCGGAGGTCATCACCCTGAATTCAGTCGTCGATGCGGCCATGTTCGAGATCTCGCGCAATCGGATAAGTCGTTCAGACGATGCCAATAGAGCAACCCGGGGTTGATCTGGGTCAAGAATACAGGGGGTCTGGCAAGCTGGATTCTAAATTGGTTTAGACTCGAGGACGAAACACAAGCGGCAACAACGTCCACAAAGGGGACTCCGATGAATTCGAAAACCGTTCCGCAGATCTTCCGCCCGCTGCTCTTCCTCGCGCTCGCTGCCGCGGCATGGGGCGCGCAGGCCCAGGCCTATCCGGTCAAGCCGGTGCGCATGATCGTGCCGTTCGCGCCGGGCGGCAACACCGACATCATCGCGCGCATCGTCGCCCCGGGGATGAGCAAGGCCCTCGGCCAGCAGATCGTCATCGAGAATCGCGGCGGCGCGGGCAGCATGATCGGCACCGAGATCGCGTCGAAAGCGGCCCCCGATGGCTACACGATCCTCATGGTGTCGGCGGCGCACGTCATCAACCCGGCAATGGTGAAGAAGCTCCCCTTCGACCCGGTGCGCAGCTTCACCGCGATCTCGAAGGTCGCCGACGTGCCGGCCGCGCTGGTGGTGCACCCCTCGCTCCCGGTCAAGTCGGTGAAGGAGCTCGTCGCCCTCGCCCGGGCGAACCCGGGCAAGCTCAATTACGGCAGCGCCGGCCGCGGCAGCATCGGCCACCTGTCGGCGGAGCTGCTCGGCTCGCTCGCGAAGATCAAGATGACGCACGTGCCGTACAAGGGCGCCGGCCCGGCTCTCGTCGATACCATCGCCGGCCACGTGGAGCTCCTCATCAGCAGCATGCCGGCGGTGATCCCCCACGCGCGCGCGGGGAAGCTGCGCATGATCGGCCAGGCCGGCGACAAGCGCTCGGCTGCGGCGCCGGACGTCCCCACCATGATCGAGGGAGGCGTCCCCGGCTTCGTCGTCACCGCGGGCTTTGGTCTCTTCGCGCCCGCGGGCACGCCGCGCCCGGCGATCGATCGCGTGCTCGCCGCGCTGAAGGCCTCGCTCTCCGACCCGAACGTGCGCAACCGCCTCTCGGGCGAGGGCGCGGAGCCGGTGGGGAGCACGCCGGAGGAATACGAGCGCTTCACCCGCTCCGAGATCGAGAAGTGGATCAAGGTCGCGCGCGGGGCCGGCATCCAGCCCGAGTGAAGCCACCTCATCCAGGAGACGCGCATGGCCAGGCCCGTTCGCAGTAAGAAGCCCGCCGCGGGCGGACAGTCCGCCCGGCGATTTTCCTGGCTGCGCCTGCCCGAGTCCGCCAGCCGCGAGCCGGAGGTCCTGCGGCTCCAGGAGGAATGCCGCGAGCGCCTGGGCTTCGTGCGGAACTTCCTCAAGCTCCCGTTCGGGCCCGGGCGGCTGGCGCTCTACCAGGGCTATCTCGACCGGCTGATGCGCGGGGCGGACGGCCATCTCCCGCCCCTCGAGCGCGAGCTGCTGGCGCTCGTGACGAGCGTGGAGAACCGGTGCGAGGTCTGCATCCTGTCGCACGCCGCGGCGCTGAAGAAGCACGGGATGAATCCGCTCCTCGTCGACACCCTGGCGCTTGCCTGGCGCCGCGCCGAGCTCTCCCCGCGGCACCGCGCGCTCGCGGAGTTCGCCTCGAAGCTGACGCTGCACCCCGCCGACGTGGATGCGACGTTGATGGGCCGGCTGCGCGCGGCCGGCTGCCGCGAAGAGGAGATCCTCGAGGCGATCCAGATCGTCGCGATCTACAACTCCAACAACCGGATCAACAACGCGCTCGGCATGCAGCCCAACGTCGAGGCCCGGCCGGGCATCCAGCCGGCGCGCGCAAAATAATCCTTGCCAGCAGCACGCGCAGCGCCCATACTCGCGCCTCTCATCGGCCGCCAACAGCTGCTCTCGCGCTGGTTGCGGACGGCCACGTAGTCTCCCTGATCGATGCCGCGCCCATCCCGGACGCGGGTTTCAGGAAGCTCACGCGCAGCGCACTACATGACCGCGGGACGGCGGCAACGCCGCGTCGTTCCCACAGGAAACCGAACATGGCAAAGGAAGAATTGATTGAAATGACGGGCGTCGTCGACGAAGTGCTGCCCAACACGCAGTGCCGGGTCACGCTCGACAACGGCCATACGATCACGGCCTACACCAACGGCAAGATGCGCATCCGCCGCATCCGGGTCCTGGCCGGGGACCGCGTCACCGTCGAGCTCTCGCCCTACGACCTCACCAAGGGGCGCATCAACTTCCGGCACAAGGACACCACCGCTCCGCCGGTGATGGCGCCGCGGCCCTCCTACCAGCGCCGCCGCTGACCGCGCGGCTCAGTTCTCGCCCGCCGCCGGGGGCGTTCCGCCGATTCCAGCGGAGGCATGCGCCGTCATCAATGCCGGCGCGGACGGCGCGCTCCAGACCTCGCTGAACGTGATGCTCTCGTGCGCCGGGATCCAGGTCCCGGACCGGTGGTTGTAGGTTTCGATGCGCCCCGAGCCGTCCTTCAGGGAAACGATGCGGGCGTAGCAGCCGCGCAGCTTCTTGGGGCCGATCACCACGCGGCCGGGGCCGCTCGTCACGTGCATCAGCTGCGACTTCATGGCGGGCCCGCGGCGCTAACCCAGCTTGGCGAGCGCGATCCGGCCCCGTGCCGTGAGCGCGAAGCCGCCGATCGTGCGCTCGATGAGCCCGCGCTTGAGGAGCCGCGCCCCGACCAGCTCGGGAAGCGCCCGCTTCCGGCTGTTCACGGAAAGCTCCCGCAGCCAGCGCAGCTCCGTGAATCCGACGATCTCTTCCATGGCACGCGCTCCGTCCCGACACCTGTATCGCTTATACGCGCTCCGGGCACGCGGAGCAATCACTATTTTTCGCCTTACAATTCCTTACTCATCGCTCATCAACCCATGCGAAGCATCTCGCGCGACGACCTCGCTGACCTGCCGATCCGCCGCTACGAGGGCACGGTGTCGCTCGTCGCAACGGCGAAAGAACTCGAGCAGGCGCGGGCGGATCTCCGGCAGGAACGCGTCGTCGGCTTCGATACCGAGACGCGGCCTTCGTTCAAGAAGGGCGAGCACCATTTGCCGTGCCTGGTTCAGGCGGCCACGGCGCGCGCGGTGTACCTATTTCAGTTGAGCCGACTCGACGTCTTCCCCGCCCTCGTCGAATTGCTCGCGCGCGGGGAAACCGTCAAGGCCGGCGTCGGCCTCGCGCACGACATGCGCCAGCTCAAGCTGGTATTTCCCTTCACGGTGAATAACGTGCTCGACCTGGGCGTCGTCGCGCGCCGCCGCGGCCTCGGCCAGACCGGCGTGCGCAATCTCGCCGGCATCCTCCTCGGCTTCCGCATTCCCAAGGGCAACCGCACCTCGAACTGGGCCACGCCGCGCCTGTCCCCGGCGCAGATCACCTATGCCGCCACCGACGCCTGGGCGTGCCGCGAGCTCTACCTGCGCTTCGAGAGCCTGGGACTGCTCTCCGGCCCGTGAGGCCCGGCGCCGCTTGATCTGGGTCAATATTGCCGCCGCGCCGGAGCGCTAGATTGTCATGGCCGGCCAAGCGGCAATCCAGAACCCCTATTTCGAAGGACGCGACCCATGAAGCGCACATTCAAGACCCGCATCCTGACGCTGCTCAAGCAGCACGACAACATGAACTTCGCCACTGTGCGCGCGGACGGCTATCCGCAGACGACCACGGTGGGCTACGCGAACGACGGGCTCGATCTCTATTTCTGCTGTGCCCGCGCGAGCCAGAAAGTCCGCAACCTCAGGCGCTCTCCCAAGGTCTCGCTCACGATCGACCACGACGCCCGGAACTGGGCCCGCATCAAGGGGCTGTCGATGGGCGCGCGGGCGCGCGTGCTCGCGAAGCCGGGCGAGGTCAAGCGTGCCTTCGATCTGCTCGCCCGCAAGTTCCCTGAATTGCGGAAGGTCTCGAAGGAGGATCTAGCGGGCACGGCCTTCGTGAAGGTCACGCCGAAGGTGATCTCGGTCCTGGACTACTCGAAGGGCTTCGGCCACGCCGACCTCGTGCGGCCGTGACCGCGCCGCGGTGACGCGACGGTAACCTAGATCGACTCTGCCGTGACCGAGGGCAGGCCCGCGAGCGCCATGGCGAGCTCGGCTTCGTCGTAGTGCTGGTCGGTGAGCTTCCCCGCGAAGTAGTCGATGTAGGCCTGCATGTCGAAATGGCCGTGGCCGCAGAGGTTGAAGAGGATCGCGCGCGACACCCCCTCCTCCTTGCAGCGCAGCGCTTCCTCGATCGCGCCCAGCACCGCGTGGTTGGCCTCCGGCGCGGGCAGGATGCCTTCGGCGCGCGCGAACCTGACGCCCGCCTCGAAGCACCGGGTCTGTTGATAGGCGCGCGCCTCGATCAGCCCGAGCTCCTTCACGTGGCTCACGAGCGGCGACATGCCGTGATAGCGCAAGCCCCCGGCGTGGAAGCCGGGCGGCGTGAAGGTCGAGCCCAGCGTGTGCATCTTGGCAAGCGGCGTCAGGTGCGCAGTGTCCCCGAAATCGTATGCGTAGCGGCCGCGCGTGAGGCTCGGGCACGCCGCGGGCTCGACGGCGACGATGCGCACCTTCCTGCCGCCGCGCAGCTGCGCGCCCAGGAACGGAAAGACGATGCCGGCGAAGTTGGAGCCGCCGCCGGTGCAGCCGATGATGACGTCGGGGAAATCGTCGGCGAGCGCGAACTGCGCCATCGCCTCCTGCCCGATCACCGTCTGGTGCAGCAGCACGTGGTTCAGCACCGAGCCCAGCGCGTACTTGGTGTCGTCTCGGCTCGCGGCGACCTCCACCGCTTCCGAGATCGCGATGCCGAGGCTGCCCGGATGCTTCGCGTCCTTCGCGAGGATCGCGCGTCCCGACCGGGTCTCCTTCGAGGGCGAGGGCACGCAGCGCGCGCCGTAGGTTTCCATCAGCGCGCGCCGGTAGGGCTTCTGGTCGTAGGACACGCGCACCATGAAGACCTCCACCTCGATGCCGAAGAGCGCGCCGGCGAACGCGAGCGCGGAGCCCCATTGCCCGGCGCCGGTTTCGGTCGTGATGCGCTTGATCCCCGCCTGGGTGTTATAGAACGCCTGCGCCACCGCGGTGTTGGGCTTGTGGCTGCCGGCAGGGCTCACGCCCTCGTACTTGTAGTAGATGCGCGCCGGCGTCTGCAGCGCCTTCTCCAGCCCGCGCGCGCGGTGAAGCGCGGTCGGGCGCCACAGCCGGTAGATCGCGCGCACCGGCTCCGGGATCTCCACCTCGCGCTCGGCCGTGACCTCCTGCGCGATCAGCGACAGCGGGAAGAGCGGCTCGAGATCGTCGGGGCCCACCGGCTTCATCGTCCCCGGGTGCAGCACCGGCGGCGGGGGCGACGGCAGGTCCGCCACGATGTTGTACCAGTAGTGCGGAATGCGCGATTCGTCGAGGAGGTACTTGATCGTGTCTTTCATGGCCGGACCAGTATAGGTGCCCCCGCCCCGGCAGGAGCTTGCGCAAGATCAAGTTCTCTGGAGATTCCGCCCCCGGAGCGGCCTGCGCGACCACGATTTCAACCGTCGCGCTTGAGAGCGGCCTCGATTTCCTCAGCCGGCACCCGGATTTCCAGCCCGGCGCGCTCCTGCTGCAGCAGCAGGTAGGAACGCGAATCGCGGCCCTGCCAGCCGCGGTTCAGCGCATCGGTCATCTCCGCCTGCGCGAGGTTGACGAGGCGCATCGGCACGCCGATCTCGCGCCCGAGCTCGGTGGCGAGCGTCATGTCCTTGTGCCCGAGCGCCAGTGCGAAGTTGGGCGGATCGTAGGTTCCCCGCAGGAAGCGCTCGCCGAGGCGGTCGAACGAGCGCTGGCGGCCGAGGGAGCCCTGGCGGATCGCCGCCCACAGCGCGAGCGGCGGCACCCCGGCCTTCACGCCCATCGTGAACACTTCCACCAGCGCGAGTTGCATCGCATAGCCGGCGGCGTTGTGCACGAGCTTCGCGACCGTGCCCGCGCCGATGTCGCCGATGTGGATGACCTGGTCGCCGATCGCGTCGAGCACCGGGCGGAAGCGGTCGAAGACCGCGCGCTCGCCTCCGACCCAGAGCGCAAGCTTGCGCGTTCGCGCGCCCGCTGGTCCGCCGGACACCGGCGCATCGAGCATCGCCACACCCTTCGCGGCAAAGCGCTTGTGCAGGCGGCGCACGACGGTCGGCGAGTTGGTCGAAAGATCGAACCACGCCGCGCCCGACTGCATCGATTCGAGCAAGCCGTCGGCAACCGACTCGACTTCCCGCGGTCCCGGGAGCGAAGTGAAGACGACGTCCGCGCCACGCGCGGCCTCCGCGGCGCTACCGGCCCAGCGCGCGCCGGCTTTCAGGTGGCGCTCGGCGGCTTCGCGCCGCAAATCGTGCACCGCCATCGAGAAGCCCGCGGCGCCGGCGTTGAGCGCCATCGAGCCCCCCATCATCCCCAATCCGATGAATCCCACGCGCATGGCGCCTCCCCTCTCCCCGATTCCGGCCGGCAACCCGCTATTCGAGCTTGATGCCCGCCGCGGTAATCGCGCGCTGGTAGCGCTGGATCTCCGCGGCGACGTGCGCGCGGAACTGCTCCGATGTCGAGCCGACGAGGTCGACGCTGTCCTTGGCGAAGCGCTCCACCAGGTCGGGTGACTTCAGTACCTGCACGAACCCGCGGTTGAGCTGGGCGAGGACCGGCTTCGGGACGCCTGCCGGCGCGAGCACGCCGTACCATTGGGAAACCTCGAAGCCGGGCACTCCCGCCTCGGCAACGGTCGGCAGCGCGGCCATCGTCTTCATGCGCGTCGTGCCCGACACGGCGAGCGCCCGCAGGCGGCCGGACTGGATGTGCGGCGCCGACTCGAGCGGCGTCGCGAAAATCATGTTGATCTGCCCCGCCAGCACGTCGGCGAGCGCGGGCCCGCCGCCCTTGTACGGAACGTGAAGCAACTTCGCCTTTCCCAGCGTCGAGAGCAGCGCGCCGGAAAGGTGCTGCAGGCTCCCCTGCCCCGACGAGCCGAACGTAAGGCCGTTCGGCTGCGTGTTGGAATACGCCACGAGCTCCGGAATCGTCTTCGCCGGCACCGCCGGGTTCACGACGAGCACGTACGACTGTGCCGTCACCTGCGTCACATGGGAGAAGCCCCGCACCAGGTCGTAGGGGAGCTTCTTGCCCTGTATCGCCTGGCGCGCGGCATGGGTGCCGGTGACGAGCGAGACCGTATAGCCGTCGGGGCGCGCGTTCGCCGCAATCTCGAGCCCGATCGCCCCGGTACCGCCCGGGCGGTTGTCGACGACGACGTTCTGCGCCCACAGCGCGGCGAGCTTCTGCGCCACCGCGCGCGTCGTGATGTCGCCGCCGCCGCCCGGCGCGATCGGCACGATGAAGCGCACCGGCCGGCCGGGAAACGACTGCGCGGCCGCGGGCAACGCCGCGAGCAGGAAACCGGAGAGCAAAAGGCTCGCGGCAACGGCCGCGCGCAGGCAGTGGTCGTCCTTCAGGATGCGCTCCATCTTCATGTCTCCCCCAAAGCTTGTAGCCGGGCTGCCGCAGCAGGTTCTTGCGCCAGGCGCCGTCCACGACACCCAGGGTCCCGCGCCCCTGGTCGGTCCAAGCGATCACCAGTTGCCCAAGCAGCGTACCGGCGAGACCGCGGGCGCCGGCAAGGCTGAGTATGACAGAAGCAAAGTACTGTCGGAAAATGTCATAGCCCGCTGACGAGACGCCGCCGACGAGGTGCGCCGGGATGCGACGCGATCGGCAAAAAAAAGAGCCCCCGGCAAAGGCCGGGGGCGTCCTCCGACATCTCGACGAGGTCGGCGCTACATCACATCGGCCGCCTTGTGCTACGGCATCACTTCGCCTTCCACGGGTTCCGGGCTTGCGCTTCGCGTGAGCTGCTCACCCTTGCGGGCGTAGTCGAACCTCTGCCCGCCGATGCTGGCCTCGTACATCAAGCCGCCTTTCGCGAGCGTGAAAACGGCCATGCCCTTGTGGTAGCCGGGAGTCGCATGTTTCGCATAGTGTTGAGTGCCGCTCGCGCTCGCCGACGCCCCGCTGGTGCCCAGCTGCACCGAGGCGCCCGCAGTGACCGCCACGGCGCTCGCCTGCGCGCCGAACTCGAAGTTGCCGCTGGTGAATTCGTCGAAGGCGCGCCTGTCCTCGAAGAAGATGATCTGGCTGTAGGCCTGCCCGCCCAGCTGGAAGCCGACGGTGAGCTGGCTCATCTGCGTGTCTCCGACGTGGGTGCCGCCCCGATACACGCGGCCTTTGCCGTATGCGCCGCCGATGACGTAGCCGCCCTTGCCGACGGTGGGAAACACGGCATAGCCATAGCTCTTGTCGAAGAACGGGCGGCTCTCGTTCGCTTCGCGGAACAGCTTGAGCGTGTCGTCGTACGCATCGGCGACGGCGTGGCCGAAGGGCAGGATCAGCAAGAACAGGACAAAAATGCTGCGCAGTCTCGCGTTCATGATGTGCCTCCTTGAAGTTGAGCCGAATCGGCTCGGAATAACCGCTGGAACTGCGAGAAGTGGGACACCTCAGGAAATCGTTCGTTCCGACGTCATGCGCAATGCGTCGCTGTTCGGCGACACGCTGCCGCGAACGACGGATGAGACCAAGCAGCGCCGCGGATGCGGCTAGGGTCGGCGCGATCCTTTTTACCGGCCGTGCTCTTCCGGCAGCTCCGCCAGCTCGATCAGGCAGTTCTCCGTCGCCTTGGGATCGATGAATGCGATGCGGCAGCCGGCGTGGCCGATGCGCGGCACTTCGTCGATCAGCGGAATGCCTTTTGCCTTCAGCTCCGCGAGCGCTTCGTCGATGTCCTCGACCTCGAAGCAGATGTGGTTGAGGCCTCCCTTCCCCTCCGCGACCATGCGCTGGTGCTTGCTGTCGGCGCCCTTGCCGGCGATGAGCTCGACCATCGATTCGCCGATGTAGTAGAGCGCGAGCTTGCGCTTGTCGTTCTCCTCCGTGCCGCCGAGCGGAATGCCGAAGCAACCCTCCCAGAGCCTGCGGCTCGCCTCGGTGTCCTTGACCACGACTCCCACGTGCTCGATGCGCTTTATCTTCATATTGCCTCTATAGCTTGTAGCCGATCTGCCGCAGCAGGTTCTTGCGCCAGGGGCGGTCCAAGACACCCACGGTAGGCGCTTCCTGTCACACGGCGACGATGCTTACGCTTCCAGGGGCTATTCTGGTCGCGCGCCCGAATCACGCACCAGCTTGCCCCACTTGACCGATTCGGACTTGAGGAAGTTCGCAAATTGTGCCCGAGTCATCGGGGAAGGCTCGCCACCAAGTTTGGTGATGTGCTCGTGCATCGCGCGTTCCTTGAGAACCGCGACGATGTCGCGGTTGAGCTTGGAAAGCACAATTTCCGAGGTGCCCGCCCGCGTCAACACGCCATACCACGGTGTCAGCTCGAATCCCGGCACTCCGGCCTCCGCGACCGTCGGAAGCTCGGGCGCGATCGCTGAGCGCTTCGCCGAGGTTACCGCGAGCGCGCGCACCCGCCCCGCATGCGCGTGCGGAATCGTAACCGGCAGGTTTCCGAAGTAGACCTGGATCTGGCCGGCTACCAGGTCAACGAGCGCGGGCGCGGCGCCTTTGTAGGGCACATGCGTCATCCTCACTCCGGCCAGAGTGTTGAACAGCTCGCCCGAAAGATGTCCCGGCGCCCCGATGCCGCCCGAGCCGTAATTGAGCTTGTCGGGCCGCGATTTTGCCACCGCGACAAGCTCCGTCACGGAGCGGGCCGGAACCGTTGGATGCACGACAAGAAGGAACGGTGCCAGTGCGGCCAGCGTCACCGGCGCGAAATCCTTCTCGGAATCGTATGGGAGCTTCTTGAGCAGGCTAGGGTTGGTGACGAAATTGTCGGTCATCATGAGTAGCGTGTAGCCGTCGGGTGCCGCCTTGGCCGCGAGATCCGTCGCGATGGTAGTGCTCGCCCCGGGGCGGTTGTCCACCACGACTTGCTGTCTCCAGGTTTCGATCAGTTTTCCCGCGATCGCGCGCGCCATGACGTCGGTAAAGCCTCCCGGCGCAAATCCCACCAGAAAACGAACCGGCTTGCTTGGATAACGCTGGGCGGACTGACTTTGTGCTGACGCACTGACAGCGCCGAGCATCAGGGCCGCAAGGATAGACGCGAGTACGCTGCTTGCGAGTCGCCGCATGGTGTGCCTCCCGTTACAGAAATATCCAGTCACCGTTCTAGCGCGGGCCCAGTCCGCGCGCGGCGCGTTCCGCGATCCAAGCGAGACGCAGCTCCTCGCACTCGCGCGTGCGCACTCCGGTTACGAGCTCGAGCGGGCGCCCGGTGAGCGAAAGCAGGGTCTCGACGGAATAGCTTCCAATATCCTTGCGGCCGATGCCTGCGTGGCGCCCACCGAGCACGAGACGGCCGATATTGGCTTCAAGAATGGCCCAGCAGCACATCGGGCACGGCTCCATCGCGGTATATAGCGTGTGCCCCGAGAGATCGACCGTCCCGAGCTTGCGTGCGGCGAGCCGAATGACGACCATCTCGCCGTGCGCCGTGGGATCGAAGTCGGAATAGACCCGGTTGCCGCCCTGCGCGACGATCTCGCCTCCCGCGCTGACGATGAGCGAGCCCAACGGCCGGTTTCCCTGTGCCGCCGCCGCACGCGAAAGCGCAATGGCTACGCCCATGAAATGATGATGATCCAAAGCCACGGCGTCCTCCTCAAAGCGATTATCCAGGGATTTGGCTGGTCTACGCCAATCGATACGCGCCCCCATCGTTCCGGCAGCGCAGGTGGTAGGCTAAGGTCCGTCAACTCCAACCCGGAGGTCCAGAACATGGAATCTGCGTGGATCCGATCAGCCATCGCGGCAGTGCTGCTGTCCTTCCTGTGGGCGGCCGCCGCTTCAGCGCAGGTCTACCCCGCCCGGTCCGTGCGGGTCATCGTTCCCTATGCGCCCGGCGGCGGCGCGGATTTCGTGACGCGCGTGTACACCAAGGCCTGGAGCGACGCCCTCGGCCAGCAGTTCTTCGTCGACAACCGCGCCGGCGCGAACGGCAACATCGGCTCGGAGATCGTGGCAAAGTCCAAGCCCGACGGCTACACGCTCCTCAGCGTCGCGAACACGACCGTCACCATCAACCCGAGCCTCTACCGCAAGATGCCGATCGACATGCAGCGCGACCTCGCGCCGGTGAGCATCATGGCGGGGCAGCCGAACGTGCTGGTCGTGCACCCCTCCCTCCCGGCGAAGACTGTCAAGGAGCTGGTCGCGATCGCGCGCGCGCGCCCGGGCCAGCTCGATTACGCCTCCGCCAGCACGGGCTCCTCCTCCCACATCGCGGCCGAACTCTTCCGTCTCAACGCGAACATCAGCATCACGCACGTCCCCTACAAGGGTAACGGCCCCGCCATGGCCGATCTCATCGCCGGCCACGTGCAGTTGATGTTCAACAACCTTTCGCCCTCGGTCGCCCAGGTGAAGGCCGGCAAGCTGCGCGCGCTTGCGGTCACCGCGGAGAAGCGCTCAGCGGCGGCGCCCGATGTGCCGACGATGGGCGAAGCGGGTTTCCCGGGAGTCGTCTTCAACCTGTGGGTGGGGCTGCTGGCGCCTGCGGGAACCCCCTCCGACGTGATTGCCCGGCTCAACGCCGAGACCGCGAAGGCGGCGCAACTTCGGGAAGTGCGCGACCGGCTGCTCGGCGAAGGGACCGAACCCTACACCACGGGCTCGTCCCAGATGGCGAACGTGGTTCGCGATGAAACTGCAAAATGGGCCAAAGTCGTCAAGGCCGCCAACATTACCCCGCAATAAACGACCAACAGGAAGGAAGCGACATGCTCAAGCGCCACTACGTCACCCCCGAGAACACCTACAAGGTCGGCGGCAACCGGCAGGTCATCTACACGCCCGTCATTGTCGTGGAGGACACGACCCACACCCACGTCTACCTCGCCGGGCGCACCTCGCGCACGCTCGACGGCGACGTCGCGTGCAAGGGCGACATGCGCGGGCAAGTCCGGGAAGTGTGCAAGGCGATCCAGATCGCCCTGGAGTCGGTGGGCGCCACTTTCAGCGACATCACGCGAACCATTACCTACACCACCGACATGAAGGCATATTTCGCCGCGATAGACGAGCGCTTCAAGTTCTTCAAGCCCCCCTACCCCACGAGCACGCTGATCGGAGTAGCGTGTCTCGCGATGCCAGAGATGCTGGTGGAAATCGAGGCTGAGGCGGTCATCGAGACCAGCCGCCTGCGCCTGCCGAAGACCGGCGTAGTGTCACGGTAGCGCCACGCACACGGCCCGTGCCTTCACTCTTTCATGGCGCGGCAGACTGGACAAGTGCCCGTTCATAAGTGGGGAGACCCTAATGCGAACTACCGAATTCATCAAATGCATTGGAGCGGCAGTCACCCTCTCGCTTCTCACTGGGGGCGGTGCTGCGTGGAGCCAGTCGGCAATGAAAGATGCCGCGGCGAAATACCCCGTCCGGCCAGTACGGCTCATCGTGCCGGTTCCGCCTGGCGGAAGCAGTGACGCTTCAGCACGTATCCTGGGGCAAAGGCTGACGGAACGCTTTGGCCAGCAGGTCATCGTTGACAATCGCGCGGGTGCGGCGGAAATCATCGGCACCGATATCGTCGCCAAGGCAAATCCCGACGGATATTCGATGGTGCTCGTCTCCCTGCGCTACTCGGTGAATCCGAGCCTGCTCAAGCTGCCGTACGACCCGATAAAGGATTTCGAGCCGGTCACGATGTCCGCCGCCGTTGGCAACGTGCTAGTCGTGAATTCCAGGAGGCCAGAGAAATCGGTAAAGGAAATCATCGCGCTCGCAAAGCAAAAACCGGGCGAACTGACCTTCGCATCCTCGGGCCTGGGAGGCGCGCCGCACCTCATCGGCGCGTTTTTCGCGCTCGAGACCGGCGTTAAGCTCACGCACATTGCCTACAAGGGCGGAGGGCCGGCAATTGCTGACTTGGTCGGCGGCAACGTGAGCATGAGCTTCGCCTCCATGACCTCCTCTCTGCCGTTCATCAAGGCGGGCCGCCTGCGGCCCATCGCCGTATCCTCGAGAGAGCGCTCGGCGCAGCTGCCGGAGGTGCCGACGATGATTGAGGCGGGCGTGCCGAACCTCGAAGTGCGCGACTGGCAGGGCATACTCGCGCCGCGCGGCACGCCGAAGGCGATCGTTGACAAGCTCGCGGGCGAGATGATCCGGATCCTGAAGCAGCCCGAGACCCGTGCGCGCTATGCGGCGGCCGGGATGGAGATCATCGCCAGCACCCCGGAGGAGTTCAGGCAGGCCATCGCGTCCGAGATCAAGCGCTGGGCGAGAGTGGTGAAAGCCGCGAACATCAAGGCACAATAGCTTCCCCCGTTTCTCCCACGGCTGCGTGACCAGCCAAAGGGGGAGGCAATCGTGCGATTACCATCTGCCAAAACGCCGACGTTGTCTGTACTGACCTCAGCCGCGGACTAGAGCTTGTAGCCGATCTGCCGCAGCAGGTTCTTGCGCCAGGCGACGTCGGATTCCGCTTCGACGCCCTTGGGCGAGGCGCCGTCCACGACACCCAGGATCCCGCGCCCCTGCTCGGTCTTCGCGATCACGACCTCCGTGGGATTGGCGGTCGCGCAGTAGATACGGCACACCTCCGGCACCATCTTCAAGGCGTTCAGCACGTTCACGGGAAAGAAGCCGTCGCCCAGGAACACGATGAAGGTGTGCCCGGCGCCGATTGCAAGCGCGTTCTTCTTCGCGAGCTCGACGAGCGCCGGGTCGGTGCCCGAGCAGCGCACGAGGCACGCGCCCGAGGCTTCGCAGAATGCAAGTCCGAACTTGATGCCCGGCACAGCGTTCACGAATGCCTCGTGCACGTCCTCCACGGTCTTGATGAAGTGCGTCTGCCCGAGAATGAAGTTGGTCGTCGCGGGCTTGTCGATCCTGACGGTGAGAAGTTCCATGGCTAACCTCGTTGGTCCAGCTCTTGCTCACATGTATTTGCCGCCCGCGCACACGATCCGGTCGCCGGTGACGAACGACGACCGGTCGGACGCGAGAAACACGGCGACATTCGCCACTTCCTGCGGCTTGCCGAAGCGCCGCAACGCGATGCCGGCGAGATCCTGCTCGGTGTAGCCGCCGCCTTTTCTCTCCGGATACCACTCTGGATTCGCGCGCACGTTCTCGATCATGCCGAGCGCAATCAGATTGGCGCGGATGTTGTACGGGCCGAGCTCGAGAGCGAGCGCGCGGATGAGGCCGTGGAGCCCGGCCTTGGACGCGAGGACGTGCGCGCGCTGCGGCTGCGCCGTCAGCGACGCGAGGCCGCCGAGCGCGACGATGCTCCCGCGCTTGCGCTTCATCATCGAGGGCACGATCGCCCTGGCGAGATAGAAGAGCGAATGCAGGTTGACCGCGAAGGTCCTGTGCCACTCCTCGAGGGAGATCTCCCAGAAATCCTGGTGCGCCCGCCGGCCGGCGCAGCTCATCAGCACGTCGATGCGGCCGAAATGACTCAGAGCCTGCTGCGCCATGCGGCTCGCCTGCTCGTGCTCGCTCACGTCGGCGAGGAGCGGCAGCACCTTCGCGCCGAGCTTCCCGCACTCGTGCGCAACCTCGTCCAGCGCTGACTTCTTCTCCCGCGCGACGAGCACGAGATCGGCGCCTTCGCGCGCGAAGGCGAGCGCGATCGCTCTACCGTTGTTGCGGCCCGCGCCCGCGACGAGCGCGGTCAGGCCTTGAAGCTCGCCCATCGACCCCCCGTTCAGCCGGCGACCGGCGTCATGCTTACCCCTTCGATCCCGGCGGAGAGCAGTTCCATGGCTGAAGTAAGATAGTAGTCCGAATCCCCCACATCAATCGGAGATCATCCCCATGTTCAATTGGCTGGGGCAAGCCGCGATAGCATTATCCATCGGCTGCGTTTGCGCGGGCACCGTCTCCGCGCAGGCGTATCCGTCCAAGGCAGTCCGCATCGTGGTGCCATTCGCCGCGGGCGGCGGAACGGACGTCATCGCGCGCTACCTGGCCGCGGGCCTCACGGAGTCGCTGAAGCATCAGGTGATTGTGGACAACCGCGCCGGGGCGAACGCCATCGTCGGCACGGAGCACGTCGTGCGCGCGGGGGCGGACGGCTACACGCTGCTCTTCGTATCGAGCCCGCACATGGTCAACCCCAGCATATACGCGAAGCTGCCCTACGACACGCTGCGCGACTTCGCCCCGGTGTCGCTGATCGCCCTCTCGCCCTATTTCCTGGTGGTCCATCCGTCGCTGCCGGCGCGCAACGTGAAGGAATTCGTCGCCCTGGCGAAGCGGCGGCCCGATGAGATCCTCTACGGCTCCGGCGGCACCGGCAGCTCCGCGCACCTGACCGCGGAGCTCTTCAACCAGATGGCGAGCGTGAAGCTGCGCGAAGTGCCGTTCAAGGGCGCGGGGCCGGCGTTGATCGGGACCATCACCGGCGAGGTGGCGGCGGTGTTCGGCAACGCGCTCACGGTGAAGCCCCATATCGAAAGCGGGCGGCTGCGCGCGCTGGGGATCGCGAGCGCCCGCCGCTCGCCGTCCGCGCCCGACGTGCCGACGATCGCCGAGGCGGGCGTGCCGGGGTTCAGCTCGGCGGCGGTGCTCGGGATGCTCGCGCCCGCGCGCACGCCGCGCGCAATCATCGACACGCTCAACGCCGAGTCGCACAAGGTCATGAAGAAGCCCGCGACCGTGGAGACCATGCGGCGCATGGCGGTGGATATCGAGTTGAGCACGCCGGAGGAATTCGGCCGGCTGATCGACTCCGAAATGCAGCGCTGGGGCAAGGTGATCCGCGCGCTGAAGCTCAAGCCGCGCTAGAGGATCGCGCTTCGCGCAGCACGCTCTCGTCGATCAGCCGCGCGAGCGCATCCCGGCTCCGCGGCGCGCGGCGCTCGACTTTCGCGAGCCACGGCTCCTGCCGCGCCAGCCGCTCCAGCAGATCGGCGGCGAGCGTTCCCGGGTAATCGAAGCGCGGCCACGCGCCGCGGACGGTCTCGATATCGAGCTGCGCCGCCTGCGCAACCAGCCGGCAGCCGTCCTCCGGATCCGCTTTCAGGCGCCGCGCGGCCGCGATCAACGAGCGCACAAACGCAACGATACGGGCCCGCATGGCGCGGTCATCCAGGTTGGCTTGCTTCGTGCACAAGCAGAATTTCTCGGTGTAGACCGCCGGATCGCAAAACTCGATGGCATCCGCGCCGATCGCCACCTTCGCCCGCTGCGGCTGCGGCTCCCACAGCGCCACGGCATCGATGTCGCCGCGCTTCAGCGCCTCCGGAACCAGGCTGATCGGCCTCTCGGTGTGCGCCATGAAATGCACGCGGACGACGTCTTCCGCCGTGAGACCCACGGTGCGCAGCATCGCATCGAGAAAAAACTCGCCCGAGGAGCCGAACTGAGTTGCGACCCGCTTGCCGCGCAGGTCGGCAAGCCGCCCGATGCCCGCCGAGCGGCGCGCGACGATCCGGTACGGGCACTCGGCGACCGTGAAGATGAAGCGCAAATCCGGATTCCCGACCGAGCCGCGCAAAACCTGCGTCTCGGAATTCAGCGCAACGTCCGCCTGCCCGGCCGATTCCAGGCTCGCGATATCGCTGGATCTGCCCCAGAGCGCCATCACGCCGCCGTGCTCGATGACGGTCTTCCCGGGATGGATGCGGTCCGCGGCGAGCAGCATCGGCGCCATCTCCAGCAGCGACTGGTTGCCGTAGACGCGCAGCGGGGAATCACTGTTCATGCCTGGGCCCGGACCCTATACTCGCGTTTCCCATGGCCCAAGACAAGCCGACGGATGCGCCGACCGTAGACAGCCACGCGCACGTCTATACCACCGACATGCCGCTCTCCGCGACGGCGTGGCACAAGCCGCCGGCGGACGCCACCATCGAGCAGTACATCGCGACGCTCGACCGGCATGGAGTGAAGCGCGCCGTGCTCGCGGCGGCGAGCCTCTTCGACGACTACAACGAGTACTCGATCGAGGCGGCGCGCCGGCACAAGCGCCTGCGCACGACCGTGATCGTCAAGCCGACGATCGACCCCTACGTGATGCGCATGATGAAGGACGATGGCGTCGTGGGCGTGCGCTTCCAGTGGCGCAACGTGAAGGACATTCCGGACATCACCACGCCGGAATACCGGAAGTTCTTCCGCCGTGTGCGCGATCTCGACTGGCACGTGCACATCAACCAGACCGCCGACAAGCTCGCCGCGCCCATTGCGACGCTGCAGGCCGCGGGTGTCAAGCTCGTGATCGACCATTTCGGCCATCCGCAGAAAGGCGGCGCGGCGTGCCCGGGCTTCCAGGCCGTGATGCGCGCGATCGACAACGGCCGCACCTGGGTGAAGCTCTCCGCGGGCTACCGGCTCGAGTCCCAACAGGTCGCGCAGGACTGCGCCCGGGCGCTCCTCGCCCACGCCGGGCCCGAGCGGCTGCTATGGGGCAGCGACTGGCCCTTCGCTGCGTTCGAGGACAGGATGCGCTACGAGGACGCGATCGCGAGCTTCAGGCAATGGATTCCCGACCGCAACGCGCGCCGGATCATCAGCGGCGAGACGGCGCTCAAGCTCTACTTCACCTGATATTCGCGTCACCCGCGGGCGGGCCAAACTGATCTCCCGCTACTGGCCCCTGCGGCCTTCCATTTCCTCCGCCCCCGCAATCGCGCGCGCGAGGGCGGCGGCAAGCGCCTTCGCCGACTCGAGCGTGATCTCGACTGCGGCGCGCGCCCCCGGTCCGAGCGCCGGGTTCACGAAGTCGATCGTGATCGCATCCTCGAGCAGCGCATGGTGCGGGTGGTCGTAGGACACCACCGCGCTCGTGACGTCGAACCAAGCACCGTCGCCCTTGCCCGCGCCTTCCGCGCGGACGACCTCAACCACACTCGTGCACATGTCCCCTCATCCCTCACTTCGTGAGGTGCTTCTCGAAAAAGGCGAACACCTTCTTCCAGCCGTCGAGCGCCTGCTCGACGCGGTACATCGGCCGGTCGTAATAGAAGATGCCGTGGCCGGCGCCGTCGTAGCGGTGGAACTCGTAGGTCTTGCCGTGCTTCTTCAGCTCCGCCTCGTGCAGGTTCACCTGCTCGGGAGTGGGCGCGGCGTCCTCGTTGCCGAAGAGCCCCAGGATCGGGCACGAGAGGTTCTTCGTGAACTCGATCGGGGCGGTCGGCATCTTGGGCGTCAACTCCTCCTTCTTCATTACCACGCGCCCGCCCCACAGCTCGGCCACGCAGTTGATGCTCTTCGTGTGGCACGCGAAGAGGAAAGCGAGCCGGCCGCCCGAGCACGTGCCGAAGACTCCAACCTTGCCGTTCAGCCAGGGCTGGGCGCGCAGCCATTTCACCGCGCCCTCGGTGTCGCCGATCGCCTGCGCGTCGGGAATGCCGCCTTCCGCGCGCACCTTCGCCGCGACGTCGTCCGAGCGGCCTTCGCCCGCGCGCTGGAACAGGTTGTGGCTGATTGCCGCGTAGCCGTGGTGCGCGAACTTGCGGGTCGTCTCGCAGTACCACTCGTCCCAGCCCGGGTTGTGGTGAATGAGGACCACGCCCGGAAACGGACCGGCGCCGTGCGGCCGCGCGACGTACGCGGAAATCTTGTCGCCGTTGTGGCCGCTGATCGAAATGGTTTCAGCCGTCATGCCTCGGTACGCCATGGGAACCCCCTCCTCTCAGGTAGTCAGACCGCGGATGATACGGCGAGCCGGCGGCGCGACGCCAGCAGCATCTGAGGTTACGCGCCGAAGGTGAAGCGGCTGCCGACGTTGGAATAGACCACCTTGTCCGGCATGCGCTCGCGCAGCAGCGCGATGAAGGCCTCGCCGGTGCAGTGCATCGGGAGGATCACGTCCGGGTTGATGCGCTCGAGCTCCTGCAGCGTGTGCTGGAGATATTCCTTGGGCGAGGTGCCGAGGTGGAAGCCGCCGATGACGGCGTGGACCTTGTCGACGTTGGCGGCCGCCATGGCGCTGCGCACCGAGTTGACGATGCCGGCATGGCCGCAGGAGGAGATCACCACCAGGCCGCGGCCTTTCACGATGTAGCAGGTGGCGTGCTCGTCGGGATGCTGGTCGCGCACGAGCTTGCCCTTGCGCTCGGCCTCGCTGAAGTGGTCGTCCTCTACCCATGAGCCGCCGGTCACTTGCTCGAACGAGGTGCGCTCGATGTAGCCGGAGGTGAACGCCCCCTCGAGCACGCGCGGCGCCGGGCAGCACACCGATGCGACCTTCTGCGCCTGCAGCGCGCCGCGGTCGAGCGCGCCCCAGGCTATCGTCTCGCCGCCCTCTTTCACCCACTTCTCGCGGAAAATGGTCTCGCCGCCGACGTAGAGCGCGAGGTCGTCGCGCATCCGGCCGCGGTGCTGCCTCACGAAGCCCTCGAGACCGCCGTAGTGATCGCGGTGGCCGTGGCTGAGGATCAGGCCGTTGAGCTTAGCCGTATCGATGTCGAGCAGGTCGAGATTGCGGTTGATGATCTCCGGCGTGTAGCCGAAATCGAGCAGGTACTGCGATTTCGCGCCCGCGGTCCCCGAAGTCAGATGCAGCGACAGCCCCCACTCGCAGGCGAGCGTCGTCAGCGGCCGGCCGGGGATGCGCCCGATGTGCTCGATCTGCACGTAACGATGGGTGGCCTTGGGCAGAAAGCGCTCGTAGCGTGAATCCACCACCACGCGCAGCGACAGCACATCGACGACGGGGGGCTGGAAAGGCATGGCGACCTCTCAAGGAATGAGGGATGAGGGATGAAGGCTACAGCATGACGCAATCAAGGCGGAAAAGACAAGGCGGGCGGCGAATTCAGATCTCGCCGAAGTGCCGCCGGTAGCTGCCGACGAGCCGGCTCGCGCTCCCCGCCTCGCGAAAGATGCGGATCCGCAGCCCGTCCGGATTGTCCGGGCCGCAGCCGAAGCAGGTGTTGCCCTTCAGCAGCTCCTCGTTGAGCGCCGTCGTCATGCGATGCCTGTCGGACGGGTGTGGAATCTCTATGCCAGGCCGATGAACACCGCGAGCGAGCGATTAACCTTGAGTATGGTCGCGTCATCGAGCCGGCCGATGGTCGCGCCGATGCGCTCGCGCGTCACCGTCAGCACCTTGTCGACCTGCACCTGCGAGACGCGGCGCAGCCCGTTCTCCGGCGAGGGGTCGACCGTAATCCGGAAAATCGGCGCAGCGCGCAGCTCGCTCGTAACCAGGCACAGCGTCACGCTCGGCAACTCCTCGAACAGATCGGACTGGATGACGAGCGCGGGGCGCGGCTTGCCGTAGTTTCCGGGCGCGGCAATGGTGACGAGATCACCGCGCCGCATCGTCGTCCCATGCGCCCGCGCGCTCGATGAACTCCAGCGCCCCGCCCTCCGCCGCATCCCCCTTCAACAGGCGGGACTGACGCCGGCATTCGGCGGCAAAGCGCCGCGAGCGGGTGTCCGGCACCCAGAGCTGGATCAGGCGCAGGCCCGCCGCCTGCTTGCGCGCGCGGTAGCCGCGCATCCGCTCGGCAACCTTGATCGGCTTCATCGCCGGCTCCGTAACATGTTACGGATCATGTTACGCCATGGCAGCCGACGATTCAACCCTTCGGATTCGTGCGGCCCGCTATCAGCCCGTATAATCGCGCCATTTGTGAGCGCAGGACCGAGCGGCGAGACCACATTGTGATCACGATCGGCAAGTACAAGCTGCACTACGCTTGGGTCGTTCTCTTCGCGGCGTGCATGCTCAACATCGCCGCCCGCGCCGACCACGGCTCCTTCGGCGTCTTCGTCGAGCCGCTGGTCGAGCTCTTCGGCTGGTCGCGCGGCGACATTTCGGCCGCCTATTCCATCGCCTTCATCGTGGGGCTGCCCGCCGTCGTGATCATGGGCTGGCTCGGCGACCGCTACGGGGCGCGCCCGCTCATGATCGTCGCCACCTTCATCATCACCGCGGGGACGTACCTCCTCGGCACGATCTCGGAGCTCTGGCAGTTCTACGTCTTCTACGGCTTCTTCGTGGGCTCGATGGGGCACGCGGCCTTCACGGTGCTGCTCCCCGTCATCCTCACCCGCTGGTTCGACCGCTACATGGGCCTGGCGGTCGGCATCTACTGGGCCGCGATGGGGATCGGCCCCATGATCTTCGCGCCCGTGTTCCGGTGGTTGATCGAGACGCGCGGCTGGCCGCAGGCCTTCACCCTCATCGCCGTCATCGTCGGCGTGATCCTCTTCGCCTTCTCGCTCCTCATCCGAAGCAGCCCGCGAGAGATGGGGCTCGCGCCCTACGGGGCGGAACACCCGGAGAAGGAGGCGCGCGGCCCGGTGGGCGCGCCCGGCATCGTGACGACGGGCCTGAGAGAGGTGCTGAGCAAGCGGCCGGTCTGGCTCCTGATCGCGATCCACCACATCGGCTGCGTCGGGCACTCGGTGATCCTCGCCCACATCGTGTCGATGGCGATCGTGAACGGCGTCTCGGGAATGGAGGCGGCGGCGGTGTTGAGCACCGTCGCGGGCGCATCCGCCGTGAGCCGCTTCGCCTCCGCCCTCATCGCGGCGCGCTACGGCGGGCGGGTGCTGCTCACGCTCGCCCTGATCGGCCAGAGCGCCCCGATCGTGATCCTCTTCTTCGCGCAGGATGCCTGGGCGTTCTACGCGTTCGCGTTGATCTTCGGCCTGTGCTACGGGGGCGAGATGGTGGGCTTTCCCATCATCAACCGCCAGCTCTTCGGAGCATCCGCCCCGCTCGGCACGATCTATTCGTTCCAGATGGTGGGCGCGGGCACCGGCATGGCGTTGGGCGGCTGGCTGGGCGGCTTCCTCTTCGATGTGACCGGCGCTTACACCTGGTCGATCGCCGCCGCGATTCTCACGACCTGCCTCGGTATACCATTAGCGCTCGCCCTGCCGCGCCACAGGAGACCGCCCGCGGCCGGACCGAAACCCGTAATGAGGCCCGCACCCGCCAAGGCTTAGCCATGAACGACACCACTACCCGCCCGAGCGAAGAAATCGTCCGCGTTGCCGGCCGGCGCGACCGCTCCGACATCCCGCGCCGCTTCAAGAACATCCTCTGCCTCGATGACTTCGAGGAGCCCGCGCGCCGCTTCCTGCCGCGCCCGATCTTCGGCTACGTCACGGGGGGCGTGGAGACCAACGCCGCTCGCGACGCCAACCGCGCCGCCTTCGCCGAGTGGGAGTTCCTGCCCCGCGTTCTCGTGAACACCCGCGGCCGTCAGCAGAGAACGACGCTCCTCGGGCGCACCTACGATCTCCCCTTCGGCTTTCCGCCGATGGGCGGCACCTCGCTCGCCGCCTACATGGGGGACTCCGTGCTCGCGCAGGTCGCGGCGGAGCTGAACACGGTCATGATCCAGAGCGGGGCGTCGCTCACGCCCATGGAGCGCGTGCGCGAAATCGGCCCGACCGCCTGGTTCCAGGCCTACCTGCCCGGGGAGCGCGAGATCATCGTGCCGCTCGTCGAGCGCGCGCAGCGCGCGGGCTTCGACACGCTGGTGCTGACGGTGGACGTGCAGGTGCCGGCGAACCGCGAGAATAACGTGAGGAGCGGCTACAACTCGCCGCTCAAGCCGACGCTGCGCCTCATGTGGGACTGCCTGCTGCGCCCGCGCTGGCTCTTCGGCGCCTTCGGCCGCACCGTGCTCGAGCACGGCATGCCGCACCTGGAAAACATGGGCTTCCCGCGCATCCCGGTCATGGGCTTCGCCGAGCGCCCGCGCATGGCGCGCGATGCGCTTTCCTGGGAGCACGTAGAGCTGATGCGCAAGAACTGGAAGGGTAAGCTCGTGCTAAAGGGCGTGCTCTCGCCGAAGGACGTGCGCATCGCGCGCGAAAGCGGCGTGGACGGGATCCTGGTCTCGAACCACGGCGGCCGTCAGCTCGACTACACCGTGGCGCCCTTGCGCGTGCTCCCCGGCGTCGTCGCCGAGGCCGGCAACATGGCGATCATGATGGACGGGGGTATCCGCCGCGGCACCGATGTGCTGAAGGCGCTCGCCCTCGGCGCACAGTACGTTTTCATCGGCCGGCCGTTTCTCTACGCCGCGGCGATTGCCGGCGCGGTCGGCGTCCACCACGCCGCCCAGATCCTCAAGGACGAGATCAGCCGCGACATGGCCATGCTCGGCATCGCCTCGCTCGCCGAGATGAAGCGCGAGCTGCTGGTGCCCGCGCGCGGGCCGATCTGACTTCCGCCTTCACGGCGCAGCGCTTGGAGCTGTGGTTTTTGGGCCACCAACCGCAGATCGCCCTACTTCAGAACCGCCTCTGCCAGCGATCGTGGCGAATGGATCTTCACGCCGCCGAGCGTTTTCCCGTACAGAGCTCCGAAGTGCGCACGGTCGCCGGTCACCAGCGCCTCGCAGGCTAACTGTATTGCCGCTGCCAGCACGGGGCGATCCTTTTCGGGCAGCGATCGGACGACCTCCGCTTCGGGAGGATGAGAGGCCGCTTGCGCGACCTTGATTCGACCCAGGAGCCGGTGCAGAACGGGCAAGTTTCCAGGTGCCTTCAGCGCAAGATTGCGGCGCGCTTCCTCCACGACGAAGGAATCCGCGTGGCACTCATGCCCTGCGTCGGCGAGCAGCTCCAGCAATCGCCGCACGGCACCGTCGGACTTGGCGGCGGAAAAGAGAATATTCGCGTCGAGAAAGATCCGCATCCGCAGCGGTCAGCGGGCGCGCTTCGTCTTCCGGCGGGGCAGGACCTTCTCGAGCTCGGCCTCCTCCTTGTCGAACTCGCGGATGCGCTTCTCCGTGTAGATCTCGAGGGGGAGCGTGACCGCCGGCCGTAGCAGCAGGCCTTCCGGCGTACTCTCCGCAATGAGCAGGTCGTCCGCCTTGAGGCCGAGGGTACGGCGGAGCTTGGCCGGCAGGGTTACGACACCCCGGCTGGTCACGGTGACGATGGTTTTCATGGCTAGCAGAATAGCAGAAATGCAGTAATCCGGCAATTCGGGGGCCGTCGAGGTCGCAGGCTTAGAACAGCGAATTTGGGCCAGAAAACGGCCCCTTAAGGCCTAGGACAGCCGTCAAACTGCGGTCTTTTCGCGCCGCCTCAACGGGTTGCGTTGGTCCGACCCGAACTATTGAAGGCGGATCCCCGCCTCCTTGATGATGGCGGACCACTTGGCCGTCTCCTGCTTGATGCGCGCGACAAGCGCTTGCGGCGTTGAGGGGTCTTGCTGCAGGCCCAGGCGCTCCATCGAGGCCCGCACGCCGGCATCCTGCAGCGCCTTGATCGAGTCCTTGTGAATGCGCGCGACGATGCTCTTCGGCGTCCCGCCCGGCACGACCAGGGCATACCACTGGATCGCCTCGAATCCGGGGTAGCCGGACTCCGCGATCGTCGGCAGATCCGGCAGCGCGCCGCGCCTGGGACCGGTGCTCCCCAACGCGCGCAGCCGTCCCGCCTTGATGAACCCGATCGTCGAGGCGGTGGAGCTGATGTTCATCTGGATGTCGCCCGCGAGAATGGCGGCGATCGAGGGACCCGCCCCCTTATACGGGACGTGCACGATGTCGATCCCGGCCACCTTCTTGAACAGCTCGGCGGCGAGGTGGTTCGAGCTGGCCATGCCGCCCGATCCATGGCGGAACGCGCCGGGCTTCTGCTTGGCCAGGGCGACGAATTCCTTTAGCGACTTCGCCGGAACGCTGGGATGCACGACCAGGATCTGGTCGGAAACGGCAAGAATGACGACGGGCTGCAGGTCTTTTACGACGCTGAACGGCAGCTTGTAGAGAATCGGGTTCGCGGTGAGCATGGTGTCGAGCGCCAATAACACCGTGTGACCGTCCGGATTGGCGCGGGCGACGATCTCGCTCGCGAGGTTGCCGCCGGCACCCGCGCGATTGTCCACGACCCAGTGCTGGCCCATGGACTCGCTCAGCTTCGGGGCGACGATGCGCGCCGTCGCGTCGACACCGCCGCCGGGCGAGAACGGGACGACCAGCCGGACGGGGCGGGTCGGATACGCGGAATCGGCGGCCTGCGCGACGCCGGCGGCAACGCAAATGCCAAGCAGGGCGATGGCGCTCGTGATGCAACTCGGGCGGACGCGGGTCAACATGTCGGTCTCCTCGCTCTGAAAGTTGACTTGCCGCAACCTCGACTGGGGCTGCTCCTGCCACTGTATCCCCCGCCGGTTGGGGCATCAAATCCGCAAAAAAGGTGTAGCCTTGTCGCCAGCGCGCCGCTCGCTCGGGCATCGTGCGGTGACGCGCCCGCATTGACACTTCAGGGGAGATTGCCATGCGCATGAGATATCTGTTGTTGTGGGTGGTCGCAGTGTCTTCGAGTTCTCTGATCACCCCGGCGGCGGAGGCGCAACGCTATCCGAGCCGCCCGATCCGGACGATCATTCCCTTCCCGCCCGGCGGCAGCCTCGATATCACCATGCGGGTGGTGGCGCCCAAGATGAGCGAGGTCATCGGGCAGAACGTGATCATCGACAGCCGGCCCGGCGCCGACGGGAACATCGGCACCGAGCTGGTCGCGCGCGCGCCGGCTGATGGCTACACGGTGCTGATCCATGCGGTGCCGCTGGTGGTGAATCCGGCCCTGCGGCGGAAGCTCCCGTTCGACGTCCGCAAGGATTTCGTGCCGGTGTCCCTGCTCACCGCGAGCCCGCTCGTGCTCGTGGTGAACCCGTCGGTGCCGGTGAAGTCGGTCAAGGACATCATCGCGCTCGCCAAGGCGCACCCCGGCAAGCTCACGTATGCCTCGGCCGGCAACGGCAGCAACCTGCACATGGCGGCGGAGCTCTTCAAGGTTCTCACCCGCACCGACATGCTGCACGTCATCTACAAGGGCGGCGGCCCGGCGCTGGTCGCCGTTCTGAGCGGAGAGACGGACCTGAGCTACCTCAACATCGCCGCCATCATGTCCTATTCGAAAACGGGGCGGCTGCGGTCGATCGGCATCACGAGCGCAAAGCGTTCGCCGCTGATGCCGGACCTGCCCACGATCGCGGAGAGCGGGATCCCGGGTTACGAATTCACCGCCTGGGCGGCCGCGCTGGTTCCGGCAGGAACGCCGCGCAATGTCGTCGACACGCTGTACGAGGGCTTCTCGAAGGCGCTCAATACGCCCGATGCCAGGAAGCGGTTTGCCGAGCAGGGCGCGGAGGTTGTCGGCAGCTCGCCCGACGAGTTCGCCAAGTTCTTCCGGGCGGAACTGGACAAGTGGGCGAGAGTCGTCAAGGAAACCGGCATCAAAGCGGACTGACTACCTCGGCAGCCCGTCCAGAAATTCGATGATCGGCTTGTTGAAGGCGGCCGGGTCATCGAAGCAACCCAGGTGCCCGGTGGGGATGATGCGCTCGATGGCGCCGCTGATCAGCCGCGTCAGCTCGTTGGTCATCGCGACCGGCGTCGTCCGGTCCTGCCGCCCGCACATGACCAGTGTCGGCACCTTCACCTTCCCGCAATGCTCGGTGAAATCCGGGAGCAATATGCCGCGCAGGACATCGAGGTAGGCCTCCTTCCTGCACAGGCAGATCGCCGAGAGCAACTCGTCCACCGCCGCTTGGGGGGTCGATGGCAGGAGCCGGGTCGCAATGTACTGGCGCGCATACTCCCGCATCGACATGTAGCGCAGGCACTTCTCGGATTCCTCGATTCTCGCCTGGGAGTGCGTATGATTCTTGGCAAAGGTGTCGATCAACGTCAGCGATCGAACCCTCTCCGGCCAGCGTGAATTGAAGACCAGCGCGATCGGCCCGCCCATCGAATAGCCGATGACATGGGCCTTGTCGACGCCCAGCGCGTCGAGCCCGGCTTTGAGATCGTCGGCGGCGGTCGGAACATCCCAGCGGCCGTTGAACGTGGAAAATCCGAACCCGCGGTGATCGAAGGCGATACAGGTAAAGCGGCCCCGCAGCGCCTCGATCTGGTGCCGCCACTGGTACGAAAAGCCGCCCAGGAAGTGCAGGAAGACTACCGCGGGCCCCTGGCCCACTTTCACGTAGTTCAGCGTTTCGCCGTTTACGGAGATTTTCACGTCGCCACCTCGCGCGCGGCGGCCGGTCAGATTGGCCCGTAGCGCCGAAAGACGCTTTGCATCAAGGCATCGAACTGCCGCTGGGAGAGCGTCACGCCATGCTGCTCACGCACTGCCGCGGCGATTTCCGGGTAGTGCTTTCCCTGCTTGACGAGCCGGATCGCCGTGACACAGGCGTCCAGCTCGGCGGGCACTTCAACCAGCCGGTCTCCCCACAGGGTGTAACCGAACGGGACGTCACCGCCGAGATAACGGCCGTCCTCCGCGACTTGCAGCTCAGCCATGGAAACTCTCCTCCCCAATGGCGGCGTTCACGATCGTGCCCAGGACGGAGCACTCGATCGTCTTGCCTCCGCGTCGATGGGATTGTATACCGGCGACATCAGCACGAAGGCGTGCGACTCGCACCGGATGCGCTTCGCGGCGGTTAAACTACCCCGTTAACAAGTGGATCGCGAAGCAATGGCACGGGCAGGAGTCATCGGCTGTGGATTGATGGGCACGGCGTGCACGCGGCGCCTCACCCAAGCCGGTTTCGAAGTCGTGGCCTACGACATCGATGAAGGAAAGCGCAACGCCATCGTTGGTGCCGGAGCGAAGGCCGCCGCAACGATTGCGGATGTGGTCAAGGCATGCGATGCGACTGTGCTGGCCGTGTTCGATACCGGCCAGGTAGAGGAAGTCATCGAGGGTCCGGGCGGTGTTCTCGAAGCCATGGGCCGGATATCCGGGCCGCGCATTCTGATCTGCACGAGCACCTGCGACCCGGATCGTCTCGCCGCGTTGGCCGCACGCATCCGGCCTCGTGACGTTCACCTTCTCGAGGTTCCGATTTCCGGGACGAGCCGGCAGGTGGCCGAGGGCGCAGGGGTAGGTCTCGTGGGGGGCGATCGCTCGGTGGCAGACCGCGCGGCGGCGGTGCTCGATGCGATCTGTCCGCGCCGCCATTTCCTGGGCGAAGTCGGCAGCGGCTCGCGGGCGAAGCTGGCGGTGAACCTCATTCTCGGGCTCAACCGTGCCGCGATCGCGGAAGGGCTCGTGTTCGCGGAGCGGCTGGGTCTTGACCGATCGGCGTTCCTCGACGTTGCCCGCGGCTCGGCCGCGTACTCGCAGGTCATGGACATAAAGGGCCCGCTCATGGCGCGCCGCGAGTACAAGTCCCCGCAGAGCCGCGTCGATCAGAGCCTGAAAGACTTTCGCCTCATGCTCGCACAGGCGCGCGAGTCAGGGCAGGAACTGCCCTTCGCAAGCCTGTATGCGCAGTTGCTCGAAGACTGCATCCGGCACGGCGAAGCGGAATGGGATAACGCGGTGATCGCGGAAGCGATCGCCCGGCGCCACCGGTCCTGATGGTTCAATCGAACAGGAGGTTTGTCATGAGCGTAAGAAAAATTGCCGCCATCGTGCTTGTCGCCGTGTCCGGTACCCTCGGTGGCGCTGCGTGGTCCCAGTCCTATCCGGTCAAGCCGATCCGGTTCATCGTTCCATTTCCCGCGGGCGGCGGGGCCGACATCTTTGCCCGCGTGGTAGGCCGGAAGCTGAGCGAGAACATGCGGCAGAGCATCGTAGTGGACAACCGCGCCGGAGCATCGGGCATCGTCGGTTGCGAGGCGGTTGCCCGCTCTGCGCCGGATGGATACACGCTCTTGATGGGCACCACGGGCACGCACACCACCAATCCAGCGGTTTTCACCAAGCTGCCGTACCATCCGCTCAGGGATTTCGCGGCGATATCGCTGGTCGGCGAATCGCCATTTGTCCTGCTGGTCCATCCCTCGCTGCCGGTAAAAAACCTCAAGGAGCTGATCGCATTTGCGAAGGCCCGCCCCGGACAGCTCACGTACGCCTCTTCCGGGTCCGGCAGCTCCTCGCACCTCGGGTTCGAGCTGTTCAACCTGATGGCGGGGATAAAAGGCGTGCACGTGCCCTACAAGGGACTGCCGCCCGCGACCATGGACACCATCTCGGGGTACGTCACGATGACGTGGAATTCGATCACGGCCTCGGCGCCCTTCATCCGGAACAAGCAGCTCCGGGCGCTTGGCATCGGGTCGCTGAAGCGCTCGGCCCTGATGCCGGAAATACCCACGATCTCCGAGGCCGGCCTGAAGGGGTTCGAGCTCGGGTCGTGGTACGGGATATTCGCCCCGGCCGGGACGCCGCCCGATGTCGTGCGCCGGATTCACGCTGAGGTCGCGAAGGCGGTCAACGACCCCGGTCTACGAGACCAATTTGCAGCCCTGGGCGCCGAGCCGGTCGGCAGCACCCCCGAAGCGTTCGTGGAAGTCCTGAAGCGCGATCTCGTCAAGTGGGCGAAGGTCGCCCGCCAGGCGAACGTGAAGGCGGACTAGAATCGACGCCCGCGTGCGGGCGCTACTTCGCGCGCAGGCGGTTCACCTTCTCTTCACTGACCACGATCCCCAGCCCCGGCCCGCGCGGCCGGCGGACCGTCCCGCGTTCGATCGCGAGCGGCCGGTCGGCGACGTCCTCGGCGAGGTAGTGGTTGGTAATATTGAGTCCCCAGTCCAGATTGGGGGCGATGCAGCCAAGCTGCACGATCGCCGCGGCGGCGATGCTCGATTCGGCGACCTTGCCCGCGAGGTTGATGCTGAGGCCAAGCGCGCCGCACACCGACATCGCCTGCACGGTCGCGGCAATTCCTCCCATCTTGATGGTCTTGATATTGGCCCCCTGTACCGCCCCGCTCCGATGCAGTAGAAGCAGGCTCGCAAGGTCGCCGACGGATTCGTCGCCACAGAGCGGGATCGGGCTCGATCGCGCAAGCGCAGCCATGCCGTCGATGTCGTCGCTGCGCAGAGGCTGCTCCATGAAGAGCAAACCGGCGTCGCGCGCGTTCTGCGCGAAGAGGCGCGCGTTGGCAAAGGTCATTCCCATGTTGGCGTCGGCGCAAAGCGCAACCGCGTCGCCGAGATGGCGCCGGATCTCGATCGCGGCGCGCGCCTCCTCGAGCGGGTGCTTGATGCCGATCTTCAATTTGAAAAATGACCATCCCTCTGCAAGCTTGCCCTCGGCCTCCGCGACGTCCTCCTCGACCTTAGGATTGCCGAGCAGGTACATGGGCCGCAGCGTGTCGCGCAAGCTCCCCCCGAATAGATCGGCCACCGAGACCCCGAGATGACGCCCGACGAGATCGTTGAGGGCCATATCCACCGCGCACTTCGCCCCGGTGTTGTGCAGCAGGGCCTGCGCGCACCGTTGCGCGATCTCGGCACGACGCAAAGCGTCCTGTCCCCTCACGAGCGGCGCCAGGTAATTGTTTACGGCGGCAACCATGCCCGGCAGCACATCGCCCGTCATGAGCGGCGCGGAAGCCGCTTCGCCCCACCCGGTGAGACCGTTTGCGGCCTCTATCCGCACGAGCAGGTTGTATGCTCGTTCAACCCGCTCCCCGGCCATCACGACAGGCTTCTTCAATGGCAGTGCGACGGGAACTGCCTCTACGTTTGCGATTGTGAGAGGCGCTTCTTCGCGACCGGAGAGCGCCGCGGCCTTGGGACGCGCTGTTGTCTCGTCCATGTTGTCTCGAGTTGTTTCCGTCTGCTGTGCGAGCAATTGGGATTCTATCTTTTCGACGGCGGCTTGGATTTCGGCGCAGGGCTAAGCGCTGCAACGCGCTTTTCGATTTCGCGCGTAATCCGTATCAGGGCGGAGAGCAGGGCTTCGTCAACGTCGAGGGTGCCTTCATACTCGGCGGCGTTGCGCTTGCGGTGGGCCTGATCGAGCACGCGCCACTGTTCGGGCGCCAGCTTGAGGGTGTGAGTCAGGCATTGGAACACAAGGTAGCGGCTGTCCGAGCGATAGCCGTGCCAGCGTAGCGCCGCGAGGGCCAGCGCGTGTGCCGCGTTGTAAGCGAGATCGAAGCGGCTTTCAAGGCTGTTCGAGGCGTTGCCAGCGTCCTTCAGGCGCACCTGGCCGGAACGCACGAGCCCGTCAATCTCCGCTTGGGCGGGGAGCTCCGCCTTGAGCTGGCCGCTGCGGACAAGGTTATCGAGTTGCTCCAGCGGCATCTTCTCGTCCGATCAGCAGGACCCGCTTGCCTGCCAGCACCTTGGTGAGGAACGGATTCCGGACCACGCGGCGGCGCTCGAATTCACTGAGCGTGTAGAGCGTCGGATTAACCGCGCGCCCGAGGCGTTTCTCCGCGGGACCGAGCGCGGCATAGACTTCCTCGAGGGTCAGACCATCCGCAACGATCAGCACGTCAATGTCGCTTGCCGCGCGATCGGCGCCCTTGGCAACGGAGCCGTAGAGCCACGCGGCATGCACGCGCTCCGCCAGCGGCGCGAGCGCCTCGCGCAGCGCGTCGGCCGGGCCAAGCATCTTGGCCACCATGCCGCGCAGCTCCGCGAATATCGGGGCGGCCCGGTTAGCCTGGTAGTGCTTCTGGTTCCCGATGCGGGTCACCGTGACGAGACCGCTCTCCGCGAGCCGCCGCAGCTCGCGTTGCACCGCGCCCGAGCCGGCCCGCGCGAGTGCGATCAGCTCGGTTGCGAAAAAGCTGCGTTCCGGCTGCCCGAACAGCAGGCCCAGCACGCGCTGTTGCGTAGTCGTAAAAAGCGTCCCGGCCATCGTCACACGCGGCTGCGCGGCCGGGCTGCGCGCTTTCCTGCGACGCCCTTCGGTCCTCATACCCATACTGGGCATCTTACTACCCATTTTGGGCACACGCCAGCCACCCACGGGGCCGGGTGAAGCGCGGTCAAACCAGCGACTCCGCAGCGCCTCCAGCGCCACGTCGGGCCCGATCTTGTTCCGGAACTTGAAGCAGTCGGCCACCGTCTTCGCCACGCAATAGACCCTCACCGGGACGCCCTATCCGGGGCGCTTCACCTGAGTTTCCTCTGGGCCTCGTCCCAGTCCCTGCGCACCTGCTCGCATTCCTTCTGCAGCACTCCGGTGACGAGCTCGAAGCGGCGGCCAGTGAACTCCATGAACGACTCGACGTTGTAGTGGCCGAGGTCGGTGCGCCCGAGGCCCGCGTAGCGCCCGCCCAGCACGAGCCGCGCCACCTTCGCCTCCTGCATGGCCCAGAAGCACATCGGGCACGGCTCGATCGTCGTGTAGAGCGTCGAGCCGGAGAGATCGAGCGTCTTCAAGCGCCCGCAGGCGTCGCGCAGCGCCGCTATCTCGGCGTGCGCGCTGGGGTCGAGGTCGCTGAACATGGTGTTCTGTCCCTGCCCGAGGATCTCGCCCTCGCGCACGATGACGGACGCAATCGGCCGGTTCCCCGCCCGCCCCGCCGCGCGCGCGGCCTCGAGGGCCAAGGACATGTAGCGCGCGTGCTCGTTCGTGCTCATCGCGATTCAGGCGGCAGCCACGCCGGCTACTTGAGCGTTGCGGCAATCTTCCGGATCTCGTCCGGCAGCCGCTCTCCCGCGAGCGGCTGCCTCGGCACGAGATGCCGGCCCATCGCGAGCGGCCCGATCAGCACCGGCTCGTAGCCGACGTCCCGGATCAGGCCCGACGCGACCGCAATCGCCTTCGGGTCGTCGCCCGCAATCGGCATGCCAAAGCGCGGCTGCCTGCTCGCGGCATCCGGCAGCCGCGAATAGCCGACCGCATTGAAGGCGCGCACGATGCGCGCCCCAGGCAGCAGCTCGGCCGAGGCGAGGCCGGCGCCCTTCTCCTCCGCCCACTTGACGATCTCGCCGTCGCGGCTGGCAATCGGGTTGCAGGTGTCGATCACGACCTTCCCCTTGAGCAGCGCACCCAGGTCCTTGCCGACGCTCGGCAGCGCATGGTACGGGACCGCGATCAGCAGCACGTCGCCGAACGCCGCGGCCTGGCGCGGCGTGCCGGCGCTCGCGTTTGCGCCCACCTCGGCGGCGAGCTTCCGGTCGTGCTCCAGGTCGAGCGAGGAAAACATGACCGAGTGCCCGGCGCCGGCCCAGATGCGGCCGAGCGTCCCGCCGATGCGCCCCGAGCCGACGATGCCGATCCGGGTCTTGCCTGCCTGCGCGCCTGCGACCCGCGCGGCGAACGGAAGGCCACCCAGCACGAGCATCGCCCCCGCGGCACCGAGGAATCCGCGGCGGTTTTTCAAAGTGTGGTTTGCTGTCATGATTGAAGTCTCCTTGGTCTCTCGTACTATGGTCGCACACTTCCCCATGAAGGGAATGAAGCCGGGGTACGTGCCGCTGGAACGGGCGCTTTCCAAACTTGGAATCGCGTCCCGCACGGTAGCGCGGCAGTGGATCGTGGACGGCAAGGTCAAAGTGAACGGAGTTCTCCGCAAAGACCCGCTGTTCCCGGTGTTTCCCGAGCGCGCCAGGATTGAGGTCGAAGGGAAACCCGTCGCCAAGGCCGCTCACCGGACTTTCCTGCTGCACAAGCCGCGCGGCGTGGTCACCACGCGCTCGGACGAAAAGGGGCGGCCCACGGTATTCTCGCTCATTCCCGAGCCCGGATTGCACTTGATCGCGGTGGGGCGACTGGATTGGGCGACCTCCGGGCTCCTGCTCCTGACCAACGATACGCGTCTCGCCAATCGGCTCACCGATCCCGGGAGCGCGATTTGCCGGACTTACCTGGTCACCGTGCGCGGCAAAGTGACGGAGGAGAGCCTGGAGCGGCTCCGGCGGGGAATACTCGATGCGGGAGAAATACTCAAGCCGGAAGCAATCCTCCTGCGCAAGGCGAGCGGCAAGGAGTCCCACCTGACCGTCCGGCTTACCGAAGGCAAGAACCGCGAAATCCGCCGGATGTTCTCCGCGCTCTCCCACGAAGTCACGCGGCTCAAGAGAGTGGCGTATGGCGCGCTGGAGCTGGGAACGCTGGAACCCGGAAAATTCCGCGAGCTCTCCCGCGCCGAACTTGAACGCGCGTTTCCCGCGCTCACTTGACCGCCAACACCCCGTCGCCAATCAACTCCGCGACAAATCCGGCGCGCCTTAAACGTTTCGCCACTTCGGCAGGCACATCGCGTCCGCTGGCTTGCCTGTTCGGAGCGCCGGTGTAATGAAACAGCTTGCCTTTGCGCTTGAGCACCCTGGCCAGGTGGTCATAAAAGACTTGCGAGTAGAGTTCTCCGGCAATTCCGAAACGCGGCGGATCGTGCAGGACCGCGTCGACCGACGCGGCGGGTAGCGTGGCGATTCTCTCGGAGATGTCGCCCTCGGTCAGCGTCAACGCGCCGCCCGCGGCGGGCGACCAGGGATTGAGGCTGCGCAGCCAGATCACGTCGGGATTCTTCTCGTACGAAAGCACCTGGCTCGCCTGGCCCAGCAAACACCAGGCGGCGAAATAGCCCAGGCCGCCGCAGGTGTCCAGAATCACCTTGCCACGCGGTTGAATCAAGCCGACCTTGCGCTCGGCATCCGCGTAGGGCGAGCCTTGCGCCGTGGCCAGCATCTTGATGCCATCGATTTCGAATGTCGGGGGCCCCCACTCCGTCGGCACCAGCTTGATCAGTGACGTTGTGAAACGCGCCGCCGGCTCGAAAGCCCCGCCGGTCCAGTAGTAAATGGTCCGGTCCTTGCAGGTTTCCAGCCAGGGGTAGCGCCGGCCCTGCCAGCTCCATCCCGCCTCGCCCACCTCGACCCTCGTCGTCGAGCGCTCCAGGTCGAGCGAGCACTCAACCGTGGGCGCGCCGGCGCGCGCAGCGGCGCGCAACGTTTCGTGCACTCTCAGAGTTAATAGCGGCCCCACCTTGCGCGTGCGCTGGCGTTCTGCGTTCCGGGACTTCGTTCTAGCGCTGTGACTTCACGAACTCGATTGATGCCAGGAATAGATCCCTGTCCTTCTCGTAGCTCGCGGAGTCCTCGTGATTGAGCTGCACCCACTCCCGGGTGCTGGGGATGCCCTTCGGCTGAAAGGGAGAAACGTTCTGGTTCGAGAACTGGAGATTCGCGGCGGTCGACGCGGGCAGCCGTATCCCCACTGCGCCGTTGCAGATGCAGGCAAACATCCGCTTGTTGATGAAGTACGCCGCCAGGCCGGACATTTCCCCTGCCTCAACCCCGGGAATCTGGAGAAGCAGCGAGTCGAGAACGGCCTTGTGGGCCAGGTCAGCGCTATCGGTTTTCAAGGCTGCTTTCCGACCAGCTTCACCAGCTCCGCGCCCCGCACCCAGTTGATCTTCGACTTCTGCGCAAAGCCCTGGGCGTTCCGGGTCATCTCGCCCGCCAGCACGTACACGCACTCCGCCGCCTCTCGCGCCACCCCCGCGGCCGCCAGTTCCTTCAGGGGCTCCACCCCCGTGCTCGACGCCTTCCACCGCCTCGCCGCCACCAGCGACAACCGGCCCGCCCGCTCCAGCTCGAAGTCGGCCGCGCCTTCCACGCGCTTTACGCTATAGCCCTGCCGCCGGTAGCCCTGCTCCAACGCGCGGGCGAACTCCTCCCACGTCATCGCGCGCAGCGCATCGATCGCCGCGTCGAGCCGCGCGCCGCTCGGCACGCGGAGCTGCCGCCACAGGGCCGCCGCGGCGATCACGAGGAACGGCAACGCGGCAAACAAAGCATAGCCCTCGTGCAGGACGAGCCGCACCACGCCGAAGGCGCCCAGCGCGACGAGCAGGCTCACCCACCACCGCGAGCGCAGCAGGATCGCGAACAGGGAGTTCTCGGGCAATGTCAGCTTCATCCGCGCAGCTTAACCTGTTTCGACGTGCCCGGCACCGCCACTGCGGCGTGTGCACGAAGATCGAGCCCGCGCCCGTCGCGGGATGAACTGTGTTACAATGGACGCATGGTGTAATACACGCCGGAGATGGAATCATGGGCGAGACCATTACCGCGCGCATTCCCCCGCGGGTCGAGGAAAAACTGGCGGAATATTGCGCGAAACGCGGGACCACCCGGACCGAGGCTATCGTGCGCGCGCTCGACGATTACCTGGACAAGGACACCGGCGGCGCGAGCCCCTATTCCCTGGCGGCGGACTTGATCCCGCCGAAGGGCATCAAGGAGATCCAGTCCGGCAACGTCCGCGAGCTTGCGCGCAAGGCGTTTCGTGGCCCGCGCGCTCGTTGATACGGGAGCGGTCGTCGCGCTCGTCAACCGCGCCGATCGCCACCACGCCGCGGCGGTCGACTGGTTTCAGCGCTTCCGGGGACAACTGCTGTCGACCGAGGCGGTGATCACGGAGACAGCCTACGTGCTTGCGGCGAGCCCCGCCCACCAGCGCGCCGCCCTCCTCTGGTTCGAGCGCGCGCGGGCCGCAGCGTTGCTCAAAGTAGAGCCTGTGGCGGACTACGCGGTCCTTGCCCGGATCATCGCCCAATACGCGAGCCTGCCCTGCGACTACGCCGACGCCTCCCTCATCGCGCTTGCCGAGCGGACCGGTGTGACAGCGATCGCCACCATCGATCAGCGCGATTTCTCGGTGTACCGGTTGCGCGGGCGCAAGCGCTTCAGGATCCTGCTCGGAGCTTGATTGACTCGTTGAACTGCCGCTCGGGCGTGGCGCGCAAGGCGAACATCAGCCTCGAGGCAAAACCGTAGGCGCTCAGCCCCGCCGCGCCGCCTCAATCGCGGCGATGTCGATTTTTCCCATTTCCATCATCGCTTCGAACGCACGCTTGGCCGCCGCGCGATCAGGGTCGGAGATCGCGGCGATGAGGGCGCGTGGCGTGATCTGCCAATTCACGCCCCACTTGTCTTTGCACCACCCGCACGCGCTTTCCTGGCCGCCGTTTCCTACGATCGCGTTCCACAAGCGATCGGTCTCGGCCTGATCGTCGGTCGCGATCTGGAATGAGAACGCCTCGTTGTGCTTGAAGTGCGGCCCGCCGTTGAGCCCGATGCAGGGAATGCCTGCGACGGTGAACTCGACGGTCAGGACATCGCCCTGCTTGCCGTCGGGATAGTCGCCGGGTGCCCGCATCACCGCGCCCACGGAGCTGTCGGGGAAGGTCCTGGCGTAGAACCGGGCGGCGTCCAGAGCGGTGCCGTCGTACCACAGGCAAATCGTGTTCTTGCTGGCCATATTCGTGCTCCTATAAGGTTCAAGAGGGTTCACCCTCCTCATCTTGTCGCACAGGGGCATGCGGAATCGACAGCCTATTTCCTGATCCAGTGTAGCAATCATGAGGATACAAACTTGAGGTCACAAATTGTGACCTCAAGTTGGGGTGGTCGCCGGTATTGAGACCTCAGGGCCAGGCTCCATTTTTCACGTGATCTAAAGGGAAGGAGCGGGGCAGTTCCGCGGTACGACGAACGACGCTTCAGCTCAGGCGTCTTCTTCGTCGTCCTCCGTTCGGTGCACCCGTACGCGGCCCGGCTCGACAATCCAAAGAGCATTCTCGATCTGATCTCGCTCCAGCGCTGGCAGCGCAGAGCTCAAGGTCTCCCGGATCAAGGCAAGCGTGTTCCGTTGCGGACGCAGCACCATGATTCCGGATCCCCTTGCCGGCGGAAAACGGAGCGGGTCGGCGAAATCCATGTCGAGCGTAACCAGCACCCGACGATCTTCGGAGCACTTGCGGAATAGCTGCTCATCGGACGCGCCGCCCAGCCCTTCCGCTACCACGGAGTCGGCTTCGTGGCCGAGATCCGTCAGAAGGGTTGCAAGCCGGCCGTCAAGATTCTCGTCGAGCTTGAATCGCACACCGCACGCGGGCTACGTGGGCAGGGGGATCACTCGCTCGCGCGTGACCTCGGCCGCATAGGCCAGCGCCGCGCGGATGTCATCGGGGGTCAACTGCGGATAGGCGTCGAGCAGCTCCTTCTCCGTGGCGCCTTCCGCCAGATTCTCGACGATCAGCGATACCCAGATGCGGGTGCCGCGTATGCATGGCTTGCCGAAGCAGATGTTCGGATCGGTCGTGATCCGCTTTAGCAGCTCTTTGCGGTCCCGCATAGCAGCCTCCAAGCGCCTTGAGCCTCTATCTTGGCACCGCCAGCAGCATTGCGTCCAGAAGGCATTTCCACGTTCTAAACTAGGACGGAGTGTGAACGAAGGTGTACTCGCCGAGCGGCGCCTCGCCCGCCTCGCCCACGGCGATGAGCCGCATGCGCACCGTGTGCGCGGGCATCGCCTTCAGCGCCGCCGCTTCGGGGATGAAGAGCACCTCGCCCGCTGCCGGATCGAACGGCACGTCCTCGAGGCGCA
>DATBKZ010000102.1:0-17214 GCA_036555615.1 Burkholderiales bacterium | reverse complement strand
AACTACCCCTTCGATTCACGCCTGTTCGAGGGCCCTCCCGGCACGGCGTAGTGCGTTTTCGCGCGACACGTTCAGGTTACCGCCGTGATGCGCCAAAATTGCGCCATTACTGCGACAAACAGTGGCATTTTGTGGCAACTTCGGTCGCGACCTCGCGCCCAGGTCGCTCCATAAGCACAGGATTTCTAATGGCGTCCCCACGGGGATTCGAACCCCGGTTACCGCCGTGAAAGGGCGATGTCCTAGGCCTCTAGACGATGGGGACTGCGTGCGACCGAAGGGTTTTGCTGGTGGAGGTAACCGGGATCGAACCGGTGACCTCTTGCATGCCATGCAAGCGCTCTCCCAGCTGAGCTATACCCCCACGAGAGAGCGCGCATTATAAACGGCGCCCCCCGGCGCTGTAAACAAAACCGTTATTCCGGAAAGGCTTGCAGCTGCTTTTCCATGCGCGCGAGGACCTCGTCCCGTCCGATCAGCTCCAGGGTTGCGTCGATCGAGGGTGTCTGCGCCTCGCCCGTAACCATCACGCGCAGCGGCATGGCAATTCTCGGGAGCTTTAGCTTGTGCGTCGCCACAACTCCCTTCAGCGCCTCACTGATGGATTCGCGTTTCCATTCTATTTTCGCCAGCCGGTCCCGTAATTCCGCCAGTGCCGGCCTGATCCCGCGCGCGTAATGCTGCATTTTCAGCTCCTCTGACGGCTCGAGCCGGCGATAGAAGTAGACGGCCGCGTCGGCGAGCTCCTCGATGGTGTTCGCGCGCTCCTTGAGCAGCGCGACGACTGGCGCAAGCGGCGGCCCCTTCGCGAGGTCGCAGCCATCGCGTTCGAGGAACGGCGCTGCGAGCGCCGCGAGCCGGGCATCATCCGCGCTCTTGAGGTGCTGCGCATTGAGCCAGGCCAGCTTCTCGGGATTAAATCGCGCGGCTGACTGGTTGATGTGCTCGAGATCGAACCACTTGATCAACTGTTCGCGCGAGAACATCTCCTCGTCGCCATGCGACCAGCCGAGGCGCGCGAGATAGTTCACTAGCGCTTCCGGCAGGTAGCCATCGTCCCGGTACTGCATGACGCTCACCGCGCCGTGGCGTTTCGAGAGGCGCTCGCCGTCGGCGCCGAGGATCATCGGCACGTGCGCGAACTTGGGTAGCGTCGCGCCCAGCGCACGGTAGATGTTGATCTGGCGCGGCGTGTTGTTGACGTGATCATCGCCGCGGATAACGTGCGTGATCTCCATGTCGATATCGTCCACCACGACGCCGAAGTTGTAGGTCGGCACACCATCCGCACGCAGGAGCACGAGATCGTCGAGCTCGCTGTTCGCAACCGCGATCGGGCCTTTCACGAGATCGTTGAAGATGACCTCCCCCGCTTCCGGGTTGCGGAAGCGCACGACAGGTGCGGCGCCAGGTGGAGGCTTCAACCCAGCGCGCTTCGTGTTCTCCGGCCGCCAGCGCCCGTCGTAGCGCGGCTTGTCGCCCCGCGCACGCTGCTGCTCGCGCAGCGCATCGAGCTCCTCGCGGCTTGCGTAGCAGTAGTAGGCCTGATCCTTCTTGATCAATTCCTCGGCAACGGCGCGGTAGCGCTCGAGCCGGTCCATCTGGGAATACGGCCCCTCGTAGTCGAGCCCGAGCCACTTCATCGCATCGAGGATCGCCATGACCGACTCTTGCGTGGAGCGCTCGCGGTCGGTGTCCTCGATGCGCAGGATGAACGTGCCCGCGTGACGCTTCGCATAGGCCCAGCAGAAAAGAGCCGTGCGTGCGCCGCCGATGTGCAGATAACCGGTCGGGCTGGGGGCAAAACGGGTCCGGACCATGGGTCTTTTTTCCCTTCCGCAACGAGGGGTTATTGCACTATCATATAGCAACTTCGGAACTTCGATGGCGCGCCCGGAATCTCCCACCAACCCGTCCCTGCACGCGTTCGCCGCGCGCTTTCAACCATACTTCGTCTCCGCCGCCGGCTTCAGCCTGGTGCTGAACGTGCTGATGCTGGTGCCGGCGCTCTTCATGCTGCAGGTGTTCGACCGCGTGCTCACCAGCCGCAGCATCGAGACGCTCATCATGCTGGGGGTGCTCTCGGTGGGGGCGCTGCTCTTCATGGCGTATCTCGATGTCATACGCGGGCGCCTCCTCACCGCGGCAGCGGTGTCGCTCGAGAAAAATCTCGGGCCGCGCGTGCTCGCCGACATGATCCGGCGCAACGCCGCGCCCGGCGCGGGCGAAGCGCCATATGGCCTGCGCGACGTGTACTCGCTGCGCACCTTTCTCACCGGCCCGGGCATCCTGTCATTATTCGATGCGCCGTGGGCGGTGATCTATGTGCTGATCATCTTTCTGTTCCATCCGTTGCTCGGTGCCATCGCGCTCGCCGGCGCGCTCGCCATGCTCGGGCTCGGCATGCTGAATGAGAAGATGTCGCGCCAGCCGCTGGAGGCGATGCAGCTCGAATCGCGCACCGCCGGGCGCTTCGCCGACCAGAGCATCACCAACGCCGAGGTGGCGCGCGCGTTGGGCATGGTGGAAAGCCTCGCGCGTGGCTGGGAGCGCAGCAACCGCAAGGTACTGGAGAGCCAGCTGCAGGCCAACCGCGCATCGAGCGTTCTCACGAGCACCACGCGCTTCCTGCGCCAGTTCCTGCAGGTCGCCATGCTTGCGGCGGGGGCCTGGCTCGTCATCGAGCAGCTTTCGACCGCGGGCATCATGATCGCCGCGACCATCCTGCTTGGGCGCGCGTTGGCACCAGTCGAGACCACGATTGCCGGCTGGAAGGGGCTGGTGGAAGCGCGCAGCGCCTACGCGCGGCTCAACCAGATGCTCGCGAACGAGCCCAAGGATAGCGACGTCACCGAGCTCCCTCCTCCCGTGGGCGAATTGGCGATCGAGCGCGCGATCTTCGGGTTCCGCGGGCAGGAGCGCCCGGTAATCAAGGCTGTGTCATTCAAGCTCGCCGCAGGCCAGGCGCTTGCGATCGTGGGTCCCAGCGCGGCCGGCAAGTCGACACTCGCGCGCCTGATCGTCGGCCTGTGGAAACCGCTGTCCGGTCATGTGCGCCTGGATAAAGCCGACGTATACGCGTGGCCGCGCGAGCGGCTGGGCCCGTACGTGGGCTACCTGCCGCAGGACGTGGAGCTCTTCGCCGGCACCGTGAGCCAGAACATAGCCCGGATGGGCGAAGTGAATTCCACCGCGGTCGTGGAAGCGGCGAAATGGGCCGGTGTGCACGAGATGATCCTGCGCCTGCCCCAGGGCTACGACACCCCCATCACGCAGGGCCTCGACATCCTGTCCGCCGGGCAGCGCCAGCGGGTGGCGCTCGCGCGCGCGCTTTATGGCAATCCACGCCTCGTGGTGCTCGACGAGCCCAATTCGAATCTGGATGCCGACGGCGAGGCCGCGTTGATGGAGTCAATTCGCCGCATGAAGGCGAAGGGTGTCACGCTCGTGGTCGTCACCCACCGCAGCAGGGTCCTCACCGTGATGGATCTCATTCTCGTGCTGCATGACGGCCAGATCGAGCGGATCGGGCCGCCGTCGGAGGTGCTAGCCCGGCTCGCCAGGAGTCCCGCGGGGCAGCCGGCGGCAGTTGTAGCGGGGCAGATACAGCCTAAGACCTGATCCATGGCGAACGCGCTGCGTGATCTCGTTTTGCCCGCGCTTGACGTCGAGCGCGCGGGTGAGCCCTGGCCGCTCATACGCGCCGGCCTCATCGGGAGCGTCCTGCTCGTGGTCAGCGTCACCGCATGGGTATGGATCGCCCCCCTGTCGGGCGCGGTGATCGGCCCGGGACAGGTCAAGGTGGACATGAACCGCAAGACCGTTCAGCACCAGGAAGGCGGCATCGTCGGCGAGATCCTGGTGCGCGACGGCAGCAAGGTGAAGGCGGGCCAGACGCTCATCATGCTGCGGGACGTGCGTGTGGATGCGGGCAACGAAGCGGTGCGCACCCAGCTTGACGCGGAGCTCGCCAAGGCCGCCCGGCTCGCGGCGGAGCAATCCGTCGCGGCCGAGATCACGTTCCCCGCCGAGCTGATGCAACGCAGCTCGGACCCGCGGGTGGCCGAGCTGCTCAAGCACGAGACCACGGTGTTCCGCGTGCGGCGGGAATCGCTCACGAACCAGGTCGCCCTCCTCCGCAACCAGGCGCGGGAGGCGCGCGACGAGATCAAGGCGCGCGACGTGCAATTGAAGGCCGACGAGCGGGCGATCAAGCTGCAGCGCGATGAGCTCGCTCAGAACGAGAAGCTCGCGCAGGAGGGGTTCGTCAGCAAGACCCGGCTGCTGGTGCTGCAGCGCGAGCTTTCGCAGTACGAATCGCGGCGCGCCGAGGGCTCGGCGGAGCTCGCGCGCGCGTATCAGAAGGTTTCCGACCTGGAGCTGCGCGCGGAGACTCTGCGCAGCACCTTCGCCCAGGAGGCGTCCAACGAGCTGCGGCAGACCACGGCGTCGATCTTCGAGCTGCGCGAGCGGCTGCGCCCGGCGCAGGATGCCGAGCAGCGGCAGCGCATCACTGCGCCCGCGTCGGGAGAGGTCGTGGACCTCAAGGTGACCTCCGTGGGTGCGGTCATCGCGCCACGCGAGCCAATCCTCGACATCGTGCCCGAGGATCCCGATCTGCTGGTGGAGGCGCGGGTGCGTCCCGAGGACGTGAGCTACGTCAAGATCGATTCACTGGCCGACGTCCGCCTGACCGCATTCCGCCAGCGCATCACGCCGACTGTGGAAGGGAAAGTCGTCTACATCTCCGCTGACCGCCTGGTGGACAAGACGACCAACGCGCCGTACTACGCGGTGCACGTGCGCGTGCCGCCCGAGGAATTGCGCAGGGCTGGCGATCTCAAGCTCCAGGCGGGCATGCCGGCCGAGGTCTTCATCCAGACCACGGCTCGCAGCGCTCTCCAGTACCTCCTCGACCCGATTCTGGGATTCCTGCAGCGGTCGCTGCGGGAGCAATAGCTCCCACCACCCCCGCCATTTCACTTTGCGACCCCTCCTCGGGCAGGCGGGGTAAGTGCTCCGATCGCTCCCCAAGAAAGCGTGACGAAAGCCACGTTTCGGACCCTGCCTGAATACCCCTTGTCGAGATGTCGGAAGGGGCCGGCATAGATAAATTTCCGCGTGTGAAATATTTCCTGTTCACCGCGATGCAGCAGGAAATGGAAAACCTATTCAGTTCAGGAGGTTAAAAGCGCTTTCTCCCGACTTCATCATCGGCAAGGATCGTGGCACGAAAGTTGCGGATCTCGGGGGCGATGATACTGCCCGACACCGGGCCAACCTGTTGATTCAGGCGGAGAAAGAAGATGAGCATAATAACTGGTACCAGCGGCGATGACATCCTCGAAGGAACGAGCTCGGCCGACAAGATTTCCGGCGGCGCGGGCGACGACACCCTGTCCGGCGAAAGTGGCAGCGACCGGCTAAGCGGCGGCTCCGGCGAAGACGCGCTGTACGGCGACAGCGGCAGCGACAAGCTCGACGGCGGCAGCGGCGATGACCTGCTCTCCGGTGACTCCGGTAACGACAAGCTGAGTGGCGGAACCGGGGAAGATGTCCTCTACGGCGGTGACGGCAACGACAAGTTGAGCGGGGGCGCCGGCGACGACGCGATGTACGGCGGGGACGGCAACGACGACCTCGAAGGCGGCAGCGGCGACGATTACCTGTCTGGCGGAAGCGGCCACGACGATATCGAAGGTGGCAGAGGCGACGACACGATCCTCGGCGGCTCCGGCAACGACGACATCGACGGCGGCTCCGGGAGCGACACGATCTACGGCGGCGACGGCAGGGATGAGATCGAGGGCGGCTCGGGTGATGACGTCGTATATGGCGACGCCGGCAACGACATCCTCGAAGGCGAAAGCGGCAACGATTACCTGGACGGCGGGGACGGCTACGATAAGCTTTACGGCGGCAGCGGCGACGACACCCTGGTCGGCGCCGGCGGCGCAGACTACCTCTGGGGCGGCTCCGGAAATGACACGTTCGTCTACCTCGACGCCTCCGATTCGGATCTCAGTAACTGGGACCGCATCATTGATTTCCAGCAGGGCAAGGACAAGATCGATCTGGCCGCCCTGCTGGGCACCGCAAATCTCGTCTTCGCGGGTCAAACCCCGATGGCGAATGCAGTCTGGTACTCAAATTCAGGCTGCAGCACTTTCATATATGCCAGCCTAAACGACTACGGCATCCCCGACCTCAAGATTGAGCTGAAAAACAGCGAAGGCCTCGTTCTCACCGCCCACGACTTCATCCTGCCCCAGGGTAACAGCACGCCAGTGATCACCTCACCGGATCAACTGGGCAACGTCTCGGAAGGCGATGACGGCTCGAGCATGACTGCGACCGGCCAGGTGACATTCAGCGACGCGAATGCTGGCGACTCGCACACCTTCAGCGCCAGCGCGGCAAGCCACGGCACGGCGAGCGTGGACAGCGCAGGCAACTGGAGCTATACCGTCACAGAGCCGGGCGCGGTGGATATGCTGGCGGTCGGAGAGACGCTTTCCGACAGCTTCACGGTTACGGTGGACGACGGGCACGGCGGCACGGCCAGCCAGGTGGTGAGCATCACCATCACCGGCACCAACGACGCTCCGGTCATCACCTCGAGTGCGCAATCCGGCGGAGTTTCCGAAGGCGACGATGGCTCGAGTATGGAAGCCACGGGCCAGGTCACGTTCACCGACGTGGACTTCAGCGACTCGCACACCTTCAGTGCCAGCGGGGCAAGCCACGGGACGGCGAGCGTGGATAACGCAGGCAACTGGACCTACACGGTCATTGACGCCGGCGAGGTGAATGCGCTGGGGGCCGGTGACACGCTCTCCGACAACTTCACGGTTACGGTGGACGACGGGCACGGCGGCACGGCCAGCCAGGTGGTGAACATCACTATCACCGGCACCAACGATGCCCCGGTAGCATCGGCCGACGGAGTTATTACGAATGTCGGCATTGGCGACCAGGTCTCGATACCGGAATGGGCGCTGCTCGCGAACGACAGCGATCCGGACGGGGATCCGATTGCCGTCAACGACGTTTCCGGAGCAACGGACGGGACCGCAACCCGCGACAGTGGCTTCGTGCGCTTCTTCGATGGCAACGATTCGGACGGCGGTTCGTTTCTCTACCGGGCGACGGACGGATCGGTACCAAGCAATGAAGCAATGGTAAGCGTGACCACCGATGCGCTCGACGAAGTCCTCACCGGGACATCCGGCAACGACATCCTCGTAGTGGGACAGACCCCCGAATCTATGACGCTCGTCGGCAACGAGGGAGATGACATCCTGATCGGCGGCTCCATGCACGACACGCTTGACGGCGGCAGCGGCGACGACATCCTCTTCGGCGGAGGCGGTGCCGACGTGTTCAAGCTTGGCGAGGGCGATACCGCTCTCGATTTCAACTCGCTCGAAGACATGCTCGACGTGAGCGGTTTGCTGGCCAGCTTCGACGTGCCGGGCGGCAACGACAATGCGATCAGCACCGGCTACCTGCGGTTCGTCGATGACATCGCAGCGGGAAGCACGCTGGTTCAGGTCGACAGCGACGGCGGTCACGATGGCTTTGTGACGGTCGCGGCCTTGTCCGGCGTGTCGGCGGGATCGATCGACGAAAGCGACCTCATTTTCGAACCTGCCGGAGGCAGCGCCTCGCTGACGATTCTGGCCGCCCCCTCGAGCGAGGACGCCGTGGTCGAATCGGATCAGACTACAGATACCTCCGCGTTCTCCGGCGATTCGTCCGATACCACTGACGTTTCGCTGGATACCACCAGCGGGGATGACACGAGCAGTGATGGCGGTACGGATGGGGCGCTCGCCGACTCCACGCCTCAACAGGATGAACCGGCCCTGGTGTCAGAGAACAGCCGGCCGGCCACGGCGAACGACAATGTGATCGCGAATGTGGACCTCGGCGATGAGATATCGCTTCCGGAGTGGGCGCTGCTGGCGAACGATGTCAATGCAAACGGCAATCCCGTCGACATCGTGATGGTGGGCGACGTGATGGACGGGGACTGGCTCGACCACACGCCCGGCGATGGTATGGATGGTTACGTGAGGTTCATGGACGGAACCGACGGCGCCTCGACTTTCTCCTACGCCGCCAGCTATGGCTCCTCGCAGGGCGACGCGGTCAGCGTCAGCGTGAGCCAGGACCGTGACGGCACGCTCGACGGCACCTCGGGCGACGACATTTTCGTCGGCAATAAGTACGAATCGACCCTCTTCGTCGGCGGCGAAGGCAACGACATCCTGTTCGGCGGGTTCTACGCCAGCGACACCTTCGATTACAACGCCCTCTCCGATCGCGGCACGACGGGCGACGTGATCTCGGGTTTCCAGAAGGGAATGGACAAGCTCGACCTGCACGACCTGCTCGCGACCTTCAGCGGCTACGAAGCCCCCAACGCCTTCACCGGCGGCTTCCTGAAGTTCGCGGAGTCGGGCAGCGACACCCTCGTCCAGGTCGACAGCGACGGCGGCGCCGATGGTTTCGTGACGCTGCTGTCCCTGAGCAGCGTGTCGCTCAACTCCAGCGACGCCGGCGACTTCATCCTCTAACGCGCTGCTGAAACTCCCGCGCGGCTTCCTCCATCGTGAGGAACGCCGCGCCGCTGTCCGCGGCGGCGCGAATCACGCGTTCCAGCATCATCATGCGGGCGCCGCGACCGATGACGAAGGGGTGGCAGGTATAGGTCAGCACGCCCCAATCCACGTTTTCGCGCATGTAGAGGAAATCGTTGATCCAGTTCTCGCCCACGGCGCTTGCGTTCATCAGGCCCTGGCGGAACGTCGTCTCGGTGCGCACGTATTCGAAGTGCGGCGCGTCATCGGCAGCCCAGTGGATCGGCATTTCCACAAGCTTCGTTTCCCTGCCGAATTTCGCCGCCTTCTCGAGCTCGATCGCGTCGCCCTCCCGCGCATAATACGGCGTGCAGTCGTCACCCATCAGGCTGCTGTCGTAGACAAATCCATGTTTGAGCAGCAGCCCGACCGAGTGCGGCGAGAGGTCCCATGACGGGGAGCGGTAGCCGCGCGCCGCGCGGCCAGAAAGCTTCCTGATCGATTCGTTACCCCGCACGAGCTCGCCCTCCTCCTCCTCGCGCGCCAGGCTTGCCGGCGGGCGGTGCGTCCAGCCGTGGTGCGCAATCTCGTGGCCGGCCGCAACTACCGTTTCGCATTCCCTGGGGTAGGTCTCGATGGTGTGGCCCGGAATGAACCAGGTGCTCCTGATTCCGTGTTTCTTCAGCAGCGCGAGCAGCCGCGGCGCCCCCACGCGCGGCCCGAACTCCCCGCGCGAGATCCACGAGGGCGTCGTCAGGCCGCGCGCGATGAAGCCGGAGATCGCGTCGAAGTCGAAGGTGAGGCAAACGATGTGCCGCTTCATTTTTGGATTTTTCGCTATGATGTCGCCAGATTATATAGCCCTCTCCCTCTTCGCCTGACATGACCGAGCACCGCGTCCAGAACTGGCACGTTCGCAAGCCGCTCGCGCGCTCGCGCCGCGGCATCGTCGCGACGCAGAACCGCGTGGCGGGCGAGGCAGGCGCGCGCGTGCTCGCCGCCGGCGGCAATGCGGTGGACGCGGCAGTCACGACCGGATTCGCGCTGGCGGCGGTCGAGCCATGGAACAGCGGGCTCGGCGGCATCGGCTTCATGCTGATCCATAACGCTAAGCAGGGCCGCGTTTCCGTCGTTGATTTTGGCCCGATCTCGCCGCGCGCGCTGGATCCCTCCGCCTATCCGCTGCTCGGAAGCGGCGCCACTTCGCGCGACCTCTTCAGCTGGCCAGCGGTCAAGGACGACCGCAATGTGCACGGGCCGCTCTCTTTCGCGGTGCCCGGCCAGGTGGACGGTCTGGGGCTCGCCCTCGAACGGTTCGGCACGATGAAGCTCGCCGCAGCCTTGGAACCGGCGATCGAGCTGGCGAAAACGGGCATTGCGGTGGACTGGTTCCTCACGCTCAAGGTCGCGACGATGGCGAAGGACCTGGCCCGCTACTCCGCAACGCGCGACATCTGGCTGCCTGATGGCTTCCCGCCCGTCACGGCGTCGGGGGCAGCGCTGGAGCGGTTGAAGCTGAAGGGGCTCGCAGGCACGCTTGCGCAACTTGCCCGCACGGGACGGCGTGATTTCTACGAGGGCGAGATCGCGGCATCGGTTGTGAAGGACATGAAGGCGGCGGGCGGAGTGCTCGACGCCGGGGACCTGCGTGCCTACCGCGCGCGCACTGTCGAGCCGCTGGTGGCCCACTACCGCGGGGCGCGGGTCGCGCTCGCGGCTGGACTCACGGCCGGACCCAGCATGCTGCGCGCCCTGGAAGGGCTGCGCGAAACGCGCTTTCGCCGTAACGGGCCGCAGGCGGACGCCTTTCTCGCCTACGCCGAGGTGCTGCGGCAGACCTATTCCGAGCGGCTCGCGACCATGGGCGAGACCGCCGATCGTCGCGACCCCTCCTCCACGACGCACCTCAACGTGATCGACCGCCAGGGCAACATGGTGGCGCTCACGCAGACTTTGCTGTCTGTGTTCGGCTCGAAAGTGGTGCTCCCATCTACCGGCATCCTCATGAACAACGGCATCATGTGGTTCGATCCGCGTCCCGGCACGCCGAACGGGATCGCTCCGGCCAAGCGCCCGCTCACCAACATGTGCCCCGTGATCGCGCTCCGCGGCGGCAGGCCCTGGTTCGCGATCGGCGCATCCGGCGGGCGCAAGATTTTTCCGGCGGTGCTGCAGATCTCATCCTTCCTGGTCGACCACGGCATGTACCTGGAGGACGCGTTCCACCAGCCGCGCATCGATGCGAGCGAGGGCGAATACGTCGCGGTGGATTCGAGGATGCCCATGGCGGTGCGCAAGGCGCTCGAGAAGAAGTATCCCGTGCGCGTGAACGAGCTGGTGGTCTATCCCACGAACTACGCCTGCCCGAGCGCCGTGCTGCGCGAGCCGAAGAGCCGGGGCGAGAATTTCGGGGCGTCGGACGTCATGTCGCCCTGGTCCGGCGCGGTCAGCGAGGACGACGTCTGATTAGTCAGGACCGTCCCCTCCTGCCTGAGGAGGGGTGGCACCGAAGGTGACGGGGTGGTGGGAGTCGATTCAAAATGATCAACGCCGCAATCATCGGCCTCGGCCGCTGGGGGCAGAATCTCGTCGAGAGCGTCCACGGCAAGAGCGACGAGATCCGCTTCGTCGCCGGGGCGGTCCGCGATGTTGCGAAGGCCGAGTCCTTTGCGCGCGACAAGGGCATCCCGCTCTACGATTCGTACGAAAAAGCGCTAGCCGATCCGAAAGTGGACGCCGTCGTGCTCGCGACGCCCCACACGCGGCACGCTGACCAGATCGTCGCCGCGGCAAGCGCGCGCAAGCATGTTTTCACCGAGAAGCCGCTTGCGCTGACCGTGAAAGGCGCGACGGCAGCGCTGCGCGCCTGCGCGAAGGCCGGGGTCACCCTCGCGATCGGCTACAACTGGCGCTTCCAGCCTGCGCTCCAGGAGATCCGCCGGATGCTCGAGGACGGCCGGCTCGGGAAGCTCCTGCACGTGGAAGGCAACTTCTGCGGGCCGAGCGCCTATCGCTTCCCCGCCGGTCACTGGCGCCAGGCGCGCGAGGAAGGCCCCGCGGGCGGCATGACGGGACGCGGCGTGCACGTGGTGGACGCGTTCCTCTATCTCGCCGGGCGGATCGCATCGGTGCACGCGCAGAGCGCCCGCCGGGTGCTCAAGTACGGGCTCGACGATACGACCTCGATGCTGTTCCGCTTCCGGAGTGGCGCGAGCGGCTACCTCGGGACCGTGATCGCCACGGCGGAAACCTGGCGCATGCAGATTTTCGGATCGAACGGCTGGGTGGAAGTGGGCGGCGTCGAGCATCTCACGACGTGGCAGATGAAGACGTGCGTCATGAACCCGAAAAACCTCTGGGCCCACCAGAAGCCGCAGGTCGTCACTTTCCCGCAGGTGAGCACCGAGCGCGCCGAGCTGGAGCATTTCGCGCGTGCCGCGGAAGCAGGACGGCCGCTTGCGATCGCCGGCGGCGACGAGGCGCACAACGTCGCAGTGTTCGAAGCCATCCTCAAATCGGCGAAGTCGGATCGAACCGTCCGCCTTCGCTGAATCTCAGAAGCGATCGACGCGGAAAGGCGCCAAGTCGATCGCGGGAGGACGGCCGGCAATGAGATCGGCCATGAGCCTAGCGGTGGGCGCGCCTCCGCACAGCCCCAGGTGGCCGTGGCCGAAGGCGTAGAAGACGTTCTTCTGCTTCGTTGATGGGCCGATCACCGGCAGCGAGTCGGGCATCGCCGGGCGCCTTCCCATCCAGCGCGTCGAGTCCACCGTGCGCACCTGCGGGAACATCCGCTTCATGTGGATCTCCAGCACGTGCGCGCGCCGGTAATTGGGCTCAGCGTAGATGCCGGAGAATTCCGCCTGCCCCGCGATGCGCACACCCATCTCCATCGGCGTCACGAATACCTTGGCTTCCGACACGTGCACGGGCAGCGGCAACTCGAGGCCGGGATCGGAATAGGTGACGTGATAGCCGCGCTCGGCTTCGATCGGCACGGGCTCGCCAAGCTTGGCCGTCAGTTCGCCCGAATGCACGCCCGCGCAGATCACGAGCGTCTCCACCGTGAGCGGTCCCGTGTCGGTCACGAGCGCCGTGACGCCGCCCTCGCTCCGCCCGAAGTCGAGCACCTTGCGCTCCAGGATGACGCCTCCATCGCGCTGGAACTGCGCAGCGAGCGCCTTGACGACCCGCTCCGGGTTCGTGACGTAGCCCTGGTCGAGCACATGCACGCCGCGCACGTAGCCGGGCGCGAGCTGGGGCACGAGGCTGCGGATGCCCGCCGCATCGAGCATCGCCGTTTTCACGCCGCGGTCGCGGCGCAGCCTCCAGGCAAGCGCGTCGCCCTGGAAGGTCTTCTCGCTCTCGTAGGCCACGAGGTAGCCACTGTGGCGCACGAGCTCGGGCGCTCCCGCCCATTTGAGCAGGTCTTCGTAGGCTCGCACCGTGTCCCGGATCAGGGAATAGAGCGCCATCGACGCGTGCTCCGCCTGCCGCGCGTTGGCGTTCGCAAGGAAGCGCAGCATCCAGGGCATGGATTTGGCGAAATAGGACCAGGGGACGACCAGCGGCCCCAGGGGATCGGTGAGATAGCCCGGCACCTTCCACATGACGCCCGGCAGCGCCTGGGGCACGCAGCCCGCGTTGTTGAGCATGCCGGCGTTGCCGAACGAGCAGTACTCGCCGGGCGGATGCACGGTCACGACCGTCACGTCGTGGCCTTCGCGGCGCAGGCAGCAGGCGACCGTCATGCCGACGATGCCGGCGCCAATTACGGTGACTTTCATACAGTGGATAGAGGATAGTGGCTAGTGGCTGATCGGGCTAATCCTCCCCGATGACGGGGTTGCGCAAGATGCCAATGCCGGGAATCTCCACCTCCATCACGTCGCCGGGCTTGATCTGCTCTACCGCCCCCGGCGCTCCGGTGAGGATGATATCGCCGGGGTGAAGGGTGGCGTACTTGCTGATGCCGCTTACGACGGCGTAGCAGTTCCGAACCATGCCCGAGGTGCTGCCCCGGTCGCGCTCGCGGCCGTTGAGCCGCGTGATGATCTGCAGGTTGTGGGGGTCGACGTCGGTCTCAATCCACGGACCCACCGGGCCGAACGTGTCGCTGCCCTTCTTGCGCCAGTTGGAGATGTCCTTGTGCCAGGAGCCCTCGCTGCTGATGTCGTTGCCGATGGTGTAGCCCAGGATGAAGTGGGGCGCTTGCTCCGGCGTCACCTTGCGGGCGGGCCGCCCGATGACGATGACGAGCTCGCCCTCGTAGTGCACGTAGTCGGAGTCGGCGGGAATCACCACGGGGTCGCCTTGGCCGATGATGCAATGGGCGCCCTTGTGCCAGGGCCGGAAACCCTGGGACTCGCGCTTGATGCGCTCGGCGTCGAGAGCCACCTCCTGGTGGGCGATGTGGGCGGCGTAATTTAGTCCCACGGCCCAGAACGTGGTGGGCCGGGTGGGCGGCAGGAGCTTCACCCGGCTCAGGGGGTAGAATGCCTGCGTATCTCTGTGCTCCCCGAAAATGTCGCCCTGGATCACCCGGACCCGGTCGTCCTCCACCCGTCCGTAGCTCTCCCAGCCATCCACGCTGAATCTGGCAAGCTTCATGTCCTCTCCCCGTACCGAATCCTTGAGGCAGGTTGTGAAGGATAGGAGACCCAGCGCCGGCTTCGCAAGCGCTCCGCACCAGCCGCGATTGCGCATCGAGAGGCGCCCCCTTATGCTGCAGCGACAGAATTCAACGGGTGGCTGAGGTCCAGCAAGTGGAACTGCGGCCGCGAACGCAAGGGAGAAGACGATGCCCGCCGAACCTCAAACCTGCCAATACCTGACGCAACCGGAAATCCGTTTCCTCGATGCGGCGGTCGCGCGGCTGATACCGGCTGACGATCTCGGGCCAGGCGCGAAGGACGCGGGCGTCACCTACTTCATCGACCAGCAGCTTGTAAGCGTCTGGGGCTCGCACGGCCGCAACTACCGCGCCGGCCCGTGGCCGGAGGGCACGCCGCAGCAGGGCTTCCAATCGCGCCTGACGCCGCGGGAAATCTACCGCGCGGCGATCCGGGAGGTGAATGTTCACTGCCTCAAGCAATACCAGAAGGCGTTCGAGTTTCTGGGGCCAGGCGAGCAGGACGAGGTCCTGAAGGGACTGCAAAGCGGCGCGATCGAGCTCGCGTCGGTGTCCTCGAAGCTCTTCTTCGGGCTGCTCTTGAGGAACACCATGGAGGGCTTCTTCGCGGACCCGATGTACGGCGGCAACCGCGACAAGGCCGGCTGGAAGCTGATCGGCTTTCCGGGCGTGCCGGCATCGAACTACAACGATCTCATCGACGAGCACAACGTCCCGTACCGCGTCGAGCCCGTGAGCATCCTCGATGTCGTGCACGAGCGGGTGAAACTCGATAGCCAGGGCCTGCCGAAGCACGTGAGGCTCAAGGACGAGGGGAGGAACGGGCGATGACGGCGACCAGGCTCAAACCCGTCGACGCCGTGGTCGTCGGCACCGGCATCGTCGGCTCCATCCTCGCCAAGGAGCTGGCGGATGCAGGACTGAAGGTGGTGGCGCTCGAGCGCGGGCGCGTGATCGACCCGCAGCATGATTTTGCCTCGCCCTACACCTACGACGAGCTGAAATACGACCGCCACAGCGACATCTTCCAGGACCTCTCGCGCGAGACCATCACCTTCCGCAACAACGCGCGCGAGATGGCGCTGCCGATGCGCGAGATGGGCTCGTTCAAGCCGGGAGAGGCCGTCGGCGGCACGTCGCTGCACTGGGGCACCCACGCCCGGCGCTTCCTGCCGTGGGACTTCGAAACGCGCAGCCGCACCATCGAGCGCTATGGCAAGAGCCGGATCCCCGGCGAATGCACCAGCCAGGACTGGGGCGTCACCTACGAGGAGCTGGAGCCGTATTACGATCAGTTTGAGCACCTCTACGGGGTCGGCGGCAAGGCCGGGAACCTGAACGGCGAGATCCAGCCCGGCGGCAATCCGTTCGAGGGGCCCCGCTCGCGCGAGTACCCGAACCCGCCCTCCCCGATGACCTACGCCGGCACGATGTTCGCGAACGCGTGCCGCGAGCTGGGCTATCACCCGCACGTCAACCCGGTCGCCGCGCAGACGCAGGCCTACACCAATCCCTACAAGCTCATGCTGGGCCAGTGCATTCGCGGCGGTTTCTGCAGCAGCCACGCTTGCTCGATGGGCGCAAAGGCCAATCCACTCACCACCGTCCTGCCGGTTCTGCTCAAGCAGGCCAACTTCGAACTGCGGTCACTCTCGAACGTCATCAAGGTGAGCCTGGATTCGGACCGGAAGCGCGCGACCGGCGTCACCTACCTCGACGCGAGCGGGCGCGAATTCGAGCAGCCCGCGGAGCTCGTCATCCTCGCGGCGTACACCTTCAACAACGTGCGCCTGATGCTGCTCTCCGGCATCGGGGAGCCGTACGACCCGGCAAGGAACTGTGGCGTGGTCGGCCGGAACTATTCCTACCAGTCGGCCGGCCGCGTCACGCTCTTCTTCGAGGAGAAGGTGTTCAACCCCTTCATGGGCGGCGGCGCGCGCGGGACCGCGATCGACGAGTTCAACGGCGACAATTTTGACCACACGGAGCTGGACTTTTTCGGCGGCGCATACATCTCAGTCGCGAGCGGCGGCGCCATGCCGATTCGATCCATCCAGGTGCCGCCGGGAACGCCGCGCTGGGGCGCAGACTGGAAGCGCGCAGCGGCGCACTACTACCAGCGCAACCTCACCGTGCGGCTGCACGGCGCTTGCCAGAGCTACCGTCAGAACTATCTCGACCTAGACCCCAATTACCGCGACGCCAACGGCTTGCCGCTCTTGCGCATGACTTTCGACTGGGGCGACAACGAGCACAAGGCATCGGCATGGATCACGAAGAAGGCGGAGGAAATCGCAAGAGCGATGAATCCCTCGCGCATGAGCGCCGAGCCGACGGCTGGCCACTACGACATCGTGCCCTACCAGAGCACGCACAACGTCGGCGGCGCGGTCATGGGCGCGGACCCGGCAACGAGCGCCGTCAACAAATACCTGCAGTCGTGGGACGTCTCCAATGTGTTCGTGATCGGCGGGTGCAACTTTCCGCAGAACAGCGCCAATCCCCCGACCGGCACGATCGGCGCGCTGGCGTGCTGGGCGGCTGACGCGATCAGGGATCTGTATCTGAAACGCCCGGGCGCGATGGTCTAGGCGCGGCCAGCGGCTGGAGGTTGGTGGTGGGTGGTACTGGGTTCGAACCAGTGACCCCTGCCGTGTGAATCGACATTTTAGCTATCTTGCTCGTCAGATCAAAACGTTACGACTACCGGCTCCGTGCTCTGACGACAGAAAGCGACAATTTCGGACTTAAGTGGACCCAAAAGTGTACCCACTCTGATGCACACGCATCACGAAATCGCTGAACACTGCCGCCAATAACCAGTTCCCACAGAGCATCAAGCTCTCGTCCGCTTCCGACCCTAAGCGGACATTCGTGAAGCCCGAAACAAGAACCCCGCCGAAGCGGGGTGTGTGAGAGGAAATGGTGTCACGCGCCATTGTCCCGGTTACGCTTTGGGCTACGGGCAGCCCAGAACCGCCCGAATCTGACTTGCGC
>DATBKZ010000101.1:0-154413 GCA_036555615.1 Burkholderiales bacterium | reverse complement strand
TAATGGCTTCGTCTTCCGATCTGGTCAGAAGCGAAGAGCGAGTCACGGAGGCATTGCAGGCACTGATTCTCGGTGAGCGCGGGGAACTGCCGGTTTCCGACGCGACAAAATTGGGGGCGATGAGCAAGGGAGATTTTGCGGCGAGGGCAGCTTTTTATGAAGCAGTGCTGAAGATAGAGGACGAGATCAAGGACCGGGAGTACTCGTTAGACCCATTGTTTGACACGCAGTCGGCCGACCTCGCCAGGCTCGCTCAGGGGTCGGAGGCTCTTGCCTACCGCTATGCGCTCAAGGAGCTCAACCCGTTCGCGATCGTCGGAGACAACGCTCTGTACGCTCCGCACAATCTGAACGGAGAACTCGATTTGGTCAACCACGTTTCGGGCGTGGGCAACTTGACCTCCATGTGGGTTAGCGACCGCGCGGAGATGCTCGGTTGGAAGAATCGCTACTACGAAAAAGACGGCAACGTCGCGCTTAGAGGTAATCGCATCGAGAGCTACGAGTTCACCGACAGAACGATTAAAGACGACCGCACCGGGCAGGATCTGACGATCACGGTTGTCGGACGCGACCCGCGTCTAATCAACAATCCAGCAAAGGTGATTTTCGGTGGTGACGGCGATGAAACGCTTAATGGCAGCAACGTTGCCGCGGGTGACCGCATTTATGGCGGCGGGGGCACCGATATCCTTCAGGGAAGCGAAGGCAACGACTATTTGGAAGGCGGTAGCGGCAATGACACGTATGTGTGGAACACTGGTGACGGCTATGACACGATCAGGGATTCCGATGGCGCAGGACAATTCGTGATCAACGGAGTCACGGTTCCCGCGGGGTTTCAGTTGGCGGAGGGTTTGTACATCAGCAACGATGGAACGTTCGTGCTCGGCTTTGAAGGCGACTTGGCAGCGGGCGGGACGCTGACCATCAACGCCGATCTTCGCGTCGAGGGCTTTAGGAACGGCGACCTTGGCATTCACTTGGGGAGCACTTCTAATCTCTCGCAGATACAACCGACATTCAACACCTTGTCCGGCGCGGAAGGTCTCCATGGTGCCAGCGACGGCAACGATCTGTATGTTCTCTCTGATACGGGCACGGTCTTCTTCGCTCGTGGCGGTGATGACCTTTCGCAGGCAGCGCCTGATCTGCAAAGCACGACGCAGGTGGGAGACTCCGGCAACGACATTCTGTTCGGCGGGGCAGGATTCTTCGATTCACTCTGGGGTGGCGCGGGACAGGATGTACTGCATGGAGGCGGCGGCAACGACATGCTCGTCGGTGATTTCGATGGGGCGGAGTTCTACCGCACGGGGGAGATCGGGGCGCCGGACCTGGATTTCGACCTCTACTATCGTGTTAACGGCGGACCTAGATACTCGTTTCGATACATCGGGACGCGAGACCCCGGCGATTTCTACGATATATCAATTGGCGGTTACTACCTGAATGACTCCCTCGGCTCACCGGTCGAGCTCGCCGGGGGCTGGGAGGAAGCATTGCGTCATGTGCTCGGGATTGGAGGTGCCGCGGACACAAGCACGTTGTACGACGACGTCCTGCATGGGGGCGCAGGGAATGATCTGGCGTTCGGTGGTCCCGGCTCCGACAACATCATGGGCGGTGACGGAAACGACACCTTGCATGGCGATTATGGTGGCACCAGTCCGGTGACGATCGCAGAATCTGACGTGACACTCGAGCAGGCGGAGACGATCAGCGCGCTTCTGGGAAAGCCCGGCGATGACTACCTGGACGGTGAGAAAGGCAACGACGTTATCAGCGACGTAGATGGCGGACATGACATCCTGATCGGGGGAGACGGAGCAGACCGTCTCGTGAGCGAGGATCCGGCCGATTCGGCCGCCGCGATTTACAATCTTTTGGATGGTGGTGACGGCAACGACAGCCTGCTCTCCGTCAACCGGTCCGCAGGCGGCCACGATACTTTGGTTGGCGGCGACGGCGACGATGTTGTCGAGGTGAGGGTCGGCAGCGCGTACGTCGAAGACGGCTCCGGCAGCGACACCTACATCGTGCGGGACGGGTTCTCGCCTCTCGCTCCCGATCTGCTGCCTCGAAGCGTCGTCATCAATGACCTCGACGAGACGGGCGACGGCATCGACCGTCTGCAAATAACGCTTTGGAGCCCTTGGTCAGCGCTGTCGATAACTCGCGACGATACGAATCTTTATTTTGGTCTTGGCGACAATCCAAGTTGGATTACTGTCGAGAACTGGTTCAGCGGGGCAGGCTACAAGCTCGAGGAAGTCGTATTTGATGACAGAATGACTCCGGGCATCGATCAAGTTTATGACGTGGCGTTGCTTGAGTCTCGATTTACGGCCGCAACAGACGCCGCCGACTCGCTCTGGGGGAGGGACGCAGTCGAGCGATTTGCGGGAGGGCTGGGTGACGACACGATACTCGGGGGCGCCGGTGACGACATTCTTGCCGGAAACGAGGGAAACGATACCCTCGATGGAGAAGAAGGCAGCGATCAGTACGCCTTCGACATCGGCGATGGCGTTGACCGCATTTTCGACACCGGTGACTTCGGAACCGATGGGATCGCGTTCGGACCGGGTATCACGCCGGACATGCTGACGCTGGGTCTGGGATCGATGCTAATCAGGGTAGGGGAGAACGGTGACACGATCCACGTGGATGGGTTCGATCCAGAAGATGCCCGGGCCTCCGGCAATATCGAATATTTCGAGTTCGCCGACGGAACCGTGCTGCACTATCAGGAGCTTCTCGATCGAGGCTTCGACATCACCGGAACGGATAATGATGACGTTCTCGTTGGAACAAGTGTCAACGACCGTTTTGCTGGCGGGCGAGGTAGCGACACATATGTTTTCGGCCGCGGCTCCGGCCAGGATCTGATTTCGGACCAGGATTTCGTTGGTGTCGATACTGATGCCGTCCGAATGGGCTCCGACATTGCACCTTCGGATGTCACGGTCAAGCGCGAGGGTGACTTCATCACGCTCGCAATCAACGGAACAAGCGATCAGGTATCGGTACGGTGGCAGCCCGAGGCGGGCTATGGAATCGAGGGCATCGAATTTGCCGATGGAACCAAATGGTCCGCGACAGTTCTGGAGGAACTATCGGCGGGCAATGGCACAACGCAGCCTCCGACGCCAGATCCACCCGCGAGCCCTCCTGACGACGCAGAAGATCCCTCCGTTCCGCATGAGGTCGATTGCAGGGATTTTATTTTTCGTGGCGGTCACGAGAGGCGAGACCGAGCCTACCGGAAGCGGCGCCAGGAGCTCGATCCCCACGGCGATCTTGGGGATGACTCGAAGCGCGTGCGGGACCGTGTGGCTGAGTGCCTTGCCACTCATCTCGCGCACAGACTTCGCTTCGAGTTCGAAACGTTGTTGGAAGAGCTCGAGATTCCTGGCCAGGATGGGTCGGATCGTAATTCCCGGGAGTTTGAGCGCTCCTGGCGAGCTGTAGCTCGATTCGGAGCCACGCATTCGTATGAGCGTGACGACAACAATAGCCAAGGCGCGGCGATTCATAGCTTCAGCGGATATGGAGTGCTTGCCGGCGGAGGTTTCGCCAGTACTTTTGGTCATTGGCAGCCAGCGGAAGGATTGCACCAACGTGCCGCCAATCTCCAGACGTTCCGAGGCCTGGAAGATGGCTTTCAGCACCTTAATCGCTGAGAGGGAAACGGGATCGTGAGTACACCTACCCGGACGGCGTCCGCCTGGACGGGCGCAATGGGGGTGGATTCAAGAGAATTTCACCCCGACATCGTTGGCTTCCAGCGGCAATTGCCGTCACCGATGCCCCGGCGAGTATTGCATGCCGTCCTGGCATTGTTCGCGGTGCTGCTGATTTGGGCCTGGATAGGACGCCTCGACATCGTCGCGTTGGCGCAAGGCAAGCTCGTGCCGTGGAGCTATCTCAAGATCGTCCAGCCTGCCGAGCCCGGAATCGTGCATGAAATCCTGGTTCGCGAGGGTCAGGAAGTCGGGGCAGGGCAAGTCCTGGTGCGCATGGACACGCGCATGGCGGACGCGGATGGCAGGGCCCTGTACTCCGAGCTGCAACGCAAGCGGCTTCAGCTGCGGCGCATTGAATCTGAATTGGCCGGCATGCCATTGCAGCGTCACCCCGACGATCCGGCAGACATATACGAACGAACCGAGGCGCAACTTGGAGCGCGACTCCAGGCCCATCGGGACGCGCTCGCGGCAGAGCAGGCGACGCTGGTAAAAGCGCAGCACGACCTGAGGGCCGCATTGGAAATCGAGGGAAAACTTCAAAAGAGGGCGCCGATTTACAAGGAACAGGCGGACTCGTGGAGCCGGCTCGCCGCGGAAGGATATGCAGGGAGACTCCTGGCGCTTGAGCGTAAGCGCGCTTACATGGAAAACGAGCAGGATCTGCGGGCACAGTCTCAAAACGTGGCGGGCCTGCGTGCGTTGATTGCTCAATCAGAAAGACGGATTGCGCAGATCGTATCTGGCTATCGCCAGCAGCTCCAGAATGAACGGGTCGAAACCGGGGCGTTGTTTCACAAGCTTCAGCAAGAGTGGGATAAGCAACAACATCGTCATTCGCTGCTTGAGTTGAAGGCCCCGCAAGCGGGAATAATCAAGGACCTCGCAACCCATACGGCGGGCACCGTGGTCGCGCCAGGGACGATTTTGTTGACAATCGTGCCGCTCGACGAGCCCCTGGTTGCGGAAGTCTGGATCAGAAATGCAGATGCAGGATTCGTGCAGTCGAACCAAAAAGCACGCATCAAGATTGCTGCATATCCATTCCAGAAATATGGACTGCTCGATGGCGTTGTGAAACAGGTGGGCGCTGATGCCCAGGCAAGGTCGGATTCAAGTAGTTCCGCGCTCAAGGCGGAGCAGGATGCGGCCTATCGCGCGCTGATTAGCCTCGACCGCGGTTATCTTGAAGGCGAGGTCGCAAAACTTCGCCTCGTCCCCGGCATGCAGGTGAGCGCCGAGATTCACCTCGGCACGCGCACGGTCCTCGAGTATCTGCTCTCGCCAGTCCAAAAGGTGGTCCACGAAGCGGGGCGCGAACGCTGATATGGTCGTGGATTTCGACCTGGCCGCTCTGGGTCATTGGCGGTCATACTGTTTCGACCGAGGAGCAATGAGGAAGTGATGGAAGCTGTGGAGACAGAGCTGCGAACCCGGGAAGACGTCCGGCGCTACCTGGACGCAATTTCCGAGAGAATTTCCGCAGGCAGTCGCGCAACGCAACTCTGGCTCACAGCGAAGCAGGGCATGTGGCTGTTACTGCTGGTAGCGGCGTTCCTGCAGTACTACTTCCTCGATATTCTGGTTCAGATCGATTCGCTTCCCGGCATCACGTTTCCGCCCCGCTGACCGCGCGGCGAGGCAGTCCGCCGCGCCAAGTCCATTCGTTGACGCAATTCCTTCAGGCATGTTACGGTCAGTCAACCCTGGCCGGACCCCCTCTGTGCCACGAGTAGCAGCATGAGCGACGTCACCGACCTTCGGTCCCTGATGCGCCCGGACCGCGCGCATCGCTCGGTGTATCTCGATCCCAGGATTTTCGAGCTCGAGATGCGCAACATCTTCGGGCGCGCGTGGGTCTATGTCGGGCACGAGAGCCTCGTGCCCCGGCCGGGCGACTACGTCACTGCACGCATGGGATCGCAGCCCATCGTGATATCCCGGCACACCGACGGCAAGATCTACGTCTTCTACAACACCTGCAGCCACCGCGGCGCCGCCGTATGCACCGAGGAGAAGGGCAACACGAAGCTCTTTCGCTGCCCCTACCACGGCTGGACATTTGCCACCAACGGCGATCTCGACGCGGTCAGCATGCCGCGGGGCTACGGCGAGAGCTTCGACCTGAAGAACCCCGCGCTCGGGCTCGGGCGCCTTCCCCGCGTCTCGGTCTACCGCGGCTTTGTGTTCGCGAGCCAGGCGGCAGCCGGGCCGGACCTTGAGGCCTGGCTCGGGCACGCGCGCGCGAGCATCGACGAGATGTGCGACCGCGCCCCGGAGGGCGATATTGACCTCAGCGGCGGCGTGCACAAGTACATGTTCCGCGGCAACTGGAAGCTCCAGCTGGAGAATGTGATCGACATGTATCACGTGCCGTTTTCGCACGAGTCGACGATCGGCGCGAGCGGTCGCCAATTCGGGCGCCGGCCGGGCGAGAGCGCGGGCTCGGCGATCAGCGACCGCGGCGCCCCGGCCGCCAAGTGGGAGCAGCGCATCGCCTGGGGCGCGCGCGAGTTCGGCCACAGCTACGCCGGGCACCAGCCGGTTGCCGAGCAGATGCCTGACGATCCCGTGTTCATGGCGTACGTCGCGGCCCTGGAGGCGCGCCACGGACGCGAACGCACGCAGGATATCCTGCGCCCGCGCCGCCATAACACGGCGTTCTTTCCCAACATGACGCTGCAGGCGCTGAACCACCACGTGCGCGTCATCATTCCGATTGCAGTGGATCGCACCGAGATCCGCGTCTACCCGGTGAAGCTGAAGGGTGCGCCCGAGGAAATGAACCGCGGCTTCGTGCGGCAGCTCAACATCACGCATTCGGCGGCCTCGCTCATCCAGACCGACGACCTGGAATGCTTCCGCCGCTGCCAGGAGGGCATCGAGGCGCAGGCCTCGGAGTGGGTGTGGTTTGCGCGCGGCATCGACACCGACCGGCAGGACGAGCGCGGCGACTTCGTCAACAACGGCACGGTGGAGACGCAGCAGCGGGCACAACACGCCGCATGGGTGAGTTTGATGTGCGCGACGGGCTGACCGCCATGCCGGACGCAGGCGCCACCCAAAACGCGCTCACCAACCGGCGCCTGGTCGAGGAATTCCTGATCCACGAGGCGGCGCTGCTCGATGAGCGGCGCTTCGAGGAATGGCGCGACCTCTTCGATGAGGACGGCTACTACTGGGTGCCGCTGCGGCCGGACCAGGCGAGCCCGGATGGCGAGGCGTCGTTGTTCTACGATGACAAGGCCATCATGAAAACGCGCTTCGAGCGGCTGCGCCACCCGCGCATACACTCGCAGACGCCGCCGCACCGGACCTGCCACGTAATCGGCAATATCGCGATCGACGAGGTGGACCTCGCCCGCGCGGAGTGCACCGTCAAATCCAACCTGATCATGGCCGATTACCGCCTGAAGGTGCAGCGCGTATTCGCGGGGCGCGTGCGTCATCGCCTGCGCCGCCGCGCCGATGCGTTCCGGATCGCGTGGAAGCGCGTGGATCTCCTCAATTGCGATGACACCTTCGAACTGATCGCCGTGCCTTTCTGAAGGATCGATTGCTATGACCCGTCATTCCGCAGTCGCGATTCCTGTGATTTCCGCGCTTGCCGCCTGCTGCGCGGTTGCTTCTGCCATCCATTCGGCGGCAGCCATGGCGCAGAACTGGCCGCAACGACCGGTGCGGCTCGTGATCCCGTATGCCCCGGGCGGAGGAAGCGATCTCCTCGCCCGGCTCGCGTCGGACAAGCTCACCCAGAAGCTCGGGCAGCAACTCGTCACCGACAATCGCCCGGGGGCGAGCGGCGTCATCGGCTCGGATATCGTGGCGAAGGCAACGCCCGACGGCTACACGCTGGTGGTGTCTGGAATCGGCTCGCATGTCGTCGCGCCGGCGGCTACGCCCGCGCCGTATGATCCAGTGCGCGATTTCGCGCACATCGCGTTCCTCGGAGGGTTCCCGGCGGTGCTGGTGGTCCCCGCCGCGTCCGGTCCCCGTACTTTGAAGGAGTTCGTGGCGACGGCGCATTCGGGAGGGGAGGGCATTACCAGCGGCTCGCCGGGGCTCGGCACGCATGCCCACCTGATCGGCGAGCTTTTCGCCCGGAAGAGCGGCGCGAAGCTGATCCCGGTTCCGTACAAGGGCGGCGGTCCCGCTGTGGCGGATGTCGCCGCCGGTCAGGTTCAAGCGTCTTTCACTACACTCGGCGCGGCCACTGGGCAGATACGGGCGGGACGCGTGCGCGCTCTGGCGCTGACGAGCGCGAAGCGCCTGGCTGAGTTCTCCGACGTGCCGACCTTTGCCGAGCAGGGCTATCCCGACCTGACCGCGAGTACCTGGTTCGGGCTGTCCGGGCCCAGAGGCATGCCGAAGGCAATCGTCGCGCGCTTGAACAAGGAAGTCCGCGCCGCCATTGCCCTTCCCGACGTCCGCAAGCGCTTCCAGTCGGGCGGCATCGAAGCGAACGACTTCGATGCGGGCACATTCACTGCGTTTGTCGGCAAGGAAATCAAGCGCTGGGCGCCCCTGGTCAGGCCAGCTAAATGAGGCGGCTGGAGGCGGCGGCTCGTCATTTCGGGTTGCCAGAGGAATGCGGATTGATGCAATATGGTGCTGCTGCACGCAGGACCAGCCCGGTTGTTCTCAACATGCTGTAGCGGGCCGGGAAGAACGGTACAAACATAACTACATACGAGGAGACTATATGTTGAAGCGCATCATTGAGGCGGTACTCATCAGCATCGCTATTCTGTGGGTCACTCCGGCCTTGACTGCAAATTATGGGCCGGTCTCCAACAAGCATCCGGGGTATTTGGAAGACGCCAGCGGCAACCTCGTCAAGAGCGGCCGCACCGGTCAGTGCGTCCGGATCGAGCGTCAATGGTCGCCCGCGATGGCGAACAAACAGTGCGAGGATGCGCTGCGCAGGTCGCAAGCCCGGTAGGCTCGAAGTCAAATGCCATGCCTACAACCGGATAACAACATGTAGCCAAGGAAGTGACGCAACAACCCCCCCTGAAATGCCGCTCACCGCGGCATTTTTTTTGACCGTGTGGCCGGAGAATATGCGCGCCACCGAGGCACTTGACGTCTCATCTTGCGAACTCTCCCCGCAGGGAGAGGTAGACCGGCTTTCGGACGTAGGGTAGATTTCTCCAATGCGGAGCCAGAGCAAGTGTCCGTTCGCCTTGATTTCCGTCGAATCGCAGCCTGGGGAGCGCAAGTCATGAAACGCTTGCTCGTCACTATCTTGATCATGGGGCTGGCTGGTTGTGCTGGCATGAGCGCGAAATCCCCCGTCATCAAGGAGGAGCCCATCACGTATCGCGATGGCGGCACCACGCTCAAAGGATTCATCGTCTACGACGAGTCCCGGCAAGGCCGGCGCCCTGGAATCCTGGTGATACTCGAGTGGTGGGGCATCACCCCGCACGTGCGCGGGGAGGCGCGGAAATTCGCCGAGCAGGGCTATACGGCGTTCGTCGTCGACATGTACGGCAACGCGCAGACGGCCGACAACCCCAAGGATGCGGGGAAGCTCGCGGGCAGCGTGATCAAGAATTCAGCGGTCATGCGGTCGCGCTTCAACGCGGCCCGCGCCGAGCTCGTGAAGCATCGCACTGTCGATGCGTCACGCATCGGCGCATCCGGCTACTGCTTCGGCGGCGCTGTGGCGATCAACATGGCGCGCGCGGGCGCGGACCTGGCGGGCGTGGCGGGCTTCCATGCCGGGCTTTACGTGAACACCCCGGCACCGAAGCAGGTCAAGCCCAAGATCCTCGTGTTGAATGGAGCCGCGGATCCGCTCGTCAAGCCTGACCAGATCGAGGCCTTCAAGCGGGACATGGATGCGGCTAAGGCCGACTACCGCTTCATCAACTACCCGGGCGCGCTGCACGCTTTCACCAACCCCGAAGCGACAGAGATCAGCAAGAAGTTCAAGATGCCGGTCGCCTATCATCCCGAGGTGGACCGGCAGGCAAAGTCGGAGGCTGCGAAGTTCTTCGCCGAAGTGTTCCGGTAACGGGTGGGGTCTTTCAGGGGAGCCGGATGACGTACTTTGTTGAAGGCGTGAGCAAGCACAACGAGCCGGAGCCGGAGGTGCGGCGCATCGGCGAGTACAAGACGGTTGCCGAGGCCGTCGCCGTGGCTCAGAAGACAATCGAGGAATTTCTACGCAGCGAACACAAGAGAGGCATGACCGCGAAGAAGCTCTATTCGCTGTACGAGGAGCGGGGTGAGCATACGTTCATCTTTCAGGACGAGGCCCGCACCTTCAACGTGCCCGGCTTCGACCACTCCGACTACGCTCGGATGCTCGCCGCGGAAATCTGCGGGCGCATGAAATAAGTTTTCGTCGATGAAGCGCATTCTCGTCGTCTTGCTCACCCTCGGCTTCGGCCTCGTCGTGCTCGGTTGCAGTGCCGAGCAAGACACGAAGCCTGTCGCGAAGCCTTCCATCACACAAACGAAGTCGAGCCTGATCGACATCAACGGCGCCACTGCGGATGAACTGATTGCCATCAAAGGCATTGGTGAAGCCCGGGCGAAAGCCATCATCAAGGGCCGGCCCTACGCAAGAAAGGATGAGCTGGTCCAGAGGAAGATCATTCCGCAGTCGGTCTACGACGAGATCAAGGATCAGATCATCGCCAGGCTAGGATAGCCGGCGCCACCGGGCGAGCCGGAAGGGGCTCGAGTGCGTTGCATCAAGCGGGGAAGATGGAGCGGAGCAGCTCCCCGTTGACCTCTGCGGGCTTGGCGTCTATCAGGATGAAGGCGGTGACCGCCGGGACAGAGCCGCGGTTTACCCAGGTGTGGATTGTGCCGCGCTGGATGACGACATCGCCGGGCTTCAGGTGTACGACCTCGTTGTTCTCGAGCTCGAGGTCAATCTCGCCGGAGAGCAGGATCGCGTAATCCACGGTTTCGGTGCGGTGCGTGAAGCGCGCGTGGCCCGGTGCCCACTCGGTGATGCGAAATGCCACGCCCTGGCCGCTGCCGACATAGTTGTGGCGCTTGACGAAGCCCGCGCGCTGCGCCGCGCCGGCCTCCGGCGAGTTGTCTGCGGGCATGCAGTTGATCGACCACATCTCGCAGCCCGTAATGTTCTTGCCAATCTTGCGCGAGACCGCGGTCAGCCGCTCGTCACTCGCGACGACCGCCTTGCCGTTCGCGTCATGTCCCGTGACGATCCGCCTCACTTGCAGTGTCATGGCGACCCTCCCTTCAGGATTGAAATTGCGCGAAGCCCTGCGCATCGCGCCTGTCAGGGATGGTGAGGCCAACGCGCGGGAAATTCAATGCGGCTGGAGGCTCGTGCTCTTCCTTGTGAAAGATCGCTTGCGACGCGCGGCGAAGAAACCGGCGAAGGCACCTATGGCGCGGCAGGGGGGCGGCGGCCACGACCGGCGGTCTTCTTTGTGACAAATTCACGGTGGTACCGATCAATGCCGCGACGTCGGGAAGTGGAGACATAGTTGCGCAACTACATGAGTCGTTCATGCAATGGGAGAAACAACCCATTGACTATGGGGGAGGATCGGCGCGAATCGGGGTACCGACATTAATGGGAACCGGTGTTCGACAGCGCACGCCACTGCTTGTTTTCGATTAGTGAGACTTTTGCATTGCGAAGGCGGTCCCGGCGGATTAGCATGCCAGCACAACTACGTCCCGCGACGAACGCGGGCACACCCTGCCGCCCGGCTCTCAGCGCTCCCGGGGAAGAAGCGCCGGCGTAAATGGGCCCGGTCCCTTTCATCGGGATCGCGAGTAATGAAACGGCGTTTGACCTCGTTCATACAGCTCGGAGCACGGGGCACGGAATGAAGCGCGCGGTTCCTAGGAAGATCGTGTGGGGGTTCGGGGTGGGCATCGCGATTCTGGTCGCCAATGCCCTCATCGATTATCAGTCCTACGTCACGCTCACCCGGGCGACCCACTCCGTGCAGAACGGTCTGCAGTCGCGCGACCTTCTCAAGGGCATCCGGTCCGCGGTCGCGGGCTCCGAGTCCGGACAGCGCAACTATGTTCTCACCGAGAAGACGGATTACCTCGAGAGCTCTCTCGCGCGGCTGAAGTCCGCGGAAAGCCAGATGGATGAACTGCTGCTGTGGGTCGGCGAGGCGGCGGAAACGGACGAAACCAAGCGGCTGCAGTCCCTGATCTCCGCGCGGTCGGCTCAGTTCGAGCGCGCGCTCCGACAGGTTCGGGCAGGTGACAAGGCGGCCGCTCTGCGTTCCATGACGGCGCCGGAGGGCAAGCGGATGCTGGACGGCATGGACGAGCTGTTCGATCAGATTGCCGTGTTGCAGACGGGGCTCCTCGAGCGCCGGACCGACGAGCTGCAGAAAAGCTCCCGTTTTTCACTGGGGTCGTTCTACGTGGCGACGTTTTGCGGCCTGGCCCTGCTCGGGCTGGTCTATTTCCTGGTCTATCGCGACATCGAGGAGCGCAGGCGGGCGGACGAGCGGCTGCGCATCGTCGCCACCCACGACCCTCTGACCTCGCTTCCCAACCGCACCCTGTTCTATGAACGGCTGGCCCACGCCCTCGCGACAGCGCAGCGTTACGACAGGAAGCTGGCGGTGCTCCTGATCGATCTCGACCGGTTCAAGAATGTGAACGACACGCTGGGCCATGAGGCGGGCGACATCGTGCTGCAGATGGCGGCACAGCGGATTTCCGATTGCCTGCGCGAGACCGACACGATGGCGCGCCAAGGGGGAGACGAGTTCGTGGTGCTCATGGAGGACCTGGGCGACCTCGCGGCGGCGGCCGGTGTGTCGCAGAGAATACTGGCCGCGATTTCCCGGCCGTTCGTCGTGGAGGAACAGGAGCTCCATCACACCGCGAGCATCGGCATCAGCGTTTTCCCGCAGGACGGGCGGGCGCTGCTGAAGAACGCCGACATTGCGCTGTATCGCGCCAAGGAAAAGGGGAAGAACACCTACCAGTTCTACTCGAGCCAGTTCGACAACCATTCGGTCGAGCGCCTGTCGCTGGAGTCGGGTCTGCGGCGCGCGCTTGAGCGCGACGAATTCACGCTGCTCTATCAGCCCAAGGTGGACATCATCAGCGGACACATCACCGGGACGGAAGCGCTGCTCCGCTGGCAGCATCCTGAGTTGGGGTGGATCGCGCCCGGCCGCTTCATCCCGCTGGCGGAGGAGAGCGGCCTCATACTGCCGATCGGCGCGTGGGCGCTGAAGACCGCCTGCGTCCAGAACCGGACGTGGCAGAAGCAGGGGCTGCGGGGGCTGCGCGTCGCGGTCAACCTTTCGCCCCGTCAGTTCGCCGTGGAGACCCTGCCGCGGGACATCGTTGCCGCGCTGAAGGAATCCGGACTGGACGCGACGGACCTGGAGCTCGAGATCACGGAAAGCATGGCGATGAGCAACTCCGAGCAGACGGTGGCCATGCTGCGGCAGCTCAAGAGGATGGGCACCTATGTGTCGATCGACGATTTCGGCACGGGCTATTCATCGCTCGCGTACATCAAGCGCCTGCCGATCGACAGCGTGAAACTGGACCGCTCGTTCGTCGAGGACCTGCCAGGCGACCGCGACAGCGTGGCGATCACCAAGGCGGTCATCAACATGGCGCACAGCCTGCGGCTGACGGTCGTGGCCGAAGGAGTCGAAACGCAGGCGCAGCTTCACTTCCTCGCGGGCGAGGAATGCGACGAGATGCAAGGCCACCTCTTCAGCGAAGCTCGCGCCCCGTACGAGATTCCCGAACTGATGCGCAAGGGGCTGCGATCCTCCGGCCCCGTCCACCTCGCGGAGCGGCGGCGCAAGGTGTCGTGACTGGATCGTATTTGGGGTGCGAGCGCCCGCGGCGGCATCCGCCCCCGACGCCATTCGGCGTCAGTGCACCGGCAGCCGCGCGCCTGGCACCGTCAACCTCTGGTCTATGCAGGCAATCATGCCGAAGGGCTGATTGAGGGGTTTGGGGGTAGTACTGGCGAGGCGGGAGCGGTGGCGTGCCGGCAAGGAGGCGAATCAAACCGGATCCGGCCTATCCACCGCTCCGCGCCCCATTCCGCGCGCTGGTACACCTGCGAGTCATGGGTACCTGGTTGCGCCTTGAGTGGGTCCCCGTGGCATAAGAATCGAGCCAGTCCGCCGTCCAGTCAATGAGCCAATCCGCAGGTTTTCGATAGGACAACCCTCCCGTCCTCCGATCCCGGGCGCAACGTTTGTCACAAACGGGCGTTCACGGAGCAGCGCGGGTGCGGTCGCTCGGGCGTGTCAGGAGGCCTGCGGCGACTCGGCGAATGCCTTGAGGACATCGGTCTCGGTAACGATCCCGACCACCTCGCCGGCAGCGTTGACAACTGGCAAGCTGCCGATTCTCTGGCTCAGCATGAGCCGGGCAGCCTTCGCCGCGGTCGTTTCCGGCGTTACGGCGGTGACACCACGGTGCATGACATCTCCGACCTCAACGGGCGACTGGAGATAATGCGTTGCCGCGATAAGTAGATCGCGCTCCGCCGCCATCCCCGAGAGCTCGCCGTCCGAGTTCACCACCGGCAGATGGTGGAGGGATTTCTCCTGCATCAGCGCCAGCGCGGTCTTGTAATCCTGGTTCGCACGAATCGTGATTGCCGGCTTGCTCATGAGTTCACGCACCAGCATAGGGTTCTCCTTTCGTCGCGGCGGGAAACAGCTTCCTTTGCGGTAACGAAAATAACCGTAACACTGCCGGTTGTGCCGCGTGTTGATGCACGTCAAGACCGGGCGAAATAGCCCATCGCCACGCACGATGGTTCAGTTCATTCCATGCTCCTGGTATTTCCCGTCCCGTCCCTAGGCATTAACCTTGCCCCGGGCATCCATGGAAACCGCGCAGGGCACTCCACGTTCTGGGCGGGAGGAGCGAGTCAGGGTGACGCTTCAAGCAGCGCGCCGGGCGGTCCCTCGACCGGAAGGTGTTACCAAACTGAATGTCGACGTGCCTCAGCTCATCGGGGCGGTGTAGCATGTTGTCAATGTTGCCGGGCTACTATTTGCGGCGGAGGAAAGCCACGAACCTCAAGGGCTTTCTCGGAGCCCTGCTTTTTGTCTCGATGTCTGGCGCGCAGAGCCTGGCTCATCCGCTTCCGCTGAAGGACGAGCCGGTTCCGGGCTGGCCCGAACTGCAAGTCGAGACACACTACGTCGCGGCGATCGCATTGCGCGGTTTTTGCCTCCCCGCGCCGGCGGGAACGCCGATTCCGCAGACGCCCCTTGACAGCTGCGTGCGCCCTGATTTCTGGCGGGGGGTCTGCAGCATCTTCATCGACGTCCGTTTCATCGGGAACGCTGAGCTGCGCGCGCACGCGGAAAAGCGCTGTCGCGGTCACGACCTTCGTGAAGAGGATTTTCTTGCCGAGGCGTTGCGCGCCTGGCGTGAGCACGGCGAAAACCGGCACGCTGACATGCTCGACTTCGCGTCACTGATGTTTGTGCTGGAGCCTGTGTTCACGTGCGGCGACGGGGAGACTTCGGGCAAGGACAATATGATCCGGACGTTTGCGCGAGATGCGTCCGAGGACTTGCAGATCTGCCGAATTTGGACCCAGTGACCATTTGCGCGGGACGATTGCGGCGCGTTGTTACCTTTGCTCTGGCCGTGGCCGGCGCCGCCGCGGGGCACGCCTGCGGCAGCTCGCCCGCTGATCCACACACGACGCCGGCGACCGCTGCCTCGCAGCAATCAAGAGTGCCGGGCGAGTATCTGGTCACTGTTGCCACGCCTGCCAGAGTTCAGGCGATAACCGATCTCTACGGGCGATTCGGGATCAAGAGTCTCAAGGAAATTGCGCCTAATGTATTCCTGATGGCCCTTACCGAGGACCCGGGGCCGGCGGCGATAGAGAAGCTCCGGGCCGGGAACGTTTACATCAGGGCGGTCGAACCGAACCTCCTCTACCAGACCCAGGGCGGCGGGGGCGCGCGATAACCGGCTGTCATACTGGTCCTGGGACATTTGTCACGAATCGTGACAACCCGGGCGTAAACCTGCCAATTTGTTAGATTTGCGTCGTGCAATGGTGTAGGGGTATAAGACGCTGGAACAGGCCCATTTCTAGAACTGGCTCCAAGACCGGCACTGGGCGATAGGAGCGGGACGGCAGCACCGACGCTCCGGGGAGCTATTGCCATGCGAACCACCTATCTGGGAGTCGCGCGCGGACTGTCTGCGCTGGCGTTGCTGCTGCTGGTGGCTTGCGGCGGTGAGGGCGGTGACAGCACGAAGGGTGGCGGAGCCGCGCCGGCCGCGGATTCGAAAGGCGGCGTTGCATCCGGTGTGGTTCCGCGGGGTGGCGCGGATTCGGGTACCCTTCCGGGCAGTGGCGTTGCTTCGGGCGGCGCTCTAGGCGCTGGCATTGCGGCGGGTGGCGCTCGGGGTCAAGGCGTTGCATCGAATGGCGCGCCGCGTGGCATCGGGTCGGGCTCCGCAAATCCGCTTCCTCTGGCGCCTCACGCGTCCGGCGAAATCCTCGTTAGGTTCCGCGGCTCGGTTTCCGCGCTCAACAAGAACAGAACTCTTTCCCGGGTCGCGGGAACACGCCTGCGCGCCTTTCGAGTCATCGAGGGCCTCGAGCACCATCGTTTGCCGCCGAATGTTTCATTGGCCGAAGCGCTGGAGCAATACCGGGGGGATCCCGACGTTTTGTACGCCGAGCCCAACTACGTCGTTCATACGACCGCCATCCCCGACGACACGCGCTTCGGGGAGCTCTGGGGCCTTCACAACACCGGCCAGTCGAGCGGCACGCCCGGTGCGGATATCGATGCGCTCGGTGCCTGGGACATCGCCACCGGCAGCAGCGGCGTGGTCGTCGCGGTAATCGACACCGGCATCGACTACAACCATCCGGACCTGTCGGCCAACATGTTTCGCAATACCCCCGATTGCATCGCCAATGGCATTGACGATGACGGAAATGGCCGCATTGACGATTGTTATGGGATCGACACGGCCAACAATGACTCCGATCCCATGGACGACAACCGGCACGGCTCCCACGTGGCGGGGACGATAGGTGCTCTCGGGAACAACGGCAGTGGCGTCGCGGGCATCAACTGGAGCGTCAACCTGATGGCCTGCAAGTTTCTTGCCGCCAGCGGCAGCGGCACGACGGCGGGCGCCATCGGCTGTCTCGAGTACATCAGAACGATGAAGGAGCGCGGGATCAACATCGTCGCGACCAACAACAGCTGGGGCGGTGGTGGATTCTCGCAGGCGTTGTTCGACGCGATCAAAGGTCACCAGGAGGCGGGGATTCTTTTCGTTGCCGCCGCCGGCAACGGCAACGCCTTCGGCGTCGGCCTCAACAACGACCAAACCCCCTTCTATCCCTGCAACTACAACTTGTCGAACGTCATTTGTGTTGCCGCGAGCACTCGCACCGACGCGCGCGCCACCTTCTCGAATTACGGCAGGCGGACAGTGCATATCGGAGCCCCCGGAGCCGAGATCCTGAGCACGACGCTCAACAACACCTACACGATGCTCAATGGCACCTCCATGGCAACGCCCCATGTGACGGGCACCGCGGCATTGCTCAAGGCGGCGGACCCCACCAGGGACTGGCGTGCGATCAGGAATCTCATTCTCGCCGGCGGCGACAACATCCCTGCGATGGAGAATACGGTCACGCAAAAGCGTCTCAACGCGTTCGGCGCGCTGACCTGCACGAACTCGCCGGTCCTCGCGCGGCTGACTCCCATCGCGGATTCGGTCCTGGTCAACGTCGACACGCCTCTTAATCTTTCGGTGCTGAACATCAATTGCGCCGTCCCGAACGGGGACGTGGTCGTCACGGTCAGCCCCGGCAGCGAATCCGTAACCCTCCTCGACGACGGCGCTGGCGTGGATCAGGCTGCGGGCGACGGGAACTACTCGGGGCAATGGACACCCGCGAGCACGGGAAGCTATACGCTTACCTTCCCGGATGGCAGCGAGCTGGCGGTCACGGTTTCGTCGCCCGTGATCGGCGTTACGCCCGAGTTGCTCGACTTCGGCACGGTCAACGCGAACGCGTTCTCAGTCCGGACGTTCACGGTACAGAACGCCGGAAGCGGAACACTCGTTGGCAGCGCGACTACCGCGGCGCCCTTTGCAATCCAATCGGGCGGCTCCTACAGCCTGTCCCCTGGCCAGAGCCAGACGGTTACTGTGCGCTTTAGCCCGACTGCCGTTGGCACCGTCTCGGGAACCGTCAACTTCACGGGCGGTGGTGCGGCATCGAAAGTCGTAACGGGCGTCGTCGTGCCGCCCGCCACGCTTGCTGCCAATCCGACGAGCGCCACGCCGGGCGCCACGATCACGGTAAGCTGGGGCGGCATCGCGTCGCCTACCACGCGGGACTGGATCGGGATCTATCAACCCGGCGCGCCCGATACTTCGTACTACCTGGGCTGGCTCTACATCTCGGGAGCGGCGAGCGGAAGCGTGCCGTTCACGCTCGTGACCTGGCTCGCCCCGGGCACGTATGAACTGCGACTGTTCTCCAACGGCGGCTACTCGCGTCTTGCGGTCGCGACCATTACGGTCGTTCCCGGCTGCACAGGCGGTGCCCTCAGCGCAAGCCCGACGAGCGTTGCGGCGGGAGGGTCCGTGACGGCCACGTGGAGCGCGGTCTGCGCGCCAACCGTCGCCGACTGGATCGGGCTCTACGTTCCGGGTGCCCCCGACTCGGGGTATCTGTCCTACCGTTACACCACGGGAACGGCAAGCGGCAACGTCCCGTTCGCCATCCCGAATTCTGTCGCTCCTGGTACCTACGAGCTGCGTCTGTTTTCGAACAACAGTGTCACGCGACTGGCGGTCAGCAATAGTTTCCAGATCGTTGCCGGCTGCACGGGCGGCAGCCTCAGCGCAAGCCCGGCAAACCTTCCGGCAGGCGGGTCGGTGACGGCGATGTGGAGTGGACTATGCGGACCGACCAGCCGGGACTGGATTGGAGTATTTCTGCCGGGAGCCGCCAACACCGCTTACGTGGCTTGGGGTTACACCACGGGCGCGGCAAGCGGCAGCATCTCTCTGGCGCTCCCGGCCTCGCTCGCGCAGGGCACGTATGAACTGCGCTTGTTCTCCAATGGCGGCTACACGAGGCTTGCGACGAGCAATACCTTTGCCGTTGGCGCGGCTTGCAGCGGCGGTGCCAATCTCAGCGCGAGCCCGGCGAGTGTGCCCAAGGGTGGTGCTGTGACGGCGACATGGAGCAACGTCTGCAATCCGACCAGCCGCGACTGGATTGGAGTCTTCGCGCCGGGCGCACCCAACTCATACTACGTCGCGTGGCGCTACACCACGGGGACCGCGAGCGGCAGTGTGCCATTGACGATCCCGTCCTCGCTTGCGCCGGGCACCTACGAGCTGCGCCTGTTTGCCAACAACGGCTACTTCCTTCTCGGCAAGAGTAACGCGTTCACGGTCACATCGCCCTAGGGGCGGCGCATTACCTGACGCGCATCTACCCGTGTCGTCGCCTTCGTTTCCCCCGGAGGCGCCGGCATGTGGGGATTATCAAGTTTTCGCCGCGGGGCCACAGGGAATTGCGTCACGACCCGGAGCCGAAATCCAAGCGATGTCGCTAGGCGGCGACAAGTGATTGCGATCGACGCGTTGCTCGCCATGTATATCGTGCAACGACGCCCCATCCACGGCAATTCGGGCAAGTACCGAAAGCGTGGGGCACAAGGATTGCCGCTGAGTCTGCAGCGTGAAGCCAGCACAGCGCTCATCGACGCAGAGGTCTGCCCCTTTCTCTCCTTTTCGTTTAGACTGGCTGCCCCCGATTAACTGACCTTGGGAGCCATCTTCATGGAGCGCAGAAAGGCGAGCGATTATCCACAGGAAGTCCTTGATCTGTTTGATGGTTACGTGCACGGGTCATTGACCCGCCGTGACTTCCTGGATCGCGCCGCGAAGTATGCGGTAGGCGGTTTCACGGCGGCGGCGATGCTGGAAAGCCTGAGCCCCAATTTCGCATGGGCGCAGCAGGTCGCAATGAACGATGCGCGGATCAGGGCCGAATATCTAACCTATCCGTCACCACAGGGATCGGGGACCATGCGCGGCTATTTCGCGCGTCCCGCGAAAGCCGCCGGCAAGCTCCCGGGCGTGCTGGTGATACACGAGAACCGCGGCCTGAATCCCTACATCGAAGATGTCGCGCGGCGCCTGGCGGTGGAAGGCTACGTGGCGTTCGCCCCGGACGCGCTTACACCGGTCGGAGGTTACCCCGGCGATGAGGACAAGGCCCGGGCAATATTCGCCAAGCTCGACTCCAAGAAACGCGGCGAGGACCTATTTGCTGCCGCCGGGTTTCTCAAGTCCCGCCCCGAATGCTCGGGGAAGATCGGTGCCGTGGGTTTCTGCTTCGGCGGCGGCATCGTCAACATGCTGGCCGTGCGCCTGCCGGACCTTGCCGCGGCGGTGCCGTTCTACGGGAGCCAGCCGAAACCGGAAGACGTCGCAAAGATCAAGGCGCCGCTTCTCATCCATTACGCGGAGCACGACGACCGCATCAACGCCGGGTGGAAGCCCTTCGAGCGCGCACTCAAGGCCAGCGGCGTGAAATATGACATGCACATGTACCCGGGCACCCAGCACGGTTTTCACAACGACACCACGCCTCGCTATGACGAAGCGGCTGCGAAGCTGGCGTGGGAGCGTACGCTCGGGTTTTTCAAGATGCACCTGAAGGGTTAAGGAAAGCTCGCGACGGAGACAATATCCAGATCCGTCAGGCAAACATCCAGGGCAGAACCACATGGCGGAGCTGAAGCTTTCCATCGCGTCCACGGATTACGATCATTTCCGCGATTTCCGGTTCGGATTCGTGAAGGCCGAGGGCATCGAGCACAACTGGCTCACTCTCGGCCATCACGAGTGCTTCGCCCGCTTCACGGCTAACCGCGAGTTCGATGTCTCGGAGCTCTCGTTCGCGAAATTCGCGGCCCAGGTGACGCGCGAGGACAGCGACATCATCGGGCTGCCCGTGGTGTGCTCGCGGCTGTTCCGCTTCAGCTCGTTCTACGTGAACCGGAAGAGCAATATCAGGACCGTGAAGGACCTGGCCGGCAAGAAGGTCGGCTCCCCTGAATGGGCGCATTCGGCCGCGGTCTACATGCGCGGCTGGATGCACAACGACATGGGCGTGAAGCTGGCTGACGTGCACTGGTACCAGGCGGGCACGAACGCGCCCGGCCGCGAGGAAAAAGTGGAATTGAGCCTGCCCAAAGGGGTGAAGCTCACACGCGTTGCCGAGAAGTCGCTCTCCGAGATGCTGGCCGCGGGCGAAATCGACTGCGCGATCATCGCCCGGCCGCCGCGGTGTTTCGTGGAGGGCCATCCCGACGTCGCGCGCCTGTTTCCGAACTACCACGAGATGGAGGAGGAGTATTACGAGCGCACCAAGGTGTGGCCGATCATGCACATCATCGCGATGAGGAAGGGGATCCTGGACGAGCACCCCTGGGTCGCGCGCAATCTCTACAATGCCTTTCTCGAATCGAAGCGCCGCAGCATCGAGCGCCTGCTCGATCCGGCCGTGTCGCGTTACCCCTTGGCTTGGTTGCCGACCTACGCGCGCACCATGCGCGACATGTTCGGGGGGGACCCGTTCCCCTACGGCATCGAGGAGAACCGCCCGACGTGGGAGCAGATGGCGCTCTATACTTGGCAGCAGGGCATCGCTCATCGGCACTTCAAGCCTGAGGAGATCTTCCCGAGGGGCATGATGACCAAGGTTGTCATCTGACTATGACGCGAAAGGGACCCAGGTGACCGCAGCTCCTCATCCCGCATCCCTCAGCCCTCATCCATCCGGGGCGTCGCAGGTGCCCGCATCGGGCGGGCCGGTGGCCGTTGAGCTGCTCCGGGACCTGGCCGCCGCCAGCCGCATCCTCGCCGCGCAAGGGGTCGTTGACGGCTTCGGGCACGTCTCGATGCGCCATCCCTCTGCGCCCGACCGCTATCTGATGGCGCGCTCGATTGCGCCGGCGCTGGTGACGCCCGGCGATATCATCGAATACGACGTCGACAGCAACCCCTGCAATGCCAATGGGCGCGGGAGCTTCCTCGAGCGCTTCATTCACGGCGAGATCTACAAGGCGCGCCCGGACATCACGTCCGTCGTGCACAGCCATTCGCCTTCCGTCATCCCCTTTGGCCTCGTTCCCGTGCCAATGCGGGCGATGTTCCACAACGCGGCCTTCATCGCAGCGGGAGTGCCGGTATTCGACATCCGCGAGAAGTTCGGTGACACGGACATGCTGGTGAGCGACCGGTCGAAGGGGGTAGCCCTGGCAAAGGTCATGGGCAAGCGCGACATCGCGCTCATGCGCGCGCACGGCAGCGTCGCATGCGGGCCGACGCTGCAGACCGCGGTATTCCGTGCGGTCTATACCGAGGTCAATGCCCGCATTCAGCACTGGACCGCCGCGCTCGGCGAAAACGGCCCGATCGCTGTGCTCAATGAGGAGGAAGGGCGTCTTGCGGACGTGCCGAACCGGACCGCGGGCATGCGCGCGTGGGACCTGTGGCGCGCCCAGGTGCGCGCGCAGGTAAACTGGTGACAGTGGGGGCACCTATGGCTGACATCGTGTTGAAGCAGCGAGAAGACGCCCGATCAGTGACCGAGTTGAAGCAGCAGCTCGTCGACTGTATCCGGATGCTCGAGCAATCAGACATCATCGATTACAACGGTCACGCCAGCATCCGCCTGGGCGCGGACCGCGTGCTGATCAACATCGGCTCGTGCCAGAGGAGCCAGCTCAAGGTGGGCGACATCTGCACGATCGACATGGAAGGAAATGTCATCGAGGGCAACGGGAAGCCGCCGCTCGAGTTCCATCTGCATGCCGGCGTCTACCGCGCGCGGAAGGACGTGAACGCGGTGGTGCACGCGCACCCCAAGTGGTCCACGTTCCTCACCATGACCGGTCACGCTTACCTCCCGGTCTATGCCCAGGGCTCGCTGGTCTATCCGATGCCGGTGCTCGACTCGCCGAACTCGATTAACAACCGCGCGATGGCCGACCGGCTGGCCGCCACGCTCGGCGACCGGCCGGCGGCGATGATGAAGTCGCACGGCGCCGTGACGGTAGGCAAGGACATCGTCGAAGCGTTCGTGCTGGCCAATTACCTCGAAGAGAACGCGTATCGCCAGTACATGGCGCTGCAGATCGGCAAGCCCTATGCGTTTAGCGCGGAGGAGGTCGCGGCTTGCCGCGAGAAGCTCTGGACGCAGAGCCTTTTCAAGCGCACGTGGGATCATTTTCGGGCGAAGCTCGGGTGAGCGCCGGTCGCAGGCGCCGGAGATGCTTTGATGGCTACGAAGTCTGGCGGCAACCCGCCGCCGGGAAGGCCGGATCAAAACAGGTTTCACAGCGTGCCGGACACTTCTGGTCTCGAGTTGGACGCTGCGGGGCAGGCGCTCCTCGCGTCCCTCGAGGAGTCCCTGCGGCCCAAGGAGCTTGCAGAGAAGTTTCCGAGGATCGTCAATCGCATGGCGAGCTTGTGGAATGCGCCGCGGCGGATGAACCGCTATCTCGAGCAGTTGCTCACCGATGCGCGGACACATCGGAAAGGCTTTACGATCGGCATTCTCAATGAATTGACCGCGCTCAAGGACTATTATCAGACCAAGGTATTTCCCGTCCCGCACGATGTGTGGGATGCGGCGGAAGAGTCCGAAGGCCGAGATTTCTGAGCACCCCGCGTCCGCTTGTTGCTTATCGTAGGGATTGCTCGAGGAGCGCGCGCAACTCTGAGGTCACCTGGGTATCGATGCCGAACCACGCCTTCCACGCCGGCCGGCCCTGGTGAAGCAGCATGCCCAGACCATTGACGGTGCGGTTGCCGCGCATGCGGGCGGCGGCGAGAAACGGCGTCTCGAGCGGGACGTAGATAATGTCGGCAACCAGCGCGCTCTTCGGCAGCTTGTCGAGGCGAATGTCGAGCGCGGGCTGGCCGGACATGCCTTGGCTGGTCGCGTTCACGACCATCGCCGCGCCTTCGAGGGCGTCGTGGCGCTTCTCCCACGGTAGCGGCTCGATTGCATCACCGTACTCCGCGGCGATGCCCTTGGCGCGGGCGAGCGTGCGGTTGGCGAGCCGGATCTCCTTTGCGCCCTCCTGCAGCAGCCCGTAGCACACCGCCCGCGCGCCGCCGCCGGCGCCGAGGACCACGATCGGTCCGGCACCCGCTCGCCAGCCGGCCTGCTCCTGCTTGAGGTTGTGGATGAAGCCGTAGCAGTCATTGTTGCTGCCGAGGAGCGTGCCGTCCGGCCGCACGACCACGCAGCTGATCGCACCGATGCGCACCGCCACGGTGTCGACCTCATCGACAAGGGTCATGGCGTGCTGCTTGTGGGGGATCGTGAGATTCACGCCGGCAAACCCCAGCGGGTGCAGCGCGCGCAGCGCCGCGGCGAGCCCCTGTGGCTCGATGGCGAGCGGCACGTAGGCGCCGGCCAGACCGTGCTGCTTGAACCAGAAGTTGTGCAGCAGCGGCGAGCGCGAGTGCATCACGGGCCAGCCCATGACGCCGGCGAGAAGGAAACGGTCGGAGAGCGCCATGTCGTGTCAGGACCCCGGCGTAGCGAGTCCCGACGCTGCCACTACTCGATCTTGAAGCCGGATTGCCGGATCACCTTGGCCCACTTCGCGATCTCGCCGCGAATGTAGGCGCCGAACTGCTCGGGGGTGGTCGTATTGGGCTCGAGGTCGGTCTTGCTGAACCGCTCCCGTACCGTGGGATGTGCCATGGCGCTCACGGTGGCGCCGTGCAGTCGTGAAACGATATCCCGGGGGGTGCCAGCCGGGACCAGAATGCCGTACCAGGTCGCCACGTCGTAGCCGGGCACGCCGGCCTCCGCCATCGTCGGTACCTCCGGCGCCATGGACGAGCGCTTGGGTGTCGTCACTGCGAGCGCGCGCAGTTTTCCTGCCCGCACATGCGGGATGACGGCGCTGGTTGCGGGAAAGCCGACCGATGACTCGCCGCTGATCACGGCGGTGACGGCCTGGGGCGTGCCCTTGTAGTTGACCTCAGTCATCCGGATGCCCGCCATGCTCTCGAGCATCTTGGCTGCGAGCCGTATGGTTGCGCCCGCCGTTGCCACGTTGATTTCGCCCGGGCGCTTTTTCGCGAAGCTGACGAACTCCTTCACCGATTTCACCGGCAGCGAAGGATGCGCGGCCAGCGTAAACGAACCGGTGGCAAGCAGCGTAACCGGCGTGAAATCCTTGACGAGGTCGTAGCCGGGCTTGCTGTAGAGCGTCATGCTGATCGAGTGGGCGCTGATGCCCAGCACCGTCGTGTAGCCGTCGGCAGGGGCCTGTGCGGCAATCGCGGCGCCGAGGTTGCCTGCGGCACCGGGGCGATTGTCGATGACGACCTGCTCGCCGAGCTCCGCGGAGAGCTGCGGCTGGACGAAACGCGCGACCGTATCGGATCCGCTGCCAGCCGCGAATGGCACGATGAAACGTACCGATTTTGCCGGATACTGGGCATGGGCCGTCGCGATTCCCGCTACCGCGATCACCAGCACGGCCGAGCCCCTGCGCGCGATCGTTCTCATGTTTCCTCCTCGTGTTGAAGCCGTTGTGGGATAGCGTTCCGCAATCCTACATCGACTTGGGCCCGAGCGGGTTGCGGCCAGCGGTGGGCACGGGTATTCTTTGGCGGCTGCTTTGCCGATCCACCGTCCAAGGAGATGCCTCATGACGATTCAAGTGGGCGCCGCGGCGCCTGATTTTGCACTCGGGTCGCACACCGACCAGAAGGTCGCGCTTTCGAGCTTTCGCGGCCGGCCGGTAATTGTCACCTTCATGCCATTCGCATTTACCGGCGGGTGAACGAACCAGGTCAATGGGTTCCGTGCGAACTACGAAGAATTCAAGAAGATGAATGTTGAAATCCTGAGCATCAGCGCCGATCCGGCTCCCAGCCTAAAAGGGTGGGCGGAAAAGCTGGGTGGCGTGCCGTTCCCCATGCTGTCGGACTACTGGCCGCACGGAGCGGTCGGCAAGGCTTACGGGGTATTCAACGAGGAGCGCGGCATGGACAAGCGCGCGGCCTTCGTGCTCGACGCAAAGGGAATCGTGCGCTATGCGAAGCTCTACGAGCCGGGCACCATCCCGGAGAGCAAGGAAATGCTGGAGCAACTGCGGAAGCTCTGAGCGGATGCTGGAGACATCTCGCGCGACGCACGAATTGACCGCCGGGATCCCGTACACGGTCGATACCGGTGAAGCGCTCGTCAACGAGACCTACGGCCCGAACAACATCCGCCGCCGCAGGACGGGGACGCATGAGCTGCGGAGCATGCGCATCCTCAACGGCCGGGCGCTTGCCGGCGAGTTCTCGCTGGAAGAGAACGGTTTCGTGTTCGTCAGGCACGAGACCCGGGTGCGGGACTTCTTCGATGCCGGGGAGCTGAAAGCCGTCTACTACCCGGAGGTCGAACGGCTGATACAGGAGCTCTCAGGCGCGGCGCGCGTGGTGTTGTTCGACCATACGGTGCGCTCGGGGGACGAACAGGAGCGGGAGGCGCGGCTCATACGCGAGCCGGTGCTCTCGGCGCACAACGACTATACAGAGTGGTCGGGGCCGCAGCGTGTGCGCGATATTCTGCCCGACGAGGCGGAAGCGCTCCTTCAGCGCCGCTTCGCGATCATCCAGGTGTGGCGCGCGATCAATCGGCCTATCCAGTCCAATCCGCTTGCCATTGCCGATGCAAAGAGCGTCGCCTTCGAGGATCTCCTGCTCGCAGAGCGCCGCTATCCCGACCGGGTAGGGCAGACGTACCGGCTGAAGTACAACCCCCGGCACCGCTGGTACTACTTTCCGCAAATGCGGCGGGAGGAAGCGCTGGTGTTCAAGGTCTACGACTCGGCACGAGACGGGCGAGCCCGCTTCACGCCGCATACTTCGTTCGATGACCCGCAGTCGCCGCCCAGCGCACCGCTCCGGCAAAGCATCGAAGCACGCGCACTCGCGTTCTTTGCCTCCTGAAGGGGAGCCGCCGCTTCGGGCGCGGCTGCTTCCCGGGTATCCGTGAACTTGTCCCCCAAGAGCCGAAGTTCGGGTGTGAACTTGTGCCGCATATCAATTAAAAAACCCTTGCGGTGTCAAGCGGTTGGCGTATTCTCTTGGTACGTAACGTTGGACTCGACTCAGCCATCTCGTCCGGGGAAGAGTGGTGAAACGCTTGATGGTCATGCTGGTTGTGGCTGGACTGGGGAGCGCCGCCCCAGCGGGTGTTCTGGCGGGCGGCGATCGCTCCTCTCCCCAGGGCATCACGCAACTGATCCTCGTCTTCTTCTCTGACCTATCCCGGGTGCTGGCGCCGAAGCGCGTCGTGGCCGAGGACAAGGACTGGAAGATCGTCAAGGACGCCGAGCAGCACCACGAGGCGCGCAAGTCCCGGGAAGAACTCCGCCGCGAGGCGTACAGGCGCCTTGAGGAGCAGGAGCGCGAAGCACGACAGGCTCGGGAGGAATACCGGCGCGAGACCCGCAGCATGCTGACCGAGCGCCATTTTGGATGGCGCCGGCAGGCCGAGGACCGCGAAGCGCGCAGGGCGCAGGAAGAACGTCTGCGTGCTGCGGAGCGGCGGGTGAACGAGCAGGAATGGGAGGCGAAGAAGGCGAAGGAAGAATACCAACACGCAGCTCGCCTCGCGCGGGAGGAACGCCGGCGCGAAGCCGAGAAGGCGCGTGCCGGGGGATAACGCCGCGCCGCGGGGAGATTTCCCGGCACCAGAAGGGACAGCGCAAGCTGTCCTTTTTTCGTTGGCGGCGTGCTGCGGCTGGCTTGAGCTGGGTGGAATAGGGAGGGAGTAGTTGAGCAGCGGAGTAGCCGCGCCGGCGGCCCGTTCCGGCACTGAAGCCGCCCGTAGCGCCACCGCGGGTGAGCGAATCATCCGGCCGGAATTCACCGGCTCGGCTGGCGAGTATTTCCGTATCTGGATCGTCAATCTCTTTTTTACGCTCATCACCCTCGGCATCTACTCGGCCTGGGCGAAAGTCCGCAAGAAGCGCTATTTTTACGGCAGCACCCGGCTCGACGGCGATTCCTTCGACTACTTTGCCAGCCCCAAGACGATTCTGAAGGGACGGATCGTCGCGTTCCTGGTCTTCGTGACCTACGCGCTTGCGGCGGAGCTCTACCCGTCCTCCGCGCTCGCGTTCTGGGGGGCGTTCCTGGTGATCCTGCCCTGGCTCGTCATGCGCGCGTTGACCTTCAACGCGCGCAACTCGGCGTACCGCGGGCTGCGGTTCGATTTCGCCGCCACGCCAAGGGAAGCGGTGCGGGTCTATATCGGCATGCCGCTCATCGTGGCCCTTACCCTGGGGCTTGCTCTGCCCTGGTTCATCGCGCGCCAGAAGGCGTTCGTCCTTTCGCATCACGCGCTCGGCACGACGCGTTTCGGCTGCGACGTATCGGCGCGCGAGTTTTTCGGCATCTACATCCTTGCTACCATCATCCTGCTCGCCCTCATCGTTCCCCTTGCGGGCGTGATGGGATTCGCAGCGGCCAGCCGGGCGCTCCCCGAGGGGGTTGCATGGCTGGGCTTCGTGATCCCGGTGGTGCTGATGTATGCGGCCTACGCGGTGGTCTACGCATTCATCCAGGCGCGCACGACGAATCTCCTGTGGAACGGTGCCCACGGTCCCGGCATCCGCTTTTCCAGCACCCTCGCGGCCGCGACGCTCGCCCGGCTGTACATCGGCAATGTGATCGCGATCGCCGCGACCGCGGGGCTCCTCATTCCCTGGGCCATCGTCCGCACCCTGCGCTACCGGCTCGACAGTATGGCCATGCACGTCCGGGACGAGGCTCCCCACGAGGCCAATCCGGCGCTCGAGCGGGTCGGCGCCACGGGGCAGGAGCTCGGCGACATCTTCAACCTGGATCTCGGCATATGAGCGTCCTGCAGGCGGTTTACTTCGACGGCAGGACCTCCCGGGGGCATCCGGTGGGCGTGATGGTCACCGGCGACAGGCTGAAGGTGATCGGCCGTGACGTGAACGAGGAGTTCGACGCGCGCAGGGTGCGCCGGTCGCTGCGCATTGCCAACACGCCGCGCTGGCTCTATCTGCCAGGCGGCGGTGCGTGCGTCACCGCCGAGAACGACGCGGTGGACCGCATGACGCGTGAGCGCCACTACGAGCAGATCCTTCACCGCTGGGAGTCGCGTCCGGCCTTCGCGGTGCTCGCGATTGCCATGGTCGTGGCGGCCCTGTGGCTCCTCATAGACCGCGTGTTGCCGGTCGCGGTAGAAAATCTCGCCGCACGCATCCCGGTCGAGGCCGAAGCGGCGCTCGGGCGCGAGACGCTCACGGGAATGGAGAAGTATTTCCTGCGGCCCAGCAAGCTGCCCGCCGCACGCCAGTCCCGGCTGCGCGCGGGGTTCGACGCAGCGGCGCGCGCCGCGAGCGATGCCACGCCCTATCGGCTCGAGTTCCGCGCGAGCCCGGCCATTGGCGCCAACGCGTTCGCGCTCCCGTCCGGCATCATCGTCATGACCGATGAGCTGGTGAGGCTAGCGCGCAACGACCGGGAGGTCATCGCAGTCCTGGCGCACGAGCTGGGACACGTCCACCACCGTCATACGATGCGGCGCCTGCTCGAAAGTTCGGCGACTGCGCTGATCATTGCGGGGGTCACCGGGGACATCGCCTCGACCACGTCGCTCGCGGCAGCCGCACCGACGCTGCTGCTGCAAACCAAGTATTCGCGCGACCACGAGCGCGAGGCCGACCTCTATGCGATCGAGCTCATGCGGAAGAGTGGCATCGAGCCGCGCCACTTTGCCGCGATTCTCCGGCGGCTGGAAGGCGTAACGGGGCAACGCCGCGGCTTGCCCACCTTCATTTCTTCGCATCCACCAACCGAGGAGCGTGCAGAGCTTGCGCGGGGAGGCGGGGACGTGGCGGAAGCCGGGGAGGTTGACGCCCAGGGTGGCGAAGAAGCCACCGACATGGCACAAGTGACAACCAGGCCTGTGCTCGTCGCTCTCGACCCGGTTCAGCGGCATATCGTCAGGCTGGTCGAGGAGCGGGATTTCCCGGAGCTGGAACGCCTGCTCGGCGGCTATCAACGGGCCTTTGAGGCCGATCCGGCCCTCGGCCCGCGTCTCGAAAACGCCTTCCGGGCCTTCGACAAGGTGCCGCCGGAGGCGGAGCAGACGCTTAACGAATGGGCCAGGCAATACGACGCTTCATATGCAGCGGCGGCAGCGCGCGGCACTTTTCTGTATTTCCGCGGCCTCGAAGCGAGGGGTACCGGATTCATCAGTGATACGCCCGAGGAGAACATCCGTGCGATGCAGGCTTACCTCGACCGGGCCCGTTCGGACCTGGAGCGCTCGCTTACGTTGACGCAAAGTCCTTATCTGAGCCGCCTCACGCTTATGTCCATCGCGCGCACCCTCGGTGACCGCCGGAACGAGCGCACGCAATACCTCGATGCGGTCAAGCTCGCGCCACAAAGCGTCGAATTGAGGCTCGCGCACATGGCAAGCCTCGAGCCGCGGTGGGGCGGGAGTCTCAGGCAGATGGAGGCGTACCTCGCCGAATCGCGCTCGCAGCTCGCCGATCCCCGCGCCGTGGACCGGCTGGCCGCGCGCATTCCCGCCTATCGCGCCTTCGAACGGCAACAGGCGAACGAATTCGCGCAGGCCCTCAAGCACTACGACGAGTCCATCGCGCTCTACGACGGGGCAGGCACGCTCTGCGAGCGCTCCTGGGTGCTGAGCCAGTTGAAGCGTGACGCCGAGGCGTTCGCGGACGTCCGGCTGGCGCTGTCGAAGGCGCGCGACGTTCGCTACTGCCTGGAGCGCGCGGTTTCCGCGGCGAGCGCCGGCGGCGCCGCCGAGGCGATCGATCTGTTGAGCCTGGTCATCGAGGCCGACCCGAGCTCCGTTCACGCGTTCAACCAGCGCGGGTGGCGATACCAGCAGCAGGGTCGGGCCGACCTCGCGTTCCAGGACTTTCTCGCCTCTGCCCGGCTCGGCAATGATTGGGGCCAGTTGATGACCGGCAAGTACTACTGGGCGGGAAAGGGTGTGGAGGAGGACCGCGACGAGGCGGAGGCGTGGCTGCGCAAGGCCGCCGCGCAAGATAACCGCGACGCCAAGCTGAGCCTGGAGCAGGCGCTCGCACAGCGCGGGAGGAAGTAGAATACGCCCGAGCCGCTTTATGCGAACTCGGGCATTTGATACGCGATGAACGCCCCCGCGCGTGATTGCTGGCTGCAATCGGAAGCGGGGCAGGCCACGCTGTTCGTGAGCGGCGCGTGGCACCTTTCCCGGTTAGCCGAAATCGATGCTGCGCTCGCGGCCGCGAGCCTGCCTGCCTCGTCCTTGACCGTCGACGGTGCCGCGCTCACCAGGCTCGATACTGCCTCGGCGCTGGCGCTGCTGCGGCGCGTTGCCGCTGCTGGCGCGAGCATCGGGCGCCTCGAAGGCTTCAGCAGGAGCCACTTGCGCGTGATCGAGGCCGTCCAGAGCCGTTTCGACCCCGCTGCGGGCGAGATCGCCCCGCGCGCTCACGGCGTGCTCGCGGTGATCGGCATGCACGTGCTCGATTTCCGCGACCTCATGCACGGCCACCTCGATTTTGTCGGGCGCTCGGCGGTCGCTCTGGGAGATATTGCGCTGCGCCCGCGCGCGTTGCGCTGGAAGGAGCTCGCGGTGCAGCTCCATCACGTCTGTGCCCAGGCGATCCCGGTCGTCGTGCTGGTGACCTTCCTGATCGGCGTGGTTCTTGCGTACCTTTTCGGACTGCAAGCCGAGAAGTACGGCGCCAATATCTTCGTCGTGGACGGAGTTGCGATCGGCACTACCCGCGAGCTCTCCCCGATCATCGTGGCGGTGATCGTGGCGGGAAGGTCCGGGGCGGCATTCACGGCTCAACTCGGGACCATGGTGCTGACGGAGGAGATCGACGCAATCCGCACCCTCGGCCTGTCGCCCATGCAGGTGCTGGTGATCCCACGGTTGCTCGCGCTGGTCATCGCGCTGCCGCTGCTGGTGTTCGTGGGCGATATCTCCAGCATGGCGGGTGCGATGACCGTCGCCAATCCTCTCCTCGATATCACGCCCACGACCTTCATCGAGCGCGTGCGCTCCGCGCTGGCGCTGGAGCATGTCATCGTGGGGCTTTCGAAGGCAGCGGTATTCGCGGCGTTCATCGCGATGATCGGCTGCCGCATGGGCATGTCGGTCAGCCGTGATTCGCGCGCCATCGGCATCAGCACCACCTCGACGGTCGTGCAATGCATCGTATCGGTGATCCTGCTCGACGCATTCTTTGCCATCCTGTTACAGGAGCTCGGCTATTGATCACGGCGCCGGTCATTGAGGTGGATTCCATCGTCACCCGGTTCGGCATGCAGACCGTGCACGACGGCGTTTCCTTCAGCGTGCCCCGCGCGCAGATTGCGGCACTGATCGGCGGAAGCGGCAGCGGCAAGTCGGTTCTGGTGCGCGAGATCATCGGTTTGCTGCGCCCGGTCGCCGGAACGGTGCGCTTGCTGGGAACCGACGTCTGGAGCGCCCCGGAAGAGGACTTGATGGCGCTGCGGCGGCGCTTCGGCATGCTGTTCCAGGACGGCGCGCTTTTCTCCTCGCTCACCGTTGCGCAGAACGTCGCGACCCCGCTGATCGAGCATGCCAAGGTGCCGGCACATCTGCTGGGTCCCCTGGTGCGGCTGCGCATTGCGCTCGCGGGCCTGCCGGCAGAGGCGGCCACCAAGATGCCAAGCGAGCTTTCGGGCGGCATGCGCAAGCGCGCGGCAGTGGCGCGCGCGCTGGCCCTGGAGCCCGAGGTCTTGTTCCTCGACGAGCCCACATCCGGCCTCGATCCGATCACTGCCCGGGAGTTCGACCGGCTGCTGCGGTTTCTGTGCGACGACCTCGGACTGACGATCCTGGTGGTCACGCACGATCTCGATACGCTGCTCAGCATCGTCGATCGGGCGATCGTGCTCAGCCGCGGCAAGGTCATCGCCGATGGGCCGGTGAAAGACATCATGCGCGTGGACGATCCGTGGTTGCAGTCTTACTTCCGCATGCGCACAATGCTCGAGGCTCCGGAAAACAACCTTGGAACCTGAAGCCCGCTACACGACCGTAGGCGCGACGCTGCTTGCGCTGATCCTCGCAGTGGTGCTGGCCATCGCATGGCTCGCGCGCACCGGCGCCCGCGCGGATTTCCACTACTACACGATCTACTTCGAGCGCCAGTCGCTGGAGGGCCTCCAGGTGGGCGGCGACGTGAACATGCGCGGCGTGAAGGTGGGGCGAGTCGAAAGCTACTCGATCTCGAAAGAGAACATCAACCGGGTCCGTGTCATCGTTCGCATCGAGCGCGACACCCCCGTCAGCACCAACACCGTGGCGGTCGTGGACCGCAATATCCTGACGGGAATCGCTCGCATTCACCTCGCCACGCCGGGCCAGCCCGGACCCGCGCTTGCCGCTGTGCAGCCAGGCGAATCGTATCCGGTGATACCTGAAGGGCAGTCGGACATCGAGCTGCTCACGAGCGCGATGAACCGGCTGGCCCTCACCGGCGCCGCCGCGCTTTCCAACATGGAGCAGCTCCTCAACAAGGAGAATCGAGAGGCCTTCGGGGCGGCGCTCGCCAACCTGCGCGATCTCTCGGCCGACCTGGTGAAGCGGACCGGCAGGCTCGACGAGGTCGCGGATGCCCTTGCGAAAAGCGCCCTGGAATTTGCCGAATCGAGCCGGGGCATCGCGGAAGCGGTGGAGCGTGTCAGCGTGGGCGCACAGCCGGCGATGAAGCAGGCCGACGCGACGCTGCGCGAGCTCGCGCGCGCCGTGCAGTCGCTCGAGCGTGAGACGACCGCGCTTGCCAAGCGCCTCGATCACACCGCCGATTCCGGCCTGCACGAGATTCGCGCCACGGCCGAGGAGCTGCGCGCGAGTGCCCAGATCCTGTCGCGGGCGGCCGACCGGCTGCAGGATCCGCGCGCCGTGATCTACGGGCCCAGCGCCGCGCAGCTTGGCCCCGGCGAGCGACTGCGATGAGGAATGCCGTCACGGTCTTCGCCGTGCTCGGGATGCTCGGGGGCTGCCTTTCGGTTCCAGATGTGCCGCCACGCGAATACTACGTGCTCGCCGATCTGGCGCAACCGGCTGCGGCCGCCTCCGGAGCAACGGGCGGTCGCGTACTTCTGGTCAATCCTGCGTTCGCGAGCCCCTTCTACGACACGCAAAACCTCGTATTCAGCCGTGCGCCGGGACAGCGCGCCTACTACCAGTTCGCAGGATGGACGGATCGGCCGGGACGCACGCTGGGCGAGCTCCTGGCCCGGCGGCTCGACGCGAACGGCGGATTCCGCGCCGTCGCGGCCACCACTGCGGGTGTGAGGGGGGATGTCGTTCTCCACATCCGGCTCGAGGAGTTCTTCCACGACGTCACCAACAAGCCAGGCAGCGTGCGCATCGAGGCTACGGCGGTACTGGTCGATCCCGTCAGCCGAGCGCTCATCGCGCGTCGCAGGTTCGTGCAGAGCGCTCCGGTGAGCGAGGAGAACGCGCAGGCCGCGGTGTCGGCATTCAACCAGGCGACGACCGCTTTGCTCGATGAGATGTCGGCGTGGGTTGCCGGCGCTGCCGCGCAAGCACGCACACCCTGATGCAGGGCAACACTGTCGGGAAACAGCGACATGCATGCAGCATAGCTGACGGGCGGTGCACTTTTTCACTCGCGAGGTTGATTGGACGGCGGTAGAGTGTGCGGAGAGCGCTGCCGCCGCGTGAGGAGAGAGCCGACATGCAGTTCCTGACATTAGTGGTCTTGATCATCGGCGTCGCCGTCGTGATGGTCGTTTTCTTTTCTGCCGCTTCCTACGCGCTCGGGGTCCATCTCAATGGTCGCAGCGGGACGATCGCCATTGCAGGGGAGCGGGATCCGTGCGCCCAATGCAATGCCGACCGGGAATGGTACCAATCGCTGCCCTCCTGGCAGCAGACCGCGATCATGGCATGGTGGTGGGTGAACCGCTTTCAGTGGGCAGCAAAGGGCTGCCAGTAGCGCGGTTTCTCGCGTCGAGGCGACGGCGTCTCTGGGCGCGCCTCCGCGGAGCGCCGCTCGACGCTGAGGCGCGTTGCGCACCATGCTCGTCCAGACTATAGCCGTTTCGCCGTCGGTACGGCTCGCCGTGGCCGTATGCGCGGCGCACCTTATCACCGCCGGACTGGTGTGGCTCGTTCCCGTCCCGGCACTGGGGAAGGGTGTAGCGACGCTTGCGATTGCCTTCAGCCTGATTTATTTTCTCGCGCGGGACGTGGCGCTGCACGCGGCGAGCGCCATCGTCGCCCTCGGGCTAAAGGATGGCGGGGGCATTGCATTTCGCACGCGGGACGGAACCTGGGTGGAGGGCGAACTCTCGGGCTCGAGCTATGTGTCCCCCGCCCTGACCATCGTCGTGCTCCAGCCGCGCGGAAGAGGGCGCACGCGGCGCGCCATCATCCTGCCCGACAGCGTGGACGCGCGCGATTTCCGCAGACTGCGCATATGGATGCGCTGGAAGCAGGGTGGCGTGGAACCGTCAGCACTGGCCGAGTGCTGAAACGGGGCGGTTGCCAACGACGCGTCATCCGGTCCCGCACGCCGAAGGAATCCGGGCTCGACAACGTGTTTGTCACGTTCGACGGCCGCAGCTATCCTACCAACGGGCGATGACAGCACGAATGGGCGGATAGGGTGGCGTTGCGGCAGGACGAGATCAGGGCCCTGAAAGCGGGTGAGCCGCTCCCGTCTCACCGGGTGGTGCAGCTGCGCTCGCTGGGGATGCACTCGATCCGCTTCGAGTTCGTGGTGCGCCTGCTGCGGTCGAGCCTGAAGGTGGACACGCTGTCGATCTATTGGGAGCAGGGCAACGAATTCATGCTGAAGCCCAACGTCGAGGGCGCGATGCGCCGGCTGGTGTTCGGCCGGAGGAAACATGTGTCCGGCGAGTTCGCGGATCTCTGGCTCCTGTGCTACCCGGACGACGAGGAGAGCCGAAAGCGGGTCGAGCAGGAAATCGACCGGATGGTGGAACAGGTGAGCGGCCAGGGCATGCAGGTCAGCGACGAGGCATGAGAGCTGCAGCGAGTAGTGCAGGTCGCAAGCCGTGACTCGATACCGCAGTCTGATTCCTGGCGCGGTAGGTGTGCTGGTGGCACATCTGTGCGTGTTTCCGGCGCGGGCAGAGCCGTATCCCTCCAAGCCGGTCAGGATCGTCGTTCCCTATCCGATCAGCGGTCCGCCCGACATCCACGGGACGCAGCGGATGTCGCGGACCCTCCGGCTCATTGCGAGCAACGCGCCGCCGCCGATTTCGGACACGCTCGCGCGCATCGTTGCGCACGCGATCCAGCCCGATACGGCTCAGCCCGTGGTGCTCGAGCGGCATCCGGGGGCGATCACGACGCGGGGTGCAATGGCGGTGCTGAGCGCGCCTGCGGACGGGCATACGCTGCTGCTCGGCAGCAATGCCACGATCGTGATCAATCCTCACTATTTCCACGGTGTGTCCTACGAGCCGGCGCGGGATTTCGAGTTGATCGCGCCGCTCGTCACGATGCCATTCGTGCTGCTGGTGCACTCAACGCTGCCCGTGGACACGCCGCAGGAGCTTGTGAGCTGGCTCAAGCCGCGCCCAGGGGAAGTCAATTTCGGCTCTTCGGGTGACGGCAGCACCGGCCACTTGGCAGGCGAGCTGTTCCGGCGGATGATCGCGGCCGACGTGGTACACGTTTCCTACAACGGCGGGATCGCCGCGCTGAACGGGCTTGCCGCGAGGCAGGTGGCGTGGATGTTCGCCGCCTTGCCGCTTGCCGTGCCGTACCTTGCCAACGAGCGACTGCGGCCGATCGCCGTGTCGACGCGGGAGCGGCTCGCGGAATTGCCGGCACTGCCGACGGTTGCTGAATCGGGATTGCCCGACTACGAGATCGAGGGCTGGTTCGGCATGTTCACCCGCGTTCACACGCCGCCCCCTGCGGGGGCCTGGCTGCGCTCCCGCATCGAGGCGATGATTTCCGACCCGGCGACGCGCTCCGTCCTGCGGTCGCATGGACTCCAGCCGGCGACGATGTCGCTCGAGCGGTTTGCGACCCGCATCCATACCGAAAGCGAGAAATGGGGGCCCGTGCTGCGGGCGAGCCGCCTGCCGGCGAACAGGGGAGGCGGAAGGCAGAAGGAGGAAGGATGACCTACAGGTCTGCCTCTTGTCTTCCGACGCCTGCCTTGTCCTGCTCCTCCGGCGGCTTTACTTTCCCGAACATGCCTAGCAGCGTGAGGTCGTAGACGATCTTCAACGCACCGCACACCACCAGCGGCCAGCCGAAGCTGGTGAGCGTCAGGAGGTATCCCGCAAACGCGGGACTCACTGCGGCCGCGAGGCTCCGCGGCACGGCGGTGATGCTCGCGGCAGCGGGCCGCTCTGCGGGCGAGACAACTGCCATCACGTAGGACGAGCGCGCCGGCACATCCATCGACGACAGCGCGGCGCGCAGGAGCAGGAACAGCACGGCAAGCGGCAGCGTCGGCATCAGGGCGGCGAGGATGCAGAAGAGGTTCGCCGGCAAATGCGTGAACACCATGGTATTGATGAGCCCGATGCGCCGGGCAACCGCCGGAGCCGCAAGAAAGGACGCGGCCGCCAGGATCCCGGTCCAGAAGAAAATCGTGCCCGCGACCTCCACCGACAGGTCGAACCTGAGGAAAAGCCACAGCGCGAGCAGCGACTGCACAGCGAAACCGCCGGCGAACGCGTCGACGCTGAAGAGCGCCGCGAGCCGGATGACGATGCCCTTGGACGGCCCCAGGGGCACCGCGCGGACTTCATCGCCGCGCGCGCCGGCGGCGGCCAGCCGGCGATAGAGCGCGAGCGCGATCAGGCCGGACAGGCCATAGAGTACGAACATCGCCTGCGTTGCCGCCTTGAGGTCGAGGAGGTGCCATTGCGCGATCACCCCCGGAATGGCGGCGGCGAGCGCGCCCAGGGCTCCGACGAGGTTTCCCACCAGGCTGTAGCGCGCGAAGAGCGCGGTGCGCTGCTCGCTGCGCGCCGCGTGCGAGAGAAGCGACTGCTCGAGCGGCAAGAACACGCTGACGTCGCCGCTGGAAGGATTGAGCGTCCCCACCACCGCGATCAGCAGCAACGGCCAAAAATCCGTGATCGCCGCGAATCCGAATCCCGTGCCGAGCATGAGCAGGCACGCGGCTGTCAGCATGGCGTGTATGCGGAACCGGTAGGCGAAAAGCCCGGCGAGCAGGGTGAGCAGTCCCGATCCGAGCAGGGTCGCCGTGGCGATCAGTCCGACCTGGAACGCGCTGTACCCCAGCAGCGTGAGGTAATAAGGCAAGAGCAGGGCGACGTAGCCGTCCGTGAAAGCGCGGACCCCGCGCGCCGCGAGGATCAGGGCGGCATCGGGTGAGGTGCCGGGCGGAAGCCACCAGTTTCGAAACGCGGATCGCGGCATGGCCGTGCGAAGCCTAACAGGAATATCGGGCCCCGCGCGGCGCGCCGGTTTACGTGCTCGCCCCGGAGTTGATACGATGCGGGTTTCTCGAGGGAGCTCTCATGATCGACGTCTACAGCTGGCCCACGCCGAACGGCCACAAGGTGCACATCATGCTGGAGGAGACCGGGCTCAAGTACCGCGTCCACGGCATCAACATCCGCGACGGCGACCAGTTCAAGGCGGAGTTTCTCAAGATCAGCCCCAACAACCGCATCCCGGCGATCGTTGATACCGACGGGCCGGGCGGCAAGCCGCTCTCGCTCTTCGAATCCGGGGCGATTCTCCTGTACCTTGCCTCGAAGACGGGAAAGCTTCTGCCCGCTGATCTGCATGCACGCTGGACTTGCGTGCAATGGCTCATGTGGCAAATAGGCGGGGTCGGGCCCATGTTCGGGCAGGCCCATCATTTCCGCAGCTATTCCAGGGAGAAGCTTCAGTATGCCATCGACCGCTACACGAAGGAGTCGAATCGCCTGATGCGGATCCTCGACCAGAGGCTCGGCGAAGCGGCCTATGTCGCGGGAGATGAATACACGATCGCCGACATCGCGATCTTCCCCTGGATGCGCAACCCCGAGCGCCGGGGGATCGACTTCAACGACTATCCCCATGTGAAGCGCTGGTTCGACGAGATCGGCGCGCGACCTGCCGTCAAGCGCGGGCTGCAGGTGCTTGCCGAGGCGCAGGCCGCGAACCAGGCGCCGCACACCGACAAGTCGTGGGAAATCATGTTCGGCAAAGTGCAGTTCCAGCAGCGCTGAATTCGCGCCGTCTCCCTTTTCCTGACTTCGCGGGCGTGAGCCTTGCGGCCGCCGCTCGACGGCGGCCGTAATTGCATGGACAACTCCCGAACCAATGTCGCGGTCTTGGCAATCTGCCAGGGCTTGCTGTTGATCAACAATACGGTGCTGGTCACGGTCAACGCGCTCGTTGGTTACGCGCTCGCGCCGGACAAGATCCTGGCGACATTGCCCGTGACGATGTACTTCGTCGGCTCGGCGCTGACGACGATCCCGTTTTCGTTCCTGATGAAGCGATACGGACGCCGCGCGGGCTTCACGCTGGGAGCCGTGTTCGCGATCGTGGGCTCGCTGATCTGCGCGGTTGCGGTCTACGTCGAGAGCTTCTGGCTGCTGTGCTTCGGGGTGCTGGTGCTCGGCGCGTATTTCGCAGCCGGGCAGTACTTCCGCTTTGCCGCGGCCGATTCGGCGTCCGCCGACTTCAGGAGCACCGCGATCTCCCTGGTGCTCGCCGGCGGCATCGTCGGCGGTTTCGTCGGACCGGAAACGAGCAAGCTCACCAAGGACCTGGTGGCCGGCCATGCCTATGCGGGACCCTATTTTTCGCTGGTCGGGTTCGCGCTGCTTTCCATCCTGGTGCTGCGCTGGCTGCGGCTCCCAGGGCTAACGGAAGTCGAGCGCAAGGGCGCCGGCCGGCCGCTGGCCGCAATCGCGCGGCAGCCGTCGTTTCTCGTCGCGGTCCTCTGCGCGACGGTCGCCTACGGCGTGATGAACCTGCTGATGACGACGACCCCGCTTGCCATGGCAGCGTGCGAGCACCCGTTCAGCGAGGCCGCATTCGTCATCCAGTGGCATGTCGTGGGGATGTTCGCCCCCTCGTTCATTACCGGCTCCATCATTCATCGCGTGGGGTTGGCGAAGGTCATGCTGACGGGTATTGCGCTCAATATCGCGTGTGTCGGCATCGCGCTTTCCGGCGTGGACGTCCTGCATTTCTGGCTTGCGCTGTTCCTGCTGGGAGTGGGCTGGAATTTCATGTTCATCGGCGCGACGGCGCTGCTCACGGAGAGCCACACGCCTACCGAGAGGGCGAAAGTGCAGGGCGTGAACGACGCGGCGATCTTCATCACGCTCGTCGTGAGCTCTCTCTCCTCCGGCGCGCTGTTCACGTTCCAGGGCTGGCAGACCATGAACGCCCTGGCGATCCCGGTGCTGGTGGCAGCGGGGGCAGGCATCATCTGGCTCAGCTGGCGACGCGGGCATCCCACGCCTGCGGCGTGAATTCCCGCGCAGGCCGACGCCTAGCGTTTTGGTGTAAAATGCGCGAACCCGGCAAGGCGACCAGGGGATGGTCGCTTTGCCTTTGTTTTTAAAAGACAATTCCCTGTTTTGAAGAGGAGCGTATGAATCAACCCGCCACGGCGGCTCATCTCGCAAAGACCCCGGCAGCGCCCGCCTACGTGAAGCACGCGAAGCTGAAGAACTGGGTCGAGGAGATTGCGCGGCTCACCCGGCCCGATCACATCTACTGGTGCGACGGCTCCCAGGAGGAATATGACCGGCTGTGCGCCGAGATGGTCGCGAGCGGCATGCTGATCAAGTTAAACGCCGCGAAGCGCCCCGGCTGCTTTCTCGCGCGCTCCGACCCGGACGATGTCGCGCGCATGGAAGAGCGCACGTTCGTGTGCAGCCGCAGCCGGGAGGACGCCGGCCCCAACAACAACTGGGTGGCGCCCGACGAGATGCGGGCAACCCTGGGCAAGCTCTTCGACGGCTGCATGCGCGGGCGCACGATGTACGTGATCCCCTACAGCATGGGGCCGCTCGGCTCGCACATCGCCCACATCGGGGTCGAGCTCACCGACTCGCCCTACGTGGTCGCGAACATGAAACTGATGACGCGCATCGGCCGCAAGGTGCTCGACATCATGGGCACCGACGGCTATTTCGTGCCGTGCGTGCATTCGGTGGGTGCGCCGCTCGCGCCGGGAGAGAAGGACGTCGTCTGGCCGAGCAACAAGCAGCACAAGTACATCGTTCACTACCCCGAGACCAAGGAGATCTGGTCCTTCGGCAGCGGCTACGGCGGCAATGCGCTTCTCGGCAAGAAATGCCTCGCGCTGCGCATCGCCTCGATCATGGCGCGCGAGCAGGGCTGGCTCGCGGAGCATATGCTGATCCTCGGGATCGAGACGCCCTCGAAGAAGAAGTATTACCTGGCAGCGGCGTTCCCGAGCGCGTGCGGCAAGACCAACCTCGCGATGCTGGTGCCGCCCAAGGCGTTCCGCGAGAAGGGCTGGAAGATCACGACCATCGGCGAGGATATCGCCTGGATCAAGCCCGGCAAGGACGGGCGGCTCTACGCGATCAATCCCGAAGCCGGCGCGTTCGGCGTCGCGCCGGGAACTTCCCAGTTCACCAATCCGAACTGCCTGGAAGCGGTCAAGCGCAATACGATTTTCACCAATGTCGCGCTGGCGCCCGACGGCGACGTGTGGTGGGAAGGCCTCACGAAGGAGCCGCCGCAGGAGTTGATCGACTGGCAGGGCAAGCCGTGGACGCCGCAGAGCAAGCGCAAAGCGGCCCATCCTAACGCGCGCTTTACCATGAGCTGCAGCCAGATTCCGTCGGTAGATCCGGATTGGGAAAACCCGGAAGGCGTGCCGATCAGCGTGTTTCTGTTTGGCGGCCGGCGCGCAACCGCGGTGCCGCTGGTGACGGAATCCTTCGACTGGACGCACGGGGTTTACATGGCCTCGACCATGGCGTCTGAAACGACCGCGGCGATCGTCGGCCAGGTCGGCGTGGTGCGCCGCGACCCCTTCGCGATGCTGCCGTTCTGCGGTTACCACTACGGCGACTATTTCAAGCATTGGCTGAAGATGGGGAAGGGCCTCAAGCACCCGCCGCGCATCTTCGGCGTCAACTGGTTCCGGCAGAATGCGGCCGGCGAGTTCATCTGGCCCGGCTTCGGCGAGAACATGCGGGTGCTGAAGTGGATCGTCGACCGGCTGGAGGGCAAGGTGGATGCGGTCAGGACCCCGCTGGGGCTCCAGCCGCGCTACGAGGACCTCGAATGGGTGGGTCTCGAAAGCTTCACGCGGGAGCGCTTCGAAGAGCTAACGCGAGTCGACCCGCAGGTCTGGCGCAAGGAGGTGAAGGACCACGCCGAGCTCTTCGACAAGCTCAAAGCGCGGATGCCCCAGGAGCTCTACGCCCTGCGCGAGGAGCTTGAGCGGGCGCTCTGAACGGTAGTAACTGAACGGACAGAAGGCGGACTCTCGGGTTCGCCTTTTTTTCGATTTCAACTAATGGTAACCGGCCCGCCGGTCTCCATCGACTGGATGATCGCCTCGAATGCGGCGATGGTGTTCACCATCTCCGCCGGCGTGATCGGGTAAGGCGCCCGGCCGCCCACCGCGTCCGCGAAGGCATCCATTTCGGCGAGGATGGAATCCACCCTTGGAAACTCGCGCCGGTCCGTCTTTCCGCCCCGGGAGCGCACCACGATTTCCGTCTCGCCCAGGGATTCGACGGACCCCTCGTCGCCGAAGACGTGCACTCGCCAGTATATGGGCGACGCGCGCACCAGCCCGAAATAGCCGGATAAGCCGCTGGCAAAGCGGAACATGACGGAAGCGGCGTCGCGAGGATCGGGCCCAGCCCGATGCGTGATGACGCGGGCAGTGACTTCCGCCACCGATCCGCCGATCCCGACGAACGCGTCAAGCAGGTGCATGCCGGTGCCGGTCATGCCGCCGCCCGGGGATTCCGTGGGAAGCGCCCGCCAGGCGGAGAAGTGCATGCCCGAATTCTCGTTGCTGTAGTGCCCTTCGATGTGCATGACCCGACCCAGGGAGCCACTCGCCAGAACGCGGCGCAACTCGACCATGGACGGCCAGAAACGCTTGTTCTGGCCGACGCCGATCGGGACTCCCGCCTTCTCTACGGCGGTGACGGCGCGCTCGGCGTCAGCCCGCTTCAGGCATAGCGGCTTCTCGCAGAACACCGGCTTTCCTGCCTGCGCGACGCGCACGATCTGATCGGCGTGCAGCGAGTGGGGGGTCGCCAACACCACGGCCTCCACCCGCTTGTCGGCGAGCGCTTTCTCGAGGTCATCGCTCAGCGTGAAGCCGTTGGCCTCCGCGAGGGGGAGGGCGGCATCAATCTCCTTGCTCACCCCGTGCACGAAACGCAGCTTCGTGCTCTTGCCCTGCACGCACTGGACGATGTTCTTGCCCCACCAGCCCAGTCCGATGATTGCCGCGTTGATCATGGGTGTCAGAGTCCGGCGCGGCTCTTGCCCTTCACGGCCTTGTTGACGACGTTGACCGGCCATTCACCGGTGAGCACCCGGCGCACCTCTCCCGGCGCGCCGGCCTGTAGGCCCACCATCGCGGTCTCGCTGTACCACGCGACGTGCGGATTGATGATCACGTTCTCCCGCCCGCGCAAGGGGTGCGGATCGGGCAGAGGCTCGGGGTCGGTGGTGTCGAGCGCGCAGCCGGCGATCCTCTTCGCATCGAGCGCCCGCACCAGCGCAGCGGTGTCCACGACGGGACCGCGCGAGCAGTTGATGAGGATCGCGCCGGCCTTCATCCTGGAAAATGCGTCGTCGTTGATCATGCCGCGCGTCTGGGGCGTGAGGGGAGGGTGCACGGAGACGAAATCCGATTCCTTGTAGAGCTCGGGCAGATCCACCTTCTTCCCCGGCTCGCTGAACTGCCCTTCCTTGACGTAAGGGTCGGCGTAGAGCACCCGCATGCCGAAGGAGGCCGCGCGCACCGCCACCTGGCGGGCGATGTTGCCGAAGCCGACGAGGCCGAGCGTGCGGCCCACGAGCCGGTAGAGCGGCTTGCCCGGCGGTACCGCCCACGTCCCGGAGCGCACCAGCCGGTCGTAAAAGGCGATCTTGCGCGCGGAATCGAGGAGCAGCGCCATCGTGTGCTCGGCCACTTCCTCGATGCAATAGGTCGGGTTGTTGGTGACGATGATGCCCGCACGCGTTGCGGCCTCGAGGTCTATCGTGTCCACGCCGATGCCGTAGCGCGCGATGATCTTGCATTTCGGCATCTTCGCCATCGCGTCGGCGGTGATCGGGCCGGCGTACGTGTTGAGGAGGGCGTCGCAATCCGCCGCCTGGGCCAGAAACTCGTCCGGCTTCTTCGTCTGCATGGGCACCAGTTCGGCAAGCCCAGCGAGGATCTTCTTCTCGACGTCCAGCGATTCCCAAACGTAGTCGGTGAGCACCACTTTCGCTTTAGCCATAAATCTCCGGGTTCCAGCAATTGGGCGGCCGCTTGCCTTCCAGCACCGCCAGGATGTTGTCTACCACGACGTTGGCCATGGATTCCCTCAACTCCTTGACCGCGCTTCCCAGGTGCGGCGTGAGTACGACATTCTGCATGCTGAGCAGCGCGGGCTCGACCCGGGGCTCGTTCTCGTAGACGTCGAGACCCGCCCCGGCAATGCGCTTCGCGGCGAGGGCGCGCACCAACGCTTTCTCATCGAGGATGGGGCCGCGCGCGGTATTGACGAGAAAGGCGGTCGGTTTCATCAGCCGCAGCTCGCGCTCTCCCACCAGGTGGCGGGTCTCGGGCGTGAGCGGCGCGTGCACCGAGACGAAGTCGGATTCGGAGAGCAGCTGGTCGTACGGAACATAGCTGAGGCCGGCCGCACGTTCCTCGCTTTCGGGCTTACGGCGCGGCGTCCAGTAGATCGTGCGCATCGAGAAGCCTTGGGCGCGCTTGGCGACCGCTTTGCCGATGCGACCACCGCCACCGATCAATCCGATGGTCTTGCCGTGCACCCAGGCGCCCAGGAGGTGCGCCGACTGCGCCCCGGGGAAGACCCCGGCCCGCACGAGGCGGTCCCCCTCGACGACCCGCCGGGCAACCGCGAGCAGCAGCGCGAAGTGGATGTCGGCCGTCGCCTCGGTCACGATCGGTGCGATCACGGTGACCGGAATGCGCCGTGCCGTGGCCTCCGCGACATCGATGTCGGAAGGCGTAATTTTCATGGAGGCGATCGCGCGCAGGCGCGTGGCGGCGGCGATCACGTTGCGGTCCACCCGGTCGTGGAGCAGGCAGAACAGGATATCGAGTTGCGGGACCTTCTTGAGCAGCTCGTCCTTGGTCGCGATGTGGAGCGAATCGGGATTTAGCTCGACATCGGCGACCGCGCGCAGCCGCTGAATGGCGCTCTCTGCCACCGGCTGGGTAATGTAGATCCTGGGCCGCATGGCTTAGGGCGCCTTTTGGTTGCAGATGCGGCAGGCGTAGTCTTCGAGCGCCGCGGGGGTGACGCCGACTGCGCGGTGCTGACGGCGGTTGTATTCCTCCGGCTCAAGCTCGGTGCGGAAGGAATCGTTCAGCCGGTTGATCATGTTGAACATGGCGCACGCGAGCGATATCTCGACAATTTCCGCGTCGCTGAACAGCCGGCGGAGATCATCCCAGGCCGGGCCGCTCTGCATGGCGGTATTCAGCGTCATCGCTTCGGACCATGCCAGAACGGCCTTCTCCCGCTCGGTGAACAGCGTGCTGGAACGGTAATCGCCCTGCAGGCCGTCGAACTCCGCGTCCGTCAATCCCAGTGCTTGACCAAGCACCCGATTGTGCTCGGTTCAGTATCGGCAACCGTTGATGGTTGAGGTCTTGAGGACCGCGAGGTTGCGCAGCCGCACGTCGGACACGGCGCCGGCTTTCGGCTGGCGGACGGCCGCGATGAACGGCAGCAGCCACCGCGCCACGTACGGGCTGTGCGCGAGAATGCGCTGCAGGTTCGCGGTGCGCCCGAGCATGCGGTTTGATGCCTCGAACAGCTCTTTCGCGGCGCCCGTCGCTTCCTCGTCCGTAATGCCCCGGATTCGCTGGCTCATCGTCTGCACTCACGGGCGCATCCAGCGCACGACCCCGGCCACGCCGTCCACAGCAACCGTCGCGCCGTCCGGGATCTGCAGGGTGGCGCCGGTCACGCCGAGCACCGTAGGAACGCAGCGCTCGCGCGCCAGCGAGGCGAGGTGAGAGGTGCTGCCGCCGAGCTCGGATACCACGCCCGCCACGATGGACAGCACCCGCCCGAGCGCCGGCCCGGCGGAGCGCGTAACGAGCACGTCACCGGGCGCAATCCGTGTGATTTCGCACTCGCAATTCACGACGCACGCGCGCCCCGTGCCCCAGCCGACGCCGGCGGGCTGCCCCCGCAGTCGCGGCTGGCGCTGCCAGACCGGATCGGGGGGCTGCGAAGGGGTCTTGTCGTCGAGGTGCAGAGGTCGTGCCTGGAGGAGTTTTATTCCTTCGCCGTCGAGCGCCCACTCGATCTCCACCGGCATGCCCATGAGGGTCTCGGTCTGCAGCAGAAGCTGTCCCAGCTCATCGATCTCCGACGGCGCCAGGCACGGTGCCGGTCGGGTGGATGGCCGCGACAGGCGCGGGTCGTGAACGCAGCTCGCCTGGTGGTATTGCACGCCGGCGCGGCTCTCACACAGCCTCCCGTCGCGTCCCAGCTCGTAGCGATCGGGGGCGACCTCACCTTGCGCGATCGCCGAGCCGAGCCCGCGCGTGGCGTTGATCAGCATGCCGCCCTCCGCCGTCTGGCTCAAGCCGCCTCCGGCTGCGCGCGCCGCAACGAGGGGCTGGACGAGGAGCGCCATCGCGGTGTCGGCCGGATCCACACCATGAGTGGCCATGTAGCGCAGCGCGCGCGGGGCCCACAGCGCTGCCCAGCAGGCGCGCACCGCGGTGAGGAAATCGGTTTCGTTCTCCAGTCCGAGAAAGCTTTCGAACTGGCCGGCAAAGCTGGAACCGAAGCGATCCTCGACGAGCGCCGATGAGCGCACCACGCCGGGGTTCTCCCCGTTCCGCGTGACAGCGCGCCACGCCTCACGGAGGAGCGTCTCGATCTCCGGCGTAACCGGGTGTTCCATCAGCCGCATGCGCAATTGCAGGGCGCTGCGGCGGGCCACGGGATCGTCCGAGGTGAACACCGCTCGCGCCGTCGACTCGAGGCGCAATGCAGTCAGCTGCCGGCGATACGCATCCGAGGCAACACAGTAGCCATCCGGCGTCGGCAGGCCCGCGCGGCGCAGCGCCGCGAGATTGGCGGCCTTCGGCCCGACGCGCGCCGGATCAGCCGCCTCCGGAGCGGTCAGGGGTATGACCAGCGGCTCCATTGAAAGCAGCCCTCCGACCGACTGCGCCACGCCCTACTTGGACCAGCCGAGCGTCGAATAGCCCGGCATGGGGTCGACGACCGTGATTTGCTCGACCGGGAAATTGGAGATGAGCTCCACGCGGTCCTTGTGCACGATCAGCATTTCCTCGATGCGCACGCCCCATTCGAACTGCTTGCCGTGCTGGGTCTCCAGCGCGAACACCATGCCCTCCTTGATCTCGACCGGGTGATCGAGCGACCAGATGCGCGAAATGACCGGCTGGTCGTATTGCGCGAGCCCGAGGCCGTGGCCCCACAAATTGGCGGCGGCCTGGTCTTCCTCCGCGTAGCCCCACGCCTCCTTGGCCGAGGGCCACTTGGACGCGATCTCGCGCGTCGTGGTGCCCACCTTGACCGCCTTCATGGAGTCGTAGAGCCACTTCAACGCGGTCGCATAGATGTCCTTTTGCTCGCGAGTGGGCTCCTTGCCGGCGCAATAGGTACGGTAGTAGCACGACTTGTAGCCGTTCCAGGTGAGGGCGGCGAGGTCCATGAAGACGATATCGCCGGGCTGCACGATGCGGTCGGAAAAGTTGCGCCAATTGGGCCAGGTGTTGGGGCCGGAAGAGACGATCACGTCCTCGACATCTTCCATGCCGGGAATGGAATAGAGAAACTCCATGATGTGCGCGGTGAGCTGGTTCTCGGTGCGGCCGGGCTTGAGAAACTTCATGAATTCCCAGTGCGCGGCATCCCCGATCGCTCCCACCATGCGCAGCGCCTCCTGCTCGTCCTCGTTCTTCACTGCGCGCGCTTCCATCATCGGCGTCATGCCGTCGGTCCAGTCGATCTTCTCGTCCTTGAAGATCTGCATCATGTTGATGTCGATGAAGTCCACACCGAGCTTGCCGCTCCCGACGTTCGCCTTCTTCATCTCCTGCTTGATCGCGTTGGTGAATTTCTTCACCTGCTGGGTGGAGGCCGGGCCTGCCGCGCCTTTAATCCAGGCGTAGGACCAGCGGACGTGATCCTTCGGAATCCAGGGCGAGTGGCGGCCGACCTGCGCGCCGATGTCGCCCTGCTCGAAGAGGACCGGCGCATCATCGCCGCACAGCAGGCAGTAGCGCAGCCCGGGCTTCAAGCGGTTCCAGCCGGGGGTCAGCGTGCCGGTGATGTAGCGGACGTTCTCGTCGTACATGCAGAGCATCGCGCTCAGTCCGTGCGCCTTCATCCGCTCGCGCGCCCGCTCCGTGCGGTACTTGCGCAAACGGTCCCAATTGATGCGCTGCTGCCAGTCCAGCCCGACCATGCCGAAATTCGCCATCTCGTTCTCCGGTTTGTGTCTATATATTGAAAGGGGAGCGTGTCATTCCGTGCGGATGTTCGCATCCTTGATCACCTTGCCGAAGCGTGCGGTCTCCGCCTTCAGGAACGCGACGAAGTCCGCCGGCGACTTGCTGGTCACGATCGTTATGCCGCTGTCCCCGAGGCGCTTGGTCACGCGGGGATCCTTCATCATCTGGGTTCCGACCTGGAACAGCTTGTTGACGACCGCCTTCGGCGTGCCTTGCGGCACGAACAGGCCTTGCCACGAACCCACCGCCATGTCGAGTCCCTGCTCGCGCATGGTCGGGACCTCAGGGTATGCGGGATTGCGCTCGGGCGAGATCACGGCCAGCATTCGTACCCGCCCCTGCTTGGCGAAGTTTACGGCGGAGGAGAAGGTCACCATCATCATCTGGACCTCGTTCGCCAGCACGCCGATCATCGCCGGGCCGGCGCCGCCCTTGTAGGCCACCTGCACGGCATCGGTGCCCGTTGCGCGCAGGAACTGGATCATTTCCAGCGTGTTGGCGCTGGAGGGCGCCGCCGCGCCATAGTTGAGCTTTCCGGGGCTCGACTTCATGTGCGCGATAAGTTCCTTCAAGCTCTTTGCAGGAACGGAAGGATGCACGACGAACGAGCCGGGAACGTCCACCACCTGCGTGATCGGGATCAGGTCCTTCAGAGGGCGGTACTTGAACTTGGTGTAGTAGTTGGGATTGATTGCCATCGTGCCGATGTTGCCAAGCAGGAACGTGTAGCCGTCGGGCGTCGCGCGGACCGCGACCTCGACCCCGATATTGCCCGCGGCGCCGCCGCGGTTGTCCACCACCACCTGCTGGTGCAGCAGGTCGGCCATCGCCGGCTGGATGATGCGGCCGACCGTGTCGGACGCACCGCCGGGCGCGAACGGCACGATCATGCGCACCGGGCGCGTCGGGTACTCGTCCTTCCTTGCCTGCGCGAATGCGTGAGCGGCCGGAAACAGGCCCGCTGCAAGCAGGATCAGCAATAGCAAGCGTTGCATTTTCATGGCGGGGTCCTCCCTAATCTTCGCGTTTGAATTGAGTGGCGATCACACCGGGGCGGCGGCAGCGAGGGGCCATGCTACCACCGCTGTCCGTCAGCCGGCTTGGTACATATCCTGAGGGGCAATCGGCAGCCGGACCGGGCGCTTGAGCCGCGCCGAAAGGTCGATCGCCTTGGTGAGCATCAGGCGGTTATGGCCCTCGCGCGCCGTCGCGTGCTGGGTTGTCACGCCGAGCGCCACGCGGTTCAGCCAGGAATTGGTCTCTTCCCGCATCGGACCGCGCAACTCGCCCAGCGCCATGTCGCCGACCGGATAGCTGGTGAGGAAATCGACATGGCGGCGCTTGTCGGGCGCATACCCTTCGGCCTGGATCAGGTTCGTCGCCAGAACGATGTCCCGGTGCGTATCGTCGATGGTGAGCACGCCTTCGGTGCCGACCGCGCCGATCTCGAGGCTGTAGACGGCGCCCGGCCAGATCTCGGGCAGGGCCCAGGAAATTACCCCGTGGTAGATTGCGCCGTCGTCGAACGTAATGGTGTAGCCGGTGCCGTCGACGCCCTGCCAGGTGGGGCCGAGCGCCTTGTTCACCGAGCGCGCATAGACCTCGACCGGCTTCTTCGCTTCCATGAGCCACATCACGAGGTCGAGCGCATGCGTGCCAGAGATCACCATCGGCGTCACTTCCGAGCGGTTGTCGCTGCGCCTGTAATTGTCGATGGCGACGAGCCGGTTCATGAAGGCGCGCGAGGTGACCATCGTGACCTCGCCCAACGCGCCGGCTTTGACCTTTTCCTTGGCCACGAGCCAGCGGCGGCGAAAGCGCTGGGTATAGCCCATCACGGCGTCCGCCCCGGACTTCTCGATGGCCGCGAGCGTGGCGGCGGATTCCGCAAGGTCCGTTGCCAGCGGCTTCTCGATCAGCATCGGGAGCTTGCGCTCCGCGGCGAAGACAACCGGGTCGACGTGCAAGTGCTCGTCGGTGGATACAACCACCGCGTTCACCTCGGGCCGCGAAAGGAGCTCGCGGAAGTCAGTGGTGACGAAATCCGCGCCGCATTTTTCCCGCACGATCTCGCCGCGCTCCGGATTGATTTCGGCAAGGCCGATCCAGTCCACCTCGGGGTGGCGCGCGGCGAGCTCCCCGCGGATCAAGCCGACGCGCCCCGCGCCGACGATGGCAAGCCCGATGCGCTTGGGACTCTTCTTCATCTGCGGTCAGCGGGCGGCAGCCGCGGATGCGCGCGATTCCGGCAGCGGCAGGCTGACAGGCTGGCGGCGCTCGGCGGAAAGATCGGCCGCGATGTAGACCTCCATGACCTGGCGCGCCTGCTCGGGCGTGACCAGCACGGGGCGGTCGCATGCCACCGCCTCGAGAAAATGCACGGTCTCGGCCTTCATCGGCCCGGCGTACGCATGGTCCACAAACTCCCCGGGCATGGAGGACATCGGCAGGCGCATGCCGTCGCGCAGGGTATTAAGAATCACGTCGCGGTGGCTGTCGTCCACCAGCAGCGCACCCTCGGTGCCGATCATCTCGATCCAGGTGCTGGAAAAATTCGGGTAGCCGGGCGGCAGGCTCCAGCCCGCATTGATGACGAAAGAAAGATTGTTGTCCATGATTACGGTGATCAACTGCGTGTCGGGAATGTCGGCGCCCGTCGCTTCGCGCATCGCCCCGTAATTGATGGTCGAGTAGACCTGCACCGGGCGGGCGGGCTCGAGGCACCACATCACGAAGTCGAGGTCGTGGGTGGCCTCCATCGCGGCGGGGGAGAGCTTGGTGCGTCCCGTGATCTTCGTGCCCAGGCCGCGCGTGATGTGGCGGCTGACCAGGGCGCTTACCGGTTTCCCGATCGCGCCGTTCGTGATCGACTTCTTGACGTAGGCGAACTTCGGGTTGAAGCGCTGGGAATAGCCGATGGTGAACTTGAGCTTGTTCCTGCGCGAGAGCGCGATCAGCTCGTCGGCTTCGTGCAGCTCGAGTGCGATCGGCTTCTCCAGGAACACGTGCTTGCCCGCGAGCAGGCACTCGCGCGCCATCGGGTAATGATGGGTTTCCGGGGTCGCCGAGATGAAATAGGCGTCGATCTCGCGGATCTTCAGGAGCTCGCGGTAATCGGCAGTTGCGGTCTTTGCCCCGGTCGCCCTGGCAACTTCCGCCAGGCGCTCGTGCCTGATCTCCGCCAGATGGAGATTCCCGACGACGGGATTCGACGCGCAGGTTTCGGCGCGGATGCCGCCGCACCAGCCGGTGCCGATGATCCCGACATTGATTTGCTTCACCCGCCCTCCGGAGGGAATCGACGCAGTCCCGTGCCGTTCAACCCGTTGTGGCTCTTGGCGCGGCCGCCTGCAAAGCGAGAGTCAAGCGTCCCTGGGGCACTGCGCTCAGCGCAACAAGGTTGGAACGGAACGAGCAGTAAAATTATGCCGCAAAAGAGCAGTCCATATTCTGCAACTGCCCGGGCGGAGAATTGTCCGACTCTCGGCACGATGTTAGCATTGGACGCACCTCCGCACCAGCCGGCATCCCGCCAGGAGCCCCGTGTCGTTTCACCGCTTCGAGGACATCGAAAGCCAGTACCTCACGCCGCATCTTTCCACCGGGAAAGCGCCGGTGATCGACGGGCAGTACATGTATTTCTGCCTGCTGCACAAGAACGCGGGCACCGGCTCCGAGCTGCACTACCATCCCAATGAGCTCCTGATCTTCCCGCTGCGCGGCAAGATCAACGCCATCGTCGGCAAGGACCGCCGTATCGTATCGCCGGGGACCTTCGTGCATGCCCCGGCGTATGCCCGGCACTCGATGCGGGCGACAGAGGACGGGCACTGCCAGTATCTCTACATCAAGGACAAGACCTGGACGGTCGTGGGGCTCGCCGAGAACGAGGCCGTGCCGGAAAAGGCGATGACGGTCGAGGAGGTGAACCGGCGCTACAAGGTAGGGGAGCGCGACAAGCACAAGAGCGCCGAAGGCCGGTCGCAGGCGATCGTGGACGGCCTTAATGTCTGCTTCTATCCGATCATCGAATCCCTCGATGCCCCGCGGCGCTCGGCGCGGCATGTCGACTGGATCGAGGGCGAGCGGCTCGCCTTCGGCTTCTTCGAGGTGCCGGGCGGCTATGAGGAGCCGCAGGCGACGGCCCAGCACGAGATGTTCGTATACGTATTGAGCGGCAGGTTGCAGGCGATGGCAAGCGGCGAGACCAAAGCGGTCACCACCGGTGATATCGTGTACGTTCCGCGCGGGGAGGCTTACCGGCTGCAGGTTGAGTCCCCGTATGCGCGCTACGTGCTGGTGTGCTCGACACCGTGGCTCGAGGACCGGATCGACGGCATGAGCCCGGAAGAGGCGGAGCAGGCGCGGCTCAACGTGAAGCCCAACTGAATGTGAAACGAGCAAGTCGCAGCCGCGGTACTGTGGGTCAGGTCGGCCTGGGGATCATGGGTGGCGCCTTCGCGCGGCACCTGCTTGCAGCCGGATACAAGGTGGTCGGTTACGACGTCGCGCCGGCAGCGATGAGAGCTTTTTCGAGATCTGGGGGGCGCGCCGCGCGCTCCTGCGCCGAGGTCGCCGCCAGAGCGCGGATTCTCATTACGTCGTTGCCGTCGCCGGGCGCGATGGAGGAGGCGTACTTCGGCAGGCAGGGCATCGCGGCCGGCGCCCGCCCGGGCACTATCGTCATCGAGGCGAGCACGATGACGCTTGAGCTCAAGGAAAGCCTGCGCCGGCGGCTCGCGCGCAAGCGTGTGGTTCTGCTCGACTGCCCGATCAGCGGCACCGGGGCCCAGGCAGCGGCGAAGGACATCGCCGTCTACGCGAGCGGCGAGCAGCGAGCGTTCAACCGCTGCCGCAGGGTATTCGACGGCTTCGCGCGCTCGACCTACTACTGCGGCGAATTCGGCGTCGGCTCCAAGCTCAAGTTCGTCGCCAACCTGCTCGTGACGATACACAATCTCTCCACCGCCGAGGCGATGGTGATGGGGGAGAAGGCGGGCATCGACCTGGGGCTGCTCTACCGCGTGATCGGCGACGGCGCGGGGTCCTCGAGGATGTTCCAGGTGCGGGGCCCGATGATGGTGCGGGGCCGCTATACTCCGGCCCACATGAAGTCGAAGATCTACCAGAAGGACATCGACATCATCCGGGCCTTCGTGCGGCGGCTGAAATGCCCGACGCCGCTCTTCGACGGCAGCATCCCGTATTATTCCGCGGCCTTGAGGCAGGGTTTTGCCCTGGAGGACACCGCGGCGATTCACTCAGTCTTGCGAAAACGCGCCGGCTTGCGGGGCAGACCCGGGCGGCGCACAACCAGGAAAGGAAGATAGATGGCAGCCGAAGGAACCCTCAGACCGGGCGGCGGAGCCGCCCAGCTTGCCCTCAACATGAAGCTCCTCGGGCACCACGAGCTCGCCGGTTTCGGCGGGGTCGGCGAGGGCGTCAACATGCAGAAGGCGAAGGACGGCCGGCGCATCCTCTGGATGGCGCACGAGTCGGCTCCCAAGAATTTCACGGCGGTCGACGTGACCGACCCCCGCAACCCGAAGATGGTGGTGCAGACCGACCTGCCGCACAACGACGTGCGGTCGAACTCGCTCGACGTGGTGGGCGACATCATGGCGGTCGCCTACCAGACCAAGAAGTGGGGGCTCAAGCCCGCCGGCATGGACCTGTTCGACATCAGCACGCCCGAGAAGCCGAGGCTGATCTCGCATTTCGACACTTCGGGGCCGCATTCGCGCGGCGCGCACTGCGTCTTCTTCGTCGACGGCGAATATGTGCATCTCACCTCCGGGGCGCCCGATTTCGAGCCTACCCACCAGAAGGACGACCAGTTCTATCGCATCATCGACGTGCGCAATCCGTCAAAGCCCGCTGAAGTCGGGCGCTGGTGGTACCCAGGCACGCGCAAGGGGGACTCCGCGCCGCCGCCGCCGCGCCACCCGAGATTCGATGGCGGCTACCGGCCGCACAACTGCACCTCCTATCCGAAGAAGCCAGACCGCACCTATGTCGGCTACATCGACGGGGGCGTCTGGATACTCGATATCAGCGACAAGTCCAAACCCAAGCCGGTCGGGCATCTCCAATACTCGCCGCCCTACAACGGCTTCTCGCACACCGTGCTGCCGTTGCTCGAGCGCGGCTACCTGATCGTCTCGGATGAATGCGTGCGGGACAACGGCGAGGATTGGCCCAAGCCGACGTGGGTGGTGGATGCGCACGTGGAAAGCAACCTGGTGCCGATCGCGACGTTTCCGCTGCCGCCGGCGGAAATCTTCACCAAGCGCGGCGGCCGCTTCGGCTCCCACAACCTGCACGAGAACCTGCCGGGGCCGTGCTCGTTCCGCTCCGAGACCCTGATCTTCGGCACCTATTTCAACGGCGGCGTGCGGGCATTCGATGTTTCCAATCCCATGCAGCCCAAGGAGGTGGGCTACTTCGTGCCGGCCACGCCCAAGCTGGCGCCCAAGGGCTCGGCGCAGATCAACGACGTGTGGGTGGACGAGAACCGCATCGTCTACGCGGTGGACCGTTTCGGCGGCGGCCTCTATACGCTGGAGACGACGTTTTGATGCCCGAGAGCCCGACCGCGACCCGAGACACCCTCGCGGGGTTGATCCCGGTGTCAATCGTCACCGGCTTCCTCGGATCCGGCAAGACGACGCTCGTCAATCGACTGCTCAAGCGCCCCGAGATGAACCGGGTCGCAGTGATCGTCAACGAGCTGGGCGAGATCGGCGTGGACAACGATCTCGTGCAGGTCTCCTCCGAGCAGATGATGCTGCTCAATAACGGCTGCCTGTGCTGCGTGCTGCGCGGCGACCTGCAGGAGACGTTACGCGATCTCTTCATCAAGCGGCGCAATGGCGAGATCATCGATTACGACCGTGTTGTCATCGAGACCACCGGGCTCGCGGACCCGGCGCCGGTGATGCAGACATTGCTGACCGACTCGATGTTGCGCGACCAGTACCGCCTCGACTGCGTCGTCACGCTGGTGGATGCAGTCAACGCGACGGGGCAGCTGGTCCAGTTCTCGGAGCCGGTCAAGCAGGTCGCGCTCGCCGACCGGCTGGTCGTCACCAAGACTGACCTTGCGGCCGAGGAGCCCCTCGAAACCCTGACGGAACGGCTGCGGGAGATCAATCCGCGTGCGCCGCTGCGCAGGGCGACAAACGGTGAGATCGAGCTCGCATTCCTCGTGGACGTCGGGCTGCGGCGTTCGCGCGCCGACCTGGAGGAAGTCGAGCGCTGGCTGGGCGCGGATGAGGATCATGAGCACGGCCATCGCCACGACGAGACCGTGCAGTCCTTCGTGCTGCGCTTCGAGAAGCCCATGGCTTGGGCTGCTTTTACGCAAGCGATGGATGTTCTCACCGCTCTGCGCGGGCCGGATCTGCTCCGAGTGAAGGGGCTGGTCAACGTCGAGGGCAAGTCGGGACCGATGGTCGTGCAGGGGGTGCAGCACCTGTTTCATCCCCCGCTGGAGCTTGCGGCGTGGCCGAGCGCCGACCGCACCACCCGGCTTGTCTTCATCACCCGCGGCATTCCCCGCCAGGTCGTCGCGGACCTCTTTGCCGCGATCGGCGCGATCGGCACGGGCTGAGTACGCGCGTGGAGCTCGTCGCCATCGCGCGCCGCCTGCGCAGCGACGTGAGCCGCCTCAAGTTCGCCGCGCCAGTGGCGTACGTCTACAACCCGCTCGTCTATGCCTGGAGTCCGTACCGCGCCTACCTCGAGCGCTACGGCCGGGGGAGGCTCGGAGTGATCCTCCTCGGCATGAATCCGGGGCCTTTCGGGATGGCGCAGACCGGGGTGCCCTTTGGGGACGTGGGAATGGTACGCGGCTGGCTCGGCATCGAGGCGCCGGTCGGGCACCCGCCTCGCGAGCACCCGAAGCGGCCGGTTGCCGGCTTTCACTGCCCGCGGGGGGAGGTGAGCGGCCAGCGCCTGTGGGGGTGGGCGCGCGATAACTTCGGCACGCCGCAGCGCTTCTTCGAGCGCTTTTTCGTCGCTAATTACTGCCCGCTCGCGTTCATTGAAGCGAGCGGCCGCAACCGCACTCCCGACAAGCTCCCCCGCACCGAGCAGGCGGCGCTGTTCAAGGCATGCGATAGGGCTTTGCGGCGAACGGTCGAGCGGCTGCGCCCCGAGCACGTCGTGGGCGTGGGGCGGTTCGCCGCGGATCGCGCCGCAGCTGCCCTGAAAGGGTCAGGCATCAAGCTCGGCCTGATGCCACATCCCAGCCCCGCGAGTCCTGCCGCCAATCGCGGTTGGGCTGCCCAGGCGACGCGTGCGTTGGCGGATCTCGGAATTGCGCTATAAACCGCCCGGAGGAGGCACGTCATGAGTTCGCGCCGCGCGGCGATGCACGCAGGCGAGGCAGTGGCCGAGGCGCTGCGCGAGGAGGGCGTCGAGCGCGTCTACAGCGTCCCGGGCTCGCACATTCACCCGATCTACGACGGGCTGAGCCGCGTGCGCTCGATCCGCATGGTCACCTGCAAGCAGGAGCCGAACGTCTCGCTGATGGCGGACGCCTACGGACGCCTCACAGGCAAGCCCGGCGTGTGCATCGTGACGGCCGGCCCGGGGTGCATCAATTCCATGGCGGGAGTTGCCCAGGCCTACGGCGCGGCGTCGCCCGTCGTGCATATCAGCGGCGCCGTTCCGCTCGATGCTGACCGGGAGGCCTTTCACGGCGTCGATGATCCCGCCTTCGTGCACGAAATGTTCAGGAAGATCACCAAGTGGTCGGCGCGCGTGGAGCGCCTCGAGGACATTCCGGCGGTGTTGGCGAAGGCCTTCCACACTGCCCGCACCGGCCGGCCGGGACCCGTACACGTCGAGCTGCCGCGGCTGTCGGACTACAGCGAGTTCATCCTGCAGGAGGCTCCCGCCGTGCTTCCGCCCTACCAGCGCCTCCCGACCCAGGCCGCTGAGCCGAACGGGGAGGACGTCGTGCGCTTCGCCAAGCGGCTCATGGAAGCCAGAGCCCCGGTTATCGCGGCGGGGAAGGGGGTCATTCGCCAGGGCGCGATGCGGGAGCTGTCGGAGCTTTCGATGAGGCTTCAGGCACCCGTGGTGTTCGCCCAGGACGCAATTGGCGTGATCCCTGAATCGCATCCTTTTTTCGCGGGGCACTTCCAGCATTATCGCAGCCATCCGCTGTGCGTCGAGGCGCTGAAGCAAACCGATCTCGTATTCGCGGTGGGCCTGCGGGCGGGCACGGCTGAATTGTCCGAGTTGAGGCACCGCGCCCCGGAGAAGCATCTCATCCTCGTTGGCTTCGATGACGCTGCGGATTCCAGCTACCAGGGCGAAGACCAGCGCGTGGCCGATCCCAAGCGCTTCCTCGCGTCGCTGCTGGAGCGGCTAGGCAATTATCAACGGCCGCGAGATGAGGCGCTCATCCGGAAGCTCGCCGAGGGCAAGGCTGCCATCCGGACGAGCCTGGCGGAGCAGAACGCTCCACACCAGGATGAACGGCCCATCTACCCGGGCGTGCTGATGGACGCGATGAACGCCGTCCTCGACGACAATGCAATCGTTGCGAGCGACGTGGGCAATTGCCAGATGTGGGCCCGCACCTTCCGTCGCATCGCGACCCCCGAGTCGTTCATGCAGTCCGGGGTCTGGAACGCGATGAGCTACGCATTGCCCACGGCGATCGTTGCCAGGATGGAATTCCCGGAGCGCGACGTCGTGGCGCTCGCGGGGGACGGCGCCTTTCTTATGACTATCGGCGATCTCCCGACCGCGGTCGAGTATGGAGCCAACATCCTCATAATTGTGCTGAACGATGGCGCCTTCGGGCAGACCTTCATGCAGCAGTTGAACCTCTACGGCCACACCTACGGCACCGCGTTCCAGAGCCCCGACTTCGCCGCCATCGCCAAAGCCTGCGGTGCCGAAGGCATCCGTGTCAATGATTCGAAGGATGTCAAGGGTGCTCTGCGCCAAGGACTCGCTGCAACGAAGAACCGCCCGGCGCTGGTCGAGGTGATGGTGGGGCGGAACCCATACCCGAAAATCTGACAAAAAATCGGCCACGCGCAATGCGCGGCCGATTTCCTGATGGCTCCCCGAGCTGGGCTCGAACCAGCGACCTGCGGATTAACAGTCCGTCGCTCTACCAACTGAGCTATCGGGGATCAAAACTTGTCTGATACGCGACAAACTGCATGGTGCCGCATAACGGAGGCGCATATATTAATGTTTGAGCCATTCCCGGTCAACGCCAGACAGACAAATTTCCCAGATTTATGAAGTGGTTAAAGCGCAGCGTGCTGGTCATCGGCGTGCTCCTGCTGATGCTCGCGCTGGTGCCGCTTTTCATCTCGCTCGATGACTCCATTCCGACGTTCGAGCAGGAGATTTCCGCGCGCCTCGGCGCGCCCGTAAAGATCGGCAGTCTGCGCGCCGCGGGGCTGCCACTGCCTCATCTCACCGTGAGCGGCATCACGGTCGGCGAGGCGGAGGACATCAAGGTCGGCAAGGTGACCGTGACGCCCGATCTCTGGACGCTGCTCGAGGCTACCAAGGTTATCAAGAGCATCGAGATCAACGGCCTGGTGTTGACGCGCAGCGCGATCGACAAGATTCCCGCGTGGCTGCCGACGGATGCGACAGGCGGCGGCCCATCGCAGCCGGCGGCCGTCAGGGTGGAAGCCATCAAGCTCGACGATGCGCTCATCGAAATGGAGGATGTCACGCTCGGGCCGTTCGATGCGCGGCTCGCTCTTGCGGGCGACGGGAGGCTCGAAAGCGCTTCCATCGTCGCGCGGGATGGGACGCTCAAGGCCGTGATCAAGCCCCAACAGTCCAGTTACCTGATCGACGCCAGCGCGAAAGCCTGGACGCCGCCCTTCGGCCCGAGAATTTACTTCGACGAGCTCAACGCAAGGGGCTTGGCGACTTCGAATGGTGCGAGCTTCAGCGACATCAGCGCGCGGCTCTACGGCGGCACGGCCACCGGCAGGCTCGTGGTGGGATGGCAGAGAGGCATGCAGCTCAAGGGAAGCGCGACGGTCAATCGCGTCGAGATCGCTCCTCTGCTACAGGCACTCGACAAGCCGCAGAGCATGAGCGGTAAGCTCAGCGCCCGGCCCGCGTTTTCGGCCAGTGCCGCCCGCGCCGGTCAGATCGTGGAGGCGTTGCGGCTGGATGCGCCATTCGAGGTAGAAGGGGGTGTCTTGCATGGAGTGGACATCCGCAAGGCCGCCACGATGATTGGCGAGGAAGGGGAGAGAAGTGGGGGGACGCGCTTCGACGGGCTTTCGGGGCGGCTCAGGATCGAGCGCGGGACCCGTCGCCTGACCGGACTCAATATCGTTTCCGGCACGCTTTCGGCCGCAGGCAACGTGACGATCTCTCCCCGGGACGAGCTATCGGGGCGGCTCAACACCAGCATCAAGGCCGCATCGGTTGCGGCGGTGTCAGCGTCCCTCAACGTCTCCGGCACGCTCGATGCGCCATTGCTTTATCCAACGGGCGGGACCGTGGCGGGCGCCGCGGCGGGCACCGCCGTGCTGGGGCCAGTGTTCGGCACCGCGGTTGGCGCGCGAGTCGGGCAGTGGTTCGAAAGCCTGTTCGGGAAGAAGGACGAAGAGAAGCAGTGATCAGACCAGCACGTTCGCGATCGCGCGCGCGACGTAGTCGATGTTGCGCGAGTTGAGCGCCGGCACGCAGATCCGGCCGCTGTCGATGGCGTAGAGCGAATATTCCTCGCGCAGGCGCTTCACCTGTTCCCGCGCCAGGCCCGAGTAGGAAAAGAGTCCCCGCTGACGGATCACGAAGCTGAAGTCGAAATCCGACCGGATGGCGCGGATCTTGTCGACCAGCTCGCGGCGCATGATCTTGATCCGGTCGCGCATCTGTCCCAGCTCCTTGTCCCACAGCGCGCGCAATTCCGGCGTAGTCAGGACCAGCACGGCGGCCTGTCCGCCATGGGTGGGCGGGTTGGAGTAGTTGGTCCGGATTACGCGCTTCAACTGCGAGAGGGTGCGCGCAGCGACGTCCGCGCTTTCGGTGACGACGGATAGCGCGCCGATCCGCTCTCCGTAGAGCGAAAGCGACTTCGAGAACGAGCTCGAGACGAAGACCGCGGGGCACGCCTGCGCGAACCGGCGCACGGGGATGGCGTCGGCATCGAGCCCATCGGCAAATCCCTGGTAGGCGATATCGAGGAACGGCACGATGCCGCGCGCATTGACGACCTCGATCACGCGGTCCCATTGCTCGGGAGAGAGATCCACGCCGGTCGGGTTGTGGCAGCAGGCGTGCAGCACCGCGACCGATCCGGCAGGGAGCTTCGTCAGCGCGTCGATCATCGCATCGAACTTCAGGCCGTGGGTGCCGGCATCGTAGTAGGGGTAGGCCCGGACCTTGTAGCCTGCATAGTCGAACAACGCCTGGTGGTTCTCCCAGCTCGGGTCGCTGATCCAGAGCTCGGCACTTGCGCCGAGCCGGCGCAGGAAGTCGGCGCCCACCTTGAGCCCGCCCGTGCCCCCGAGTGTCTGCACGGTGACGACTCTCTGGTCGCGCAGCACCGCGCTGTCCCTTCCGAACAGGAGCTCCTGCACGGCACGGTCGTAGGTCTGGAGGCCGTCGATCGGCAGGTAGTTGCGAGGCAGCGGGCTCTCGGCGAGCTTTTGCTCTGCGCGGCGGACGCATTCAAGAACGGGCACCCTGCCGTTGTCGTCGTAATAGACGCCAACGCCAAGGTTCACCTTGTTGGGGTTCTTGTCGGCGTTGAACGCTTCGGTCACGCCCAGAATGGGGTCGCGCGGCGCCATTTCGACGCCAGCGAGCAGGGATAGGCTCATGTTCCTGGGCAGGTGACGGGAAGAGGAGGGTGGCGAACGTTCGATCAAGATGCATTTTACCGTTAGCGGAGGCCTGACGTAACTGGAAAATCCAGGTTGATTTCGACCGTCCGCCTGCGCATCATAGGGGCTCTTTTCTTCAATGACTTAAGGGGGGCAAATGAAATCCATCCTGAAAAAATGCTTGCACTTGCTCTTGGTCGCCATCCCGTGCTACGCGGGGACGGTCCTCGCGGACGGCGACCACTCCCGGCGACTTTTCATCGATCGCGACGTTGACACGTTCGCGGTGCTTCGCGGTGACGCGCGATTCCCGGAGGGCATCACCGCCAATCCTTGGAACGGGGATATCTATGTCGGCACATTCAATGGCGGCAACCAGAACAAGCTGCTGCGCTTCAACCGTCACGGCAAGCTCGAGGCCGAGAGCGCCTTCGGAACCTCGCCTCTGCTCGGACTCGCATTCGACCGCCACGGCAAGAAGGTCTACGTCACCATCGTCGGTGATTTCGTGACTCCGCCATCCAAGATTCAGCGCATTGCGGCTAGTTTCGATAGCTCCACCACGATCGAAGATGTGGCCGTGATTCCGGCGATCGGCGCGCCGATTCAGCGTACGGTAGGCAATCCGGATGGCAGCACTGACACGATTCAGTTCGGTTCCGGCGCCCGTGTCCCCAATGCGATGGTCTTCGACAAAGACGGGAATCTCTACATTTCCGATTCATTCCAGGGTGCCATCTTCAAGATCAGCAACCCGGCGGGCTGCGCTCCAGGCTGCGTAGTAGACGTGGTCAGTCACGATCCGCTGCTCGCCACGGCTGGATTCCCGCCCTTCGGCGCGAATGGCTTGGCGCTGAGCCATGACCAGAACACGCTCTTCATTGCGAATACCGGCGATGACCGCGTTCTGAAATTGAATCTCACCACCAAAGCGGTCGACGTTTTCGCCGAGAGCATAAACGGGGCCGACGGTCTTGCCACCGATCGGCGTGGCCGGCTGTGGGTGGCGGCGAATCAGGCCGACGAGGTCGTGGCTCTGAACGAGAACGGCAAGATCGTCGCCAAGCTCGGAGAGTTTCGTGGCATTCGCGGGAACGCCCCGATCGGCCTGCTCTTCCCGGCGAGCCTCGTCATCGTGGACGACGAGATATTCGTCACCAATCTGGCGCTGCCTCTTAACGGGACGGCGGGCGACGAGCCCGAAGAGGACGTCACCCGCTACACGATCTCGCGCATGAAATTGCCCAGACACTAAAGCCGAAGTACGCGGCGCGGGGAACGTCCGGGAGCGGTGCTTCCTCGCGCGCGCAGACGTCACATTTGGGTCCTGCGGCGCCGGGACCACAACAGGCTGGCGACGGGCCGCACGGGCGTGGGAAAATACGCGATTTAGCCCCGCGCCGATGCGAAATACCTCCCCAACCGCGCCTGCGAGGACGGCGGAAGCCGGTGCCGCGGCTGCTCTGCTGAGCTTTCCCGAAAGCCCGTTCCGCCTGAACGAGCTGTTTCCCCCGGCAGGCGACCAGCCAGAGGCAATCGAAAAGCTCGTCGCCGGGGTGCGCGACGGCCTGGCCTTCCAGACGCTGCTCGGGGTCACGGGCTCCGGGAAGACCTACACCATGGCCCATGTCATCGCCCGGCTCGGCTGCCCGGCGCTCATCATGGCGCCCAACAAGACGCTCGCGGCGCAGCTTTATTCCGAGATGCGCGAGTTCTTTCCCGATCACGCGGTCGAGTACTTCGTGTCCTACTACGATTACTACCAGCCCGAGGCCTACGTGCCCTCGAAGGACCTCTACATCGAGAAGGACTCCAGCATCAACGAGCACATCGAGCAGATGCGGCTCTCCGCCACGAAATCCCTCATGGAGCGCCGCGACACCGTGATCGTGTGCACCGTCTCCGCGATCTACGGGATCGGCGACCCGGTGGATTACCACAGCATGATCCTGCACCTGCGCGAGCGCGAAAAGCTCGCCCAACGTGACGCCATCCAGCGCCTGGTCGCCATGCAGTACGAGCGCAACGAGATCGAGTTCCGGCGCGGCGTGTTCCGGGTGCGCGGCGATGTCCTCGATATCTTCCCGGCGGAGAACTCGGAGACCGCCGTGCGCCTGACCCTTTTCGACGACGAGGTCGAGGCGATCCACCTCTTCGATCCACTGACCGGGCACATCCTGCAGCGCGTTCCACGCTTCACGGTCTATCCCTCGAGCCACTACGTCACGCCGCGGGCGACGACGCTGCGCGCGATCGAGGCCATCAAGGAGGAGCTGCGCGAGCGGATCGACTGGTTCCAGAAGCAGGGAAAGCTGGTCGAAGCGCAGCGCATCGAGCAGCGCACCCGCTTCGACCTCGAGATGCTGGCCGAGATGGGATTCTGCAAGGGCATCGAGAACTACTCGCGCCACCTCTCGGGTCGTGCAGCCGGCGAGCCACCGCCGACCCTCATAGACTATCTCCCGCACGATGCGCTCATGATCGTCGACGAGAGCCATGTCACGATCCCGCAGCTGGGAGGCATGTATCGCGGGGACCGGTCGCGCAAGGAGAACCTCGTGAACTACGGGTTTCGCCTGCCCTCGGCGCTCGACAACCGGCCGCTGCGCTTCGACGAATTCGAGAAGCTCATGCGGCGAACGATATTCGTGTCCGCGACCCCCGCGGAGTACGAGCGCAACCACCAGGCGCAGGTGGTGGAACAGGTGGTGCGTCCCACCGGCCTCGTCGATCCCGCGCTCGTCGTGCGGCCTGCGGCGACGCAGGTGGACGATCTCCTGTCGGAAATCAACGACCGGGTCAGGCGCAGCGAGCGCGTGCTGGTCACGACGCTCACCAAGCGGATGGCCGAGGACCTCACTGACTACCTGGGCGAGCACGGCGTCAAGGTGCGCTACCTCCATTCCGACATCGACACGGTGGAGCGGGTCGAGATCATCCGGGACCTGCGGCTCGGCCAGTTCGACGTCCTGGTCGGGATCAACCTGCTGCGCGAGGGTCTCGACCTGCCCGAGGTGTCGCTGGTGGCGATCCTCGACGCCGACAAGGAAGGATTCCTGCGCTCGGAGCGCTCGCTCATCCAGACCATCGGGCGGGCGGCGCGGCACGTCAACGGCACGGCGATTCTCTACGCCGACACGATGACGGACTCGATGCGCCGGGCGATCGATGAGACCGAACGCCGCCGCCGCAAGCAGATCGCCCACAACGCCGCCCGCGGCATCACGCCGCGGGGCGTCACGAAGCGCGTGAAGGACATTATCGAGGGGGTATACGACCACGAGGAGGCGCGCACCCAGCTCAAGGCGGCGCAGGCGCGGGCGCGCTACGAAGTCATGGATGAGAAGGAGCTGACGCGCGAGGTCAAGCAGCTCGAGAAAGCCATGATCGACGCTGCGCGCAACCTCGAATTCGAGCGCGCCGCGCAGCTGCGCGACCAGTTGAAGGCTCTGAAGGAGCAACTCTTCATGGGCGTGACCGAATGAGCCGGGAGCGCTGCAGCGTTCTGTTCGTGTGCATGGGCAATATCTGCCGCTCACCGATGGCCGAGGGCGTGTTCCGGCATCAGGTAAAGCAGGCGGGACTGGAAGGGCGCATCGTGATTGATTCCGCGGGAACGCACGACTATCACATCGGCGAGCCGCCCGATCCCCGCGCGCAGCGCGCCGCGGGTCGGCGCGGCTACGACCTCAGCATGCTGCGCGGGCGCCAGGTGAGCCGAGCCGATTTCGGCGAGTTTGACTACCTGCTGGCGATGGACCGGATGAATCTGCGCGTGCTCGAGCGCTTGTGCCCGTCGCGGCACGGCCACAAGCTCAAGCTGTTCCTGGAATTCAGCAACGATGCCATGCCGCGCGAAGTGCCCGATCCCTATTTCGGGGGCGAGCAAGGCTTCGAGCACGTGCTGGACCTGGTTGAGGAGGCGGCGCAGGGTCTGCTTGACCACCTGCGAGGGGCGCTGACGCCTTAGTCTCAGCACAACCGAGTTCTCTTCAGTCCCGCCTCCGCGGGAGCGGCGAAGCGGTTGGGCAGGCTCGTTATCTCGGCACAGCCGTTTCTTGTGCCTTCGGTTCTCCACCCGCCGCCGCTTCAGCCGCGGCGGTCTCGATCTGGACGAGGGGCTCCTCGTTCTGCGCCTGCAGGGGCTGACGCACCCGCTTCGGGCGTGCGACCGGCACCGGCTCCGATTCCGGCGCGGCTCTCTGCAGCTTGTCGGGATCCGATTCCACCTGGACCAGTTCCGAGGGCCACTCGATCTTGAAGGCCTCAGCAGGTGCATAGCCGGGCCCGGACGGCACCGGCTCCGCCAGCTGGGGCTTGCTCGGCTCGAACTCCCGCACCACCTCGGTCTCGAACGAGGGAGGTGGGGGCGGGACCGCCTGCTCCGTGCTGGTTGGCGCTACAAATTGCGCCATCGCGACGTCAGAAGCCGCAGCGATCCCGGCGGCGGAGGACGCCTCAGGCGCCCTGCGCTGGGTCTCGGGCCGGCTCGGCTGCCGATCGGGCCGTTGACCGCGCGGGGGAACGGAAGCGCCGCCCGCCTCGTGCTGGTGCTGCTCGAAGCGGTCGCGTCCCCTGCGGCGTCTCCTGCCGCGCCCCTCCCGTTGCTGCTCGCCATGCTCGCGCCCTGGCTGCTGGGGATGGGCGGGTGGCCGCGCCTCGGCTTGCGCCTGATCGCGCTGGAGATGCGGGCGTTGCTGTTGCGGATGGTCGGAGCGCGGCCCTTCTTGCCGCCGCTGCTCGTGGCGCTGCTGCTCCCCGCGGAAGCGGTCGCCATCCCGCGGCCCCTGTGGCTGCTGCGCCTGGTGCTGCCTTTGCCGCTGTCCACCCTGCTGCATTCCACGGTCCTCGCGTTCGCGGCGCGGACCCTCGCGCTCGAAGCGCTCGTGACGCCCGCGCCGCGGGCCCGAGGGCGTGACCGCTGCGGGCCCCGCGGTTTGCGGGGCGGGGACTTCGGCAACGGGCTTGCGCCTGAACAAACCCAAGAACTTGCCAATGATGGACGCTTCCTCGGCCGACGCCGCCGCTCTGGGCTGTGGCTGTTGCTGTGGCTGTGGCTCCGGCTTCGCTTCCCGTGCGACCGGTACCGGGGCGGGCTGCTGGGGCGTGATGCCCTTGACTGCCGCTTCCGGCCGCGGTGCTGCCGGCTCCGCTGTCCCTATCGCCGCTTTCTCCTCCTCCGTCGGTGCTTCCACCAGGTTGTAGCTCGGTGGCAGCGGCTCGGTCTTGTTGAGATCGTCGTGGCGCAGGCGCGTGACGGTGTAGTTCGGCGTCTCGAGATGCACGTTGGGAATCAGCATCACCGAGACCCGGTGCCGCGCCTCGATCAATTGCAGGTCGACCCGCTTCTCGTTGAGCAGGAAGGTCGCGACGTCGACCGGCACCTGGGCGTTGATCGCGCCGGTGTTCTCCTTCATGCCCTCCTCCTGGATGATGCGCAGGATGTGAAGCGCGGTCGACTCGGTGCCGCGGATGTGGCCGGTTCCATGGCAGCGCGGGCAGGGATTGTGGGCGGTCTCGCCGAGCGAAGGCCGCAGGCGCTGGCGCGACAATTCCATCAGGCCGAAGCGCGAAATCTTGCCCATCTGCACCCGCGCCCGATCGTATTTCAGCGAGTCACGCAGCCGGTTCTCCACCTCGCGCTGATTGCGGCCGCTTTCCATGTCGATGAAGTCGATGACGATGAGGCCGCCAAGGTCGCGCAGCCTCAATTGCCGGGCGATCTCCTCCGCGGCCTCGAGGTTCGTGCGGAACGCCGTTTCCTCGATGTCCGAGCCGCGCGTGGCGCGCGCGGAATTGACGTCGATCGACACCAGTGCCTCGGTGTGATCGAACACGACCGAGCCGCCGGAAGGAAGATTGACCGAGCGCGAATACGCGGATTCGATCTGGTGCTCGATCTGGAAGCGCGAGAACAGGGGCACATCGTCGCGGTAGAGCTTGATGCGGCTGACGTTCTGCGGCATGACGTGGCTCATGAACTGCCGCGCCTGCTCATAGACGCCTTCGGTGTCGATCAGGACCTCGCCGATGTCCTGGTGGTAATAATCGCGGATGGCGCGAATGACGAGGCTCGATTCCTGGTAGATCAGGAACGCGCCGCTCTGCTGCTTCGCGGCACCCTCGATCGCGTGCCACAGCTGCAGAAGATAGTTGAGGTCCCACGTGAGCTCCTCGGGCGCGCGGCCGATCGCGGCCGTGCGGCCGATGACGCTCATGCCCTGCGGCACCGGGAGCTGGTCGATCACCTCGCGCAGCTCGTTGCGGTCCTCGCCCTCGACCCGGCGCGAGACGCCGCCGCCGCGCGGGTTGTTGGGCATCAGCACCAGGTAGCGCCCGGCCAGGCTGATGAAGGTGGTGAGCGCAGCGCCCTTGGTGCCGCGCTCGTCCTTGTCGACCTGGACGATCAGCTCCTGGCCGTCCACGAGCGCGTCCTGGATACGGGCGCGGCCAACGTCGACGCCGGGCTTGAAATAGGCGCGGGCAACCTCCTTGAACGGGAGAAAGCCGTGACGCTCGGCCCCGTAGTCGACAAAGGCGGCCTCGAGGCTCGGTTCGATGCGGGTGATGACCCCCTTGTAGATGTTGCTCTTGCGCTGCTCCTTGCCGGGGGTTTCGATATCGAGGTCGATGAGCTTCTGGCCATCGACGATCGCGACGCGCAGCTCTTCTGCCTGCGTCGCGTTAAACAGCATTCGCTTCATTGTTATCGTCTCCCGCGCTCAAACACGGGATCGGGCAAACCATCGGCGCCGCCCTGAGGGGCAGTGCCGCGCCGACTGATTCAATCGGTTGGCGTGAGCATGAGGGGTTTGATGATCCTGATGTCTCGTCCGGTTTGCCGTCGGGCCCCGCGCCAGGCGCGGGAACCTCAAATTCTCAGCGTGTCGTGAGCGCGTCGTTCGTCTAGTATCGCTACTTTCGTGTGGTGAGCGAACTTAACCATTTCCTGCAGCGCGTCCGTGGCTGGCGCGGCAATCTCCATGGGCCAGGCAGCCAGCAACTTCGGTGCGCGTTCAGCACGTCGGCCCGGGCTCGCGCAATTGCGCGGTTCACCGTGTAAGAACTGCCTCGGACTCTTTGCGATTCCCGGGTGACGGTGCGATTCGCTGCTCACCACCTGGAATTCACCACGTGCGGTGAATAGTATAGACAAATGAAAGGGTTAAGTAAAGTTTCTGCGACCTGGCAGCAGGTGGATGCCGACGCCGCCGGCCAGCGTGTGGACAACTACCTGACGCGGCTCCTGAAAGGCGTCCCCAAGAGCCATATCTATCGCATCCTGCGGAGCGGCGAGGTGCGGGTCAACAGCCGCCGTGTCGGGCCCGATTACCGTCTGCGGGGCGGGGACCGCGTCCGCCTGCCGCCCTTGCGCACGGCCCGGCCTGCCACCGCCCCGCGGCCGGCGCCGCCCCCGGGCTTCGAGCCCGATGTGATCTTCGAGGATGATGCGATCCTCGCCATCAACAAGCCTGCAGGCATGGCGGTGCACGGCGGGAGCGGAATCAGCCACGGCATCATCGAATTGTTGCGATCGCAACGGCCGCACGAGCGGTTTCTTGAGCTGGCACACCGTCTCGACCGCGAGACCTCTGGCGTGCTGCTGCTTGCCAAACGGCGCCCGGCGCTGCTGGCACTGCACCAGCAGTTGCGAGAGGGGACGGCGCAAAAGTTCTACCATGTGCTCGTGAAGGGGCATTGGCGCGAGGCAAAGCGCAACGTCAGGCTTCCTCTACACAAGTACGTTCTGGCATCGGGCGAGCGCCGCGTGTCCGTCAAGGAGAGCGGATTGCCATCCCATACCGTGTTCCGGCTCCGCCGGCAGTGGAAGCGCTACAGCTTGCTCGAAGCGGAGCTCAGGACCGGGCGCACTCACCAGATCCGGGTTCATCTCGCTCATCTCGGTTTTCCGGTCGCAGGCGACGACAAGTACGGCGATTTCGCGCTCAACAAGCAGCTTGCGCGGGTGGGGTTGAGGCGCATGTTCCTCCACGCCTTCAAAGTGGTGATTGCGCATCCGAGGAGTGGGGTAGCGCTGACGCTCGAGGCGCCTTTGCCGGAGGAGTTACGGTCGTTCGTCTCTGGGCTTGATGCCGGGGATGGCGCGGCGCCCGGAGCGAGCGGGGTACAATGACGGCTGGAAGCTAGTCCGCTGCAAGGCGGCACGGAAGGAAGGTAATCACCATGGCTGAGCTGGAACCAGGCGGGTCGACAACGAGCTGGGAGCGCCAGGCGCTCGAGAAAGTCGCGCTGGCGGCGATCACGGAACAACGCCGCGCGCGCAAGTGGGGAATATTCTTCAAGCTGCTGCTCTTCATCTATCTGTTCGCGCTGCTGTTCATCGGCATGGGCTGGTACGCGAAGCGGGACATCAGTCCGGGCAAGCACACCGCGCTGGTTGACGTCAGCGGAATCATCGCCTCCAACACCCCGGCGAGCGCGGAAAACGTCATGGCGGGATTGCAGGACGCGTTCAAGGACAAGCGCACCCAGGGCGTGATCCTCCGCATCAACAGCCCGGGCGGAAGCCCCGTCCAGGCCGGATATATCAGCGACGAGATGCGGCGGTTGCGGCTGAAGTATCCCAGCATTCCGCTCTATGCCGTGGTCGAGGACATATGCGCCTCCGGCGGCTATTACGTCGCTGCCGCCGCCGACCGCATCTACATCGACAAGGCGAGCATCATCGGCTCGATCGGGGTGCTGATGGACGGCTTTGGCTTCACCGGGGCGATGGAGAAGCTGGGGGTGGAGCGCCGTTTGCTGGCTGCGGGAGAGAACAAGGGCTTTCTCGACCCCTTCTCGCCGCTCGTGGAATCGCAGAAGCAGCACGCAGAGAAGATGCTGGGGGAGATCCACCAGCAATTCATCGGGGTGGTGCGGGCCGGGCGCGGCACGCGACTGAAGGAGACACCTGAGATGTTTTCCGGGCTGCTGTGGGTGGGTGAAAAAAGCATCGAGATGGGGCTCGCGGACGAGCTCGGCAGCATCGAGTACGTCGCGCGCGAGGTGATCAAGGCCGAGGACATCGTGGACTTCACGCCGCGCGAGAACGTCGCGGAGCGCTTGGCCAAGAAATTCGGGGCGGGCATGGCCGAGGGCCTTGCGCGTCTTGGTCTGGCGCAGGGGATATCGCTCAGGTAGACGCGCGCGAGAGCAGGAACACGGCCGGCCGCCGATCGAGGATCGGCGGCTCTTTTTTCCAATCCGCAATAGCCCGCGCGCTCACGAACTCGGTGGACTGCGTGAGATCCGCCGCGATGCAGAGCAGCGTGTCCTCGCGGCAGTTCTGGAGGAGCGCCAGGAGCAGTGCATCGTTGCGGTAGGGCGCCTCGATGAAGATCTGGGTTTCGTGGACCGCCCGCGCTTCGAGCGCCTTGATCTTGCGCGTGCGCTCGGCACGTTCCACCGGCAGGTAGCCGTGAAACGCGAAATGCTGGCCGTCCATGCCGGAAGCCATCAGCGCGAGCAGGATGGAGGAGGGCCCTGCAAGCGGCACGACGCGAATTCCGGCCCGATGTGCCTGCCGCACCAGCGCCGAGCCGGGATCGGCGACCGCCGGCGCGCCCGCTTCCGACATCAGTCCGCAATCCTCGCCGGACAGCAGCAGCTCGAGCAGCGGAGCCACGTCGCGCGTGTGCTCATCGAGCGTGTGGAATCTGAGCTCCTGCAGCGGTCGCGGATGGGCGATGGACTTCAGGAAGGCGCGCGCGGGCTTTGCACTCTCCGCAATGAACGTGCGGAGCTTGTGCGCCGCTTCGGTCGTGGCGGACGGGGTGAGGGCCGCCGCATTGTTTCCGCCCAGTGCAACCGGAATCAGGTACAGCGTGCCCCGGGAGCGCTCAGACAACCGCCACTCCTTCGTTTCTGAGCATTGCGGCGAGCTGTATCAAGGGCAGCCCGATCAGCGCGCTGGGGTCGGTGCTGCTCACGCTTTCGACGAGCACGATCCCGATGCCCTCGATGCGCGCGCTGCCGGTGCAGTCGTAGGGGCGTTCCGCCGCAAGGTAGCGCTCGATTTCGGCGTCGTCGTATTGTCGGAAGCGCACGGTCGTGGGGACCTCTGAAGTTTGCAAGGCGCCCGTGCGGGCATTCAGCAATGCGAGGGCGGTGTGAAAGAGCACGCTCTTGCCGCGCGTTGCCTTCAGTTGCGCGACCGCATTGGCGTGCGTGCCCGGCTTGCCCAGCGTGGCGCCGTCGAGCTGTGCGACCTGGTCGGAACCGATGATGAGCGCGGCGGGGAAGTCGCGTGCGACGGCGCGCGCCTTGGCCTGGGCCAGTCGCAGCGCGGTATCACGGGGGCATTCGCCGGGCAGGGGAGACTCCTCCACGGCGGGCGCCCGGACCTCGAACGGGAGCCGCAGCCGCTCCAGCAAGCTGCGGCGATACGGCGAGCTGGAGGCAAGCACGATCAGCGGTGGCGGCAAGGCTGGGTGGCAGTCCGTAAGTCCCTGCCTAATCAGAATTTTTCGTTGAATTTTTTTGACAGAATAGCACAAAAATACTATCATGCGCGCCTATGTCTGGACAGGGGTCCGCGCAGACTATCATCGATAGTCTGGAGTTCGCCCGAACCGGACAGGCGCTGCACGGCAGCCTGTTGCTCCCGGGACTGGTCCGTCTGAAGGACAGCCTCGCAGACGCGGTCGGGACAGTCGAGTTCGCGGTCACAGGCGGCTACGACTCGCGCCGCCGCCCGATCCTGAAGGTCGCCATCAGCGGGACGCTGCACCTGCAGTGCCAGCGTTGCCTGGGAGCGCTTGATTACCCGCTGCAGATCGTGAACACCCTGCTGCTGGTGGGCGCAGGCGAGGCGGCAGCGGGCGAGCCGGATGACGAAGAAATTGAATGGATCGAGGCGAGCCGCGAGCTTGACCTCGCGACGCTCATCGAGGACGAAATCCTGCTGAGCTTGCCTTATGCGCCGAGGCACCAAGAGGGCGCCTGCAGGCTGCTCGGCGCCGCGTCTGCGCAAGGCGCCGTTTCCTCGGCGTTCGCCCAGCTCGCGGCGCTGAAACGCAACACCCATTGATACTCAAGGAGCCACGGTAATGGCAGTACAGCAGAACAGGAAGTCACCTTCGAAGCGCGGCATGCACCGCTCGCATGATGCGCTCTCCCATCCCCCGCTGGCGCTGGAGCCGACGACCGGCGAAGTGCACCTGCGCCACCACATCAGCCCGACCGGCTACTACCGCGGCAAGAAGGTCGTCAAGACCAAGGGTGAATAGGCGCGGCCGGATTCGCGCCGACGCGCAGCGCAGCCGCCATGGCGCGCGCCTGGGAGGAGGGATGCCGATGCAGGTGAAGGTTGCCATCGACTGCATGGGTGGCGATCACGGCGTGCAGGTCACGGTGCCTGCCGCCGCGCGCATCGTGCGCGACGATCCTGAAACTTCCGTCATCCTGGTAGGACAGAGTGATGCGATCGAGCGTGAGCTCGAGCGCCACGGGGCTCGAACCGGCGCACGAACCAGCGTCCGCCACGCCAGCCAGGTTGTCGAGATGAACGAGGGGCCCGTCATCGCGATGCGCGGGAAGAAGGACTCCTCGATGCGTGTTGCCGTCGATCTCGTGGAGCAAGGCCAGGCCGCGGCGTGCGTCAGCGCCGGCAACACCGGCGCGCTGATGGCGATCTCGCGTTTCGTGCTGGGGACGCTGCCCGGCATCGACCGCCCGGCGATCGCGACCGTTCTGCCCTCGCTCAAAGGCCGGACCTATATCCTCGATCTGGGCGCCAACGTCAACTGCACGCCGGAGCATCTGTTGCAGTTCGGGATCATGTGCTCGGAGCTCGTGAGCTCGGTGGAGAACAGGCCTCGCCCGACGGTGGGCCTGCTGAATATCGGAGTCGAGGACATCAAGGGCAACGACCAGGTCAAGGCCGCCGCCGAGCTGATGCGGGCGAGCGACCTCAACTTCCACGGCTACGTCGAAGGCGACGATATCTACAAGGGAACTACCGACATCGTGGTGTGCGACGGATTCGTCGGCAACGTCGCGCTGAAGACCTCCGAAGGCCTCGCCCAGATGCTGGCCACCTACTTGCGCGAGGAGTTCGGCCGCAACCTCTTTTCCCGGCTCGCCGGGCTGCTGGCGCTGCCGGTCATCCGGGCATTCAAGGACCGGGTGGATCACCGCCGCTACAACGGCGCGAGCCTGCTTGGGCTGCGCGGCGTGGTGGTGAAGAGCCACGGCTCGGCCGATACGCTCGCCTTTGAGTATGCCATCCGCAGGGCGGTCGAGGAGGCGCGCAGCGGCGTGCTGGCACATATCACCGCGCGCATGGCACATATACACAAGAGCGCCGCGTGAGCAACCGCTACTCCCGGGTCGTCGGCACCGGCAGCTATTTGCCGGAGAAGGTGATCACCAACCGCGATCTCGAGCTCGCGGTGGACACGACCGACGAGTGGATCTATACGCGCACGGGGATACGGCAGCGTCACGTCGCAGCCGATGACCAGAAGACGAGCGATCTCGCGCTGGAGGCAGGTCGCAGGGCGCTCGAGGCCGCCGGTATCTCCGCCGCCGATCTCGACCTCATCGTGATGGCGACGACCACGCCCGACATGGTCTTCCCCAGCACGGCATGCCTGCTCCAGGCCAAGCTTGGCGCGCGCAACTGTCCGGCATTCGACGTGCAGGCGGTATGCAGTGGGTTCGTGTACGGGCTCTCCACGGCCGACCACTTCCTGCGCTCAGGAGCCTATCGCAACGCGCTGGTGGTGGGCGCCGAGATCTATTCGCGCATCCTCGACTGGAGCGATCGCGCGACCTGCGTGCTCTTCGGCGACGGCGCCGGGGCCGTCGTGCTTCGGGGCGACAGCACCCCGGGCATCCTGTCTAGCCACTTGCATGCCGACGGCTCCTACTCGAACCTGCTGTCGGTACCGGGGACCGTGTCCGGCGGCAAGGTGAGCGGCCGGCCCTTGCTGCAGATGGACGGAAGCGGCGTCTTCAAGTTTGCCGTCAAGGCGCTCGATGACCTCGTCGAGGAAACCCTGATCGCCAACAAGCTGCAGAAGTCCGACATCGACTGGCTCGTGCCGCATCAGGCGAACATCCGCATCATCCAGGCTTCGGCGAAGAAGCTCGGCTTGAGCATGGAAAAGGTGGTGGTGACAGTGGACCGCCACGCGAACACGTCTGCGGCCTCGATACCGCTCGCGCTGGATGAAGCCGCGCGCGATGGACGTATCCGCCAGGGCCAGCTCGTATTGCTGGAGGCCGTGGGCGGCGGTTTTACGTGGGGCGCCGCGCTGGTGAAGTGGTAGCCGCCGGCGACGGGCAATGGATCGCATTCGATGACGTTCGCGTTCGTGTTCCCGGGACAGGGGTCGCAGTCGGTCGGCATGATGCAGTCCTTCTCCGATTCGGGCCCGGTACGCGGCGTGTTTACGGAGGCCTCGGACACGCTCGGACAGGACCTGTGGAAGCTCGCGGCGGAAGGGCCGCCCGAGGCGCTCAGTGCCACGGTGAACACGCAGCCCTTGATGCTGACCGCGGGTTATGCGATTTACCGCGCGTGGCTCGATGCAGGCGGGGGCGAGCCCTCGATGGTGGCGGGACATAGCCTGGGCGAGTACACGGCGCTCGTCGTCGCGGGCGCGCTGGCATTTCGCGACGCGTTGCCGCTGGTGCGCTTTCGCGCGCAGGCGATGCAGGAAGCCGTTCCGGTGGGGCAGGGCGCCATGGCCGCCATACTCGGGCTGGAGGATGAGGCCGTGCGCGCCGCGTGCAGCGAGGCCGCGCAGGGCCAGGTGGTCGAGCCGGTGAACTTCAATGCACCCAGTCAGGTCGTCATAGCCGGCCACAAGGCGGCAGTCGAGCGCGCAGTTGCGCTGGCCAAGGCGAAGGGTGCGAAGCGGGCGATGATGCTCCCGGTGAGCGCGCCCTTCCATTCTTCCCTGCTCAAGCCGGCGGCGGAGAAGCTCGCTTCCTTTCTCGGCGGCGTCAAAGTGAGCGCGCCGCGCATCCGGGTGGTCAACAACGTGGATGTCGCGGTGGAGACGGATTCGCAGCGCATCAGACAGGCGCTGGCGCGCCAGGCCTGCCGTCCGGTGCGCTGGGTGGAGACGGTGCGGCGCATCGCGGCCGACGGCATTGCGCAGGTTGCGGAATGCGGGCCGGGCAAGGTGCTGGCGGGGCTGACCCGGCGCATCGATGGCGCCCTGCAGAGTCACGCGATCGCCGACGCACCGTCGCTCCAGCAGGCACTGGTGGCCCTCAAGACATGACTCTCGACGGCAAGATCGCCCTCGTCACCGGCGCATCGCGTGGCATTGGCCAGGCCATCGCGCTCGAGCTCGGCAGGAGCGGGGCGACGGTCATCGGCACCTCGACCAGCACAGCCGGGGCGGACGCCATCGGGAAGCAGTTGGCGGCGGCGGGCGTCAAGGGCACGGGGATCGCTCTCAACGTGAACGATGCCCAGCAGGTGGAGTCCGCCGTGCAGGACATCCAGAGAAGGTTTGGCGACATCGCCATCCTCGTTAACAACGCCGGCATCACGCGCGACAACCTGCTGGTGCGCATGAAGGACGAGGAATGGGACGACATCATGGCGACCGATCTCAAGTCGGTCTACCGGCTGTCGAAGCTGGTGCTGCGCTCCATGATGAAGGCGCGCTACGGCCGCATCATCAACATGACCTCGGTAGTGGGCGTGACCGGCAACGCCGGGCAGACGAACTACGCGGCGGCGAAGGCCGGCATCATCGGCTTTTCCAAGTCGCTGGCGCGCGAGGTCGGGAGCCGCAACATCACCGTCAACTGCATCGCGCCGGGTTTCATCGACACCGACATGACCCGCGCGCTGACCGGGGAGCAGCGCAGCGCCCTCGTCGCGCAGATCCCGCTGGGACGGCTCGGGCGGCCGGAGGATGTGGCCTCGGCCGCGGCATTTCTTGCCTCTCCGGCGGCCGATTATGTGACGGGCTGCACGCTGCATGTGAACGGCGGCATGTATATGGAATAGTGGCCCCAGTCCGTTGAAAACCGGGGCTTTATTGACGATTGAATCTGGTAGAATAGCGCGCTGATTCAAATCCGATTACCCCGTTCGTTGCAGGGCTTTTGCGGGCGCGAGCGGGATTTTCATTCCTTTCGAGGAAGGGGGAACTGAATGGAGAACATCGAGCAGCGCGTCAAGAAAATTGTTGCCGAGCAGCTGGGTGTCAACGAGGCAGACGTCAAGAACGAGTCTTCGTTCGTCAACGATCTCGGCGCGGACTCGCTCGACACCGTGGAGCTGGTGATGGCTCTCGAGGAGGAATTCGAAACCGAGATCCCGGACGAGGAAGCCGAAAAGATCGCCACGGTCCAGCAGGCCATTGACTACATCAAGGCTCACGGCAAGTCCTGAGATTCATCCCGGACCGGAGCACATTTGTCCAGGCGCAGAGTCGTCGTCACCGGGCTCGGCATCATCTCCCCGGTCGGGAACACGGTACCGGCGGCCTGGAAAAACATCCTGGCCGGCACTTCGGGCATCACCCGCATCACCCGCTTCGACGCATCCGCATTCACCGCCCAGATCGCCGGGGAAGTAAAGGGGTTTGATCCGGCGCAGCATCTGTCGGCGAAGGAGGCGCGCCGCTTCGACACCTTCATCCACTACGGCCTCGCGGCCGCAATCGAGGCAATCCAGAACTCGGGGCTCGATTTCGACCGCGAGCAGCGCGAGCAGGTCGGTGTGTGCATCGGGTCCGGCATCGGCGGCCTGCCGCTGATCGAAGAGACGCACAAGGCGGTGCTGGCGAGCGGGCCGCGCAAGATCTCGCCCTTCTTCATTCCCGGCTCGATCATCAATCTCATCGCCGGGCAGCTCTCCATCATGTACGGCCTCAAGGGGCCGAATCTCGCCCTGGTGACGGCGTGCACGACCGCCAATCACTGCATCGGCGACGCGGGCCGCCTGATCGAGTACGGCGATGCCGACGTGATGATCGCCGGCGGCTCGGAGGCATGCGTGTCGCCCCTCGGGCTCGGCGGGTTCTGCGCGGCGCGCGCGTTGTCCTCGCGCAACGACGACCCGGCGGCCGCGAGCCGCCCGTGGGACAAGGATCGGGACGGCTTCGTGCTCGGCGAGGGCGCGGGCATCCTGGTGCTCGAGGAATACGAGCACGCGCGCAAGCGCGGCGCGAAGATCTACTGCGAGCTCGCGGGCTACGGCATGAGCGCGGACGCGCACCACATCACCGCGCCCTGCGAGGACGGCGAGGGCGCGGTGCGGTGCATGGCCAATGCGCTGAGGAACGCGGGGCTCAACCGGGAAGAGGTCGATTACATCAATGCCCATGGCACCTCGACTCCGCTCGGGGATGTCGCGGAAACGGTGGCGGTGAAGAACTGCTTCGGCGATTACGCGCGCAAGCTCGCCATCAGCTCGACCAAGTCCATGACGGGGCATTTGCTGGGCGCCGCGGGAGGGATCGAGGCGGTATTTTCCGCGCTCGCGGTGCACGAGCAGGTCGCGCCGCCGACGATCAACCTCGTGGCCGCCGACCCGCAATGCGATCTGGATTACGTGCCGAACATCGCGCGCAAGATGAAGATCGACGTCGCCGTCTCGAATTCATTCGGTTTCGGCGGCACCAACGGCAGCCTGGTCTTCCGGCGATTTTGAGCGCTGCTCGCAGCCCGGGCGCATGTCCATGAGGCTGAGCTGGGGGATTGGTTGGTATCTGCGCCTGCTGCTGGTCGCGGGCATTGCGGCTGGCGTGCTGATCGCCGGCGCGTTTGCCTGGTACGCCGCGTCCCCGCACACGCCCCCGTCGCTGCCGCTCCAGTTCAACCTGAAGGCAGGCACCACCTTGCGCGGTGCGGCGCACGAGATGGGGCGGGCAGGGGCTCTGCGCCGTCCGGAGGCTTTCGTTCTGATGGGGAGGCTGCTTCGGACGGCCAGCAGGATCAAAGCCGGCAACTACGAGATTACCGAGCCGGTCACGCCGTATCGCCTGCTGCAAAAGATCGTGGACGGCGACGTGACGCAATCCTCCATCCGGTTCGTCGAGGGCTGGACCTTCCGGCAGATGCGCGAGGTGTTGAACAAGCACCCGGATCTGGCGCATGCGACCCGTGATCTCGCCGACGGGGAGATATTGCAGCGCCTGGGAATCCAGGAGAGCTCCCCCGAGGGATGGTTCTTCCCCGACACGTATCATTTCGCCAGCGGCAGCAGCGATCTCCGGGTTCTGAGGCGGGCGCACCACCTGATGCGCTCCCATCTCGATACGCGCTGGCCGGGGCGCGCCCCGGATCTTCCGCTCGCGACGCCTTACGAGGCGCTCATACTGGCCTCCATCGTCGAAAAGGAGACCGGAAAGGAGGACGATCGTCCCCTCATCGCCGCGGTGCTCCTCAACCGGCTGCGCAAGGGCATGCTCCTGCAGGCTGATCCCACGGTCATCTACGGGCTCGGAGCGGGTTTCGACGGCAACCTGCGCAAGCGCGACCTGCTGGCGGACTCGCTGTACAACACCTACACTCGCGCCGGGCTGCCTCCTACCCCGATTGCAATGCCGGGGCTTGCCGCGCTCACGGCGACGCTCAATCCGCCGGCCAGCGACGCGCTGTACTTCGTTTCCCGTGGTGACGGCACCTCGCATTTCTCGCGCACGCTGGGGGAACACGAGCGGGCCGTGACAAAATATCAGCGCTCGGAAAAACGCTGATGCGCGGTCGGCTCATCACGCTCGAAGGCATAGACGGCGCGGGCAAGAGCAGCCACCTGCGGTGGATTGCGCGTTTCCTGAGGGCGCGCGGCATCCGGGTCAAGGTCACGCGTGAGCCGGGCGGCACGCCGATGGGCGAGCGCCTGCGCGCACTGGTCCTGGCGAGCCGGCAGCGGCTGGATGCGGAGACCGAAACGCTATTGATGTTCGCCGCGCGCCGCGAGCACCTCGCGAGGATCATCGAGCCGGCGTTGAAGCGGGGAATCTGGGTATTGTGCGATCGCTTCACCGACGCGACCTATGCCTATCAGTCGGGCGGCAGTGGAGTCGGCTGGGAAAAGATCCGTCTTCTCGAGAAGTGGGTGCACCCGCGCCTGCAGCCCGACCTCACGATCCTGTTTGACGTTGCTCCTGCGACTGGCCGCAAGCGAACCGGGCGCAAAGGCAAGGCGGACCGCTTCGAACGTGAACGGGATGCCTTTTTTGGGCGCGTGCGGCGTGCCTATCTGCGGCGCGCGGCCGCGCATCCCCGGCGCATCCGGGTGCTCAACGCCAATAAGGATCTCCCCGAAGTTAAGAAAGAACTTGAGAAAATACTTCTAAGCTTATGTTAGACAATGGATTATCCATGGCATTCTGAGCTGCTGACGGGCTTGCTCGCACGCATGGGCAGGCTGCCACATGCATTGCTACTCCGTGGGCGTGAGGGCATAGGAAAGCTCGCGTTTGCCGAGGCCGTCGCCCGCGCCCTGTTGTGCGAGAACCGCGAGCCGGATGGGCGCGCATGCGGGAAGTGCGTGGCCTGCGGCTGGATGGAGCAGGGGAGCCATCCTGACTTCCGGCGCCTCGAACCCGGGATCCTGAGCGAAGCGCGCGAGCCTGAGGAGGGCTCGGAGAAGAAGCCGAGCCTCGAGATCCGGATCGAGCAGATCCGCGAAATCGCCGGCTTCATCGCGATGACCGCGCACCGCGGCGGCGCCAAGGTCGTCCTGATTCATCCCGCGGAGACGCTCAACATCAATGCTGCCAACGCGCTGCTGAAAAACCTGGAGGAGCCGCCGCCGCAGACATACTTTCTGCTGGTCACGCACCGCTGGCACCAGCTGCCGGCGACGATACGGAGCCGCTGCGAGCAGGTCGTGCTCGCATCCCCCTCGCGCGAAGTGGCGCGCGAGTGGCTTGGGCGCCAGCGTCTCCGCGACCCGGACCTGGCGCTCGCGCAGGCGGGGGAAGCGCCCTTACTCGCGCTCGCCTATGACGAGGAATACTGGCGGCAGCGCGAGGAACTGCTCGCCGCCATCACGCGTCCCGGATTCGATGCGCTCGCTGCGGCCGAAAGCCTGCGCGAAACGGAGCCGCGGCTGGTCGTAGCCTTGTTGCAGAAGTGGGCGTTCGATCTTGTCAGCCACAAGGTGACGGGCAGGGTGCGCTACCACCCGGACCAGGTCGACGCTATCGCCGCGGTTGCAGCGCGGGTTGGGTTGCTCGAGGCGCTGCGCTACCTGCGGCACATGGTCAGGCAGCAGCGGGTCGTCGCGCATCCTCTGAATGCGCGGCTGTTCCTCGAGCAGTTGCTGATCGACTACGCCGGATTGTTGCGCCATGCTGGTTGACTCCCACTGCCATCTCGACTTCCCGGATCTGGCTGAAAAGGTAGACGAGGCGCTCGCGCTGATGCGCGAGAACGGTGTTTCGCATGCCCTGTGCGTAAGTGTCACGCTGCAGGAGTTCCCGCAGGTGCGGGCGCTGGCCGAGCGCTACGCGAATCTCTATGCATCGGTGGGCGTGCACCCCGACTATGACAACGTGCCGCTCGTCACCGAAAAGGAGCTGGTCGCGCTTGCCGATCATCCCAAGGTAATTGCGATCGGCGAGACGGGGCTCGACCACTACCGGATCAAGGGCGGTGCCGAGTGGCAGCGCGAGCGCTTTCGCACCCACATCCGGGCGGCGCGGAGCTCTGGAAAGCCGCTCATCGTCCATATGCGCGACGCCGCCGAAGACACGCTGCGGATCATGCGCGAGGAGCGCGCATCCGAAGTGGGGGGCGTCATGCACTGCTATACCGGCACCTGGAACGTCGCCCAGGCCGCGATGGACCTGGGTTTCTACATCTCGTTCTCAGGCATCGTGACCTTCAAGAACGCCGGCGCCTTGAGAGAAGTCGCCCGCCAGGTGCCGCTCGAGCGCATGCTGATCGAAACCGACTCGCCGTTCCTTGCCCCGGTGCCGTACCGCGGGAAGACCAACGAGCCCGGCCTGGTGAAATACGTAGCCGAAGAGATTGGCCGCCTGCGGGGCGTTCCTCTTGATGCGGTTGCCGAGGCTACCAGCTCGAATTTCTTTCGACTGTTCAAGTACGCCGGCAGCTCAACCTAGGCGGCACGCTGGACTGGACCACCGCGCAAGCGTCAGTGACGACACAGGTGGGGAGGTTCCCGGCTAGTGAATTGAGCTTCAGTTGGGTAACTGTATCGGCTGATACATACGCATAATGTATATTATGTCAAATAGAATGTTGCACCCAGAAGCCCGCCACCCCTACCCGACGGGCTAACAACCGGCTTACGCGGACGCGCCTGGGTTATCGTCCGGGGAGCTCAGGCGCTTCTTCATCCCCTCGAGCTCGGCCTGCGCCTTGAGAGCGGCGAGGTTCGCCTCTTCGAGACGTGTCAGGTCATGGATAACCATGAGGTAGCCCAGGGGCGCGCCTTGGGGGTTCCTGAGCGGAATAATGGAGCTCCTGGCGTGGAGGCGTCCCCCACCCTTTCGCACTCGCCATCCTTCCTGTCCGGACCGGCCCGAGAATCGCGCCTGGTCCATCAGGCGCTCCGGGTGTCTCGCCAATATGTCTTCCTTGGTGAAGAACCGGGAGTAGCTCTGGCCCACGATTTCGGGCGCGGAATAGCCGAGCAGCCTCTCCGCGCCGGTGTTCCAGTGCCTGACCGCGCCGTTGGCATCGAGCTGGCATACCGCGTAATCCGTTATGCAGTCCGCCAGCAGCCGGAACCGCTGCTCGCACAGATACTGGGCCTCCTTGACCGCCTCCATGCGGCGAACCTCCTCCCTGAGCGCCTCGGCGTCACGCGTCACCTGCTTCATGCGGTCCACCTGCTCCTTGAGCGAACCCACCATGAGCGCGATCACTGGACACGCGACGACGATCACCATCATCTGCCGCCAGTCGAGCTCCGAATAGCGGAAGGGATAGAGGGGGTGGGAGAACAGGATGAACGAGCAGAACAGGACGATGGCCGCGCTCAGCATGCCGGCCATGCCGCCCGCAAGGTAGGTGGAGGCAGCGACCGTGAAAAGGAGGAGCAGCCCGGGGTCGGTGATGGCGCCCAGCTTGCGCCACAGGACGGCCACGATCGCGATGGAGAGCAGCGTGATGAGGCCGGACCCCACGTAGCGCAACAGGGGGGACGACCGTCCCACCAGTGAACCAGCGACCCATTCCTGCAGCGGCATATTCTTCCTTGCTTGCCGTCAATCGACGACTTCTCGTCGAAGCACGCATAAAGACAGACACTCCGCCCGGAAAGAGGCAGTGCCCGTCCCAACAACGGCTAGAAGTGCAATATCGGTGCCAAAGGGCCAGCTCTGACCGGAATTACACGGGCGGAAAGAACCCTTTCCGCCGGACGGTCGGCCGAGACCGACCGGCGGCGGGCCGTGTCAGATACGCTCGAGTATGGCCGCCATGCCCTGCCCGCCTCCGATGCACAGGCTCACGAGGGCGTAGCGGCCCCCGGCGCGCTGGAGCTGGCGCGCCGCAGTCAGGGCAAGCCGCGCCCCCGATGCGCCAAGGGGGTGACCGATCGCGATCGCCCCGCCGTTCGGATTCACCCGGCTATCGTCGAACGCAATGCCGAGCCCCTTGAGGCAGGCGAGCACTTGGGCAGCGAACGCTTCGTTGATCTCGATGATGTCCATGTCCTTCAGCGTGAGACCGCTTCGCGCGAGGGCCTTCTTGCTGGCCGCGACCGGGCCGATGCCCATGATCTGGGGCGGCACGCCGGCGGCCGCGCTGGCGATCACGCGAACCATCGGCTTGATGCCGGCCTTGTCGCCAGCCGCCTTCGAGCCCAGAAGCAATGCGACCGCGCCATCGTTGACCCCGGACGCGTTGCCGGCCGTGGTCACGCCGCTCTCGTAGAGCGGCCGCATCCGCGCGAGCGTCTCGAGATCGGTGTTCGGGCGCGGGTGCTCGTCGTCCGCGACGGGGGGCACCGGCCCCTTGCGCGTTGGCGGCAGCTCGACCGGCGCAATCTCACCGGAGAAAAAGCCCTCCCCTTTGGCGATGCCGTAGCGCTGCTGCGAGCGCAGAGCGAAACGGTCGGCCTCCTCGCGCTTGATCTCGTACTGGCGCGCCAGCGTGTCCGCAGTCTGCGGCATCTGGTCATCGCCGAACTGCTTGACGAGCTTCGGGTTCGAGAAACGCGGACCGATAGTGCTGTCATAGAGCCTGATATCGCGCGCAAACGCGGATTCCGCGCGGCTCATGACCAGCGGCGAGCGGCTCATGCTTTCCACGCCCCCGACGAGGTAGACGTCGCCCTCGCCGGCCGTAATCGCGTGCGCCGCGTGAACCACGGCACCCAGGCCGCTCGCGCAGTTTCGCTGCAGCACTGTCCCGGGCGTCTCGACCGGCAATCCGGCCACGAGCCCGGCGTGGCGTGCGACGCACCGGCTGTCCTCTCCGCCCTGGTTGGCGCAGCCGACGACGATATCCTCGACTTGTTCAGGCTTGAAGGCCGCCTTCTTCATGAGGTTGCGCATCGCGTCGGCAAGCAGGTCATCCGGCCGCACCTTGGCGAGCACGCCGGCGTGGCGCCCGAACGGTGTGCGCAGTCCTTCGTAGATATAGGCATCGAGCATGGGACGCTCCTTTCAGGGCATCGTTGCGATTGCAGGCATCAGGGTTCGGCGGTGAGCAGGGAGACGCCCAGCTTCGCGCGCCGTGCAAGCCAGATATTGGGGCGGTAGCGTGGGTCGCCGTAGATGCGGTGCATGGTCGACAGCACTTCGTAGACGCGGTGCGCCCCCAGGACGTCGCCGAACTTGAACGGGCCGTTCGGGTAATTCAGCCCGAGCGTCACCGCCTTGTCGATGTCCGCGGGTGCGGCGGTGCGGCTTTGGGCGATCGAGCAGCCGATATTCACGATCATGGCCACGATCCGCTGCGCGATGAATCCGGGGCTGTCGCGGCAGACTGTCACCGGAACGCCGTCGGCGGCAAGCAGGCCGTGCGCAGCTGCGCGAAAGGCCGCATCGGTCACCGGCGTGCCCATGACAGTGCGGCGCTTGACCATCGGGAACAGCGTATCGACCGCGACCGTGCGCCGGGGATCGAGTCCCTGCTCTACCGCGCAGGTGGTGGCATCCGCCCCGATTGGTGTGACGAGAATGAGCGCCCCGGGACTCGGCTTCGCGCCGCTCTCGAGACGGGCACCGAGCTTTCCCAGCAATCCCGCCAGCGCAGCGTGGCCCTGCTGATCCGTTGGACTGATCCAGACACTCGCCGGCCGTGCCGCGGGCGCGGGCGGCTCCGGCGGCACGATCGGTTTCATTTCCGCGTCATAGTCATAGAAGCCGCGCTTCGACTTGCGCCCCAGCACTCCCGCCTCGTAGCGCGCCCGCATGATGAGGTTCGGGCGGTAGCGCGGCTCCTCGAAGAACTGGTGGTAGATCAGCTCGGAGGCAGGGTGCGTGACGTCCAGGCCCGTCAGCTCCATCAATTCGAACGGGCCCATGCGGAAGCCGCCCACGTCACGCATCACGCGGTCCACGTCGGCGAAGCCGGCGACCCCCTCGTAGGCGAGATGCGCCGCCTCCAGGGTGAAGCCGCGTCCCACCTGGTTGACGAGAAATCCCGGCGCGTCCTTGAGCCGCACCGGCTCGCGCGTCATGCGCCGGCCGACCGCCATCAACGCCTCGCCCACCCAGTTCTCGGTCTGCAGGCCGTCGATGACCTCGACCAGCTTCATCAGCGGCACCGGATTGAAGAAATGGAAGCCGGCGAAGCGCCGCGGCGTCGTCAGCTTCGAGGCGATGGTGGTCACGGAAAGCGAGGAGGTGTTGGTCGCCAGTATGCAGTCCGGGGCGACGCTGCCCTCGAGCTCGGCGAACAGCTTCTGCTTGGCATCCAGGTTCTCGACGATGGCCTCGACCACCACCTGGCAGGGTTTCATGTCCGCCGGCCCGCCGACGACCCGGATGCGGTTGACTGCGCCCACCGCTTCGTCCCTCGTCATCGAGCCTTTTTCCGCGGCGCGCGCAAGCATCTTGTCGATGAATTCGCGCGCCTCAGCGGCCGCGCCGGGACGGCTGTCGCTCATCAGGACCTGCATGCCGCCCGCCGCGGCGACCTGGGCGATCCCCCGCCCCATCGCGCCGGTTCCGATCACGCCGACCGTGAGGTCGGGGCGGCTCGCGTCAAATGGCATGGTTTTCTCGTGTCTGGTTGATCCGGTGCGCCGGCAGCCCCGCGCCGCCGGCTCAGCGTCCCTTGAACTGCGGCTTGCGCTTCTCCATGAATGCCGCCTGCCCTTCCCTGTAGTCCTCGCTTGCGAAGCAGGCGTCGACCATGCGCTGGCAGAGCGCGAGATCGCGCTCCGCAGCGTCTTTCTGCAGCTCGTTCAGGGAGCGCTTGACTGCGGCTATTGTCAGGGGAGCATTGCTGGCGATCACGCGGGCATAGTCCTGGACGAAGATCTCGAGCTCGGGAGCCGCTACCACCCGGTTGACCAGCCCCATCTCCAGCGCCTCCCGGGCGGTGAACTGGCGTGCGGTATAGAAGATCTCTGCGGTGAACGCCGGTCCGACGATCGAGGCCAGACGCTTGATGCCGTCAAATCGATAGCCCAGACCGAGCTTCGCCGCCGGCACGCCGAAGCGGGCGTCGTCGGCAGCGATGCGGATGTCGCACCCCGTCGCGACCGCCACGCCACCCCCGATGCAATAGCCCCGGATCATCGCGATCGTCGGCTTGGCACACTCCCGCAGCGCCTGGTTCGCCGCGTCCGCGGCCGCGTTGTATTCCTTGGCTGCCGCCCCACTGCGCTTCTCCTTGAACTGCGATATGTCCGCGCCCGCGCTGAACGCCTTCTCGCCGGCGCCCCGCAGAACAATCACGCGCACCTCGGGATCCGCGACAAACTCGTCCAGCACCACGGGCAGCGCCTGCCACATCTCGTACGAGGTTGCGTTGTGACGCCCAGGATTGTTGAAGATGACCCAACCGATGGCGCCCTCCTTGCGGGCGATCAACTTCTCCGTGAGGGCCGTAACGGGAGCGGCTGCGGGATTCATGACTGGTCCTGTTCGATCCTCATGATGCTTAGTGTAGCCGATGCCCGTCTCGCGCAATCCGCCGGGACGGCCCGGGCGCAAAAGTCTAGGACTTCAGCGCACGACCAGCACGGGAACCTTGGAGTGCAGCAACACTTTTGCGGTTTCGCTGCCGAGCAGCAGGCTCGACAGGCCGCGGCGTCCGTGCGACGCCATCATGATGAGGTCGCACTTCTTCCTGCGCGCGGCTGCGATAATCTCCTGGTACGCCAGATCGCTGGTGGCTGTCAGCGTCGCGCACCGCACCTTGCGCGATCGGGCCTGGCGTGCAATCCCTTCGAGCATCCTCGCCGCGCGCCCCCGCGCCTCGTCCTCAAGGCGCCTCTTCAGGGCCGGGTTCAGCGGTGCGAAGCCTTCGTTGGCGAACGTCGCAAATGCGGGCACGACGTGCAGTGCCGTCACCCGGGCCCCGATTCTTCCCGCGAACTGAATGCCGCGCCTGACTGCGCGATCGGACAGCTTGGAGCCATCGGTGGGCAGCAAGATGTGCTTGAACATTGCTCCCCGCTCGCCAAGGAAACCGCTTAATGCGTCTTGCCCAGGCGATGGGCGGGAACCGGCAGGGCAACGACTTCAATGCCTTCGTCGCGCAGGGCATTGACTTCCTCGCGTGACGCCGTGCCACGTATCTTGCGCTCGGGCGCTTCGCGATAATGGATCTTGCGCGCCTCTTCGGGGAATGCCGGCCCGACGTCTTCCGTATTCCTGACGATGTGCTCGATCACCTTGGCAAGCACGTCGCTGCCGATATTGGCGTACTGCTGCGGGGTTGTGGCGGAGGGATCTGCGCGCGCCGGGGTTTCCCTGGCTGCGGTCCGGATGTGCGACGCGTGCGGCAACCGCGCGACGTCGGCATTACCGCACAGCGGGCAGGCGACGAGCTTGCTCCCTACCTGGCGCTCGTAATCCTCGCTGGAGTCGAACCAGCCTTCGAAGCGGTGGCTGTTGGCGCAGCCTAATTCAAAAACAATCATGCCCTGCCTGTCACAGTCGTGATGATTCAATCTTCGTATGATGCCACAGTCGTCCGCTGCCCTTCCGGGATGCTGGTGCCCAGGGCCGGACTCGAACCGGCACGGCCTTGCGGCCAGGGGATTTTAAGTCCCCAGCGGCTACCAATTACGCCACCCGGGCAACAAGACAGGAAGGCGGGGGTCGGAATCGAACCGGCGTACACGGCTTTGCAGGCCGCTGCATGACCACTCTGCCACCCCGCCAACGAGACTCTCGAAGTGAAAAAGGGAAAGCGAATACTCGGCGTTTTGGCTTCGGCTGACCGGCAGGTCAGCCTGCGCCGAAGCTTCGCTTTCGCCGGAATTCTGGAGCGGGAAACGAGTCTCGAACTCGCGACCTCAACCTTGGCAAGGTTGCGCTCTACCAACTGAGCTATTCCCGCATTTTGCCTGAAAAATTATAGGTCAGGGGCCCTGCCCTGGCAACCCGCGCGCGCGCAATGCAGGCACGCGAGACCACAACGCAGCGCCGTGGCGACGGGCCGGAGATCTCCGTGCTCAATGCTTGCGCCAGGCCTGGGGAAGCGCCAGTTTGAGGTAGTACGCCATGGACGCGAGCGTCAGTACCGCGGCCAGGACAATCAGCCACGTTCCCACTCGATGCGGATCGAAGGCACTCAGTGGATCGTGATAGAGGAGCAGCGGGATCGCCAGCATCTGCGAGGCGGTCTTGATTTTCCCAAGGAACGACACGGCCACGCTCTTCCCCGCCCCGATGCTGGCCATCCATTCGCGCAGCGCCGAGATCGTGATCTCGCGCCCGATGATAATGAGCGCGATGATTGCGTCCAGGCGCTCGAGCTGGACCAGGATGATCAGCGCCGCCGCGACCATCAGCTTGTCGGCGACCGGATCCAGGAACGCGCCGAAGGCGGAGGTCTGGTTCCACTTGCGCGCAAGCCAGCCATCGAGCCAGTCAGTGATCGCGGCGGCGGTGAAGATGACCGTCGCGACCAGATTCTGGCTCGGGACGGACACCCAGCTCTTTTCGAAGTAGAAGATGCCGACGAAGAGCGGGATCAGGACAATCCGCAGCCAGGTCAGCAGGTTGGGCACGTTCAGCGGCATTAATGCAGCTCCCCGTAGATTCTCTCGGCCAAAGCGCGGCTGACGCCCGCGATCGACGCCAGCTCGTCAACGCTGGCGGCCTGCAGCCCGCGCAGGCCACCAAAGTGCGCGAGCAGCTTCTGGCGGCGCTTCGCGCCGATTCCCGCGATGTTTTCGAGTGGCGAGCTGCTGCGCGCCTTGCCGCGGCGGGCACGGTGTCCCTGGATCGCGAAACGGTGCGCCTCGTCGCGGATGCTCTGGATCAGATGCAACGCCGTATGAGCGGGTCCCGGCACAAGCGGCTCGGGGCGCCCCGCGACAAACAGCTGCTCCTGTCCCGGCTGGCGTGCCTCCCCCTTGGCCACGGCCACCAGCGCCACTCCGCTCAACCCGAGCTCCGCGAACACGTCGACAGCCACCGCGAGCTGGCCCCTGCCACCGTCGATCAGGACGAGATCGGGCATCTTGCCCTCCCCCGTGACCAGCCTGCGGTAGCGGCGCGCCAGGGCGTCTCTTAGCGCCGCATAGTCATCACCCGGTGCTATTACGGCGCGATGATGGGCGCTACGCGTCCGATCGATCGCGCCGAGGTCACGCGGCGGCCTGCCGTCCGGCTTGACCGCAATGTTGAAGCGGCGGTATTCGCCCGGCTGCATCGCCGACCCGTCATAGACGACGCACGAAGCCACAGCCGCCTCGCCCATCGTGTGGCTCACGTCGAAGCACTCGATGCGGCGGGCGGTGTCCGGGAGATCGAGCAGCTGCTGCAGCGCCGTCAAGCGCGCCTCCTGGGTGGCGAGCGAGCCGAGGGCCTGCGCGGCGCCGAGCTCCGCGTTCCTGACCGCCATGTCGAGCCATGCCTTGCGCGCGCCGGACGGCTGGACGGAAATCTGCACCTTGTGGCCCGCGCACGCAGTGAGCAGCTCCTCTAGCGGGCGCGCGTCGAGTCTCGCCCCGATCACGATGCGAGGAGGCGCGGCGTGATGAACGTAGTGCTGGAGCAGAAATGCCTCCAGCACCTGCTCCGGGCTGCAGCCCTCGGCGTTGCGCGGATAGAAGTTCCTGTCGCCCAGGTGCCGGCCGCTGCGGATCATCGCGAAGTTCACGCAGATGACCCCGCCCGCGTGCCCGCAGGCGATGACGTCGGTATCCTCCCCTCCCCCGCTCACGAACTGCTTTTCGCGCACCTTGCGGAGCGCCGCGATCTGGTCGCGGAACGCAGCCGCCGCCTCGTACTGCATGCGCTCCGAGGCGTCGTTCATGCGCGCTGCCAGCCGCTCGATGACCTCGTCTTCCATTCCTTCGAGGAACAAGGCCGCAGAGGCGACATCCTCCGCGTATGCGCTCTCTGAAACCAGCCCCACACACGGCGCAGAGCAGCGGCGGATCTGGTGCAACAGGCACGGTCGCGACCGGTTGCTGAATACGGAATCCTCGCACGTGCGGATGCGGAAGGCCTTTTGCAGGAGCTGGATGCTCGCCCGGACCGCGCCGGCATTGGGGAATGGCCCGTAGTAGCGATGCCGCCTGTCCAGGCTGCCGCGATGAAATCCCAGGCGCGGAAAACCATGGCTGCTCAGCATCAGATAGGGATAGGACTTGTCGTCGCGAAACAGTATGTTGTAGCGCGGCGCCTGCGACTTGATCAGGTTGTTCTCGAGCAGCAGCGCCTCGGCCTCGGAGCGCGTGACGGTCGTCTCCACGGCGGCGACCTGGCCGAGCATCAGCTGAATGCGGGGCGAGACGCTGCCGCCCGCCCTCTGGAAGTAGGAGGCGACCCGCTTTTTCAGGTCGAGCGCCTTGCCGATGTACAGGACCTCGCCTGCGCCGCCCAGCATGCGATAGACGCCGGGCAGATGCGGCAGGCTGGCGATGATTGCTGCGGGATCGAACACCACGGGACGGGACGCGCTACGGGGGCATATTATAGCGGCCGCAATGATAGAATTACGCGCTTTTTTCGAGGCAAAGTGGCGATATGGCCAAAGTTCTGGCAACCGAGATTCGCGCCGGCAATTTGATCGAGTGGGACAGACGCGTCTGGCGTGTACTGAAGTCCTATCACGTTCACGTTGGCGGCCGCGGCGGCGCCTTCATGCAGGTCGAGATGAAGGACATCGAGTCCGGCACCAAGCGTAATGAGCGCATCCGCACCGAGGACAAGATCGAGCGCGCGTACGTCGAGCCGCGCGCCATGCAATACCTCTACAGCGACGGCACGAGCCACGTCTTCATGGACCAGGAGACCTTTGAGCAGCTTGCGCTCCCGCAGGAGCTGCTCGAAGGACAGGCCGGCTACCTCGTCCCCAATCTCGACGTTCAGGTCAATTTCCACAACGAGCGCCCGATCGGCGTCCAGTTGCCGCCGACCGTGGCGCTCACCGTCACCGAAACCGAGCCCAATCTCAGGGGGGCGACCGCGACCGGATCGTTCAAGCCCGCGAAGACCGACACTGGCCTGACCGTGATGGTGCCGCAGTTCGTCACGGAGGGTGCCCGCATCAACGTCAGCACCGATACCGGCGAATACATCGACCGCGCCTAGCAGGCCCCTCAGGAGTCTCCGGGCTTAGATCCGGAATTGCCCCGCCACACCCGGACCACGGCGGCTCCGCGCCAGCCCGGAACCTCGGGCTGGAGCGTAACGTGACCGATGCCGTAGCGAGACTGCAGCATCGCCGAGGCCTCCGTGAGAATCACGGGCCAGCGTTGAAGATCCGCGATTTCGAGGTGCGCCGACAGCGCAACCGTTTCCGGCGCAAGGCTCCAGACGTGCAAATCGTGCACTTCGCCTACCCCCGGAACCGCCGCCAGCGCCTGTCCGATCTCCGCGAGCTCGATGGCTGGCGGCACGCCCTCCATCAATACGTGCAGCGCGTCGCGCAGGACGCGTTGCGTGCTCAGCAGTATCAGCGCGCCGATCACGAGCGAGAGGATCGGGTCGACGGGAAACCAGCCGGTGAAATGTATGACCACTCCTGCAACGAGGGCGGCGAACGAGCTGGCGAGGTCGGCGGAAACATGCAGGAGTGCCGCGCGCGCGCCGAGATCCGGTTCGCCCCGGCCCAGCAGCGCGATGCAGGCAACATTCACCGCCATGCCAATTATCGCGATCGCGATGACCGTGTCGGCGGCAACCTCGCGCGGAGTGAGGAGGCGGCTCACCGCCTCCACCACCAGCATGACGACGATGGCGAGCATCAGCACGCCGTTCAGGAGCGCACCGATGACTTCTGTGCGCTGCCAGCCGTAGGAGTGCCCGCGCCCGGGCGGCCGCCGCGCAAGGGATGCGGCGGTGGCAGCGACTCCCAGCGCGACCGCATCGGATACCATATGGCCCGCATCGCCGAGCAACGCGAGCGAGTCCGACCACAAGCCGCCGGCGAACTCGACTGCCGCATAGGCCGCGGTCAGCACGAGCGGCAGCACGAACCGCTGATGCCGGTGGTGCGTGTGGGAATGTGCGGCAGCAGCCATCAGGCAAGCGGCAGCTCGCCGTCCCGTTTTCCGATGCCGGCGATGGCGTGCAGCGCGTGAGCATAGCGGACATCCTCGCGCAGCCGGACCATGCCCCCGGGGAGCGGCCTGCCGTGCATGCGGGCGAGCCGCGCCAGGCTCACCGCCGGCATGCTGAAATCGAGCTCGTCGAACAGGATGTCCACCCCCTGCGGGTTGTTGCACAGCAGGACCATGTCGCAGCCAGCGCCAAGGGCGGCGCGGGCGCGCTCGACGACACCACCGGCAACGCTCGCGCCCTCCATGCTGAGATCGTCGCTGAATATCATGCCGTCGAAGCCGAGCCTCCCCCGCAATACCTGCTTGAGCCACACCGTTGAGAAGCCCGCCGGCCGGTCATCCACCTTGGGGTAGATCACGTGGGCGGGCATGATGCCGCCGAGACCGGCCTCGATCAGCCGCCGGAACGGCGCGAGATCGGTCGCCTCGATCTCCTCGAAGGGGCGCTCGTCAACCGGCATTTCATGATGGGAATCGGCAGTGGCGTGACCGTGTCCCGGAAAATGCTTGCCGACGCCGTTCATTCCTGCCTGCCGGAATCCGTGGAGCAACGAGCGGGCAAGTTCTCCGACTGCGCGCGGATCGGAATGGAATGCGCGGTCGCCGATCACGCTGCTTGCGCGCCAATCGACATCCAGCACCGGGGCCATGGTGAAGTCGACCCCGTGCGCGAGGAGCTCGGCTGCAAGCACGAAGCCGACCTCCTGTGCGAGCTGGCGTGCTTGCTGCTGGCCGTGGTCCCAGGTCCAGCCCAGCTCGCGCATGGCGGGAAGCGCCGTGAACCCGTCGCGGAAGCGCTGCACCCGGCCCCCCTCGTGATCCACGGCGATGACGAGCGGCGGATTGCGCAAGGCGTGGATCTCCTGCGTCAGTTCCGCCAGTTGCCCGAGGCCCGCAAAATTGCGTGAAAAAAGGATTACCCCGCCCGCGAGGGGATGACCAAGCCGCTTGCGATCCGCCTCGGTGAGATGGGTCCCCTCGACGTCGAACATGAGTGGGCCGAGCGGCGCGCTGCGCGTGGTCATTCAGCCTCCAGCACCACGCAAGCGCACGCGAGGCTCTGCTCGTCGCTGATCGTCAGATGCTGCCGGACGATGCCGCGGCTTCTCACCAGCAGCTCCAGGTTCGGGTGGAACGCGAAGCCGGGCTTGCCCGACCGCTCCTGGATCACGCTGATGCACTGCAGGGTGACCGGGTAGCGAAAGCCGGTTCCCATCGCTTTGGAGAAGGCCTCCTTTGCCGCGAACCGGTTGGCGAGAAACAGCACCGGCTGCGCCGTCCGGAGATATCCCGGCCATTCGAGTTGCGTCAGCACCCGCCGGGCAAAGCGCTCGCCGTATTTCTCCCGCAGCCGCGCAATGCGCTGCGGCTCCACGAGGTCGATGCCGATGCCGACAATCATCGAGCGCCCGTCTCAAGCAGCGCTTTCATTTCGCGCACCGCCTGGGACATGCCCACGAACACCGCCCGGGCAATGATGGCGTGCCCGATATTGAGCTCCCTGATCGGAGCGATCGCCGCAATCGGCCCGACGTTCTCGTAATTGAGCCCGTGCCCTGCGTTCACGCGGAGGCCCTTTGCGGCGGCATACGCGGCGGCGGCGCGGATCCTCTCGAGCGCCCGGCGGCGGCCGCCGGCACCGCGGGCGTCGGCGTAATGCCCCGTATGCAATTCCACGACCGGAGCGCCGGCTACGACGGCCGCGTCAACCTGCGTGCGATCGGCATCAATGAAAAGCGAAACCCGGATCCCCGCCGCGCCCAGGTCCCGGCACGCGCGCTCGACGCGCTTCAGAGCACCCGCCACATCGAGTCCCCCTTCGGTCGTCAACTCGGCGCGTCGCTCCGGCACGAGGCAGACATCGTGCGGCCGCACGCGCCGCGCAAATGCGATCATCGCAGGGGTTACCGCGGCTTCCAGGTTCATTTTCGTCCGCAATGCCCGACGCATCTCGACGACGTCGCGGTCCTGGATATGCCTGCGGTCCTCGCGCAGGTGCAGCGTGATGTAATCGGCGCCGGCATCCTCGGCCGCGAGCGCGGCCTCCAGCGGGCTGGGATATGCCGTGCCGCGCGCCTGCCGCAAGGTCGCGACGTGATCGATGTTCACGCCCAGCAGCATCGTGGCACTCACAGCTCATGCAGGTCGCGCAGCAGCTGCCTGGTATGCAGGACCTGGTTGCCGAGGCAATGATTGATCAGCGTTCGCATCAACAGCTTGCTCTGCTGCTGCGTCGCTGCGCTGGTGAAAACGCCTGACTGCATGTCGAGCAGCGTCTGGCCGGATAATTCTACCCCGTTTCGCGGCGCCCTGGCCGCGCGAACCGGCCCGCGCTCGACGACATAGACGTAGTCACGCTCGCGCGCCACCGGCTCGTTGCGCTCGACGTCGCGGTCGAGAATGACCGCGTAGCCGAGTTCGCGCAGCAGGCTCATTTCGAAGCGCCGCAAAACCGGCGATAGCTCGCCGCCCTGTCCGAGCGTCGCGAGCGTCTCCTCGTAGGCCTGGAACAGCTGCTCGTGCGGGTCATCGCGCACGGTGAGCTTCAGCAGAAGCTCGTTGAGATAGAAGCCGCAGATCAGGGCCTGCCCCTTGAGCGGGCGGTAGGCGCCCAGCCACTCGGCCCGGGTCAGCGTGCGCAACTCGCTGCGCCCGCTCCATGACAGAAGCAGCGGCTGGAACGAGAGCAGGATTCCGCGCAGCGCCGATTTGGGACGCCGCGCGCCCCGCGCGATCAGCGCCATGCGTCCATGGTCGCGGGTAATGGCCTCCACGATCAGGCTTGACTCGCGGTACGGATAGCTGTGCAACACGAAGCCCGCTTGGGCATGCTGCCGGGACCTCTCCTTCATCGTGGGCGTCGCGAGCCAGTCGAAGGGCTGCGGGGTTTCATCTCTCAGTCACCGAATCCCTGCCGTCTGAGGTGGGCCGCATTTTCGGCCCATCCACGCTTCACCTTGACCCACACCTCGAGGAAGACCTTGCCGCCGAACAGCCGTTCCATGTCCCGGCGCGCCTGCGTGGCGATGGATTTCAGCTGCGATCCGCCCTTGCCGATCACGATGGCTTTCTGCCCTTCCTTGTCGACGAGAATCGAGGCGTGGATGGTGCGCAGGCCCGGCTCCTCCTTGAAGCGGTCGATCTCGACACTCGTGGCGTACGGGAGCTCGTCGCCGAGCGAGCGGAACAGTTTCTCCCGCAGCAGCTCCGCCGCCAGAAAGCGCTCGCTCGCGGTGGTGATTTCGTCCTCGTCGTGGAGCGCCGGGCACTCCGGCAGCAGCCTGATGATCGCATCGAGCAGCTCCTGCATCTGCCAGCCCTTTGCCGCCGAAATCGGGATGATCGAATCGAACGCACGCAGCTTTGAGAGCTGCGCGATGAACGGTAGCAGCCGCCCCTTGTCCTGCAGGGCGTCCGTCTTGTTGATCGCCACGATCACCGGAACGCGGGGGGGGATGAGCGCCGCCACGACCGCGTCGCGCTCGTCGTATTGCAGCGGCTCCATCAGCCAGACGACGGCATCGACATCCCTGAGCGCGGCCGTGACGCTGCGGTTCATGGCGCTGTTCAGGGCTGATCGATGCTCTGTCTGGAACCCGGGGGTGTCGATGAACTCGATCTGGGCTCCGGGTTGCGTGACGATGCCCGTCACGCGCTGGCGCGTGGTTTGCGGCCGGCGGGAGGTGATGCTGATCCTGCTGCCAACGAGACGGTTGAGCAGCGTCGACTTGCCGACATTGGGTTTTCCCACCAGCGCCACGCGGCCGGCGCGATGCGCCGTGCCGGCTTCACGCGCGGGTCGCACGCTCATAGGCCTCGCGCGCCGCCTCCTGCTCGGCGCTGCGCCGGCTCGCGCCCTCGCCCATGGTGCGCACGCCAAGCTCGGGGATGACGCATTCCACCTGGAAGTGCTGCTCATGCGCCTCGCCGCGGGTTGCCAGCACCGAGTATTGAGGCAGCGCGAGCCTGCGGCCCTGCAGAAACTCCTGCAGCAGCGTCTTCGGATCCTTGCCCGAGACCGCGGGATCGATCGCGGACAGCGCCTCACCCAGCAGGACCTGAACCACTTTGCGAGCGGCGGTGAAGCCGCCGTCGAGGAAGGCGGCCCCGACTACCGCCTCGACCGCGTCCGCGAGTATGGACGGACGCCGTGCCCCGCCGCTCCTCAGCTCGCCCTCCCCCAACCGCAGCCGCACGCCAAAGTCGAATTGCTGCGCGATGGCGGCAAGCGACTGCTGGTTGACGAGGTGAGCGCGCAGGCGCGACAGCTCGCCTTCCGGAAGGCTGGGAAACTTGTGATACAACTCGAGCGCCACCACGCAGTTGAGGACGCTGTCGCCGAGGTACTCCAGGCGCTCATTGTGAGCCGGGCCGTAGCTGCGGTGGGTCAGCGCCCGGCGTAGCAGCTCAGGATCGGAAAAACGGTGACCGATGCTGAGATCGAAATCCTCCCGTTCCATCACTCGGTCAGTCGCCGCATGCCGGCATTACTTGGCCGATGTCGCGTGATAGTCCATGCAGGCCCGGATATTGAATACGACCGGCACGCACTTCGTATATTCGAAGCTCAGCACCACGCCGTCGCCCTGCTTGGTGATGATGATGTCCCTCGCTGACACCGACGTGATGTTCTCGATCGCCGAGCGACGGTCGAACAGGTCCTCGACCACGCGCCGCACGCCCGAGCGCCCTTCGGGATCATTGGCGACGGCCTTCAAGTTCGACTGGATGGTCAGGAATTCGACATAGGGTGGGCCGATCTTGAAGAGCAGCAATGCGGCGAAGACCAGTACCACCGACCACAGCAGGAAGCCCGACAAGGTGATGCCTCTCTGTCCACGCATGTTCGACCCTTCTCAGTTGATGAGCTGCCCGATCCGCTTCAAATCGTCAAAATTCCACCAGATCAGAAACGCTTTACCCACGATGTGCGTCTCGGGCACGAATCCCCAATAACGGCTGTCGCTGCTGCTGTCCCGGTTGTCACCCATCAGGAAATAATGCCCCGGCGGAACGGTGCACGTGAAGCCCGCGTCATTGTAGGCGCAATTTTCACGGAAAGGAAAGAGTCGTACGCCCGAAAGGTGCACGCTCGGAATCTCCGATTGCAGCAAGACCGCGTGCGGGTGCTCCCCGAGCGCTTCGGTCATGCGCTGGGCCGCAATGTAGTTGAGCCCGGACTCGACGTAGTGATATTCGCCGTCCGCGCGGATCGCGATGTCCTCGCCATTGATCGACAGCCGCTTGTTGCGATAGGCCACGCGATCGCCCGGCAGCCCCACGACGCGCTTGATGTAATCGAGGGAGGGATTCTCCGGGTAGCGAAACACCATCACTTCCCCGCGCCGCGGCGCGTTGAGGTCGATGACCTTGACATTAACAATCGGCAGCCGGATGCCGTACGTGAACTTGTTCACGAGAATGAAATCACCGACCAGGAGCGTGGGCAGCATCGATCCCGATGGAATCTTGAAGGGCTCGACCAGGAACGAGCGCAGGAGAAACACGACGAGGATCACCGGGAAGAAGCTCTTCGGGTACTCTACCCACCAGGGCTCGGGATGCCCCGCCGCGCGCCGCCGGCGCAACCAGCAGCGGTCGAGAAGCCAGACCGCCCCGGTCGCAACCAGCAGCAGGAACAGAATCAGCGCGAAGTTCATTTCTCGACCTGCAGGATGGCCCGAAACGCCTCCTGGGGGATCTCGACGCTGCCGACCTGCTTCATGCGCTTCTTGCCGGCCTTCTGCTTCTCCAGGAGCTTCCTCTTGCGCGTGATGTCGCCGCCGTAGCACTTGGCGAGCACGTTCTTGCGCATCGCCTTCACGGTCTCGCGCGCGATGACATGGGAGCCGATCGCCGCTTGCACCGCAACGTCGAACATCTGCCGGGGAATCAGCTCGCGCATCTTGACCGCGAGCTCCCGCCCGCGGTGCTGGGCGTTATCGCGATGGACGATCAGCGACAGCGCATCCACCCGCTCGCCGTTGATCAGTATGTCGAGCCGCACCAGGTCGCCCGCGCGGTACTCCAGGAAATCGTAATCGAGGGAAGCGTAGCCGCGTGACACCGATTTCAAGCGGTCGAAGAAGTCCATCACCACCTCGTTCAACGGCAGCTCGTAGGTCAGCATGACCTGCCGCCCCAGGTACTGCATGTTGCGCTGGACGCCGCGCTTCTGATTGCAGAGCGTGAGCACCGGGCCGACGTAATCGTGCGGCGTAAGGATGGAAGCCTTGATGACGGGCTCGCGGATCTCGGCGATGGTGCCGGCGTCCGGGAGCCGGGAGGGGTTCTCGATCTCGCGCACTGAGCCGTCGCGCGTGAGCACCTGGTAGACGACCGTGGGCGCGGTGGTGATGAGGTTCATCCCGTATTCGCGCTCAAGTCGCTCCTGGACGATGTCGAGATGCAGGAGCCCGAGAAAGCCGCAGCGGAATCCGAAGCCGAGCGCCTGCGAGGATTCGGGCTCGTAGCGCAGCGAGGAGTCGTTCAGTTGCAGCTTGGCCAGCGCGTCGCGCAGCGCCTCGTATTCGCCCGGGTCAACGGGATAGAGCCCGGCGAACACTTGCGGCTTGATATCCTTGAAGCCGGGCAAGGGCTGCGCGGCGGGGCGCTGCGCGAGCGTCACCGTGTCGCCGACCCGCGCCGCTTTCAGTTCCTTGATCCCGGCCGTGATGTAGCCGACCTCCCCCGCAGCCAGGACGTCCTTCTCCTTTGCCTTCGGCGTGAACACACCCACCTGCTCGCAGCCGTAGGTCGCGCCGGTGGAGATCAGCAGGATGCGGTCCTTGGGCTTCAGCGCCCCGTCCACGACCCGCACCAGCATGACCACGCCGACGTAATTGTCGAACCACGAGTCGATGATGAGCGCCTTCAGCGGACCTGCGGGGTCGCCGGCCGGAGGCCGGATGCGGCTGATCACCGCTTCCAGGATCTCAGGCACGCCGTCGCCGGTCTTCGCGCTCACGCGCAGGGCGTCGCGCGCGGGGATGCCGATGATGTCCTCGATTTCGCCGATGACCCGCTCCGGATCGGCCTGCGGGAGGTCCATCTTGTTGAGCACCGGTATGACGTCGACCCCCTGCTCCGTAGCGGTATAACAGTTGGCCACGGTCTGGGCTTCGACGCCCTGCGAGGCGTCGACGACGAGCAGAGCGCCCTCGCAGGCCGCGAGCGAACGCGACACCTCGTAGGAAAAATCGACGTGTCCCGGCGTGTCGATCAGGTTGAGCAGATACTGGTTGCCGTCACGCGCGCGATATTCGAGCGCCGCGGTCTGCGCCTTGATGGTAATGCCGCGCTCGCGCTCGAGGTCCATCGAGTCGAGCACCTGTTCTTCCATCTCGCGGGCCGCGAGGCCCCCGCACAGCTGGATGAAGCGGTCGGCAAGCGTCGACTTGCCGTGGTCGATATGGGCGATGATCGAGAAATTGCGGATACGCTGCATCGAAAAGGGCACCGGTCAGTGCCCCCCAAAGCCGCGTATTTTATCCGAAATCAGAACAACTTAGCCAACATCGACGCGGAACGGGATGTAGAGAGAGTTGGCCCCGCGGCGAATCAGCAGCGCGACGATGCTGCCCTTGTCGAACTGCTCCATCATCTGGTTGAACTGCTCGACCGACTTCACGTCCTGGTTGTTGATCGCGAGAATTACGTCGCCGCGGCGGACGCCGGCACGCTGGCCCGCGCCCTGCACGTTTTCCACCAGCACGCCGCCGGCTACCTTGAGCTCGCTCTTCTGGGCTTCCGTCAGGTCGGATAGCGCGAGCCCGTATTGGCTCGGCAGTGCGGCAGGCGGCTTGCCGCCCCGCCGTGAAAGCCGCGCGGCGCGCTCGTCCTGCATCTCGGCGACGACCACCTGCACGTCGCGCGCGCCCTTGTTGCGCCAGATCTGCATCGTCACCTTGGCGCCGGGACGCGTCGCGCCCACGATCCGCGGCAGGTCCCCCGAGGACGCCACCGCTTTCCCGTCGAAGCGCAGGATGACGTCGCCGGCTTCGACCCCTGCCTTGTCGGCCGGCCCCCCCTTCTCGACCGAATTGACCAGCGCACCGTGCGGTCGCGCCAGGCCGAAACCGTCAGCCAATTCCTTCGTGAGGGGCTGGATCACGACGCCGATGCGTCCGCGCGTCACCCTGCCGGTGGTGCGCAATTGCTGGGCAATATCGTTGGCGACGTCGATCGGTATGGCGAAGGACAGACCCATGAAGCCGCCCGTGCGGCTGTAGATCTGCGAGTTGACGCCCACCACCTCGCCCCTCAGGTTGAACAGCGGACCGCCTGAATTGCCGGGATTGACAGCGACATCGGTCTGGATGAAAGGCACGTAGTTTTCCTGCGGCAGGGAGCGCCCCTTGGCGCTGACGATGCCGGCCGTCACCGTGTTCTCGAATCCAAAAGGCGAGCCGATTGCCAGCACCCATTCGCCCACGCGCAGCTTGGTCGGGTCCCCGAACCGGACGGCGGGCAGGCCGGTGGCCTCGATCTTGATGAGGGCGACGTCCGTGCGGCGGTCAGAGCCGATCACCTTGGCCTTGAATTCCCGCTTGTCGGTGAGCTTTACTGTGATCTCCTCGGCGGACTCGACGACGTGGGCGTTGGTCAGGATGTAGCCGTCCTGGCTGACGATGAAGCCCGAGCCCAGCGACTGCGAGTGGAACTCGCGCGGCCCCGGCTGTGGGGTGAAGCGCCGGAAGAATTCGTAGAACGGGTCGTCCTCCTGCAGGTTAGGAAACTGGGGCAGGAGGGGGTTGCGCACCGATTGCGTGGTGCTGATGTTCACTACGGCCGGTCCCTGCTTCTCGACCAGCTCGGTGAAATCGGGCAGTTGCGCTGCGAGCGCAACCGGCGCCGCAAGCAGCAGCAGCGCAAGGACAAAACGCTTGATCATGATCATTCTCGGTAGTCTAGAAACGGTGCGGAACTGGCCGCGGCGGGAACGCCAGGAAGGTTATCTGCCTCGTCCCCTCGTGAATTCGAGCGAATTTGCAATCTGCATCACCGTCGCGGCGGGAGTCTCTCCCAGCACGGTCACCATGTGGTCCGCGACCGGGCGGACGTAGATGTTGACGGCTCCTTGATGGGAGAGGCTGCGGGCCGGGCGAGTCTTGGGCAGCGGCTCGATGAACACCGAGATCGCGGCCAACCCGTCTGAGTACACGATATGGGACACGACGTTGCCGCGCCCCGCGATGGAGCGCTTCATCTCGGTCAATTTCTTGAATCCGGCGGGCTGCCGCGTCAGCGTCCATCCGGTGTCGGCCGGCACATCCTTCAACACCAGCGCCGAATGGTCGACTTTCCACTCCTTGCTCTTCGCCGCATAGCTCGAGCGCACCTGATCGCGCGAGAAGCGCCCCCCGATTTTCACTTCGGTGAATGCGAATGACTCGAGCTGCCGCTTCTTCTCGCTGAAGGTCCGCGCCCGCAGCGGCAGCCCCGAGCGCGCCTCGGCGCAGAACTGGTGGCCATAGCGCAGGCGGTCTTTCGCTTCGAGCACGACCACCTGGCAGTCGTATCCCGCCACGCGGTCCTTGCCGGCGACGATCACAGCGTAGTTGTCAGCGACCCCGCCCAGCTGCTCGGGAAACAGGGCAGGAAAACGGCGCGCGCTGCGCTTCTCGACGAGCACGGTCTTTGCCTCCGGAAGGTAGCAGGTGACCTGATCGTTGGTACGGATGACCTCGCGCGCGGGGCCGTCGAGCGTTTCCAGCTTCTCGAACTCGCCGCCCGCGGGGTTGACGAAGTGGACGATGCGGGAGGTTTCGATGCGGTCGTCGTGCTGGTAGACGAACGTGCCGCTGTAATTCAGCCGGCGCGACGCATTCGCCATCTTGGTCAACCAGGCGATCCCGTCCTGCTCCGCCGCGAGAACGGGCGCCACGAGCCCCAGAAGAGCGAAGAACCAGACCGGCGTCATCGCCGCAGCGCTCAAGCCTGGGGAATGCCGACACGCCATGCGGTATCCGTTGCAGCGAGCCTGGGCATGCCGGTCATCTCGCACCAACATCGAGCGGGCACTAACGGCCCTGGGCCTGCTGCGAGCGCGACACGCTGCGGATGTAGGGAGCCAGCCCCTGAATCTCGCTGCTCGGCGAGAATTCCTGGTGCGCCATCAGGTACTCGTTCATCGTGCCGTCGCTGGGAACGCTGACAAATTGCTCGGCGGGAGGGACTGCTGCGACGGGGGCGGGAGGAATCGGGGCTTGAGCGACTGGGGATTGCGGAGGGAGCGGGTTGTTGAAGAGGGCCATCCATCCCACCAGGGCTATCGCGGACAGCGAAGCCGCGGCCGACAGGGTGTAAGTCGCAAGACGCCTTGCCGTGGGGGCTCGCGGCGCCAGCACCGTCGGCTCCGTGGCGAGCCGCTTGGCCACCCGGCGCTCAAAGCTCCCGGACAGCGCCCGTTCGCCGCGCATCACGTCGCCGATAAGATGGAAAGTATCCCAGCAATGACGCAGCTCCGCGTCCTGCTTGACGCGCTCGACCAGCACGCGCGTCTCCTGCGCCGTCAACTCACCGTCCATCCATTCCGAGATCCTGTCCATCTCACCATCTCCTGTCTTTCCGGGTGCCCAGCAGCGGCCGCAATCTCGCGGCAATCGCCTCGCGCGCCCGGAAGATGCGCGACCGGACCGTGCCGATCGGGCAATTCATTATATTGGCAATATCCTCGTAGCTCAGACCCTCGATTTCCCGCAGCGTGATGGCGGTCCTCAGCTCCTCTGGCAGCGCGGCCAGCGTTTGGTTCACGGTTTCCGCCACCTGCCGGCTCATCAGCTCGTTCTCCGGCGTGTTGAGATCGCGCAGCTGCTCGCCGTCTTCGAAGCCTTCCGCCTCCTCGCTGTCTATTTCCGTGGTCGTCGGCGCCCGCCGCCCCATCGCCACCAGGTAATTCTTGGCGGTGTTGATGCCGATCCGGTACAGCCAAGTGTAAAACGCGCTGTCACCGCGAAACGTCGGCAACGCCCGGTAGGCCTTGATGAAGGCCTCCTGCGTCACGTCCTCAACTTCGGTCGAGTCGCGGATAAAGCGCGACAGCAGCCGGGCAAGCTTGCGCTGGTACTTGCCCACCAGCAGCTCGAACGCATGCTTGTCACCACGCTGCGCGCGCTCGACCAGCAGCTGATCGAGTTCGCGATCGCTCATCAAACCCGTCCCTGACGTTATTGTTATCCGAGTCGCGCGGCTGGCTCGCCCTGCAGTTCTGGCAAGTATACCCGGCTGCCACGCGCCGGAATGACGCGAACCGATCCTCCTTCCAAAGACACGCCGCCCGGGGATTAGTTCAGTCCGCGGCCGTCCGCTTCCGCTACCTGCGGGGCCGGAGGCCCGGTCCCCGCGCCCCGCAATCCACGGGTGGCGTGCCGGCCGGGTCATAGCCGGTAGAAACGCCGCTCGAGCCTGTCGAATGCCCATTGCACGGCGAGCGCCATCAGCGCAGCCGGGACGGCGCCCGCCAGCAATAACGTGTGGTCATTGACCGCGAGTCCGGCGACGATGCGCTCGCCATAGCCCCCGGCTCCGATGAAGGCAGCGATGGTTGCGGTGCCAACGTTGATGACTGCCGCGGTCTTGATGCCCGCGAGTATCGAGCGCGCGGCGAGCGGGAGCTCGATCAGGCGCAGTCGGGGCCAGTCGGTCAGGCCGAGGGCCGTTGCCGATTGCCGCAGCGAGGCCGAAACGCCGGCCAGCCCCGATTCCGTATTGCGGACAATCGGCAGGAGCGAATAAAGAAACAGCGCGATGATCGCGGGCAGCGTGCCGATGCGGTCGAGCGCAGCGATCAAGAACGCCAGGAGCGCGAGCGCCGGTACCGTCTGCAGTACCCCTGCTCCGGCCATTATCCAGTAACGCGCGCGCGGAACCCGATCGGCCCAGATGCCCAATGGCACACCGACCGCCACGCCCAGCGCAAGCGAGGATGCCACCAGCACCAAATGCTCGAAAGTAAGGCGCCAGAAGTCGGCGCCAGCCAGCGCCGCCCAAAAGGAACGCCCACCCCGCGCGGGTTCGCGTGCCCTCGCATCCGCCGAGCCGAGAAACTTTTCCGCGACGGCCGCAAATGAGGCACCCGAGAGCTCGACTGCGGCATTCATTGCAGTCATTTGCTCGACGTTGATGCGGCCTGCCAGTTGCTCGAGCGCCTGCCACGAGCGCGGAAACTCACTCTCGAACCCCTTCCTATGGAGGATCACCGCGTCGTACGTGGGGAAAAACCCAAGGTCGTCTTCCAGCACGCGCAACCGGTACCGCGCGATCTTGGCATCGGTCGCATAGGCGTCGATGACGTCCGCCTGTCCGCCCGCAAGCGCCTCGTACGCAAGCCCGTGATCGAGGCCGCGGACGTCAGCGAAGGCATATCCGTACGCCTGGCGCAACGCAGGCCACCCGTCCCTGCGATTGAGGAATTCCTGGGACAGCGCGAGCTTGAGTCCGGGATGCCGCTTGAGGTCAGAGAGCCGTGAGACCGCGAGCGACTCGGCGCGCTCCGCGCGCATCGCCAGGGCGTAAGCGTTGCCGAATCCGAACGGCACGCTCGCGGCCAGCCCGTGTGGCGCCAGCAGCCGGTTGAGTTCTGCGAGTCCCGGCACGCGCCGCAGGCCGAGCAGCTCGAAGGCAATGGTCCCGGTGTACTCGGGGTACGCGTGGATCGCGCCGCTCTTCAGCGCGGAGAACAGGATCGCGGTGTTGCCGAGCCCCTGGTGATGGCGCACCCGGACTCCACCTGCAGCCGCCACGGTGCCGGCCATGATCTCGGCCAGGATGTAGGACTCGGTGAAGCGCTTGGAGCCGATGTTGACGACGGGCTGGGCCAGCGCCAGGGCGGGCGCGAGCAGGAGCGCGACCAGTGACAGCGCGAATCGACTCATCCGCGCGCAGTATGGCTGAACCACGGCGGCACTGGCAAAATAGCAACGAACCATTTGAGAGTGCTCGCGAGCCATGCCCCCACGCGATTATCCGCTCGAGCCGTTCTGGATGCCCTTCACCGCCAACCGCCAGTTCAAGGCTGCGCCGCGGATACTGGTGTCCGCCCGCGACATGCATTACGTCGCCGAGGACGGGCGGCGGATACTCGACGGCACGGCGGGCCTGTGGTGCGTGAACGCCGGGCACTGCCGGACGAGGATCGTCGAGGCGATCCGCCGCCAGGCCGATGCGCTCGATTACGCGCCGCTCTTTCAGATGGGGCATCCCGGAGAATTCCGTGCCGCCGCGCTCATTGCGCAGATGGCTCCGGAAGGGCTTGATCACGTATTCCTCGCGAACTCAGGCTCCGAAGCGGTCGACACCGCCCTGAAGATTGCGCTTGCCTACCAGCGCGCCCGCGGGGAGGGACACCGCAATGTGCTGATCGGCCGCGAGCGTGGCTATCACGGGGTAGGCTTCGGCGGCATCTCGGTGGGCGGCATTCCCGCCACGCGCAAGGCCTTTGGAAGCATGCTCCCGCGGGTCGATCATCTGCCCCACACGCACAACCTGGAGCGCAATGCATTCAGCCGCGGGCAGCCTGCCTGGGGCGCGCACCTTGCCGACGAGCTGGAGTCGCGCATCATCCCGCTGCACGATGCTTCCAACATTGCGGCGGTGATCGTGGAGCCCGTTGCCGGCTCGACCGGCGTGCTGGTCCCGCCCCACGGCTACCTGGAGCGCCTGCGGGCGATTTGTGACCGGCACGGGCTGCTCCTCATCTTCGACGAAGTAATCACCGGGTTCGGCCGCACCGGCCGCGCGTTTGGCGCGCAGAGCTTCGGCGTGACCCCGGACATGATCACATTCGCGAAGGGCGTCACGAGCGGCGCCGTTCCGCTCGCCGGCGTGGTGGTGCGCCGCGAGCTCTACGAGACCGTTGTGAATCGCGCGCCGCCCGACACGATCGAGTTTCCTCATGGCTACACTTATTCCGGACACCCGCTGGCCACCGCCGCCGCCGAAGCAACGCTTGCGCTCTATCACGAGGAACGGCTGTTCGACCGCGCGCGGGAGCTTGCGCCACATTTCGAGCGCGCCGTGCACAGCCTGAAGGGTGCGGGGCCGGTAATCGACATCCGCAACTTCGGTCTGATGGCTGGAATCGAGCTGGAGTCCCTGCCGGGGAAGCCCGGCGCTCGCGGCTACCAGGCGTTTCTCAAGTGCTTCGAGAAAGGGCTCATGGTGCGCGTCACTGGCGACATCATCGCGCTCTCCCCTCCCCTCATCATCAGCGCGGCGCAGATCGACGAGATCGCGGAGACGCTCGGCGCCGCCCTGCGGGAGATTTGATGGGGTCAGGTTCACATTTCCGCACTAGCTCGGCGGAAATGTGAACCTGACCCCTTACACGCGCGGCATGTCGCGCGCGCCGAGCGCGACGAGGCAGTGGTCGATCCACTCGGCGGCGAGCTTTTCCTGCACGGAGTTCTGGCGCAGCCGCGCATCGAGCGCGCTCCAGTCCACGCGGTCGAGCGGCTGGTCCTGGTTGAAGCAGGAGAAGACGTAGCTGACCTTTCCGCTTCCAGGATCCACGTGCGGCTGCAGGCACTGGGCGCAGATCTCCTTCATCATGCATTGCATCGGCGAATTGACCGAAGCAAGCCCCTTGTGGCCGGCCTTGAGAAAGGGTTTCAACAGGTCATGGCGGGCGCGCGCCACTGCCGCCATCATGCGGTCCGACCCGATGGCCATGATGCGGTCGGCCGCCCCGAACGGGATCGGCTGCTCGCCGAGGGCGCCGCTCGCGTAGGCGTGCATGCCCTGCACGATGTTGCCGACGAAGGTCCGGTCCTGCGGACGGTCGGGCGTGAAGCCCGGCTCCTCGTCGCAGCACCAGACGACCGTATCTGCTGCCGCCTCGATTTCCCCGATCTTGTAGCGGTCGGTCATGTGCTTGTAGCCCGCGAAGTAAAGCACGCGGTTTCCGGCGCGCCGCATGGCCTGCCCGATCGAGAACAGCACTGCATTGCCGAGTCCGCCGCCCGCGAGCACCACGGTTTCGCCCCGGGGAATCTCGGTTGGCGAGCCGGTGGGCCCCATCACCACCACCGGGTCTCCGGGGCGGAACAGCACGCACAGGTCGGAGGAGCCGCCCATCTCGAGCGCGATCAGTGAGATCAGCCCGCGCGCGGTGTCCACCGCGGCGCCGGTCAACGCGATGCCCTCCAGCAGCATGCGCGTCGCGTTCACCTGGCGCGCGAGCATCTCGAAGTTCTGCAGGCGATAGAACTGACCGGGCCGGAAACGCCGCGCGGCGGCCGGCGCCTTGACCACGACCTCGACGATCATCGGCGTGAGCCGCGTCACTTCCTGCACTGTCGCCTGCAGCTCCTCGTTCAGCCGCCCGATGAACTGCGAGTCGCTCACGGCCGACGCCGGCCGGACCCGTGCGAGCACGCGGCTCACCACCGGATAGCCCTGCTTGGCTCCGCCCAGCGCCTTGACCACGTTGCCGAAGTACGAGGGATGCACGTCACCGAAGTAGCTCAGGAAGCGCCCGTCCTCCCGGCGCGCAAGCAGCACCCTCGGCTCCGACGGCTTGGAGATAAACCGCTCCGCAGCGACCGGCGCGCCGTTCTCGTCGCAGGCCTGGAAATACTCGCCGTCAAGCCTGAAGTGTCCCGGCTCCTCGCGCGCGATCACCGTGTTGGGATGGGTGCCGGCTGCGATCAGGAGGGTCCTCGCGGGCAGCTCGGTCCGCGCGGCTTCCGACCAGCCGCCGTCATCGCGGCGCCGCTGCACCGAAACCTTGAGAGCGCGGGCGTGCCCCTGCGCGTCGACCTCGACCGCAAGCGGGACGAGACCTTCCGCATACCGTATGCCTTCCTCGAGCGCCTTGTGCACCTCCTCGTGATTGAGGGTGTAGGACGGGCTGTCGATCAACCGCCTGCGGTAGGCGATGGTGACCCCGCCCCATGACTGCAGCAGCTCGAGCACGCGGGGCGGGCAGTGTTCCACGGCGGCGCGTGCGCGCTCTTCGCGTATCGCGCGCGCGTGGGCCATCCATTCGTCAGCGATGCGCCGCTCTTCCTCGTCCCACGCGATCCGCGCCGCTGCCTCGCCATGCTCGCGCGCGAGCTGCTCGTAGCGCCGCAGGAACTTCTCGACCTGCAGCGGATAGTACGCGAGCGCCTCGGTCGCGGTGTCGATGGCGGTGAGCCCCCCGCCGATCACGACGACGGGCAACCGCAGCTGCATGTTGGCGAGCGAGTCCGTTTTTGCCGCGCCGGTCAGTTGCAGCCCCATCAGAAAATCCGACGCAGCCCGCACGCCGCGCGCAAGCCCGTTCGGCAGGTCGAGCACGGTCGGCCGCCCGGCGCCCAGGGCAAGCGCTACATGGTCGAACCCCATGGCGAATGCCTCCTCCGCGGTCAACGTGCCGCCGAAGCGCACGCCGCCGAACATCGCGAACTGGCGCCGGCGCTCGAGCAGGAGGCGCAGGATCGTGAGGAAATTCTTGTCCCAGCGCACCGTGATGCCGTATTCGGCGACGCCGCCGAACCCCGCCATGACGCGCTCATCGAGCGGCTCGTAAATGTCGCGAACGTCACGCACCGGTTGAAACGGAATCGGCGCCCCGCGCTCATCCATCCCTGAAAGGCCGGCCGGCAACGGCTCGATCTTGAGCCCGTCGATTCCGACAACGGTGTGCCCGTCGTTCATCAGGTGATGCGCAAGCGCAATGCCCGCCGGGCCCATGCCGGCGATCAGCACACGCTTGCCGCTCGGCGGCCCGGGGTACGGCGAACGGATGTTGAGCGGGTTCCAGCGCGTGAGCAGCGAGTAGATCTCGAAGCCCCACGGCAGCTCGAGCACGTCCTTGAGCGTGCGCGTCTCCGCTTGCGGAATGTCGACCGGCTCCTGCTTCTGGTAGATGCAGGCCTTCATGCAGTCGTTGCAGATGCGGTGGCCGGTCGCGGCCACCATGGGGTTGTCGACGACGATGATGGCGAGCGCGCCGATCGCCTGCCCTTCGGCCTTTGCCTGGTGGAACTCGGAGATCTTCTCCTCGAGCGGGCAGCCCGCGAGCGTGACGCCGAACGGGCTCTTCTTGAAAGACGCCACGCCGCGGCCGCTTGCGCCTTTTTCCAGCAGCCCCTTGGAGCAGGAATCCTTGCCCTGCTCGTGGCACCAGATGCAGTAATTCGCCTCGTCGAGCGCGTGCACGAGAGCGGCTCCGGAGTCGGTCAGCTTGAAGCCATCGCGCCGCCTCAGGTGGCCGGGACCGAGGCGATGGCTGGGATATCCGCCCGATTCGTCGGTCACGAGCGGTATCAGCCGGAAGGCATCGAGCTTCGCCGGCGCCTTGAACAACACTCCAGAGCGATGGCGCGCCCTGCCCGCCTCCGTATGGGCGGCCCATGCCGCGTAACGAAGCGCCGAGTCGAGATGCGTGGCGTGCGCGGCTTCGTCCTGCTGCCACTTCGCGACGTGACGCGCGTAAGCGAGCTCCGAGAACGGCTCGCCGAACGCACGCTCCAGCTCGCGCTCGAGCGCGGCGCCGTCGAATCCCGCGGCCTCGCGTGGCGGGTAGCGATGCATCGCCTTGCGCTGCACGAACTGCCGCTTGACCTGATAGAGCGGGGAAAGGCGGTGATGTTCCGCGGCAAGAGCGCGGACCTCGGTTTCGATGCCGAACAAACGCGCGATGAACTGCTCGAGGTGCGGCGCCAGCGCGAGCAGCAGCGCGGACTCCTGCTTGGGCGCGAGCGCCGCGGGAGCGGCCCGCGCACGCGCGAGCTCCCCGTGCAGCGCTGCATCGGCTTCCTTCAGGCCCGCGAGAAAGCGCTGGTCGAGCCGGAGGAGCCCCTCGCGCGCGTAGAGGTCCTCGAAGGTGCAACCGAAGCCGGGTGCCGGAATGGTGCGTGAATCCAAGTGGGCGCGAGAAGAGGCTGAAAAACAGGGAATTATACCAACCGCGGCGGCGCGCCTTCATAACGCGCCGTTCGTTGCTTATGCGCCGGCCCGGGCCGGACCGGTAACCGCGAGGGGTATGCAATAATGAGAACTCGAATCACGCCGAAATGCGACACGCATGCTCGAAGTGCACATGACACAGGGCAGGCGCATCCTGCTGTGGCTGATGCTGGGCGTGCTCGCGGCGCTCGTCGCCTACTTTGCGTTCCGCGGTTACTTCAGCGCGGATCTGCTGCTCAACTTCTCCAATGCTTTTTCGTGCTGAGCTTCGACCGGCCGTCAGGCCGTCCGCTGCGGGGTGCTGCGCTCGGCGGCGAGCACGGTGTTGGCGATGACCATCGCGACCGTCATCGGCCCCACGCCGCCGGGCACCGGCGTAATGTAGCCCGCAACGGCGCGCACCGACGCAAAATCCACGTCGCCCGCAAGCTTGCCGCTTGGCAGGCGGTTGATGCCCACGTCGACGACGGCGGCGCCCGGTTTCACCATGTCAGCCGTGACGAGCCCGGCCCGCCCCGCTGCAGCCACCAGGATGTCCGCGCGGCGCGTGTGCTCCGCGAGCTCGCGGGTCTTGCTGTGGCAGATCGTCACGGTTGCCCCGCGCGCCATCAGCATCAGCGCCAGCGGCTTGCCGACGATCGTGCTGCGTCCGATCACGACCGCCTGACGCCCGTCGATTTCGATTCCGGCCCGGTCGAGAAGCGCCATCACCCCACGCGGCGTGCAGGGCTCGAACCGCGGCTGCCCCGCCATCAGGGCGCCCAGGTTGTGCCAACTCAATCCGTCGACGTCTTTTTGGGGGGAGACCGCGGTTTGAACCGCCGCCGCGTCGAGATGGCGCGGCAACGGGAGTTGAACGATGATCCCGTTGATGCCAGGGTCCGCATTGAGCTTCTCGATCGCGGCAAGCAGGGCGGGCAGCTGGCAATCAGCCGGCAGCTCGCGCACCTCGGAGCGAACCCCCGCCTCGGCGCAGGCGCGCGTCTTGTTGCGCAGGTAGATCCGGGATGCCGGGTCGTCGCCGACCAGCACCGCAGCGAGCGCCGGTTGCACGTTGCGTCGCCCGAGCGCTGCGACCCGCTCCCGGAGGCCGGCAACGATCTCGCGCGCGGCAGCCGCTCCGTCAATGACCCTCGCGGGGCCGAGCGCGCCCGGCACGGCCATGTCAGCGCGCCGCGGGTTCCCGGGGCGCCGCCGCCGGCGATGCCTCCAGCACCTGGAAAAAGATCTCGTCCTGCCGGATCATGCCGAGCTCGCTCCGCGCCCGCTCCTCGACCGCGTCCAGTCCGACCTTGAGATCGCGCACCTCGGCTTCGAGCGCAGCATTGCGCGCCTTCAGCTCACGGTTCGTCTCGCGCTGCGCGCGGATCTGCTGGTCCACCTCCCACACCCGGAACCAGCTTCCCTTTCCCGCCCACAACGGATACTGGATCAGCACGATCAGGGCCGCCAGGACCAGAGTCAGCACCTTCATCGCGCGCTATCCGGTGCGCACGATCCGTCACCTGAGCTGGTAAAACGCTCCACGGCCGGGATAGCTCGCCGCCTCCCCGAGGTCCTCCTCGATGCGCAGCAGCTGGTTGTACTTGGCGAGCCGGTCCGAGCGCGAGAGCGACCCGGTCTTGATCTGGAGCGCATTCGTCGCAACGGCGATATCGGCAATGGTCGTGTCCTCGGTCTCGCCGGAGCGGTGCGACACCACGGAGGTATAGCCGGCGCGCTTCGCCATCTCGATCGCGGCGAAGGTTTCGGTCAGCGTTCCGATCTGGTTGATCTTGACCAAGATCGAGTTGGCGACCCCGCGGTCGATGCCCTGCTTCAGCAAGCGGGTGTTGGTGACAAAGATATCGTCCCCCACCAGCTGCACCTTCTTGCCGAGCCGCCGCGTGAGGAGCTTCCAGCCGTCCCAGTCGTCCTCCGCCATGCCGTCCTCGATGCTGATGATCGGGTATTTTTCCACCCACTCCGAGAGATAGTCGACGAACTGCGACGACGACATCGCAAGCCCCTCCGCGGCGAGCGTGTACTCTCCGTCCTTGAAGAAGGCGGAGCTCGCGCAATCGAGCGCGAGCGCAACCTGATCGGCCGGCTGGTATCCGGCAGCCTCGATCGCTTCGAGGATCGTCTTCACCGCCACCTCGTGCTTGGGCAGTCGCGGCGCGAAGCCGCCTTCGTCGCCCACGGCGGTCGAAAGCTTTCGCCCCGCGAGGAGCTTGCGCAGCGTGTGAAACACCTCGGCGCCGCAACGCAGCGCCTCGCGGAACGACGTGAACCCGACCGGCACAATCATGAATTCCTGCATGTCGAGCCCGTTGTCCGCGTGGGCGCCGCCATTGATCACGTTCATCATCGGCACCGGCATCGCCATCGCCCCGGCTCCGCCGAGATAGCGGTGCAGCGGCAGACCTGACTCCTCGGCCGCGGCCTTCGCCACCGCCAGCGACACGGCCAGCACGGCGTTGGCGCCGAGGCGCGCCTTGTTCTCGGAGCCGTCGAGCTCGATCAGCGTCTTGTCGACGAAGCTTTGCTCGGTCGCGTCGACTCCGATCACCGCTTCGCAGATCTCGGTGTTGATGTTCTCCACTGCCTTGAGGACGCCCTTGCCGCCGTAGCGCGCGGCATCGGCGTCCCGCAGCTCAATGGCCTCGTGGCTTCCAGTGGAAGCCCCCGAGGGCACCGCCGCGCGACCCATCACGCCCGACTCGAGCAGCACGTCCGCCTCCACGGTTGGATGGCCGCGGGAATCGAGGACCTCCCTCGCAATCACGTCAACGATCGCACTCATTTTTGTTCCTGTTGGTGTCGGGGATTGAAATCCGCCTGGTGCCTAGAGCAGGTCTTCGGCGAAGCCGCGGCTCTTGACCATGCCGTCGAGCGCCTGCAGGGTGCCAAGCAGCGGCTTCATGAGCTTCAGCGGCCATGCATTGGGACCGTCGGACAGCGCCTTCTCCGGATTGGGGTGCGTTTCCATGAAGAGCCCCGCAATCCCGCTCGCGACCGCCGCGCGCGCGAGCACCGGCACGTGCTGGCGCTCGCCCCCGCTCGCGGAGCCCTGGCCACCCGGGAGCTGGACCGAATGGGTGGCATCGAACACCACGGGACAGCCGGTGTCGCGCATGATCGCAAGGGCGCGCATGTCGGAAACCAGATTGTGGTAGCCAAATGAGACGCCGCGTTCGCAGACCAGGATGTTGGCGCGCCCGCTTGCTGCCTTCGCCTTTTCCACCACGTTGCGCATGTCTTCCGGAGCGAGAAACTGTCCTTTCTTGATGTTCACCGGCTTGCCCGCAGCCGCGACCGCACAGATGAAATCGGTTTGCCGGCACAGAAACGCCGGCGTTTGCAGCACGTCCACGGCCGCCGCCACTGCGGGGATGTCCTCCGTTTCGTGGACATCGGTGAGGACCGGTACCCCGACCTTTTTTCTGACTTCACCCAGGATCTCGAGCCCCTTATCCATGCCCAAGCCCCGGAACGACTTCAGCGACGTGCGGTTGGCCTTGTCGTACGACGCCTTGAAGATGAAATGCACGCCCAGCCCGGCGCAGATCTCCTTGAGGGCTCCCGCCGTGTCCAGCGCGAGATCGCGGGACTCGACGACGCAGGGTCCCGCTATCAGAAACAACGGCTGATCGAGGCCGGCCTTGAAGCCGCAGAGGTCCATTGGGCTCATCGCGGCGCGATTGCAGGCTGGCCGCCGCGGCGCGGCGACGACGCCAGCTGCGCTTGTCGCGGGCAAAGGATCACGCTTGCGGCCCTCAGGCGATGCTCTTCAACCGGCCGGGGTCCCCCGCCAGGCCCGGGGCCTCGCCCGGCCGCGTGGAGTAGCTCAGCGCCGCCTGCACGAACGCCTTGAACAGCGGATGGCCGTTGCGGGGGGTCGAGGTGAATTCGGGATGGAACTGGCAGCCCACGAACCAGGGATGGGCTGGCAACTCGATCATCTCGCACAGCTTGTCCTGCGCCGACGTCCCGCTGACCTTCAGCCCCGCCGCCTTGAGCCGCGCCAGATAATGGTTGTTGACTTCATAGCGATGCCGGTGCCGCTCCATGATGCGATCCTGACCGTAGATCCGGCGCACGATGGAATCCGGCTCGAGCACGCATTCCTGGCCGCCGAGGCGCATCGTGCCGCCGAGATTGGACTGCGCATCGCGCCGCTCGATGCGCCCGTCGCGGTCCTGCCACTCCGTGATGAGGGCAATGACCGGATGGGGGGTTTCGGGGTCGAATTCCGTGCTGTGGGCGCCGGCGAGCCCCGCCATGTTGCGGGCAAACTCGATCACGGCGAGCTGCATGCCCAGGCAGATGCCCAGATACGGCACCCCGGCCTCGCGCGCGTAGCGGATAGCCCTGATCTTGCCTTCGACGCCGCGCTTGCCAAAGCCGCCCGGCACCAGGATCGCATCCATGTTCTGGAGGCTGGCGATTCCGTTCTTCTCGATGCTTTCCGAATCAACGTAATGAATCTTGACCCGTGCGCCGGTATGGATGCCGGCGTGGATCAGCGCCTCCGTCAGCGACTTGTACGATTCGGTCAAATCGACGTACTTGCCCACCAGCGCGATGTTGACCGTGCGCTGGGGATGCTCGAGGGCGTGCACCAGCCGCTCCCAGCTCGACAGATTGGCGGGCGGCGGGTTCAAGCCCAGCTTACGGCACACGATGTCGTCCAGCTTCTGCGCGTGCAGCATGCCGGGAATCCTGTAGATGCTGTCCACATCCACGGCCGAGATCACGGCTTCCATCGGGACGTTGGTGAAGAGAGCGATCTTGCGGCGTTCGTCTTCCGGCAGGGGGCGGTCGGTGCGCCCCAGCAGCACATCGGGTTGGATCCCGATCTCGCGCAGCTCCTTCACGGAGTGCTGCGTCGGCTTGGTCTTGATCTCGCCGGCCGCCGCGACGTAGGGCACCAGGGTCAAGTGGATGTAGCAGCAGTTCTCGCGTCCCAGCTCGATCCCCATCTGGCGGATCGCCTCCAGGAACGGCAACGACTCGATGTCGCCCACCGTGCCGCCGATTTCCACGATCGTCACCTGCGCTTCGCCGGCCCCGCGGCGGATGAAATGCTTGATTTCGTCGGTAATGTGCGGGATGACCTGAACCGTGCCGCCGAGGTAGTCGCCCCGGCGCTCCTTCCGGATCACGCTTTCGTAAATCTGGCCAGTGGTGAAGTTGTTGCGCTTCGACATCTTGGCGTGCAGAAAGCGCTCGTAATGGCCGAGGTCCAGGTCGGTCTCGGCGCCATCCTCGGTGACGAAGACTTCACCGTGCTGAAACGGGCTCATGGTCCCCGGATCCACGTTGAGATAGGGATCGAGCTTGACCATCGAGATCTTGAGGCCGCGGGACTCGAGAATCGCGGCGAGGGAGGCGGCGGCGATGCCTTTGCCCAGAGAGGATACGACCCCACCCGTGACAAAGATGTATTTGTTGCTCATCGCATACGCCGACGGTTTGCGTATTTTATCGGAAATCAGCGCGCCGTCCAATGACTCGCGCGCTGCGGCCGTCCGCGCAGGCGCGTCTAACCTGATTGCTCCCCGGGAGACTCCCTGGCAAGGTAGAGCCAGGTTTCGATGACCGTATCGGGATTGAGCGAGAGGCTCTCGATGCCCTCCTCCACCAGCCATTTTGCGAGATCCGGGTGGTCGGACGGCCCCTGTCCGCAGATGCCGACGTACTTGCCCGTGCGCCGGCACGCCTGGATGGCGAGATGCAGCATCTGTTTCACCGCCGGGTCACGCTCGTCGAAGGTCGCGGCAATGATCCCCGAGTCGCGGTCGAGGCCCAGCGTGAGCTGGGTCATGTCATTGGAGCCGATCGAGAACCCGTCGAAATGCTCGAGGAACTGATCGGCGAGGACCGCGTTCGACGGCAGCTCGCACATCATGACGACCCGCAGCCCGTTCTCCCCGCGCTTCAGTCCGTTGGCGGCGAGGAGCTCCAGGACCTTGCGCGCCTCCGACACGGTGCGCACGAACGGCACCATGATCTCGATGTTGGTGAGCCCCATGTCGTTGCGAACCTTCTTCAACGCGCGGCACTCGAGCTCGAAGCAGTCCCGGAATGACGGATCGAGGTAACGTCCGGCGCCCCGGAAGCCGAGCATCGGATTCTCCTCGCGCGGCTCGTAGCGCGCGCCGCCCGTGAGGGCGGAGTACTCGTTGGACTTGAAATCGGACAGGCGCACGATCACCGGCTTGGGCCAGAACGCCGCCCCGAGCGTGGCAATGCCCTCCGTGAGCTTCTCCACATAGAACGTCACCGGGTCGGGGTAGCCCGCGCTGTGCTCTTCCACCGCGAGCTTGAGATCGGATCCCAGATCCGGATAGGCCAGCACGGCCCTGGGATGCACGCCGATCATGCGCGCGATGATGAATTCAAGCCGCGCGAGCCCCACCCCCTCGTTGGGCAGGCGCTGGAACTCGAACGCCAGCTCGGGATTGCCGACGTTCATGGTGATCTTCACCGGCGCCCTCGGGATGCCCTTCAACGAGAGGTCGAGCACCTCGGTTTCGAGGATTCCCCGGTAAACGAATCCGGTGTCGCCCTCGGCGCAGGACACCGTGACCGGGCGCCCGTCCTTCAGCACCTGCGTCGCGTCGCCACAGCCCACTACCGCGGGTATGCCGAGCTCGCGCGCGATGATGGCCGCGTGGCAGGTGCGGCCACCGCGGTTGGTGACGATGGCCGCGGTGCGTTTCATCACGGGTTCCCAATCGGGATCAGTCATGTCCGTCACCAGCACGTCGCCGTCGCGCACGCGTGACATCTCGGCGGCGCCACGCACCACGCGGACCGGGCCGCTGCCGATCCGCTGGCCGATCGCGCGCCCCGTCGCGAGCACTTCGGAGCGGCTCTTCAGCCGGTAGCGCCGCAGCGAGTCGACCTTCTCCGCTGCTTTCACGGTCTCCGGGCGCGCCTGCAGCACATAGAGCTTGCCGTCGATGCCGTCCTTGCCCCACTCGATGTCCATCGGCCGCCGGTAATGGTCCTCGATCGCCATCGCGTAGCGCGCCAGCTCCTCCACTTCGGCGTCGGTGATCGAGAAGCGGCGCCGGTCGGCCTCGGGCACGCTCACGGTCGCCACCGACTGGCCCGACCGCCGCGCGTCGGCATACACCATCTTGACCGCCTTCGAGCCGAGCCCCCGGCGCAGTATCGCGAGCTTCCGCTCGCGCAGGGCGCGCTTGTAGACGTAGAACTCGTCGGGGTTGACCTTGCCCTGCACCACCGTCTCGCCCAGCCCGTAGGCCGAGGTGATGAACACGACCTGGTCGAAGCCCGACTCGGTGTCGAGCGTGAAGATCACGCCGCTCGCGCCCAGGTCGCTGCGCACCATGCGCTGGATGCCCGCTGAGAGCGCCACCTCGTCGTGCGTGAAGCCCTTGTGCACGCGGTAGGCGATGGCGCGGTCGTTGTAGAGCGACGCGAAGACCCGCCTCACCGCGCTGCAGACATCGTCGAGCCCATGCACGTTGAGCACCGTCTCCTGCTGGCCGGCGAAGGAGGCATCGGGAAGATCTTCGGCCGTTGCCGAGGAGCGCACCGCGAAGGTGGCATCCGCCCCAGTGCCATCCGCCAGCCTCCGGTAGGCGTGGCCGATCTCCTGCTGCAGCCGCGCGGGAAGTTCCTGCGCCAGAATCCAGCCCCTGATCTCCTCGCCGGCGCGCGCCAGCGCCGAAACATCGGAGACATCCAGCCCCCGCAGGCGCGTGGCAACCCGCTGGTCGAGCTTGCCCTGCGCCAGGAACTCGCGGTAGGCGTGCGCCGTCGTGGCGAATCCCCCCGGCACCCGCACGCCGGCGTCCCCCAGCTGGCTCATCATCTCGCCGAGCGAGGCGTTCTTGCCCCCGACCTGCGCCACGTCCTTCATGCGCACGTTCGAAAAATCGAGGATCAGGCGGGTGTCGCTCATGGCTGCGGGCGTGAGGCTGATTGTGGATTGCAGGAAAAGAAGTTATTTTACCGGCAAAACACGCATCAGGCAGGATCGATGGCGCGAGCCCGCACCGCTTTCTTCGTCTCCGACCGCACCGGCATCACCGCCGAGATGCTCGGCCACAGCCTGCTCACCCAGTTTGACAAGGTGCGCTTCAACGAGGTGACGCTGCCGTTCGTCGACACCATCGAGAAGGCGCGCGACGTCGTAAGCCGGGTCAATCAGCAGGGCGCCGCCGACGGCGAGCGCCCGATCGTCATCAGCACGCTTGCCCGCACCGAAATTGCGCAGGTGGTCGGCGAGGCCGATGCGCTGTTCCTCGATTGCTTCGAGATCTTCATCTCGCCGCTCGAGCGCGAGCTGGGCGTGCGCGCCTCGCACGCCATCGGGCGCTCGCACAGCGTGGCCGACTTCGTCAATTACCATCACCGCATCGAGTCGGTGAACTACACGCTCTCGCACGACGACGGCGTGTCGGGCCGCGACCTGTCCGAGGCGGACGTCGTGCTGATCGGAGTCTCGCGCTGCGGAAAGACGCCGACCTGCCTCTATCTGTCGATGCAGTACGGCATCCGCGCCGCCAACTATCCTCTCATACCGGAGGATTTCAGCAGCATGCGCCTGCCCGCGCAGCTACGCTCCCTGCGCGGGAAGCTCTATGGCCTCACCATCAAGCCCGAGCGACTCGAGCAGATCCGCAACGAGCGCCGGCCCGGCAGCCAGTACGCGACCCGCGCGAACTGCGAGTTCGAGGTGCGCGAGGCGGAGGCGCTGATGCGTCAGGAAGGCATCCCGTTTCTCGATGCCACCCACAAGTCGGTCGAGGAGCTTGCGACCACCATCCTCCACGAGGCGAAGCTGGTGCGGCGCATCTATTGACGCAACTGCCGCACGCGCTCGAACAGGCATACCGCGGCAGCCGCTCCGACATTGAGCGATTCGGCCGCCCCGGGCATGGGTATGGAGACCACCGAGTCCGCCTCCGCCAGCAGCGACGCGGTGAGACCGGCGCCCTCGTTGCCAAACATGAAGCCAATTCTGCCCCTGAGGTCGGTTTCAAAAAGGCTCTTCTCCGCATGTGGAGCCGTCGCGACCAGCGTGCCGGGGAAATCGCGGGCCGCAGCGACTAAGTCCACGCCCTCGTGGATGGTCACCATGAAATGAGCGCCCATGGCTGCGCGCACCACGCGTGGCGACCAGGCGTGCACCGAGCCTTTCGACAGCAGCACCTGCCGCGCGCCCGCAGCCGCGCACGAGCGCAGGATCGAGCCCACGTTTCCCGGGTCCTGGAGGTCTTCGAGCATCACGCAGAATTCCATGCGCCGCGGAACGGCCTGCGGGCGGGGCGTCTCGATGACCGCCACGATGCCGGTCGGGGTGGCAACGGACGAGATTTCCTGGAACAGCGCATCGGGGAGCGCAATAATCTCTACTTCCCCCATGTCCTCCAGCAGCGCCTGTATTTCCGGATTCGCCAGGCCGCTGCGGCTCACCGCGATGCTTCGGGGTCGCCCGACGTGCCTGCGGTAGGCCGCCGCCAGGTGCGCGCCGTCGAGCACCGACAGACCGGTCTTTCTCCGCTCCTGGGACGACTGCGCGAGCTTGCGCAGCGCCTTGTATCGCGGGTTGGCGGCGGAGTTGATCTGCTTCGGGGGATGCACGCAATCTTCGCCTACGGCTCTGCCCGAGAACTGTGCGCATCTCCCAGCAGCAGGCGCACGGGAGCGAAGGTGCGCCGGTGCGCGGCGCAGGCGCCGTGCGCGCGCAGCGCCGCCAGGTGCGCAGCGGTGGGATACCCCTTGTGCCGATCGAATCCGTACCAGGGATGGATCCGATGGAGCGCGTGCATTTCCGCGTCGCGCGCGACTTTCGCGATGATCGAGGCGGCCCCGATGCTGGCGAACGTTGCGTCCCCGTGCACCACGCGGCGCACGGGAAACGCCAGGATGGGGCAATGCAATCCATCCACCCACACTTCGCGCGGCGCGACGGCAAGGCCCTCCACCGCGCGGCGCATCGCGAGCAGGCTCGCCTGCAGGATGTTGAGGGTGTCGATTTCCTCGACGCTCGCGCTCGCCACTGCCCACGCCGCGGCGTGCAACTGGATCTCTGCCGCCAGGGCTTCACGCCGGGGTGCGCTCAACGCCTTGGAATCCGCAATCCCGCGGATCGGCCGCGCCGGGTCGAGGATCACTGCCGCGGCAAATACCGGACCGGCTAGCGGTCCGCGTCCCGCTTCATCGACGCCACAGATCAGGGCGCCGTGGCCTGTCATGCAGGCGCACCCTCGAGCAGCGGGAGAATGGCGGCGGCGGCGGCTCCGGCGGCGTCCTGGCGCAATTCCCGCAGCAGGACCTCAAAATGCGCTTCGAGCCGTTGCCGCATGACGGCGTCGAACAGCAGGTTGGTGACCGCCTGGGCGAGGTTCTCGGGCGTCGCTTCCTCCTGCAGGAATTCCGGGACAATGAATTTTCCCGCGAGCACGTTGGGCAGCCCCACGTACGGGAGGTAGCTCAGGGCCCGATGGATGAACGCGGAGAGCGGCGCCGCCTTGTAGGTGATGACCATCGGCCGTTTGAGCAATGCCGCTTCCAGGGTCACCGTGCCCGATGCCGCCAGCACGACGTCGGCGGCCGCCATCGCCTCGTGCGCGTGCCCGAACATTATGCCCATGCTGAGGGCTCCCGCTTCACGGCGATAGAGCGCGGCCTCGAAGATGTCGCGGGTCTCGCGGTTGACGAACGGGACGAGAAAATGCACATCCGGCACGGCCTCGGTAATCCTCTCGGCAGTCGCGACGAACAGGTCGGCGAGCCGCTTCAGCTCGATCACCCGGCTGCCGGGAAGCAGCGCCACGATCTTCGCTGCCGCGGGCAGGCGCAGCTGCTCGCGCATCGCGGCGGCGCCGGGAAATCTTCCGAGCACGTCGGCGAGCGGATGTCCGACGTACGCCACCGGCACCTGCGCGCGCTCATAGAGCGCCTTCTCGAAGGGGTACAAGACGAGCATCTTGGATACCGCGCGCCTGATCTTGTGCACCCGTCCGGCGCGCCATGCCCAGATCTGGGGGCTGACGTAGTGCACGGTCGGCACGCCGGCGGACTTGAGCTTCCGCTCGAGCCCCAGATTGAACTCGGGTGCATCGATCCCGATGAACAGCCGTGGACGCTCGCGCAGGAAATGCGCTGCCAGGCGGCGGCGAATGCCGGCGAGCTCGGGGAAATGGCGCAGCACTTCCGCAATCCCCATCACGGCGAGCTTCTCCATCGGGAATATTGCGTCGAAGCCCGCGCCGATCATCCGTGGTCCCCCGATGCCGGTAAACCTGGCGCCCGGATGATGGCGGCGCAGCGCCAGCATGAGATGCAAGCCCAGCGTGTCGCCCGAGGGCTCGCCGGCGACCATGCCTATGGTCAGCGGCTCCATTGCTTCGCTAGCGGGCGATTCCGCGCTCCGATTTCGACAGGAAATCCAGCATGACCCGGAGCTCCGGGCACTCGGACGCCTCGCGCGCAAGCCGCTCCTTCGCCTCGTTGAGCGTGAGGCCGGAGCGGTAGAGCGTCTTGTAGGCCCGATTGAGCCGGGCCAGGGTGTCGGCTGCAAAGCCGCGGCGCTTGAGGCCCTTGACGTTGAGTCCGTACGGCTTTGCCGGGTTGCCGGAGACCATCACGTAGGGCAGCACGTCCAGCAATACGATCGTGCCGCCCCCCGTAATGCAGTGGGCCCCGATGCGGCAGAACTGGTGCACACCGGTAAAGCCGCCGAGTATGGCGTAGTCGCCCACATGCACGTGCCCGCCCAGCGTGGCGCCATTGGCGAACACGGTGTGGCTTCCCACCTGGCAGTCATGGGCAACGTGAGCGTAGGCCATGAACCAGTTGTCGTCCCCGATCCGCGTGACGCCAGCGTCCTGTGCCGTTCCACAATTGAAGGTGCAGAACTCGCGGATGGTATTTCCGCCGCCGATCTCCAGGCGCGTCGGCTCCCCGCCGTACTTCTTGTCCTGGGGGGCCTCCCCCACCGACGAGAACTGGAATATGCGATTCTGCTGACCGATCCGGGTGTGGCCGGTGACCACGGCATGCGGGCCGATCCAGCACCCGCTGCCGATCTCGACGTCGGGCCCGACAACGGCGTAGGGGCCGATCTCGACGTCGGCTGCGATGCGCGCGCGCGGGTCGACGATCGCTGTGGGATGAGCCTTCACGGCCGGGACGGACGGGTCACGAGTGCGGCACCGGAGCGGTCCGTCCGTCTTCCTGGAGCGCGCGCACCGTGCACATCATCTCGGCCACCGCCACCACCGCATTCTCGACCAGTGCCTGCGCCGTGTATTTCCAGATGCCGCGGACGTGACGCTCCAGGACAACTTCCAGGCGCAGCGTGTCCCCGGGCATGACCGGCTTCTTGAACCGGGCGTTGTCGATACCGGCGAAGTAGTAGACCAGGCGCTCATCGGCCCGATGGCTCTCGCTGTGAAATGTCAGGATCGCGCAGGCCTGCGCCATCGCCTCGATGATCAGCACCCCCGGCATGACCGGGTGGTGGGGGAAATGGCCCTGGAAGAACGGCTCGTTGATGGTGACGTTCTTCAATGCCGTCAGGCGCTTGCCCGGCTCGCAGGACAGCACCCGGTCGACCAGCAGGAAGGGGTAGCGGTGCGGGAGATATTCGAGGATCTTGTTGATGTCCATGCCGCTCACGGCTTGCTCCTTTTCGGCTGCTTCGATTTCTTCTCCAGCCCGCGTACCCGTCGCGCCAGCTCGGCGAGATGGCGGAGCTGGGCGGCGTTCCGGAGCCAGTCCCGGTGCGGCTCGAACGCATAGGCCCCGGTATAGGTCCCGGGGCGGTCGATCGACTTGGTGATCAGCGTATAGGTGGAAATCTCCACGCGGTCGGCGATGGTGATGTGCCCGGCAATGCCCGATGCGCCACCGATGCGGCAGTGCCGCCCGATCTTCGCGCTGCCGGCAATCCCCGTGCAGGCGGCGATCGCGGTATGGGCGCCGATGCGCACGTTGTGCGCAACCTGTATCTGGTTGTCGAGCTTCACTCCGTCCTCGATCACGGTATCGTCGAGCGCGCCGCGGTCTACCGTGGTGTTGGCGCCGATCTCCACGTCGTCGCCGATTACCACGCGTCCTACCTGCGGCACCTTGACCCAGCGCCCCTCCTCCTCCGCGATGCCAAAGCCGTCGGCGCCGATCACGGCGCCCGCGTGAAGGATGACGCGTTTGCCGATGACGCAGCCATGGTACACGCTGACGTTGGCATAGAGCCGGGAGCCGGCCCCGATCACGGCATCTTCCCCGATACTGCAGCCGGCGCCGATGACGCAACCCGCTCCAATTTCCGCGCCGCGCTCGATGACCGAGCATGCGCCGATCTCCGCGTCGGCGGCCACGCGCGCGGAACCGTCGATGACGGCAGTCGGATGCGCTCCCGGCCGCGCAACGGGCGCCGGGTTGAACAGGGCCGACACCCGTGCAAAATAGGCGTAGGGGTTCGCGCACACGATGCGCGGGACGCTGGTTGCGGCGCGGGCGGCCTTGCCGACGATCACTGCGCCTGCGCGAGTCGTCTTGAGCTGGGGCAGGTAGCGAGCATTGGCGAGGAACGCGATGCTGTCGGGCCCCGCGTTCTCCAGCGTAGCGACGCGGCGCACCTCGAGTTCGGGGTCGCCGGCAATTTCACCTCCGAAACGCCGGGCAATCTCGCGCAGGCTGTAGGATCTGCTTCCGCTCTCTTTCATGGGCACGGGCGCGGGATGCAGCCGGCGCCTCGAGCAGGGCCGGCGGGCGCGCCGCGCAATTCCGGGTCGCCTATTGAGCCTCGGCCAGGGCCTTGAGCACCTGATCCGTGATATCGATGCGCGGGTCCCGATAGACCGCATCCTGGATGATGAGATCGAACTTTCCGGCTTCGGCGATCTTTCTGATCACACGGTTGGCCCGCTCCATCAGTCCCTGTATCTCCTGGTTGCGGCGAATTGTGAGGTCCTCGCGAAATTCGCGCTGCATGCGCTGATACTCCACTGTGGCGCGGGCCAGCTCCTGCTCCCGCGCGCGGCGATCGGTCTCGGCCATGGTCATCCCTTCGCGGTCGAGCTGTCCCTTGAGCTCCTTGATGTGCGCCTCCCGGCGTTGCAGCTCCTGCTGACGGGGGGCGAATTCCTTCTCGAGCTGCTTGCTCGCGCGCTCGGCCGGGGCGGATTCACGGCTGATGCGCTCGACGTCCACGAAGCCGATCTTCATGTCCGCGGCCGCAGCGGCGCCCATGGCTGCGACCGCGGTGAGCGCCACGGCAATCCTGGGCAATGTGTGCTTCAATGCGTTCTCCTTGCAGTTCCTTGGCGCCGATCCGGCTGCGCGCTAGAAGATTCCGCCGATCGTGAACTGGAATTTCTGCAGCTTGTCGTCCGGCTGCTTGCGCAGTGGATAGCCATAGCTGACCTTGAGCGGACCGATCGGCGAGACCCACAGCACCGCGAGGCCAGTGGACACGCGCATCAAGTTGAAGTCGATCGTTTCGCCCACCAGGCCGGAATCGACGAACGCGCTGACCCGCACCGACCGGTCATTTTCCAGACCAGGGAGTGGAAACAGCAGCTCCGTGTTGGCTTGCACCTTGCGCGGACCACCCGTGGGGTCACCGTTGATGTCCTTGGGGCCTATTGTAAATGACTTGAAGCCGCGCACCGAATTGACGCCGCCGACATAGAAATTCTTGAAGAAGGGCAGCGGCTTGTCATTATAGCCGTCTCCGTAGCCCAGCTCCCCGTTGACCAGCCAGCTGGTGAACCGTGTGAGCGCAAAATAACGCTGGTAGTGGTAGAAGAGCTTGTAATACTGCAGATCGGCGACCGGCAGGCCGACCTCGCTGCTTGCCCGGTGGAACGAGCCCTTGGTGGGATAGATGAGGCTGTCGCGACCGTCGCGCCCCCAGCCGGCCGTCAAGAACAGGTTGTTGTTCTGGGGGCCGAAAACGGCCACATAGTCCAGGTAGCGCGGCGGGCTGTCGGGAAACGTCGTAATGGTCGTGTCGTCGTACCCGATCCCATACTGGATCGTATCGAGCTCGGTAATCGGGACGCCGAAACGCAACTGCCCGCCAATGGTCTTGGTCTTGTACTCGCCGAGGTCGCGTTCCGCAGGGTCGAGGTTCCGGTAATAAACGTCGAAGCCGGCGCTCACGCCGTCCAGCGTGAAATACGGGTTGGTGTAAGACAGCGAATAGATTGTGTTGACCTGGCTGGTATTGACGCTCAGGGACATGTGCCGCCCGCTGCCGAAGATGTTCTGCTTCGCGATCGAGGCCGAGAAGACCAGGCCTTCGTCGCTGCTGTAACCCGCGCCGAACAACAGCTGCCCGGTGGGCTTCTCGACGACCGAGATGTTGACGTCAACCTGATCGGTCGATCCGGCCACGGACGGCGTTTCCACGCCGACTTCGCTGAAATAGCCAAGCCGGTCGATGCGCTGCTTGGAAAGCGTCACCTTCTGCGCCGAGTACCAGGCGCCCTCCAGCTGCCGCACCTCGCGGCGGATCACCTCGTCGCGCGTTTGCGTGTTGCCGGTCAGGTTGATGCGGCGGACGTAGACGCGCCTCCCGGGGTCGATCAGGAATGTGAACGCAACCTGGCGCTTTTCCTTGTCGAGGCTCGGCACGGCATTGACGTTGGCAAAGGCGTAGCCGTCGTTGCCCAGACGGTCGGAGATCAACTTGCTCGATTCGGTGAGGCGCGCGCGGGAAAACACCTCGCCCGGCTTGATCCGAATGAATTTGCGTATCTCCTCCTCGGGGATCAGCAGCTCGCCGGCCACCCGCACGTCCGATACCGTGTACTGGGCGCCCTCGGTGATGCTGATCGTGATGTAGATGTCCTGCTTGTCCGGCGTGATCGAGACCTGGGTGGAATCGATGCGGAACTCGAGATACCCGCGGTCGAGGTAATAGGAGCGCAACGTCTCGAGGTCGGCGGAGAGCTTCTCGCGGGAGTACTGATCATGCTTGCTGAACCAGGTCCACAGCCCCGGCGTGCGCAGCACGAACAGTCCGACCAGCTGGCTCTCGGTGAACGTCTGCGCGCCGATGATGCTGATCTGCCGGATCTTGGCGACCAGCCCTTCCTCGACGTTGAAGTTGATCGCAACGCGGTTGCGCTCCAGCGGCGTCACCGTGGTACTGATGGTGACAGCGTAATAGCCCCGGCTCAGATACTGGCGCTTGAGCTCCTGCTCGGCGCGGTCGAGCAGTCCCCGGTCGAGGATGCGTCCCTCCCCGATGCCGATCTGGCGGAAAGCGCTCGTGATCTGGTCCTTCTCGAATTGGTGCAGGCCGGAGAACTCGATCTGGGCGATCGATGGCCTTTCCTGCACCACGACCACCAGCACGTCGCCCTCGCGCTCGAGGCTCACGTCGCGGAAGAACCCGGTCGCAAACAGCGCACGGATCGCCTGGGCCGCGCGCTCGTCGGACATGGTGTCGCCGACCTTGACCGGCAAATAGCTGAAGATCGTGCCGGCCTCCGTGCGCTGGATGCCCTCTACCCGGATGTCCCGGATGACAAAGGGCTCGAGGGCGGCTGCCGCAACCGCATGGAATGCGAGGAGCAGCCATGCTGCGCGGAGCCAGCGCATGAACTCAACCGCCGACCAGGCGGTGAATGTCGTTGTAGAGCGCGAAAGCCATCAGCGTGATCAGCAGCACCAGACCGGCATGCTGACCGATCTCGATGGCACGGTCCGAAAGAGGACGACCCTGCAGAATCTCGATCGCATAATACATGAGATGACCGCCGTCGAGTAACGGGATCGGCAGGAGGTTCAACACGCCGAGGCTGATGCTGATCAGCGCCAGAAACAGAAGATAGGAGCCCACTCCGCTCTGCGCGGACTGCCCCGCATAATCGGCGATCGTGATCGGCCCCGACAGGTTCTTGAGCGAGACTTCCCCGACGATCATCTTGCCGAGCATGCGCAGGCTGAAGACCGAGGTCTCCCACGTCTTCTGCGCCGCGCGCGCGAAGCTCTCGAGCGGGCCGTAGCGCACGTCGACGATGAGATCCGCCAGCGCAGCGGGATCCATGTGCGGTGCCACCCCGATCCTGCCGATTTTCTGACCGCCTTCGATCACGGTCTCGGGGGAAACTGCAAGCGCCGGCTGCAGGGCGCCGGCGCGCCTCACCTCTATCACCAGGGAAGCGCCGGGATGCGCGCGCACCAGCTTGACCACCTGGTCCCAGTGCTCGATGCGCTGGTTCGCGATCGCCACGATCTCGTCGCCCGCCTTGAGCCCCGCGCGCTCGGCCGCGCCACCGCCCACGACCTCGCCGATCACCGGCTTCAGTGGCGGCTGGTAGCGTACGAGCCCGAGCGCCCGCAGAAAATCGCTGTCGAGCTCGGCCGTGGTCACGCCGGAGAGATCGAGGCGGCGCGTGGCGGCAGCGCCGGCGGCCGGGCGAACGGCAACCTCGACGGTCGATTTCTGGATGGCGTGCTGCAGCAGGACCCAGCGCGCGTCCTGCCAGGTTGCGATCGCCTCGGTGCCGATCCGGGTCAGCGTATCGCCTGCCGCGAAGCCGGCGTGGTGCGCCACGGTGCCGGCGGGCGGCTCCCCGAGCACCGGCTTCAAGCCTGGAACCCCGTAGATGAACAGCGCCCAGTAGAGCGCGATCGCGAGCAGAAAATTGGCCGCCGGTCCCGCCACCACGATTGCCACGCGGCGCCAGACCGACTGGCGGTTGAACGCGCGGGGCAGCTCGTCGCGCGCTACCGGGCCTTCGCGCTCATCGAGCATCTTGACGTAGCCGCCGAGCGGAAACGCGGCGATGACCCACTCGGTTGCATCGCGCCCGTAGCGCTTCATCCAGAGCGGCTTGCCGAAGCCGACCGAGAAGCGCAGGACCTTCACCCCACAGGCGCGCGCAACGAGGTAGTGGCCGTACTCATGGACCACGATCAGGCAGCCGAGCGCCACCGCGAAGGCGGCGATGGTCGTGAGGAGCGTCATTCCTCAGCCGCCGTGGGCGGCAAGCGCCGGACGCCCGGCCGCGCGCAGCCAGCCCGCCGCCCGCTCCCGAGCGGCGCGGTCGGCAGCCAGGATATCCTCAAGCCCCGCGACGGGGCGCCACGGCATGTCGGACAGCACCGCTTCAATCGTGGCGGGGATCTGCCGGAATCCGGCCGCTCCGGAAAGAAAGCTCGCGACCGCGACTTCGTTTGCGGCATTGAGCACCGCCGGCGCGATGCCGCCTGCGGCAAGCGCTTCGTACGCGAGCCGCAGGCACGGAAACCGCTCGCGATCGGGCCGCTCGAAGTGCAGCGCGCCGATCCGCGGCAGATCCAGAAAGTCTACGCCCGCGTCGATGCGCTCGGGGAAGCCCAGCCCGTAGGCGATCGGCGTGCGCATGTCGGGGTTGCCGAGCTGCGCGATGACGGAGCCGTCCAGATACTCGACGAGCGAATGAACGACGCTCTCGGGATGGATCACGACCTCGATCTGGTCCGCCCGCACATCGAACAGCCAGCGCGCCTCGATCACCTCCAGCCCCTTGTTCATCATGGTTGCGGAATCCACCGAGATCTTGCGTCCCATGACCCAGTTCGGATGCGCGCAGGCCTGGGCAGGGGTTGCCTCCTCGAGCTGGCGCAGCGTCGCGGATCGGAACGGCCCGCCGGAGGCGGTGAGCAGGATGCGGCGCACGCCCGCGGTATCGGGGCCGCCCCGCGCGCGCGGCAGCGCCTGGAAAATCGCGTTGTGCTCGCTGTCGATGGGCAGCAGGCTCGCGCCATGCGCGCGCACCGCGTCCATCAGCACTGCGCCTGCCGTCACCAGCGACTCCTTGTTTGCCAGCAGAATGTTCTTCCCGGCGCGCGCGGCGGCAAGCGTCGGGCGCAGCCCGGCGACGCCCACGATTGCGGCCATGACGGTATCCACCTCCGGCAGGCCCGCCACCTGCTCGAGCGCTGCGGCGCCGCTCAACACGTCGCAAGCGAGTCCCGTCTCACGCAGGCGCTGCTGGAGGTCCCTGGACGCTGCCGGCTCCAGCAGAACCGCGAACTTCGGCCGAAAGGCCCGACACTGTTCGAACAGCGCATCGACCTGATGGCGGGCAGTGAGCGCAACCACTTCGAAGCGCTCGCGATGGCGTGCTACGACGTCGAGCGTGCTCGCGCCGACGCTGCCAGTGGATCCCAAGATGGCAAGTCGTTTCCTGTCACCCATGGCAGAGTCGGCCGGTTAGCGTATGTAGTGCAGCAGCAAGGCAGCAAATGGCATGCTGGAGCTCATGCTGTCGATCCGGTCGAGCATGCCGCCGTGGCCCGGCAGCAGCGCCCCGCTGTCCTTGACCCCCGCCTGGCGCTTGATCCACGATTCGTAGAGGTCACCCACTATGCTCATCAGCGTGACGCCTGCAAACAGCACCGCACCGCTCCACCCGTGCATCCAGCGCCATTCAGGCGCAAGCATCGACAGAGCGACATAATACACTGCCACCGCAGAGCAGGCGCCCGCCACGCCTTCCCAGGTTTTTGCCGGACTGATCCGGGGCGCGAGCAGATGTCGCCCCCACGTCTTTCCCGCCGCGTACGCCGCCGTATCAGCGATCCAGACTATCCCGAGCAGCGTGAGAAGCAGGCCGGGCTCGCTTTGCATGCGCGCGAGCGCGAGCCAGGCCGGAACCAGCACGATCCAGCCGGCTGCCTCCAGCGCGAGACGGGATCGTATCTGCCAGCGCTGCTTCAGCCACGGCACCGCGACCAGCAGCCAGAATGCCATGCTGGCGCCGTAGACCGCGGTTTCTACCGTACGCTGCCGGGCTTCGTTTTCGGGCTGGTTGCCGACGGCCAATCCAATCACGCCGGCCGAGACTACCATCACGCCCACAAGGAGCGCCCGCCGCATGCGTCCGCTTTCTGCGAGCGCCCCCCATTCCCAGCCCGCCATCGCGAGCACGATCAGCAGCAGGGCAGCCCACCAACGATTGGGCAGGAACAGCGCCGCCGCGACGCAGGCTGCGAGGAGGATCAACGCCGTGGCGAGCCGCGCGTTGAACATTCCAGAAGCCGGGACGGCCTCGGGCGCCGTCACTCGCCGGAGCGGATATGGGCGACGCGATACTCCGCCAGCCCGGTGCCGGCGGGCAGCTGCTCGCTGGTGCGCCCGAAACGGCGCTCGCGCTGCTGGTACGAAATGATGGCGCGATCGAGCGCCGCGCCGTCGAAGTCCGGCCACAGCGTGTCGGTAAAGTAGAGCTCGGTGTACGCCAGCTGCCACAGCACGAAATTGCTGATGCGCTGCTCGCCGCCGGTGCGGATGAAGAGATCGGGCTCGGGCGCATAGTGCAGGGCGAGGTACGGCGTCAGATCGTCCTCGGTGAATCCCGCCGCCAGGCGAGGATGCTCCCGCAACATGCGGTTCGCCGCCTGCAGCACGTCCCAGCGCCCGCCGTAGTTCGCCGCGATGGTCAGCGTCAGCCGCTGGTTTGCCGCGGTGAGCGCCTCCGCTTCGCGCGCCAGCCGCACGAGCCGGGGCTCGAACCGGCTCAAATCGCCGATCAACTTGAAGCGGATGCCGTTCTCGTGCAGCTTGCAGACCTCCTCCTCGAGCGCGGCCACGAACAACTGCATGAGGAAGCTGATTTCCTCGGGGGGACGGCGCCAGTTCTCGCTCGAAAACGCGAACAGCGTGAGATACTCGATACCCCGTTCCCCGCACGCGCGCACGATTTCGCGCACTGCCTTGACGCCCCGCTGGTGGCCCGCCACCCGCGGCAGATGGCGCTGCTTGGCCCACCTGCCGTTGCCGTCCATGATGACGGCGACGTGGCGCGGAATGCGCCGGGCAGGAGGAATGTCGAGCGTGGAGCTGGCGAACGACGTCATCACACCGCCATCAGATCGGATTCTTTCTGCTGCAGAAGCTTGTCGATGTCGGCGATCGAGCGGTCGGTGAGTTTCTGCATGTCCTCCTCCGCCCGGCGCCCCTCGTCCTCGGAGACCTTCTTCTGCTTGATCAGGTCCTTCACGTGATGGATGGCGTCGCGCCGCACGTTGCGCACCGCCACGCGCGCATTCTCGCCCTCGTGGCGCACCACCTTGATCAGGTCCTTGCGGCGCTCCTCGGTCAGCGCCGGCATCGGCACCCTCACCGTTTCGCCCATCGTCGCGGGATTCAAACCCAGATCGGAACTGCGTATCGCCTTCTCGATTGCGGGCGCCATCTTCTTGTCCCACGGGCTGACGCCGATTGTCCGCGCATCGAGAAGCGTCACGTTACCGACCTGGGGGATGGGAGTGGGCGTGCCGTAGTAGTCCACCATGATGTGATCGAGCAGCCCGGTGTGGGCGCGGCCGGTGCGGACCTTCGCCAGGTCCGTCTTCAAGGTCTCGACGGTCTTGCGCATCTTCTGCTCCGCGGACTTCCTGATGTCGGCAATCATGATCCAGCTCCCTCTGGCGCCGTGGCCGCCGTCAATTATGCAGGAAAGTGCCCTCGTCCTCGCCCAGCACGACGCGCTTCAGCGCCGCCGGCTTGAAAATGCTGAATACATTGATCGGCAGCTTCTGGTCGCGGCACAGCGTCAACGCCGTGGCATCCATCACCTTGAGGTTCTTGATGATGGCCTCGTCAAAGGTCAGGCGCTGGTAGCGCATCGCGTCGCGGTGGGTCTTGGGGTCGTCGGTATACACCCCGTCCACCTTGGTGGCCTTCAACACGAGGTCGACGTTCATCTCCATGCCGCGCAACGCGGCCGCCGTGTCGGTGGTGAAAAAGGGGTTCCCGGTGCCGGCAGCGAAGATCACCACCTTCCCCTCCTCCAGGTAGCGCATCGCCTTGCCCCGGATGTAGGGCTCGACCACCTGCTCGATGTGGAGCGCGGACTGAACGCGGCTCACCAGGCTCACGCGCCGCATCGCGTCCTGCAGCGCCAGCGCGTTCATCACCGTCGCGAGCATTCCCATGTAATCGGCAGTTGCGCGGTCCATGTGCGAAGCCGCGGGCGCGATGCCACGAAAGATGTTGCCGCCGCCGATGACGACCGCCACCTCCACCCCGAGATTCACGACCTCGGCGACCTCGCCCACGATGCGGTCCACGGTATCGCGATTGATGCCGTAATTGTCCTGCCCCATCAACGCCTCGCCGGAGAGCTTGAGGAGGATGCGCTTGTAGGCGGGCGTCTGCGGCATGGTGCCCTCAGTGCGGTCAGGAGCGGACGGGATGGCCAGCCGGGACGAGGCGCTCACGCCGTCTGGCCAACCTGTGCCATCACTTCCGTCACAAAATCATCCTTGCGTTTCTCGAGGCCTTCGCCGACCACATAGAGGGCGAACGCGGAAACCGAGGCCGCCCTTGATTTCAGCAACTGCTCGATGCTGCGCTTGTCGTCCTTGACGAAGGGCTGGGCGAGAAGCGTCACTTCCTTGAGGAATTTTTGCACCGAGCCCTCGACCATCTTCTCCACGATGTTGGCCGGCTTGCCGGATTCCACTGCTTTGGCGGCAGCGATATCGCGTTCCTTCTGCACGAGGTCCGCCGGCACCTCGTCCTTCGACACCGCGAGCGGGCGGGGGCTGGCACCCGCGACGTGCATGGCGAGATCCCTGCCCAGCTGCTCGTCGCCTCCGGAATAGTCCACGAGCACCCCGATCTTTGCGCCGCCATGGATGTAGACCGCAAGCTTTCCTTGCGCGTCGATGCGGGCAAAACGCCGGATCGCCAGATTCTCGCCGATCTTGCCTGCCAGCGCCTTGCGCGCGTCCTCCACCGTCTGGCCCTTGAGCGGAAGCTCGCCAAGCGCCGCGACGTCGCGCGGGTTGCGCGATGCGACGAGTTCCGCGACCGCCGCCGCCAGCGCGATGAACTCGGGGTTCTTCGCGACGAAATCCGTCTCGCAGTTGACCTCGACCAGCGCCCCCGTCTTGCCTCCGGCGCTGACATGCGCCGCGATGACGCCCTCGGCCGCGATGCGTCCGGCCGCCTTGGTCGCACGGTTGCCGAGCTTGATCCGCAGGATCTCCTCGGCCTTGCCCATGTCGCCGCCCGCCTCCGCCAGCGCCTTCTTGCACTCCATCATCGGCGCGTCGGTCTTTTCGCGCAGCGCCTTGACCATGCCCGCGGTGATTTCCGCCATTTCCGTTCCCGATGGTTAAAAAAAGGGGGCTCGCGCCCCCACTGTGACGTCCGGTTCCCGCGTCACGCGTCCTCGGTCTCTTCGACCTCGACGAACTCGTCACCGCCGCGGGCGATTTCCTTGAGGCTGTCCTGGCGGCCCTCGAGCACCGCGTCGGCGACCCCGCGCACGTAGAGTCGAATCGCCCGGCTCGAGTCATCGTTGCCCGGGATCACGTGGGCAACGCCTTCGGGTGAATGATTGGTGTCGACCACTGCGATGACCGGGATGCCGAGCTTGTTCGCCTCCGCCACGGCGCCCTTCTGATAGCCGACGTCGATCACGAACAGCGCGTCCGGCAGGCCGTTCATGTCCTTGATGCCGCCAAGGCTGCGGTCCAGCTTCACGATTTCGCGCTGGTAATGCAGCGCTTCTTTCTTGGGAAGCTTGTCAAGTGTCCCGTCCTGCGCCATGGCCTCGATGTCCTTCAGCCGCTTGATCGACTGCTTGACGGTCTTGTAATTGGTCAGCATGCCGCCCAGCCAGCGGTAGTCGACGTAGGGCGCGCCGCAGCGCACCGCCTCTTCCTTGATGATTTCACGCGCCTGGCGTTTCGTGCCGACGAAGAGCACCGTGCCCTTGTTCGCGGCAAGCCGCCGCACGAATTTCAGCGCTTCGAGGTACTTTTCCATCGTCTTCTCGAGGTTGACGATGTGAATCTTGTTGCGATGGCCGAAAATATAGGGCGCCATCCGCGGGTTCCAGTAGCGGGTCTGGTGCCCGAAGTGGACCCCCGCCTCGAGCATCTCACGCATCGTGACCGACATGCTTCAGTTCTCTCCGGTAAGGGTTGAGCCTCCATCCGCCGCGGGGCCATCGTGGTGACGGCCACCCTCACTCGACTGCGGATGTGCGTTTTTTCGTGCGGGGCGCATTATCCCCAGCACAGCTAACTCGCGATTTTAGCACTGGAAATGGCCGGCCCTCAAGGGAAGCGGCGGCCCGTGCGAGGCGCCGGTTTCTGGACTACAATCCGCTGTCCTTGAAAAACCAGGTACCTCCCGCCGCCGCTGCCTGCCGCGCGCGGCAAAGCGCGATGGCTGTCAGCATCAAGACCCCCGACGAAATCGGCCAGATGCGGGTCGCCGGGCGGCTCGCCGCCGACGTCCTCGATTTCATCACTCCCCACGTCAAGCCGGGCACGACCACCGAGGAGCTCGACCGGCTCTGCCACGACTACATCGCCAGGGTGCAGCAGGCGACCCCCGCGCCCCTCAACTACGCCCCGCCGGGTTACCGGCCGTTTCCGCGGTCGATTTGCACGTCGGTGAACCACGTCGTGTGTCATGGCGTGCCCGGCGACCGGAAGCTGCGCGTCGGCGACATCATCAATATCGACGTCACCGTCATCAAGGATGGCTTCCATGGCGACACCAGCAGGATGTATTACGTCGGGCGCCCCTCCATCCAGGCGCGCCGGCTGTGCGAGGTGACCTTCGAGTGCCTCTGGCGGGGCATCGAGGCGGTGCGCCCCGGCGCGTACCTCGGCGATATCGGGCACGCGATACAGGAGCACGCCGAAGCCCACGGATACAGCGTGGTGCGTGAGTTCTGCGGGCACGGGATCGGCCGAAAATTCCACGAGGAGCCCCAGGTCCTTCATTACGGCAGGCCGGGCGTCGGCCTCAAGCTGGAGCCCGGCATGACGTTCACCATCGAGCCCATGATCAATGCCGGCAAGCCCGATATCCGGCAGCTCGCGGATGGCTGGACGGTCGTGACCAAGGATCACAGCCTCTCCGCTCAATGGGAGCACACGGTGCTGGTGACCGGGTCCGGCCACGAGGTGCTCACGGTGTCCGAAGGCGCGCCGCCGCGGCCTCCGGTCCAGAATTGACTCCATGGCGGAGGCGCAAACCGCGATTGCCGCTCCGGTCCTGCCGGCGCCTGCGCGTGCCGTGCACTGGAAGCAGAAGCTTGCCGTCTCACGCGCGCAGCTGCGCCAGGAGCTCGCCTCGCGCAGGTTTCCGAAGGACATGTTGCGGCGCCAGGCGGCGCTGGTGGACCGCCAGCTGCGGGAGGTCTGGTCGAGCCACCAGATGCCGCGTGACGTCGCGCTGGCAGCCGTGGGAGGCTACGGGCGCGGCCAGCTCTATCCCTGCTCAGACGTCGACCTCTTGATCCTGCTGTCGGGGCCGGCGGACGCGGTCCTCGCCCGCAAGATCGAGCACCTGATCGGCACGCTGTGGGACATCGGGATCGAGGTCGGCCACAGCGTGCGCACGATCGACGAATGCATCGCGCTCGCCGCCTCCGACGTCACCGTGCAGACCACGCTGCTCGAGGCGCGGCTGCTCGCGGGCAAGCGGGAACTGTTCTCGCGCTTTGCCAGGCGCGTGCGCGACGCGCTCGACCCTGCGGTGTTCCTGCAGGCAAAGCTTCTCGAGCAGCAGCAGCGGCACATGCGCTACGCCGAAACCAATCTCGAGCCCAACATCAAGGAAAGCGCGGGCGGGCTGCGCGATCTCCAGACCGTGCTCTGGATCGCGCGCGCTGCCGGCATCGGCAAGAGCTGGGGCGAGCTTGCGCGCCGCGGCGTGATCACCCGCGCCGAGCTGCGCGAGATCCACCAGAACGAGCAGTTCCTGCAGTGGCTCCGCATCCGGCTGCACTACCTCGCGGGACGCCGCGAGGACCGTCTCTTGTTCGATTTTCAGACCGCGCTCGCGCGCGAATTCGGGCTGCATGACCGGCCGCACCGCCTGGCGAGCGAGCAGCTGATGCAACGCTATTACCGGACGGCGCAGGCAGTGGCGCAGCTCGCCACCTTCGTGCTGCAGAACCTGGATGTGCGCATCACGCCGTTGCACGACAAGGAGTATCACCCGATCAACAAGCGCTTTGGCGCGCGCGACGAGCTGCTCGCGACGCGCGACGAGCGGCTGTTCGAGCGCGAGCCGGCAGCGATACTGGAGAGCTTTGCGCTCCTGCAGCAGCATCCCGAGCTCAAGGGCGTGAGCGCGCCGGCCCTGCGCGCGCTGTGGCGGGCGCGCCGTCTGATCAACCCGGCGTTCCGCAAGGATCCGCGCAATCGCCAGCAATTCCTGCAGATCCTGCGCAGTCCGACGCGGGTGGAGCGCGCCCTGCGCCGCATGAGCCAGTACGGGGTGCTGGGCCGCTACCTTCCCGCTTTCGGGCGCATTGTCGGCCAGATGCAGCACGATCTCTACCACGTCTATACGGTGGACGAGCACATCCTGCGGGTCGTGCGCAACGTCCGGCGCTTCTCGATTCCCGAGCTCGCGCACGAATTTCCGCTGTGCAGCCGGCTGATGAGCAATTTCGAGCGGCCGGAGGTGCTTTATCTTGCCGCCTTGTTCCACGACATCGCCAAGGGGCGCGGCGGCGACCACTCGGAGCTGGGGGCAGCGGACGCCCGCCAGTTCTGTCGTGATCACGGTCTTGCACGCGAGGACGTCGAGCTCGTCGCCTGGCTGGTCGGGAACCACCTGGTGATGTCGCTGACCGCCCAGAAGCGGGACATTACCGATCCGGCGGTGGTGCAGGCCTTTGCGCAACGCGTCGGCGACGAGCGCCATCTCTCCGCACTCTATCTGCTCACGGTCGCGGACATTCGCGGCACGAGCCCGAAGGTCTGGAACGCGTGGAAAGCAAAGCTGCTCGAGGATCTGTTCTGGACGACGCGGCGCCTGCTCGCGGGGGATCGCTATTCGCTTGCGAGCAGCGTGCAGTCGCGCCAGGAAGAGGCCCGGGCCAAGCTGCGGCTCTATGCGGTTCCCGAGGCTGCCGAGCAGAATCTGTGGGACCAGCTCGAGGACGCCTATTTCCTGCGCCACGAGCCGCAGGAAATCGCCTGGCACACGCGGCTGCTCTACTACCGGGTGCAGACGCAGGATCCGGTAGTCAAGGCGCGCCTGTCACCCGCCGGCGAGGGCCTGCAGGTCATGATCTACGTGCCTGACCAGAAGGAGCTCTTCGCACGCATCTGCAGCTTCTTCGAGCGCATCAGCTACGATATCTTCGAGGCGAAGATCTATACCACCCGCCACGGCTACGCGCTCGACAGCTTCCAGGTGCAGGATCCGAACAACCGCCGCCCCCAGTACCGCGACGTGATTGGCCTGATCGAGCACGACCTTGCGGAGCGGCTGCGGACGAAGTCCCCGCTGCCGCCGCTCACCAAGCCCCGGCTTTCCCGCCAGCTGCGGCATTTTCCGATCTCGCCCGAAGTCAACATCCAGCCGGACGAGAAGGGAACCTCCTGGGTGCTCTCCCTCATCGCGGGAGACCGCCCCGGGCTGCTCTCCCGCATCGCCCGGGTGCTGACCGCCCACGACATCAATCTCCATACCGCCAAGATCAACACGCTCGGCGCGCGCGCCGAGGACGTATTCATCATCACCGGCGCCGCGCTGAGGAACGCCAAGACCGTGGTGCGGCTGGAAAGCGACCTCATCGAGCAGCTCCGCACCTAGGGGTCAGGTTCGAATTTCTGCGGTTGATCTGCCACGACAGACCAGAAATTCGAACCTGACCCCATTACCCTTCCCTACTCGTCCTGCAGGTTCTGGCCGGGGAACAGCTCCTCGTTGAAGCCGAAATTGCGCAGGTCGCGGATGCGCATCGGGTAGAGTATCCCCGCGAGGTGGTCGCACTCGTGCTGCACGACCCGGGCATGGAAACCGCTTACGGTGCGGTCGATCGCGCGGCCGTGGGCATCGCGGCCCCGGTAGCGCAGATTGAGATAGCGCGGCACGAGCCCCCGCATGCCGGGGACGCTCAGGCACCCTTCCCAGCCCTCCTCCATTTGCGAACCGACCGGCTCCAGCACGGGATTGATCAGCACCGTGTAGGGGACCGGCTCGGCATCCGGATAGCGCGGATTCGCCTCCACACCGAAAATCGCCACCTGCAGCCCGACGCCGATTTGCGGCGCCGCCAATCCCGCCCCGTTGAGCGCCTTCATGGTGTCGTCCATGTCCGCGATCAGGGCGTGGAGCTCCGGCAGGTCGAAACGCTCCACCGGCCGCGCCGGCACGAGCAGCCGGGGGTCCCCCATGCGCAAGACGGTCCTAGTCGCCATCGAGCCTCACCAGTTGCTCGAGGATCGCGCGCACCCGTCTCATGGCTCTTTCCAGCACCGGGCCGAAGTCCTCGAGGCGGATCTCCCGCTCGGCTGCGCCGCGGCCGGCCGCATGATTGACGACGACCGCGAGCGCCGCATAGCACAGCCCGATCTCGCGCGCCAGCGCCGTTTCCGGCATGCCGGTCATCCCCACGATGTGGGCTCCATCGCGTTCCAGCCGACTGATCTCCGCCGCCGTCTCGAGTCGCGGTCCCTGCGTAGCGCCATAGGTGGCGTCGGCGGCCATTGCCTCGCCCGCCTCCCGCGCCGCCCGGAGCAGCCGCTGGCGCATCGCCTCGCAATAGGGGCGGGTGAAATCGATGTGCGTGACCGGGTGCGCGCCGCGCTTGACGAACGTCGCGCGCCGGCCGTGGGTATAGTCGATGATCTGATCGGGAACGGCGAGCGCGCCCGGGCCGAGATCGGCCCGGATGCCGCCAACCGCCGCAACCGCCACCACGTCCGTCACGCCGCGCGCATGGAGCGCCCAGATGTTCGCGCAATAGTTCACTTCGTGCGGGGGAATGGTATGCGCCGGACCATGGCGCGGCAGGAACACGACGTTGCGGCCGCCGAGCGTTCCAAAGACGAGCGCCCCGGAGGGCCTGCCATACGGCGTGCGCACGGCCGCGCGGCGCTTGACCGACATGGTTTCGAGTTCACGCAAGCCGCTGCCGCCGATGATGCCTAACACCCGTTATCCTCCTTCAGGGCGTAGATTTCGGGCAGGTTGCGCCAGACGCCGCCGACGTCCATGCCGCACCCGAACACGTAGCGGTCGGGCAGGTGCAGCCCGACGAAGTCCGCGCGCGCCGGCTTCGGGCGCCCGATTTCCTTCTCGGTCAGGACCGCGTAGTAGACGCGGCTCGCCCCGGCCTCGCGCAACTTCTCGCGCACGGCCGCGAGCGTGCTTCCATGGTCGAGGATATCGTCGAGCACCAGCACGGTGCGCCCGGTGACCGTGGCTGCGGGCGTCACGCGCCAGTGAATCGCGCCGCCCTGCGTCGCATCGCCGTAGCGCGTCAGATCGAGATAATCGAATTCCAGCGGAAAACGCAGCTGTGGCAGCAACTGCCCGGCGAAGACGACAGCCCCGCGCATCACGCACAGCACGAGCGGAAAGCTGCCGGCGAGCGCGTCCGAGATCTCGCGCGCCAGGCGCGCCATTGCCTCGGAAACGGCGGCGGCGGAGACCAGGAGATCCGCGGTCTCGAGCGTGAGGCGCGCTTTATCAGGCGGGTAAACCACTCAGTCTACGCTCCCGCGCCTCTATTTGGGCACGCGTCCCCGCAGGTAGCGCCTGAATTCCGCACCCACTTCCGGGTGTCTCAGCGCGAGCTCGATGTTTGCCTTCAGATAGCCCAGCTTGTTGCCGCAGTCGAAGCGCACGCCTTCGAATTCGTGGGCCAGCACCTTCTCCTCGCCAAGCAGCGAGGCGATCCCGTCGGTCAGCTGGATTTCACCGCCCGAGCCCGGCTTCACCCGACGCAAATGGTAGAAAATGCGCGGCGTGAGCAGATACCGGCCGACGACCCCGAGCGTGGAGGGCGCATCCCGCGGGTCCGGCTTCTCGACAATGCCAGTGATGCGGTGGGGCGAGCGCGACTCGCTCTGGACGGCGACGATGCCATAGCTCCGCGTTGCCTCGCGCGCGACATTCTCCACCGCCACGACCGAGCAGTGGTGGCGCTCGAAAATCCGCGCCATCTGCTTGAGCGCCGGGGGATCGCCGTCGATCAGGTCGTCAGCCAGCACCACCGCAAACGGCGCCTCTCCCACCACGGGCTGGGCGCAAAGCACCGCGTGGCCGAGCCCCAGTGCCTGCGCCTGCCTCACGTAGGTGCAGCTCACGCGGCGCGGCAGGATGTTCTGCACGATCTTCAGCAGATCCTTGCGTCCGCGCTCCGCAAGCTCGGATTCGACTTCGTACGCCTTGTCGAAGTGGTCCTCGATCGCGCGCTTGCCGCGCCCTGTGACGAAGATCATTTCGGTCATGCCGGCCGCCACCGCTTCCTCCACGGCATACTGGATCAGCGGCTTGTCGACCACCGGCAGCATTTCCTTGGGGCTGGCCTTGGTCGCGGGCAGGAAGCGCGTGCCCATGCCCGCCACCGGGAACACCGCCTTGCTGATTCTCATGAGCCTCTCTTTCCTTCCAGCAGCCGCACGAACTGCTTCTCATCGAGCACCGCGATGCCCAGTTCCCGGGCCTTTTCCAGCTTGCTCCCCGGCTCGGCGCCCGCCACCACGTAATGGGTCTTCTTCGACACGCTGCCACTGACCCGGCCACCGCGGGACACAATCCGCTCCGTCGCCTCGTCGCGCGTCATGCCCGGCAGCGTTCCCGTCAACACGAACGTCTTTCCGGCCAGGAAAAGATCCGCCGCGCGCGCCCGCCCGCTTTCACTCCAGCGCACGCCGAGCGAGCGTAATTCTTGCACGACTTTGCGATTCCGGGGTTCGCCAAAGAATCGCGCGGTGCCAGCCGCTACCACCGGCCCGACGTCGGGCACCGCCTGCAACGCCGCCTCGTCCGCCTCCATGAGCGCCTCCAGGGCGCCGAAATGCCGGGCGAGGTCGCGCGCCGTCGCCTCCCCGACGTTGCGGATGCCCAGCGCGTAGACGAAGCGCTCCAGAGTCGTCTTCCGACTCTTGTCGATCGCGGCCAGCAGGTTCGCCGCGGATTTTTCGCCCATGCGCTCCAGCTTGGCGAGCGTCGTCAGATCGAGCCGGTAGAGATCGGCGGGGGTCTTGACGATGCCATGGTCCACGAGCTGATCGACCAGTTTTTCGCCCAGCCCCTCGATGTCCAGCGCGCGGCGCGACGCGAAGTGCAGCAGTGCCTCCTTGCGCTGGGCCGGGCAGAAGAGACCCGCCGTGCAACGCGCGATCGCTTCGTCCTCCGGCCGCTCCACCCGCGATCCGCAAACCGGACAGACATCGGGTAGATGGAACACGCGCGCACTGGACGGCCGGCGCTCCTTGACCACGCTCACGACTTCCGGGATCACGTCCCCGGCGCGCCGGACGATCACGGTGTCGCCCACGCGGACGTCCTTACGCCGGATCTCGTCCTCGTTGTGCAGCGTGGCGTTGGTGACCGTGACGCCCCCGACAAACACCGGGGCGAGCCGCGCCACCGGCGTCAGCGCGCCGGTACGGCCGACCTGCACATCGACGCCCAGGACCTCGGTCATTTCTTCCTCGGCAGCGAACTTGTGCGCGAGCGCGAAGCGCGGTGCCCGTGACACGTAGCCCAGGCGTTCCTGCAGCCGCAGGTCGTCGACCTTGTAGACCACGCCGTCGATCTCGAACGGCAGGTCGGGGCGTTGCCGTTCGATGTCGCGATAGTACTTCAGCAAGCCCGTGAGCCCGCGCACGATGCGGCGCTGCGCGCTGACCGGAAAGCCGAGCGCTTCCAGATGGTCCAGCTGGCGGCTGTGGCGGTCGTGCGGAACCCGGCCGCCCGCGTGGCGGCCCAGTCCGTAAGAACAGAATGTCAGGCGCCGCGACGCCGTCACCCGCGAATCGAGCTGGCGGAGCGAGCCCGCTGCGGCATTCCGTGGATTGGCGAACTCCTTCCCGCGGCTGCGCCGCTGGTCCCGGTTGAGGGCCTGGAAATCGCGCTTGAGCATGAACACCTCGCCGCGTACCTCCAGCAGACCAGGCACTTCATTGCCCTTCAACCGCAGGGGTATCGCGCGCACCGTCCGCAGGTTCGCCGTGACGTCCTCGCCGCTATGGCCGTCGCCCCGGGTCGCGCCCTGGACGAACACGCCGCGCTCATAGGACAGGCTGATGGCAAGGCCATCGAACTTGGGTTCGACGGCATAGTCCACGTCCCCTTTCGCCTCGAGACCGTCGCGCACCCGCCGATCGAAGGCCTCGACCTCGCCTTCGTCGAACGCGTTGGCAAGCGACAGCATGGGCGTCGCGTGCGCGACCTGGGCAAACTCGGTGAGCGGCGTCACGCCGATGCGCACGGTCGGCGAATCGGGCGTGGCGAGCGCCGGGTGCTGGCGCTCGAGCTCCTGCAGCTCCCGGAACAGCCGGTCGTACTCCGCGTCCGGCAGAGTCGGCGCGTCGAGCACGTAGTAATCGTAATTCGCGCGCTCGATCGTTCCCCGCAGCTCGGCAGCACGGGCTGCCACGGACTTGGGAACCGTCATCGCTAGGAAAACAGGCGCAGCGCCCGCGCGCCGCCGGCCGGGACGCCCTGCTTCGCCATCGCGGCGTGGATGGAGCGCAGCTGATCCTTGATCCGGATCGCGCCGGCCTCGGTCAGGGTCGCGCGGTTGTCGTCGACCAGAATGCCTCCGAGCCCAACGGCGAGGCCGCTTGCAATCTTGAGCATCAGTTCGAGCGACTCGATGCCCTGCGCGACGCGCGGCACGTCGAGCATCAGGGTGACGCCCCGGGTCGTGATCCCCTTGACGCTTTCGGGCAGGAAGGGGGCGGGTTCGTGATTGTCGAGCGTGAAGAGCGTGTGCCGCTGCTCATTGCGATAATGGAATATGCCATCGGGCTCGAGCTTGAACCCCGCCGCCTCGGCAAGCGCGCGGATCCGGGTCCCGGCGAAGCTCGCGCCCTCCGGCGCGACGACATTGACCCCGATCGCCACATCAACGCTGGCGCAGAATTGATCGAGCTCGCGCGCGATCTGGAATGCCGCGTGGGTGTCGGGACACACCGCATCCGCTGGTATCCTGTCCGCGCACTGCCTGACTGCGTCACAGAAAGTCGCGAGCTGAGCCGGATTCACCGCCCCGCTTCGGTTCACCAGCTGCAAACCCAGGCGCAGCCGCGTATAGCGTCCCCCGGAGCCGCGCGCCATTTCCTCCCAGGCGCCGCCGCGTGGCTCGAATCCGGTGATCCGCGCGGGCTTGCCGCAGGACGCGATCTTGCTCGAGAGCTCCCCGATCAGGGCATCGGCGATGGGCGCGGAGCCATTGATCTCGGCGACATAATCGAGCAGCGCGTCGAATCCCGCCGCCGCCGGGGCGGCCGCTCGCTCGTCGACCGCCGTGACCTTCGCGCGCCCGGGAACTGCCGCCGCGAGTTGCGGCTCGACGCGGCCTTCATGCAGGGAGGACTCGGCGGCCCCCTTGAGCAGCACATCCTCGTGCCCCTCCCCGAAGGCCTGCTGCACTCGGCGGTGAAGGCTCCGCTCCTGCAGCCAGTTGTACAGATAGACGGCGCCGACCACCACCGCGCCGATGACGAGCAGGCTCAACTGGAGGTCGCTCATGGGGAGGATCCCGGCGTCAGGCCGCGGCTTCGGAAAGCTTCATCGCCTCCTCGATATCGACCGCGACGACGCGCGATACCCCGGGCTCCTGCATCGTGATGCCGAGCAGTTGCTCGGCAATTTCCATGGTGATCTTGTTGTGACTGATGAACAGGAACTGCGAATGCTGCGACATCTTCCTCACCAGATCGCAGAACCGCTCGGTATTGTGGTCGTCGAGCGGGGCATCGACCTCATCGAGCAGGCAGAACGGCGCGGGATTCAACTGGAACATCGCGAACACCAGCGCCAGCGCCGTGAGCGCTTTTTCCCCACCCGACAGCAGGTGGATGGTCGTGTTCTTCTTGCCGGGTGGCTGCGCGTTCACTTGAACACCGGCATCCAGGATCTCCTCCCCCGTCAGTATTAGCTTGGCGTGCCCGCCGCCAAACAGCGCCGGGAACATCTCCCCGAAATGCCGGTTGACCTCGTCGAACGTATGCTGGAGCCGCTCCCGGGTCTCGCGGTCGATGCGCCGGATCGCGTCCTCGAGCGTTGCCATGGCCTCATTCAGGTCGCGCGACTGCGCGTCGAGATATTCCCGCCGGGATCGCGCAGTCTCGAGCTCCTCCAGTGCCGCGAGGTTGACCGCGCCCAAGGCCTTGATCTCCTCGGTAAGCCGGTTGATCTCGTTCGCCAGCGCGCCCGGTCGCATGCCCTTTTCGACTAGGCTGGTGACGGCCTCCACGCTCGCACCGGCCGCAGCAAGCTGCCCGGCATATTGCTCCTCGTTCAATCGCGCTTCCTGCTCCTTGAGCCGCGCTTCCGCAATCCGCTCGCGCAACGGCTCGAGCTGCTGCTCCAGGGCATGGCGCTCCTGGTCAATTGCCTTGAGCCCGCTCTCCATGCCCTCGAGGGCATCGCGCGCGCGCGCGAGCGCCTGCTCGCGCTGCGTGCGCGTCGACAAGGCGAGCTGCAGGCGCTCCTGAACGGGCGTCTCATCGAACCCCTGGGCCTCCTTCTGTCTGGAATCGAGCGTCAGCTCGAGACGTTCTCTACCTTCAGAAATAACCTTAATTGATGACTCTATCTCATTGATTTTAGAGTCACACGACTGCGAACCAAAGCTCGCGGCCTGGGCTTCGTCGCGGCTCTGCTGCAAAGCTGAACGTTGCCGCTCCAGCACGCCTTCGGCGCGCTGGTAAAGGTCGGTCGCCAGGGCGAGCTGCGCGCGCAGCTCTTCCAACTCGGACTGCAGCTCAGCGATGCGGCGTGCCGCCGCGAGCTCCGATCCGGCCGTCACGCGCACCTGGGCATCGATTTCGGAAAGCTCCGCTGCAATCTGCTGCGTGCGGCTCTTCACGCGCTCATCGACCGCCGCCAGCCGCGTCGCCTCGAGCTGCAGCGCATGAATCTCCCGCTGCCGTTCGCTGATCCTGTCCCGCAGCGCGGTGATTCGTCCCCGTCGCCCGCTCACGTCCTGCTCGGCGGCAGTCGCTGCTTTCCGCAACTCCTCCGTCTCGGCTCGCGCAGCGTGCAGCGTGCTCTCAAGCTCCTCGATCTCCCGCTGCCGGGTCAGCACCCCATGGAGCTCGCTGTCCGGCGCGTGAAAGCTCACCGCGTGGCGCGTGAACGTATGACCGTCTCGCGTCACCAGCAGCGCGCCCTCCGGAAGCTGCGCACGGGCCGCCATGCCGCCTGAGGCATCGCTGACCACATAGACGTGGCGCAGCCAATCTCCGAGCACCGCCTCCAGGCCAGCGTTCGCGCAGCTCACGTAACGGCTCAGCGGTTCGCAGCCCGCAAGTGTTGCGGGCGAGCGCGCGGGCCCGGGAGCCGCGGTGAATATCGTGACCTTTCCCGGAGGCGGCTCCTCGAACCAGGATCGGGCCTGCTCCAGAGGCTCGAGCGCGATGGCGTTCAGGCGCTCGCGCAGGATCGCCTCGAGCGCGTCCTCCCACCCCGGCTCGATGCGAATGCCCTGCCACAGCCGCGGCGCCCCCTTCAGCCCGCGGCCCTCGAGCCAGCCCTCGGTCTGCGCCCCGCGCGCCAGTTGTTCCTGTAATTGGCGCAATGCCTCCAGCCGCGCTTCGACCCCGGCCAGTCGCTGGCTCGCGCCCTCCACCGCCGCGTCCCATTCCCGCAACCCTTGCTCGGCCTGAGGCAATTGCGCCTCATGCGCTGCGAGCGTGCTGGAGAATCCCCGCAGCTCGGTTTCCAGCGCAGCGATGTTGTTGCGCAGCCGCGCCAACAGCGCTGCATCGGAGGGCTGTAATCCGGAGCGCTCGTCAGTCAGCCGCTGCGCACGCTGCGCAAGCTGTTCCAGCATCTGCCGCGCATGCTCGTGCTTGGTTTTCTCCACGCCCGCCGCATGCTCGGCAAGCGCGAGGGTGCGTTGCAGCTCCTCGTAACGTCCCCGCGTGGCCTTGAAGGCTTCCTCCGCGACCGGAAGGCTGCCCGCCTCCGATTTCAGGGCTGCTTCGGCTGCGGCGAGCCGCTGCGAGGCGCGGCCGCGCTCGGCCTCCCACTCGGTCAATTCCGCTTGCGCTGCCGCCAACTGGGTGCGGTCGCGATCGAGCTGCGCGCGGAGATCGGCGAGCTCGCGCTCGGCGCGCTGGCGGTTTTCCCGAAGGTGCGCCAGCTCCTGCTCCAGGCGCGCGGTCTCCGCGTTTGCCTCGTAGAACGCGCCCTGGGCCGCGTGGACGGCATCGCTCCCGCGGAAGTGCTGCACGCGCACCTCCTCGAGCTGTTTCTCGGCTGCGCGCAGTGCCGCCGTCTGTGCTTCCAGCTCGAGCCCAAGCCGCTGGATGTCCCGGGCATGGCGTTCGCGTTGCGTGGCTGCTTCCTGCATCCGCAGCAGCCACAGCAGGTTCTGTGTCGTGCGCAGCTGAGCTTGCAGCTCATGGTAGCGGGCCGCAACCTGCGCCTGCGCCTGCAGGTGCTCGAGCTGCTTGTCGAGCTCGGCGCGCACATCGTCCACGCGCAGGAGGTTCTCGCGCGCATCCTGCAGGCGCAGCTCCGTGTCGTGGCGGCGCGCGCGATACTTCGAGACGCCGGCGGCTTCCTCGAGGAAGATGCGAAGGTCCTCGGGCTTCGCCTCGATGACCCGCGAGATCATGCCCTGCTCGATGATGGCGTAGGCGCGGCTGCCGAGCCCGGTGCCGAGGAAGATGTCGGCGACGTCCCGCCGCCGCACGTGGACGTTGTTGATGTAATAGGAAGTGGACTCGTCGTCGCGGGCGAGCACGCGCTTCACCGCAATCTCGGCGTAGCTCGACCACTGCCCCCCCGCGCGCCCCAGGCTGTTGTCGAAAATCAGCTCGACGCTCGCGCGGTTGACGGGCTGGCGCTGGCCCGAGCCGTTGAACAGAATGTCCTGCATGGTGTCCCCGCGCAGGTGCTTCGCCGAGGTCTCCCCGAGCACCCAGCGCACGGCGTCAATGACGTTCGACTTGCCGCAGCCGTTGGGGCCGACGATGCCTACCAGGTGTCCGGGGACGGGTATGGGGGTGGGGTCTACGAAAGACTTGAAGCCTGCGAGATTGATCTGTTTGAGTCGCAATGGAGCGTTCTGATGTCGAGGTTATAATCCGCAGGCTATTTGGGAATGACATTCTAACGGATTTGTGGCGCCGCGATAATGCCGAGACGACCGAGCACGAGGCTCGCGACCTTTCCCAATCCCCGGCCCGCGCGCGACTACCGGATTCATATTGAAATACCGGAGTTTACCTGCCTGTGCCCGCGCACTGGCCAGCCCGATTTCGCGACGCTCACTCTCGACTACGTGCCGGCCGCCCGCTGCATCGAACTGAAAAGCCTCAAGCTCTACATCTGGTCCTACCGCAATAAGGGCGTGTTCCATGAGGCAGTCACCAACCGCATCCTCGATGACCTGGCGCGCGCCACCCGCCCGCGCTTCATCCGGCTCACCGCCAGGTTCTACGTGCGCGGCGGCATCTTTACCACCGTCGTTGCCGAGCACATTGACCGGGGCTGGCGCCCCGGCCCCGACGTGCGCCTCGAGCGCTTGCCCTCCGCGACCAGCGTAAGATCGCCCGATGACTAATTTGCAGGGCCTCATCGAGCAGGCGTGGGAAAGCCGAGCCGAGATCGGCCCGCGTCAAGCGGACGCACGGCTCAAGCGCGCGGTCGCGCGCACGCTGGCGGAGCTTGACGCCGGGCGCCTGCGCGTTGCCGAAAAAATTCGTGGCGAGTGGGTCACGCACCAGTGGATCAAGAAGGCGGTGCTGCTGTCGTTCCGGCTGCAGGACAACGTTGTCATGCGCGGCGGTGACGCCCGTTACTTCGACAAGGTCCCGTCGAAGTTTGCCGGCTACACCGCACGGGCATTCGGGCGCGGCGGCTTTCGCGTCGTGCCGCCGGCCGCGGTGCGCCGCGGCGCCTACATTGCCCGCGACGTCGTGCTGATGCCCTCCTTCGTCAATATCGGCGCCTACGTGGACGAAGGCACCATGGTGGACACCTGGGCCACGGTCGGGTCCTGCGCTCAGATCGGCAAGAACGTCCATCTTTCGGGGGGCGTCGGCATCGGCGGCGTGCTGGAGCCCCTCCAGGCCGGCCCCACCATCATCGAGGACGGCTGCTTCATCGGCGCTCGCTCCGAGATCGTCGAAGGCGTCGTGGTCGAGGAAGGCAGCGTGATCTCGATGGGGGTATTCATCGGGGCGAGTACCCGCATCTTCCACCGCCAGTCCGGGGAAATTCTCCATGGGCGGGTGCCCGCCGGCTCCGTGGTCGTGCCCGGGAGCCTGCCTGCCGCCGACGGGCGTTGCAGCCTGTACTGCGCCGTCATCGTCAAGCAGGTCGATGCGCGCACTCGCGCGAAAACCAGCATCAACGAGCTCTTGCGCGGAGAGTGAGATTTCGCCTATGCAATCCGGCGCGGAGTTGGCAGAATTAGCGTCAAAGCCGGACGCTACGCGCCGGGTTTGACTCCGCGTATTGGAGCGGGCGCGCCGCGACGCGCCATACGCGTGGGTAAATGCCATTCAAACGGGGGTGGAAGGAGACGGTCATGTTCGTGACACCGCTCTTAAAACTCATGGCCGACAAGAAGGCCTCCGACCTGTTTTTCAGCGCCGGGTCGCCGGTCCAGATCAAGATCAACGGCGAGATTCAGCCCGTCAGCAGCCAGGTGCTCGATGCCGACCAGGTCAAGCGAATTTGCTACGAGCTGCTGAACGAGATTCAGGTCAAGGAATTCGAGTCTACGCACGAGATGAATTTTGCGCAGAGCGGGGGCGAGCTCGGCAATTTCCGCGTGAACATCTTCCGCCAGAAGAACACGGTGGCAATGGTGATCCGTTTCGTGCAGCCGGAAGTGCCATCGATGGAGAGCCTGAACCTGCCGCCGATCCTGAGGGAAATCATCATGGAGAAGCTGGGGCTCATCCTGGTGGTGGGCTCCACCGGGTCGGGAAAATCCACCACGATGGCTTCCATGATCGATTACCGCAACGGCATCCGGTCCGGCCACATCCTCACGATCGAGGACCCGATCGAGTTCGTGTTCAAGCACAAGAAATCCATCGTCAATCAGCGCGAAGTGCGGGTGGATACCCAGTCCTACGAAACCGCGCTCATCAACGCCATGCGCGAGGCCCCGGATCTGCTGATGCTGGGCGAGATCCGCGACCGCCCGACCCTGCAGACTGCGCTGCTCTTCGCGCAGACCGGTCACCTGTGCATGTCCACGCTGCACGCCAACAACAGCTACAACGCGCTCAACCGCATTATCAGCTTCTTTCCGCGCGAGGCGCGCGAGGCATTGCTCGCGGACCTCTCGATCGCATTGCGGGCGGTCATCTCCCAGCGCCTGGTGCGCACCGTCGACGGCGGTCGCATCCCCGCGATGGAGGTGCTGCTCAACACCAAGCACATCCAGGATCTGATCAAGACCGGTGAGATCACGCAGATCAAGGACGCCCTGGAGCGCAGTCTCGCGCCCGGCTCGCAGTCCTTCGAGCAGGCGCTGTACTTCCTGATCACGAGCGGCAAGGTGGCGATCGACGAGGCCATGGCCAATTCCGACTCGCCCACCAACCTGCACTGGCTGCTCACGAATGCGCCGAAGCCGATGGAAGGGGATGCCGCCCAGCTCACGACAGGCAAGCAACCGGGCGACGACATCGCCAGCATTAAGCTGAACCTCGACGCCCTCGGCTGAATCCGTGCTGAGTGTCCAAGACTGAAGCCTCGGCGCCGCGGTCGCTGCGCACGGTTGGCGCGCTGGTGCGCTACGGCGCCCGCCGCTTCCGCCGGGCCCGCCTCGCCTTCGGCCACGGCACCGGGAGCGCCCACGACGAAGCCGCGTGGCTCGTGCTGCATGCGCTCGGTCTCCCTCCCGACGCCGGGGCAGGCCTCTTCGAGCGTCCGGTTTCTCGGGGCGCGGCACGGCGCGCACTTGCCCTGCTCGAGCGCCGCATCCGCAGCCGCAAGCCCGCAGCCTACCTCACGCGCGAGGCATGGCTCGGTGATTTCCGCTTCTACGTGGACGAGCGCGCCGTCGTCCCGCGCTCGCATATCGGGGGATTACTGCGCGAAAAGCTTGCTCCCTGGATATCCGACCGGGCAGTGCCTCGCACGATCCTCGATCTTTGCACCGGATCGGGGTGCCTAGCGATATTGCTCGCGCATTGCTTCCCCGCTGCCAGAATCGATGCCGCTGACGTCTCTACCCAGGCGCTCGCCGTGGCCCGGATCAATGTGCAACGCTACCGCCTGGGGCGGCGCGTCCGGCCCGTCAAGTCCGACGTATATTCTGCCCTCCGCGGAAAACGCTACGACCTGATTGTCTCCAACCCGCCATATGTGACGACATCTGCGATGCCGCGCCTGCACCGCGAATATCGGCACGAACCGCGGGTCGCGCTTGCCGGTGGCCGCGGCGGCCTGGATGTGGTGCGCAGGATCGTGGTTGGCGCGGCCGCACATCTCCGTCCCCACGGCCTTCTGGTGGTGGAGGTCGGGCGCGGCCGCCACCGTCTCGAGCGCATGTTTCCCGGTATTCCGTTCATCTGGCCGGAAACGGCCGCCGGTGACGTCGTGTTTGTGGTCGAACGCGAGCAATTGCCGTGACGCGGCCGTTCGGAGGGGGTCGTTCCCGGGCGGCCACGGCCTGAGACGGCGCTTCAAGTGCGGAAAGAAGCTCGCGCACCTCGGGCGGCGCGAGATCGACATGTTGGCCGCGTTTCAGGCGCGGGGGCAGGCGCACCGGTCCGAAGCGCACTCGCATCAGCCGGCTGACAGGCAGGCCCAACGCCTCGAACAGCCGGCGCACGACGCGGTTCCGGCCCTCGCGGATGACGATGCGGTACCAGTGATTCGCGCCCTCTCCTCCGCCGTCTTCGACCGCCTCGCAACGTGCTTTGCCGTCGCCCAGCTCGATTCCTGCGCGCAATCGCGCGACCTGCTCTGACGTGAGCCGCCCGCGCACGCGCACGGCGTATTCGCGCTCAAGGCCGTAGCGTGGATGCATCATGCGGTTGGCGAGCTCGCCCTCGCTGGTGAGGATGAGCAAGCCACAGGTGTTGTAGTCGAGCCGGCCCACCGCCAGCCACTTTCCTCCGCGCAGGGGCGGCAGCCGGTCGAACACGCTCGCGCGCCCGGCCGGGTCGTTGCGGCTTACGATCTCGCCCTCGGGCTTGTGATAGAGCAGCACCCGCGGCAAGCGCCCCGCCGCGGAGCCCCGCACCAGCCGCCCCTCGACCCGTATCACGTCCTCGGGTCCCACACGCGCCCCGATCCGGGCGGGAACGCCATTTACCGTGACGCGGCCGGCCCGCACCAGCTCCTCCATCGCGCGGCGCGAGCCGAGACCGGCTTGGGCGAGGACCTTCTGCAGTTTTTGCGACGCCGGCATCAGAGTGCTCGGGCGCGGCGGGGGGGCGATGGTCTCATGATCTGGATATCGCTGGGATCTCCCCTGCGGCATGCCGGAGAGAGCACCCCCGAACCGGCGGGGTCAACTGGCCAAAACAGGCCAATATCAATGGCTTGTTGCACCCAATGTGACGTATTTGGCACATGCGATGCGCATGCCGGCGATATGATCCGATCGCAAGGGGGAGATGTGCGTACATTTAGGATGATAGCGCTGGCGGTCTGCCTGTGCGGGATGGCCGTCGCGGAAGGACTGCTGGCCGCGCCGTCGGATGAGATCAAGGCGCTGCTCGAAAGAGGTGACGCGCGGGCGGCATACGAGCACGGCAGGAAGAATTCCGACCAGCTGGGCAATCCGGCGTTCGACTTCTTCTTCGGAATCGCCGCAATCAATGCCGGGCACGCTGGCGAGGGGGTACTTGCGCTCGAGCGCTACCTCCTCGCCTTCCCCGATAACACGCAAGCCCGTCTCGAGCTCGCCCGCGGCTATTTCGTGCTCGGAGAGGACGCGCGGGCGCGCGAGGAATTCGAGGCGGTCACCCGCTTGAAGCCCCCTCCCGCGGTGCAGGCGGGGATCGACCGGTTCCTGGACGCAATCCGGTCGCGCGAGTCGCGGTTCCGCACCACCGCCAATCTTTTCATCGAAGTGGGGCTGGGTTACGACAGCAACGTCAACGGCGGCGTCGGCAGCGCGAACGTCGTCCTGCCCGCCTTTGGCCTGGTTACCGTGACCCAGGCCGGGGTCGAACAAAGCGACACGTTCACTCACCTCGCAGCTGGCGGCCAGATTACGCATCCGGTGGCGCCCGGCTGGTCGGTGTTCGGCGGGCTCGGCGCCGAAAGCAAGCTGAACCATGGCAGCTTCGAATCGCAATTCGACCTGCTGACCCTTGCCGCGAGCGCCGGGGTCACGCTGCTGCGGGAAAACGACTTGTACCGCGTTGGAGCGCTCTACACGACACTCGACGTGGATAAGGAGGACTTCCGTAACGTCACCGGGGTCGCGGGGGAATGGCAGCGGCAGCTCGACGAGTTCCAGCTGTTCAATGTCGCGCTCCAATACGGCGAACTCGACTACAAGGGCGGCAACGACGTGCGCGATTCCCACCTCTACCAGCTCGCCCTCGGCTACCGGCGCGCCTTCATCGCACCTTGGCAGCCGCTGCTTACCGTCAATCTGTACTTCGGGCAGGAGGACAACCGCCGCGATCGCGATGACCTGTCGCGCGATCTCTACGGCTTCCGTGCGTCTGCCGCTGGCTCGCCGGCGCCCCGGTGGGCGGCGAGCGCCGGCGCGTTCTATCAGCTGAGCGATTACCGGGAGCCCGATCCCCTGCTCGGCCTGGCGCGGCGTGACAGCTACTACGGGCTCGATCTCGCAATCAGCTATTCCCTGCTCAGGGGTCTCAGCCTGCGCGGTGAATTCCTGCTTTCCCGCAATGACTCGAACATTGCGCTGTTTGAGTACGACCGCAACCTGGTCGCGATCAAGTTGCGTTATGACTTCAACTGACCGGACGGGAGCGCTCCCGCCCGGTACAAGGAGGACCTTATGAGGCGCATACGTTGGTTGATAGGAACAGCGGTCGTGGTAGCTGCGGCAAGCGCACAGGCCGCCGAGATCATAGGACGCGTGCTGGTGGCAGCAGGCGACGTCAGAGCGGTCCGTGCCGGCCGGGAAGTTCCGTTGCAGAGCACATCGCCGATCGAAGCCGGTGACCGCGTGCGAACTGGCGCCGCCAGCAACGCGCAGATCCGCTTAACCGACGAGTCGATCGTCGCCCTGCGCCCCGAAACCGAATTCGCCTTCACCGATTACCGCTATGCCGGCAAGGATGACGGGTCCGAGCGGGCGTTCTTCCGCCTGCTCAAGGGCGGATTGCGCACGATCACCGGCCTCGTCGGACGCCGCAACCACCAGAACTACCGCCTCGAGACTCCGACTGCCACCATCGGCATACGGGGCACGCACTACGTCCTCGTCATGTGCGAGCAGAACTGCTTCAACCCCGACGGCAGCCGCGCTCCGGACGGCCTCTACGGCAATGCGACCGGTTTCTCGTTTGGCACCAACCGGGTCTCTGCGACCAACAAGACCGGCGAAAAGGTGTTCGGCGTCAACGAGCCGTTTCACGTGCCCGACATCAACGCCGAGCCGCAGCGGCTGATCGCGCCGCCCGGATTCCTCAGCGACAAGCTGGCGGGACGCGAACGCAACAGGGGGAAAGGCGGAGGCGGCGAAAGCGCGGGACTGGCGGCCGGCGGCGAGTCCGATGGGCGCGCTGCGGCGATCCTGCCGCCGCCCGCGGCACTGCCGGAGATCGTAACCGAGGCGAGGGATCCCTCGGGGCAACTCGCGGTCCTGGGAACCCCCTTGCCCAGCGTCGGAAGCGGCGGCGTGACGTACTTCGTCAACCCTCTTACCTCCGTTTCGCGGTCACTGGTGAACGCCAGTTTGACCGCGAATGCCCAGGGACAGCTCGCCGCATTCAGCGACGGCCAGGTCACCGGCACGCTCGGCGCGGCGATCGCGACGGACGTTGGCTCCAATTCCGCCGCGGGCAATCTCCACTGGGGCATGTGGCCGACCGCGATCGTCGGTGGCGCCCCTGCCACTTTCCTGCACTACATCGTTGGGGATGCGCCGAGCCTACCTGGGACGGGGATATTCACCTACTATCCGGTCGGCGGCACCCGCCCGACGAATTCTCTGGGCATCACAGGCGCATTCGTGGGCGGAACAGTCACTGTGAATTTCCCGCAAACAAGTCTTCAATTGAACAGTTGGCAGGTCGCGTTCAACGGCGCCACGTATATGCATTCCGGCGCGGTCGCGAGCTTTAGCCGGTCAACTGCCTTCAGCAGTCAACAAATGACTTGGAATTGCACCGGCCAGAATTGCGGAACCAGCACGATCTCCGGCAATTTTGCGGGTTCGTTTACGGGAGCCGGCGCGCCGGGAATGGGGATCGCCTATGTCATTCCCGACACCGGCCTCGGCGGGAACGGCCAGATCGTCGGAGCCCAAGGCTTCAAGCGTTGAGGCCGCCGCCGCGCCGGTGTCCAGGAGGCGTTCAGGCTTCGCGGCGCTCGAGCACCGCCTGCGCGAGCGTGCCGCTGTCCACGTGCTCGAGCTCACCGCCGACCGGCAGCCCGCGGGCAATGCGGCTCACGGCGAGGC
>DATBKZ010000100.1:0-11234 GCA_036555615.1 Burkholderiales bacterium | reverse complement strand
GCCGATCTCAAGGGGCGGCGCGTTTCCACCGGGCCGCCGCGCAGCGGCACCGAAGTGAAGGCGAATCGCGTGCTGGAAGCGGCGGGGCTCAATCCGGACAAGGACATCACGCGCGAGCGGCTGACGGTGCAGGCGTCCGGCGATGCCTTGAAGGACCGCAAGATCGACGCTTACTTCTGGTCGGGCGGCATTCCGACCGCGGCGGTGACCGATCTCGCCGCCTCGCCGGGCGTGAAGATCAAGTTCATCGAGCACGCCGAGCTGGCCGAGGTATTGAACAAGAAGTACGGCCCGCTCTACGTCAGGGACATCATTCCCGCCAAATCGTATCCGGGGCAGGACAAGGACGCCCACGTCACCACCATCTGGAACATCCTGGTGACGGGCGCCGATACTCCGGACGAAGTCGCCTACAACATCGTGAAGACGATGTTCGAGAAGAAGGAGGACATGGTGCGGGTGCACAAGGAGTCGCAGAACTTCGATTTGAAGCACCAGACCAATGCGGCGATCGTGATCCCGTTCCATCCGGGCGCGGCCAAGTATTTCCGCGAAAGAGGGTTGAAGGTCAAGTAGCGCACGGCTGAGCGCGGGCCGGACGACGAAAATCCAGCGCGTTCCCCGCGCTGGATTTTTTGTTTCCGGAAGCCGCGATCGCGCCCCCCAGGAGGCGCGCACGATGAGCGACAAGGAAGACCGGCTGATTCACGAGATCGCCGCGCAACGCCACATCGAGCTCGACGAGGCGGCGCTCAGGAAGGCCGAGGAATACATCGAGGCGGAGGAGGGCGCGACCAACCGCTTGACCGGCGTTCTCGGCCGCCTCGTGGTGGTGGTGGCCGTGATCATGTCGCTCGTCCACCTCTACGCGGCCTACGCGATCGTGCCGACGCAGGAGTTGCGCATGATCCACGTCGGCTTCGTACTGTTCCTGACGTACCTGATGTTTCCGTTCTCGAAGCGCTTTCGCCACCGTGTCATGTGGTGGGACTGGATCGCCGTCGCGCTTTCCCTCCTCGTCATCGGCTATGGGCTTGTCGGCGGCGACGATTTCGTCGATCGCAGCACCATCCCGAACAACTTCGACATGGTGTTCGGGGTGATCCTCACGTTCCTGGTGCTGGAGGCCACCCGCCGCGCGACCGGCTGGATCATGCCGTTCGTGTGCCTGCTGTTCGTGGCCTACGCGATGCTCGGACCTTGGCTGGGCCAGCCCTGGACGCATCGCGGCTATGACATCTCGCGGCTAGTCGGGCACATGTACATGACGCTCGAGGGCATCTTCGGCGTGCCGGTGGACGTCTCTTCGTCCCTCATCATTCTGTTCACAATCTACGGCGCGTTCCTCCAGTTCTCGGGGGCGGGGAAGTTCTTCATCGATTTCTCGTTTACGGCGATGGGCGGCAAGCCCACCGGTGCCGGGCGCACCATCGTGCTCTCGTCGTTCCTGCTGGGCGGCCCGTCAGGCAGCGGCGTCGCGACCACCGTCACCCTCGGCACGGTCGCATACCCGATGCTCGCCAAAGCCGGCTACGGCAAGGACGCCGCCGGCGGGCTGCTCGCCGCGGGCGGGCTCGGGGCGATCATCTCGCCGCCCGTGCTGGGTGCAGCCGCGTTCCTGATCGCGGAATTCCTCAAGATCTCGTATCTCGACGTGATCCTGATGGCGACCATTCCGACCTGCCTCTATTACTTCGCGCTGTTCCTGATGGTCGAGCTCGACGCGCGCAAGTTTGGAATGAAGCGGGTGCCGATCGAGAGGGCCGAAACGCTGTGGAATCTGACGAAACAGTTCGGGTTCCACTTCCTCTCCCTGGTGGCGATCATCTTCTTCATGCTCCTGGGGTTCTCGCCGGTTTCCGCCGTCTTCTGGGCGATCATGGTGGCTTTCGTCGCGAGCGCTCTGCACCCGGACTGCGCGCTCATGAGCTGGCGCCAGATGATTCTCTTTTGCGCGGTCGCGCTCGCGGTGTGCCTGGCGTATACGCTGATCAAAGGCCGGTTTCATCAGGACGCGCTGACCTGGGCGCTTCCGGCCGGGGCGCTCGCGCTCGCCGTCGCGGCGGTCATGCGGCCTTCCTGGCGCCTGTGGCCCGGGAAGCTGGTCGCGACGCTGGAGGCCGGCTCGGTCAGCGTGCTCAACGTCGCGGCGACCTGCGCTGCCGCCGGCATCATCGTCGGCGTGGTGACGCTGACGGGGCTGGGGCTCAAGTTCAGCTCGATCGTGATCGGCTACGCCGAGTCGCTCACCCAGGGCACGATGAGTCTCCTGTCCGCGGCGGGCGTGGAAGCGACGAAGGCGCTGGTACACGACGTGAAGCTGCTCTACACCGCCATCTTTACCTCGCTCATCGTCTGGATCGTCGGGCTCGCCGTGCCGGTGACGGCTTCGTACATCATATGTGCCGTGATCGCCGCGCCGGCGCTGATCACCCTGGGCGTGCAGGATTTCGCCGCGCACATGTTCATCTTCTATTACGCGGTGCTCTCCGAGGTATCGCCTCCCACCGCGCTGTCGCCGTTCGCGGCGGCCGCGATCACCGGCGGCGACCCCTACAAGACGACGCTGCAGTCGTGGAAATACACGATGCCGGCTTTCCTGGTGCCGTTCATGTTCGTGCTCGATCCGGCGGGCTTGAACCTGCTGCTGCAGGGCTCGTTCAAGGCGCTCGCCAATGCCTCGGTGGTGGACATCGCCACGGTGAGCGTGACCGCGATGTTCGGGATCGCGGCGCTTGCCGCCGGCATGCAAGGATGGGTGTTCAAGCGGACCAGCCGCCTGGAGCGCTGGCTGCTGATCCTCGCCGGGCTCGCGCTGGTCTACCCGCGGGCCGCGTTTGACTATGTCGGGCTTGCGCTTCTCGCCACGGTGGTCGTCATCCAGAAGCTGCGTCCAAACGAGCCGCGTGCAAGAACTGGATAACTATCAGGCGAAGCTTCCGACGCCGTTCGCGGTGCTCGGCATCCGCACGGTCGGCGACCGTCTTACCGGCATCGAGTACTTTCCGCGCGCAGCCGCGACACTCTCCCCGCTCAGCCGCTGCGCCGAGCGGGTCTGCCGGCAGATCGAGCGCTACCTCGACGACCCGGGTTTCCGCTTCGATCTCCCGTTCGACTATCGCGGCACCGAGTTCCAGTGCCGGGTTTGGCGCGCGGTCCACGCCATTCCGAGCGGCCGGACCCTCACCTACTTGGACATCGCGCGCCGTCTGGGCACCACGCCGCGCCCGGTGGGTGGTGCCTGCGGAGCCAATCGTATCCCGCTTGTCATTCCGTGCCATCGCGTCGTCGCGAGCGACGGCATCGGCGGGTTCATGCACGCGCGGCGCGGTCCCGGGATCGAGATCAAGCGCTGGCTGCTCCGGCACGAGGGCGTGGGCGCCTGAGCCCCGGGGCCGGGCTACTTGGGCACAAGCCCGATTTCGCGCGCCACTTTTTCGTACTTGTCGTATTCGCTCTTCATGAGCTTGCCGAGATGCTCCGGCGACTCGGTCCAGACCTCCAGCCCAAGTTGCTCCAGCTTGGCGCGCACGTCCGGCAGCTTCATGGCCGCGTTCATCTCCCGGTTCAGAACGGCAATGACCGGCTTCGGCACGTTGGCCGGAGCAACGAACCCGAACCATCCGCCGGAGGTGAACCCCGGAACCGTTTCCGCGATGGTGGGAAAGTCGGGATAGTTGGGCGCGCGCGTGGCCTTCGCAATGCCGAGCAGCCGCACCCTGCCCGAAGTGATGAAGGGGTACATCCCCGTAAACGAGCCGAAGGCGGCGTCCACCCGGCCTGCCATCACCTCCTGAACCATGACCGACACCCCCTTGAAGGGGACGTGCAGGTACTGGAAGCCGACGTGGGAGCGGAACGACTCGGTCGCCATGTGCACGAAAGCGCCTTCACCGTTGCTCGCGAATGACACTTTGCCCGGGTTGGCTTTCAAGTACTTCACGAATTCGCCGACGTCCTTGTACGGCCTGCCGGGATACACCACGAGCGCCAGGTAATTGGTCGCGACCAGCGCGATGGGCGTGAAATCCTTCAGCGCATGGTAGGGCACGTTTTTCATCGTGTGGGGAATGACCGACATGTTGCCGCCCTGCCCGCATGCGATGGTGTAGCCATCGGCGGGCGCTTTCGCAGCGAGCGCCAGACCGATCGTGCCGCTTGCCCCCGGTCGGTTGTCGACCACGAGTTGCTGGCCGAGGCGCTCGCCCACCTTGTAGCCGATCAAGCGACCGAAGGTGTCGCAGGGGTCGCCGGGCGGCTGGGGAACGATGACGCGTATCGGCTTGGTGGGATACTTCTGCGCCAGTGCCGAACCGGCTGCGAAGGCGCATGCGAGGAGCAACGAAACGATCCGAAAGACTGGTCTCATAGTTTTCTCTCTGGCAGACGAAGCAGGCTCCGGAGATAATCTACCACTTGTCCGGCTTGCATGATCGCTCATATCGGGCATGGCCAACAGGGATTCCGGGATCATCGACGAGTTCTGCGACGCGTTGTGGCTGGAGGACGGGCTCGCGAAGAACACGCTCGAGGCTTATCGCCGCGACCTGACGCAGTTCGCGGCCTGGCTGGATACCCGGCACGGGAAGAAGCTCCCGGGCGGCGACGCCGCCGACGTTCAGGCCTACCTCGGCCACCGCTTCCGGAACAGAACGCGTGCCACCAGCGCCGCGCGGCTGCTTTCCAGCCTCAAGCGTTTCTACCGCTATTGTCTGCGCCAGGGCCGCATCAAGTCCGATCCCACGCTCAGGATCGATTCTCCGAAGCTGCCGCGGGGCCTGCCCAAGAGCCTGACCGAGGAGGACGTCGAGAGCCTGCTCGCCGCGCCGCCGGTGGAGGAGGCGCTCGGGCTGCGCGACAAGGCCATGCTGGAGACGCTCTACGCGAGCGGGCTGCGCGTCTCGGAGCTGGTGACGCTCAAGCTCGGCCAGGTGAGCCAGGACATGGGGGTCGTGCGCGTGGTGGGCAAGGGCTCCAAGGAGCGGCTCGTGCCGCTGGGCGAGGAAGCGCTCGACTGGATCCGGCGCTACGTGAGGCAGGCGCGGCCCGAACTACTTGCCGGGCGCGCGAGCGATGACCTCTTCGTCACCGCGCGCGGGGGCGCCATGACGCGCCAGATGTTCTGGCAGCTGCTGCGCCGCTACTCCGTGCAGGCAGGCCTGAAAAAGCCGGTCTCTCCACACACGCTGCGCCACGCCTTCGCCACGCATCTTCTGAATCACGGCGCCGACCTGCGGGTCGTGCAGCTCCTGCTTGGCCACTCGGATATTTCCACCACCCAGATCTATACGCACGTTGCCCGGGAGCGCCTGAAGCAGTTGCACGCGAAGCATCATCCCAGAGGGTGAGGGATGAGGGCGGAGGGATGAGGGGTCACGTTTTCTGGCCGCGCTCGATGGTGATGCCAACCCGCTTGACATCCTTCTCCACCGCGAGCTTGCTCACGCTGATCTTGACCCATGGCGCCTTGAATTCCGTCATCACGAGCTGCGCGAGGTGCTCGGCGAGTCGCTCGACGAGCAGGAAGCGCTCCTCCCGCAGCGACGCCTGGATGCGCTGGATCACCTTGGCGTAATCGATCGTCTCGCGAATCCGGTCGCTGCGCGGGCGGCCGCCGTCCGGGATCCCGATCTCGAGATCGAGCTGCACGGTCTGCGGCACCTTGCGCTCCCAATCGTACACGCCGATCAGGATGTCGAGGCGCAGGTCGCTGATGAATATCGTGTCCATCCGGCGCTGGTGACGAGCGGCATCACGCCGTTCCGCTATAGAATGAGCGGCAATTGTATGTGAATTCAGATGAGTGCCGTAGCACTTGCGCTGCTCGCGTACCTGCTGGGATCGATTCCGTTCGCGGTAATCGTGAGCCGTGCGTTTACGCTTCCCGACCCGCGCAGCTACGGCTCGGGCAACCCCGGCGCGACCAACGTGCTGCGCTCGGGGAGAAAAGCCGCTGCAGCGCTGACCCTCCTGGGCGACGCCCTCAAGGGCTGGCTGGCGGTATTCCTGGCGCAACGCCTGGCCGAGGACGGGTCGTCGGATATCGCGGTGGCCGCCGCCGCGGTCGCCGCCACGTTCGGCCACATGTACCCGGTGTTCCTGCGCTTCCGGGGCGGCAAGGGTGTATCCACGGCGGCGGGCGTCTTGCTTGCGCTCGACCCGTGGCTCGGCGCCGGAGCCGTCGCAACCTGGCTCATCATCGCCTTCTTCTTTCGCTATTCGTCCCTCGCTGCCCTCGTCGCAGCCGCGTTCGCACCGTTCTTCGCGTTCTTTCTCCACGGCATGAACCGCTTTCCCTTGGTGGGCGTGGTTGGCGTCGCCGTGATTGCGCTGCTGATCACGTGGCGCCATCAGGCCAACATCCGAAATCTCATCGCCGGCACGGAAGGAAGAATCGGCGGCGGCACCGGCGCGCCGCAGAGCTAGATCCGGTCGTGCCCGCGGAGCCAGGCGCCGTCATCCCCGCGGAGGCGGGGATCCAGGCTTTCACGGGTTCACTGGGTCCCCGCCTACGCGAGGACGACGCATCTAATGCCCGACAGTTTCAAGGTCCCAGCGCGGCCGCACGGTGAAGCTCCTCACGCCTCGATCCTCAATCCTGGATCCAGATGCTAGCAGCCGCTGCGCGGCGGCGAACGCGATCATGGCCCCGTTGTCGGTGCAGAACTCGAATTCCGGGTAGTAGACCCGTGCGCCGTTCCCGCGCACGGCGACCGCGAGCCGGGCGCGCAGGGTGACGTTGGCGCCAACGCCGCCCGCGATTACCAGTTGCCCGAGCCCCGTGTGGCGCAGAGCCGCGAGCGCCTTCGCAACCAAGACCTCCACGATCGCCGCCTCGATTTCGGCGGCGAGATCGGCGCGCGCGGCGCCGTCGAGCGCGCGTTCCCTCACGATGGTAAGCACCGCGGTCTTCAGGCCGCTGAAGCTGAAGTCGAGATCCCCGCTCGTCAGCATCGGGCGCGGCAGGCTGAAGCGGCCCGGCGTGCCGCTTGTGGCGAGCCGCGCGAGCGCGGGGCCGCCGGGATAACCGAGGCCGAGGAGCTTTGCCGTCTTGTCGAAAGCCTCGCCCGCCGCGTCGTCCAGTGTCTCGCCGAGCATCTCGTAATCGCCGACGCCGTTGACGCGCATCAACTGGGTGTGGCCTCCGGACGCGAGGAGGGCAACAAACGGGAAATCCGGCGCGGGCCGCGAAAGCAGCGGCGAGAGCAGGTGGGCTTCGAGATGATGCACGCCGACCGCAGGGACACCCAGCGCGTATCCGAGGCCGTGCGCAACCGCGGCTCCGACGAGCAGCGCGCCGGCCAGGCCGGGGCCTTCGGTGTAGGCAATCGCGGTGACGTCGGCAAGCCGGCAACCGGTCTGCCCGAGCAGACGGCCGATCAGCGGCAACAGGCGCCGCACGTGGTCGCGCGAGGCGAGCTCGGGCACGACCCCGCCATAATCGGCGTGCAGCCGGGCCTGCGAATGCAGGATGTGGCCGAGCAGCCCGCGGCCGCCGTCATACAGGGCGACCCCGGTCTCATCGCAGGAGGTTTCGATGCCGAGCACCAGCATGGGGAATCAAAGCGGCTTCATAAATGGCTTATGGCTTGATATAATACGACTTTTCCCCTAGCCATCAGGAATGTCATGACGACTGTCCGCGTCAAGGAGAACGAGCCGTTCGAGGCGGCGCTGCGCCGCTTCAAGCGCACTGTGGAGAAGACCGGTCTGCTGACCGAGCTGCGCGCGCGCGAGTACTACGAGAAGCCCACTACCGCGCGCAAGCGCAAGCTCGCCGCCGCGATCAAGCGCCACCACAAGCGGCTGCGCTCGCAGCTCCTGCCGCCGCGGATGTATTGAATCCGCTGAGCAGTCAGCGGAAAGGGGTGAAGGGCAGGCCCTTCACCCTTTTGCTTTTTCTGGAAACCCAATCACCCATCACGTGACGCTGAAGGCTCGCATCAACGACGATCTGAAGGCTGCGATGCGCACGGGCGACGCGCGGCGCCGCGACGCGTTGCGGCTGCTCCTCGCGGCAGTGAAGCAGCGCGAGGTGGACGAGCGCAAGGAGCTTACGGATCCGGACGTGGTGGGCGTCATCGAGCGCATGATCAAGCAGCGGCGCGAGTCGATCGCGCAGTTCGAGAAGGGCGGACGCGAGGATCTCGCGCAGAACGAGCGCTTCGAAGCCGATCTCCTGGAGGGCTATATGCCGCAAGCGATGCCGGAGGCCGAGATCGCGGCAGCGGTAGCCGAAGCGATCTCCGCGACCGGCGCCAAGGGCCCGTCCGACATGGGCAGGGTCATGGGCGCCCTGAAGGGGAAGCTCGCCGGAAGAGCCGACATGTCCAAGGTTTCCGCGCTGGTGAAGTCGAAGCTGGCAGGCTAATTGCTTTCCGCGGCGGCGCAGAGCCCGCCGATTTTCTTGTTGTTCCTCCCGCGTGCGGCGCTATACTCGCGCCATGCCGGAGTTGTCGTCAATCGTCACTCGTCACTCCTCACCCATTTCCGGCAGATGATTCCGCAGTCCTTCATCCAGGAGCTTCTCGGCCGGGTGGACATCGTCGAAGTCGTGGACCGGCACGTGAAGTTGAAGCGCGCCGGGGGAAATTATGTGGCGTGCTGCCCGTTTCACAGCGAGAAGACGCCCTCGTTTACCGTTTCGCCCGCGAAGCAGTTCTATCATTGCTTCGGCTGCGGCGCGCACGGGACGGCGGTGGGCTTCCTGATGGAGCACGGTGGCGTGGGCTTCGTCGAGGCAGTCAAGGAATTGGCCCAGATGGTGGGCATGAAGGTGCCGGAAGTTCGCACGGAATCGGAGCGACGCCGGGCCGAGGTCGGCGAAAGCCTGCATGATGTGCTGCTGCGTGCGGCGAGCCATTACCGGGCGCGGTTGAAGGAAGCTGCGCACGCCATCGAATATCTCAAGAAGCGCGGCCTTTCCGGCGAAATCGCCAAGCGCTTCGGGATCGGCTACGCCCCGGACGAATGGCAGGGGCTCGCGGCCGCGTTCACCGATTACGAGGGCAGGGCGCTCGCAGACGCGGGGCTGGTGAAGACGAGCGATGACGGCCGGCGCTACGACGTGTTCCGCAACCGGATCATGTTCCCGATTGTGGACGCCCGGGGCAACGTGATCGGTTTTGGCGGGCGGATCCTCGGCGATGGCGAGCCCAAGTACCTGAACTCGCCGGAGACGCCCGTATTCGAGAAAGGGCGCGAGCTCTATGGCCTCTACCAGGCACGGCGCGCGATCCGCGATGCCGGGAGGGTGCTGGTGGTCGAGGGCTACATGGACGTCGTGGCGCTCGCCCAGGCGGGCGTCGAGTACGCGGTCGCTACGCTTGGCACGGCGACGACCCCGCTGCACGTTCAGAAACTGCTGCGCCAGACCGACGAGATCGTGTTCTGCTTCGACGGCGATGAGGCGGGCCGCCGCGCGGCCTGGCGCGCGCTCGAGGTGAGCCTCGCTCAGCTGGCCGACAGCAAGCAGGTGCGATTCCTGTTCCTGCCCGAGGGCGACGACCCGGACACCTATGTTCGCAAGCACGGCAGAAGCGCATTCGAGGGCCTGCTGGGGCAGGCTGTGCCCCTGTCGAAGTTCCTGATCCAGGATCTCGCCGGACGTGTCGACCTTGCCACCGCTGAGGGCCGCGCCCGATGCGTGCATGACGCGAAGCCCCTCCTCAGGCAGATGCCGGCCGGGGTGCTGCGGCTGCAGCTCGCGCGGGAGCTGGCCGAGAAATGCCGTTTGCCCGTGGATGAGCTCCTGCAGGCATGCGAGCTTGCGGCGCCGACGGCGAAGCAGCAGGCAGGGCCGGCACGAGCGGCGCGCACGCCGCCAACGCCCTTGGCACGGCAGCTGCTGCGCCTGCTGGTGTCGAACCCCGGCTTCCTGGAGCAGCTGTCGCCCGAGCGGCGCGCGCTGCTGGACGCGCCCGAACTGGCATCCGTGGCGGAACTGGTGGACGCGCTCAAGGAGAGTGGCGCCACCACGCCGGCGATGCTGTTCGAAGCCACCCGCGAATCGCAGTATGCGGCGCTCTACCAGGAAGCAGCCGGAGAAACACTTTCCGTCGCCGGCGACGAGAACTCAGCGCTGGCTGACTTCGCCGGAGCGTTCAACCAGCTGGAGCTCTTGCGGATCAGGAGCGAGTACGAGCGCTTGACGGCGGGCGGGGTCCCGAGCGAGACGGAGCGCCGGCGCATCCAGGAACTCAGCCGGCGGCTGGCCGAGCTGAAGGGGGCCCCGGCGAGCGGGGCGCGCCCGCAGGCGTGACGCGATTGAAGTCCCGGCCATTCGGCCCCAACTTAAAAGGTTGGGTGCTGGATGAAGCTGGCTCAGAAATTGCTTTGAGGTCAACCAGTTGAGTCGTAACTTCAGGGTGTAGCCGCGGTCCAACCAGAGTATAATTCGCAGCTTTTTTGAGACGGAATCACGGGGGATCGGCACGAGAATGGCGAAATCGAAGAAAGCGAAAGCAAGGGCCGGGGCGCGGAAGAAAACCGCTGCCAAGGGTCGTCACGCGCCCAAGGTCGCTGCCAAGGGACGGGCAAAGGCCAAGGCGGGCCGGCCGCGCCAACTTGACCTGAAGGCGAAGCCGGCAAAGCCCCTCGCCAAGGCCGCGGCTCCGGCCAAGGTCGCCGGCAAAATTCCCCAGCGGATGGACAAGGCGGCGCTGAAGAAGGCGCTGCTGGACGAGCGCATTGCCCGCGCGCAGGCGCAAGCCAAAGGCAAGGGCAAAGGCAAAGGCGGCAGGCGTTCCACGCGTGGCTTGACCGCCAAGGAAAAGGCGCTGGTCAAGGAGTTCGAGCGCCGGGAGCTGTCGCCGGCCGACGCCGAGGCCCGGCGCACGCGGCTGAAGAACCTCATCGTGCTCGGCAAGGAACGGAGCTACCTCACCTACGCCGAGATCAACGACCACCTGCCGGAAAACATCGTCGATCCGGAAGCGATCGAAGGCATCATCGGCACGTTCAACGACATGGGCATTGCCGTGTACGAGCACGCGCCCGATGCCGAAACGCTGCTGCTGTCCGATAACGTCGCCAGCGTCACCAGCGACGACGAGGCGGAAGCTGCCGCCGAAGCGGCGCTGTCCACCGTCGACTCCGACTTCGGCCGCACCACCGACCCGGTCCGCATGTACATGCGCGAAATGGGCACCGTGGACCTGCTGACCCGGGAAGGCGAAATCAAGATCGCCAAACGAATCGAGGAAGGCATCACCCAGATCCTGACCGCCCTGTCG
>DATBKZ010000099.1:0-25285 GCA_036555615.1 Burkholderiales bacterium | reverse complement strand
GCCGCGCATCGGTCTCGTGCTCTCCGGCGGCGGCGCGCGCGGGCTCGCGCACGTCGGAGTGCTCAAGGTCCTGGAAGAGCTGCGCGTCCCGGTGCACTGTGTGACGGGCACCAGCATGGGCGCGATTGTCGGCGCGACCTTTGCATCGGGCGTCCCCCTTGCCGAGATGGAGAAGTTTGTCGTCGAAGCGGACTGGGACGACGTGTTCCGGGATCAACCGCCGCGGGCAGAGATCTCGATGCGGCGCAAGGCTGACGACTACAAGACCCTGTTTGCACCCGAGTACGGCGTGAAGGACGGCGGCCTCGTCCTGCCCAAGGGTGTCGTCGCGGGCATCGCGATCGAAGGCTTCTTCCGGGGGCTCACCTCGCGTGCAGCGGAGATCGACGACTTCCAGAAGCTGCCGATCCCGTTCCGCGCGGTCGCCGCCGACATCGAGACCGGAGAAGCCGTCGTGCTCGAGCGCGGCAGCATCGCCCAGGCGATGCGAGCCAGCATGTCCGTTCCCGGCGCGCTCGCGCCGGTCGAAATAAATGGACGGCTGCTGGTTGACGGCGGCATCGCAAATAATCTTCCGGTCGACTTGGCGCGCAAGGTCTGCGCCGATGTCGTAATCGCCGTCAATATCGGGACGCCCCCGCTCAAGCGCGCCGAGATCACCTCGGCGCTCTCGGTCGCCGGACAGCTCCTCAATTTCCTGGGCAAGGTGAATGTGGACGACCAGTTGAAAAGCCTCAGCGGCCGCGACGTGCTCATCGCTCCCGACCTGGGGGACATTTCCGCGGCGAGCTTCGAGCGCTCCGCCGAAGCGATCCGCATCGGCGAGGAAGCAGCGCGCAAGCAGGCCGATGCGCTCGGGCGATACAGTCTCCCGCCGGAGCAGTACGCGGCGCTGCGCCGGACGCAGATCCTGGAACCCAGGGAGCTCGGTACGGCGGACGACATCCGCTTCGAGGGGCTGAAACGCACCAACCCCGAGGTGCTGCGCCCGCTGATGCGAAGCAAACCGGGTGAGCCGTTCACGGAAGAAAAGCTCAGCGCGGACCTGCGGCGCATCTACGGCCGCGGGGATTTCGAAAGCGTGAGCTACCGCATTCAGCAGGAGCCGGGCGGGCGCGTCGCGGTCATCGAGCCGCACGAGAAGGACTGGGGGCCTGATTACCTGCGATTCGGGCTCGGTTTTGCCACCGACTTTCAGGGCGACAACATCTTCAATTTTCTGGCGAGCTACCGCAAGACGTGGCTGAACCGGCTGGGGGGAGAATGGCTCACGGAAGGACAGCTTGGGCAGAATAGTTACCTGTTCACCGAGTTTTACCAGCCAGTGGACGAGCGCGGCCGCTATTTCGTCGCGCCCTCCGCAAGGATAAGCGAAAGCACCACCGGCATTTTCGTCGGAGATGACCGGGTGGCGGAGTACCTCGTCCGGGAGGCGCGCGCCGGCCTGGATGCGGGTGCCGTCCTTGGAACCTGGGGCGAGGCCCGCCTGGGCGCGCTGTGGCGGAGCGTCAACGCCAAAGTGGATACCGGTTCTCCCGTGTTGCCGCATGTCGACGAAAATACCGCCGGCGCCCAAGCAAGATTGGCCGTGGACCAACTGGACCACCCCTGGTTTCCCCGAAGCGGTTACCGCGTTGTCGCATCCGCATTCGCGGCTCGCGAGAGCCTCGGGTCCGACCGCAACTACGAGCGCGTCCAGGGCCATGCGGAAGCTGCAACCAGCTGGGGAGCACACACATTCAACTTCGCCCTTTCCGGCGGAACGGATCTCCACTCTGACGCGCCCGCGTACGAGTTTTTCACCCTCGGAGGTCCCCTGCACCTGTCGGGCTACCGCATCGACGAATTTGCAGGCGCCCGCATGGGGTTGGGGCGATTGATGTACTACAACCGCGCCCTGAAGCTCCCGGCGCTGCTGGTGCCAGGTGCCTATGCGGGAGCCTCGATCGAGGCGGGCCAGATGCACGCCCGCCTCGACGGCTCGCCCGACGGAGGCACGATCTGGTCCGGCTCAATCTTTCTCGGCGCGGACACATTTGTCGGGCCCGCCTACTTCGGGTTCGGCGTCGGCGAGGGCGGGCGATTCAGCCTGTACCTGCTGATCGGCGCGCCGGGAGACCGCTGACCCGCGGCGGGTCGAGTCCACCTACTTCACACGGTTCGCGACCGGCGCCGCTAGCGGCCGTCAGCAGGTTGTGCAGAAACGATACGGATCCATTTCGAGAGGGCCGCGCCGGCCACCCGTCGTATGAGGAAGATCACTCCAGTCACTTCGCCTCCAGAGGCGTAACCAGCTTGGCCGGAAGCTTCAATGTGCGTTCGAAAATTCCCAGCACCTCCGAGGTGACGGCTCTCGGACCGAGTGGCACGACGAGAGGATTGCGGATGTCGCCGCTCACGCCAACCGGCACGCTGGTGAACGTCCCGCCGACGACATACCCGAGGACCGGCACGTCGCGCACGAGCCGGTCGAGGCGGCCGAAGGGCGCGACCAGCACCGTTAGGCGGCTGCTGAAATCGGTTGCGGAGATCCATCCGTTCGCGGCAAGCCCCAACGCATCGCTCCGAAACGAGCCCTCGTCGACGATGAACCGCCCGTCCTCGAAGTGGCCGGCGATCACCAATCCACGATAGGGAAACCCCTGGTCGTCGAGCTTGGGGCCGTCCGCCTTCATCAGCGACGAAACGCTCGCCATGGAAAGAATGTTTCCGAGCAGGGCGAATTTCATGACCTTGCCGTCGCGCGCGTCGGCGCGGACCGTTCCCTTGAGGTTTCTCACGAGCTCGGTCAGCTTGCCCTGCGTGGCGAGATCGGTCGTCAGGTCGTAGTTGCCTGTGATCAGCACGTGCTCTCCGCTGAGGCAGTGGGCGGTGTGCTGGAGCCCCTGCTCTTGCGCCGCGATGCGTGCGGACGCGGAATAGCCTTGCGGCGTCGCCTCGAGCACGAGCGGCAACGAAATGCCGCAGAGCCGGGCCTCTTCCAGATCCAGATGCGCGCGCCGCGGCTCGAGCACGAGGGTCGCCGCGACCGGCGCGATCTTGTGGCGGCCGCGCTGGATGGAGTCCGCGCGCACCGCGATTCGGCCCGTCACCGGCAAAGGCCACAGCCGCTTTGCCGCATCCTCGGCAACCGCGGCCGGCTGCGGCCCCAGGTCCACCGCGGTCTTCTCGCCCCCCGGCAGCAGCCTGTCCAGATCGATGCCGGGGGATTCGAGCTGCGCGTCGATGATGGGACCGCTCTCGCTGCGCTTGAGATCCCCGCGCAGCGTCACGCGCTGATCCGCCCAGTCCACCGTGGCTTCGTGCACGCGCAGCGCAACATCGTCGGTCGCGAGATCGATGCGCTGGATCCGGAGCGGCTTTGCGGTCAGCGCGGCGAGATCGAGGGCTTCACCCTTCAGATGGCCTTCGGCAGTCATGCGTTCGGGATGCGCGCGGTCTACGGTAAAGCGCAAGTCCCCGGCGATGTTGCCCGATGGCATCTTTGCTCGTTTCAAAACGGCTGCGATGCTCGTGCTGTGCAGAGTCCCCGCGTAGCGGCCTTCGAGTGAGCCCCCCGCAGCGCGCAATGCGAGCTCGGCGTTGCTGCGCCCGTCCTGGATCGTCGATTTCCGAATATCGAGCACGCCCGAATCCCAGCCAAGATCAGCAGCCACGGTGGGCCCTGCATCGAATTGCATGCTCGCCTGGAGCTCCAGGGCACCACCGGGACGCCAGCCTATTCGGGGAGCCGCAATCCGGATCGGTGTCGCGGGCTCGTAACGAGCGGGGAGCTTCGCGGTGTTCCAGACCCACGCCAGGAAGTTTTCCCCGATGGTGCCTTCGGCAATGGTCCCTCTGATCCTCGGACCAGAATCGAACTCGTCGATCGTTACCGAAGCGATGGCGCTTGCATCCAGCAGGGAAATCGCCGCTCGGCTGATCGTCACCGCCGTGGGACCGGCGTCAACCGACCAGCGCGCGACCTTGATCGGCCCAGGCAGTTGCCGCAGGCCAAGGGACGCATCCGACTTCAACACGTTCACGCCAAACTTCCAGCTCTCACGTCCAACCGCGAACTTCGCATCGCCTTCGATGCGCCCGGCTGCCGTGTGGATGTCAGCCAGCGCCTCGCTGTCCTCTTGCGAAAGCGCGCGCCGGACAAGCTCCACCCACCGCCCGACGTCGAGGTCGAAGCGCGCCTCGCCAGCAGTCGAGCCGTCCTTGAACCAGTGTTGCAGCGTGGAGACCAGCACACTTCCTGCGGGCATCGACAGCGCGACGCGATCGAGCTGCACCTTGCGGGAGTCGATCTCGAGCGCCCCAACGCCAAGGCGTACCGGGCCGGGAAGATCCCGGACCTGCACGGCGACATCGGATTTCCGGACCTCCACGCCCCCGCTCCAGCCGGGCGTCCCAAAAGCGAGCTTGACGCGGCCTTGCGCCCGGCCGGTAACCGGCTCGAACGAGGCGAGCACCTCGCGCACCGGCGCTGGAACCAGCCGCCGCGTGTAGTCCATCGCCTGCTCGACGTCGAGGTCGTACTCAGACTGCCCGGAGAGAGCGCCGTCCTTGAGGGAGAGTCGCACCTCTCCTGCGCTGAGTCTGCTGCCGGCAATCCGGATCTCCTCCACGCCGATTGCGGCCTCCTTCGCTCCGATACTCGCGGTGCCTTTCGCTCCGATATTGGGGAAATCCACCCGTTCGCCAGCGTGCGCGATGCTCACGGAACCGGTGCCTGCCTCGAATTCGCAATCAAGCGATGTCTTCGCATCGGTGCGCGCCTCCACTCGCAGGCGAACCGGCTCCATCGAGACGCCCACCGGGAACTTGCCCACATAGCGCTCCAGCCAGGCATTCGGCAGGATGTTCAAACCGCGGAGATTGGCCTTTGCCGAAAGATCCGCATATTCGACGCGCGCCGAGAGCGCCAGCCGGCTCCAGTACGGGCTTGCCGCCGTGGCATCGAGCCCCATGCCGCTCGCCCCCGCGTGCGCCTCGAGCCACAATTTGCTCAGCTTCATGGGGGGCGTGCCCGGGACGAGAACCTCCAGCTCCGCGTCCTCGATCGCGACCAGCGTATCGGGAGCGAACTCGCGCACGGCTTTGACGACCGGCCCCATGGCGGAGCGGTAAGCCCCGACGATATCCGCCGCCGGCTTCGCTTCCCTCGTCCTTGGGGCCGCCGCCGCAACCGGGACGACACTGATCCGGATCACCGGCCTCGTCACGGTAACGGAAATGATCTCGACCCGGCCGCGAAACAGCGGCAACAACCGGAGGCGAGCGGTTGCCTCCTCGGCGCTCGCACTCGCGAGGTGAGGAATTTCGAGTCTCGCTCCTCGCAAGGAGCCATGCGGGAGAGGCAGGATGCCGATGTTCAGTTCGTCCCAGTCCACTTCGCCGCGCACCGCTTCAGAGAGGATGCGCTGGATCTCCGCCCTGACGCGCGGCGTGTCGAGAATTTCGGGAAGGAGAAGCGCCGCGGCGACAATCACCGCAGCGAGCGCGGCCGCGCCATATGCGACAAAGCGCGCGGCCCATACCCAGCGCCGATTGCTGGAAGGCGTTCCCACAGACGGCAGATTCTACCTATCGGGCAGATACAGCGCCGTCTTGCGCTATGCTCCCGCAAGTCTATGAAGATCTTTTACGGCTGGCGCATCGTGATCGCCGGCGGCGCGCTGCAGTTCCTGCAGAGCCTCCTGCTGAACCAGGCTTTCGGCGTCTATCTCGCGGTGCTGGTCGAGGATCGCGGCTGGAGCAAGACCGCCGTCGCCGGCGCGGCCGCGCTGAAATCCACCGAGGCCGCCGTTCTCGGCCCGGCGCTCGGCTGGGCGGTGGACCGCTTCGGGACGCAGGGCATCGCCCGCATCGGGATCGTCGCCTTCGGCGTTGGCTTCATGCTGCTCAGCTGGATCGACACGCTCCTCGGCTTCTACGCGGCGTTCGTGGTCGTCGCGCTGGGCTCGAGCATGTTCGCCAACCCCGTCGTGGCAGTCGCGATCATCCACTGGTTCGAGCTGAACCGCGCCCGCGCGCTCTCCGCGCTCCAGTTCGGCTCCGCGATCGGCGGGTTGTTCGTGTTCCTCATCGCAGCCTCGATCCAGGCCTGGGGCTGGCGAGCGACCGCTTTCGGATCGGGCGTCATCGCGATTCTGGTCGGCTTGCCGCTGGTGCGTGTCATCCGCAGCCGCCCCGATCGTCACGAAGCCGCGGACGACCTGCCGCCCGCGCCGAAGGCGACCGGGCCTGCCGCGGCGCGCGCGCGGGAGAGCTTCAGCGCGGCCGAGGCGCTGCGCACCAGCGCGTTCTGGCTGATCGGATTCGGCCACGCTTTCTCTCTGTTCGTCGTGACCGCGTTCAACGTGCACGCCATCGCCCACATCAAGGAGGGCCTCGGCTACTCGCTCGGACTCGCCACGCTGGTGTTCACCCTGGTGACGGTCGGGCAATTCGGCGGCGTGATGCTGGGATGGGTGATCGGGGACCGGTTCGTGAAACGCAAGGTTGCGGCAACCTGCATGCTGATGCACGCGGTGGGCCTGCTCATGCTTACCTATGCGACGGGTCCCGTCGTGCTGGTGGTCGCGGCGCTGGTGCATGGCATCGCCTGGGGGCTGCGCGGGCCGTTCATGGCGGCGATCCGTGCCGACTATTTCGGCCGCAGCTCGATCGGCATGATCATCGGGCTGTCTTCCATGATCCTCGTCGTCGGCCAGATCGGGGGGCCGATCCTCGCCGGCGCGTTCGCCGACTGGACCGGCGATTACCGCATGGGCTTCACCATCCTCGCGGTGCTGGCGGGCGTGGGATCCCTGTTCTTCCTGATGGCGCGACGGCCCAGGAAGGAAGGCAACGGGTAACCGGCGTCCCGCGCGCGGCGCGGGGGCGAGCGTCACTCCACGAGCGGAATCTGCGCCGCCAGGTCGTAGCGCACCAGGGCGCGAATCTTGTTTTCGATCTGGATATAGCGCGCGACCTTCACGCCCGGGAGCACTTTCTCCAGCTTCGGCACATAGGAGCGCTTGAGCCTGACCTCCGCCTCCTCGACGGAGATCGCCTGATTGATCAGCTTCTTTGCCGCCTCGTCCGAAACCGGTCCCTTGTTGTAGGCATCCGCGTAGCGCTTGACCGTGCCGATCAGGCGCTGGTTGATCTTCTGCAGGTCCTTCTGGTAGGCCTCGTATACTGGCCAGAAGCCCTTCGCCTCCTCCTCGGTCAGCTGCATGTTGGCGGCAACGACGAGCTTCTTGTCGGCCTTGACCTTCTCCGCGAGGATTCGCATGTCGGAGGCGGTCTGCGCGGCGGAGGGCAGCGCGATCAGCGCGGCGAGCGCGAACAGGATGGCTTGCACGAGTTTCATGAGTCAGTCTCCTTCAGTTGATCAAGAAAATATCTAGAATCGGATCCCCAGGCCAAGATAGAGACCGCTGTTACCCATATCGTAGACGAATCCATCCTTGTCGTAGTCGACGCCGAGGTAGCGGTAGCCGAACTTGGCCGCGAATGTCTTGGAGTGCTCGTAATTCGCTCCCACGAGGGCCTGCCAGGTGAAATCGGATCCGACGCCGAAGCCGCCGATATCCAGGTAGCTCACGAGCGTCCAGTGCTCGGCGACCGGTTGCAGGAAGCGCACGCCAATACAGGGGTCCACCCAGTTCTTCTCGGCGCTGCGCGCCACGGATCCCGCCTGCGCGAAGAAGCTCCCGTTGATGGTCGCATCGGCCTCGATCTTCGCGTAGCGCAGCCCGCCGATGACGTCGAGCGGCGCGCGGCCTTCGACGACGCGGTACGCGACCGCCGCCGCGAGCATGGTCTGCGCGACCTCCAGATCCGCGTTCGCCGTGGCAGTAGCGCCAATCGGGCCTGGCCCCGTGCGGCTCGCCGTCCCGGAACCCTCGAGCTTCATGTATATCGCATCGAACAGCAATCCCCACCGGCCCTTCCGCGCCTCAAACGCACCCAGCAGTCCGGAATCCAGATTGTCGAGGATGTCCGAGAAACTCATGTCAATGCTGATCGTAGGAAGCGTCCTGCCCTGCACGTCCCCGCTCATCGCCACGCCCCAGATGTAGGGAGTGAAATCGAACGTCCACCCGCTGCCGGGCGCCGCCGCCGCGGTCTGTGCCTGTGCCGGAGCCGGCGCCAAGGCGAGGGTTGCGAGCAATGTGACCGCCAGAACCCGCTTCTTCGCTTTCATCGGAACCGCGCCTTGATGAAGTCAGTCAGTTCGAGCCGCCGATTCAGGATTCTGCACTCTGCGTGCGGTCGACGTCCGCGACCCACGACTCGAGCAGCCGGTAGGTCACGGCGAGCACCGTCGGCCCCACGAAGAGGCCGATGATCCCCATGCTGATCAGCCCGCCGATCACGCCCACGAAGATCAGGAGCAGCGGCAGGTCTGCGCCGCGCTTGATGAGGAACGGACGCAGGAAATTGTCCATCGAGCCCACGAGGATGGTCCACACCAGGAGCACCGTGCCCCACACCGGGTCCCCCGTCCAGTAGAGCCAGCCCACGGCGGGCGCCAGGACCAGTGTCGGGCCGAGTTGCGCGATGCAGAGAATCAAAGCAATCGCGGTGAGCACCGCCGCGTAGGGGACCCCGGCCACCGCGAGACCGATGCCGGCGAGCGTCGACTGAACGACCGCGGTAACGACGACGCCGAGCGCCACGGCACGTATCGCCTGCCCGGCGAGGACCACGGAGCTTTCGCCGCGGTCATCGGCCAGCCGCCGCGCGAAGCGGCGCACGCCGCGCGCCGCCATCTCGCCCATGGAGTACAGGATGGCCGTGATCACGACGATGAGCAGGAACTGCAGCAGCATGAGCCCGAAGCTTCCCGCCTGGCTGGCGAACCACTGGACCGCCCGGCGCGCGTACGGCGTCGCGCGCGCGACGAGGTCCTCGGGCGGAGTCGCTGCCAGCGCCTGCCATTCCCTGGCGATCTTGCTCCCGACGATCGGCAGCTGCTCCACCCAGGCGGGGGGCGACGGTATCCCGGCGGCTGCGACTGCCTTGGCCCAGGAGACCATCTGATCCGCGTGATCCACGATCGTGGCGACCGCGAGCACGAGCGGCACCACCAGCACGAGCAGCATGGCGAACGTCATCACGGTAACCGCGGCCCAGCGCCGCCCGCCCAGCCGCGCCTCGACGCCCCGCATCATCGGCCAGGTCGCGACCACGATCATGGTGGCCCAGATTGTCGCGGCGAGGAACGGCTGCAATATCCACAGGCATGCGACGATCATCAGCCCGATCACGATCACCGCGAGCGTGATACGCGCCAGGTCGCGCGAGGGTGGCGGAGGACTCATGCGCGCGCGGTCTATTTCGCCGGCTCGACCGACAGCGCCATGGCTTCGGTGTAGGTGACGAGGACCTGATCGCCCACCTTCACGACCTTGAAGTGGTCGGGGTTTTTCACGTGCAGATCGACGATGTTGCCCCGCGGACCCTTAAGCGTGATCACCATGTTCGTCGGATCCACCGCAATGACATCCGCGACGGCGGTCACCTGACCTGCAACCGCGGCACCGGGACGCTCGCCCAGAGCGGTGCGGGCGCCTGCAGCAGCCACCGTGAGGTCGCGGCTGCCCGTCGTCTTCCTCAGCTCCAGCGACAATGCCTGGAGGTAGCGCACGACCACCATGTCCCCGGTCCGGATCTGGTCGAAGTTCCGGACTTCCGGTCCGGCAACGATATCTGCGACCTTACCCTCGGGACCCTTGAGCGTAACCGTGCGCGTCCTGCGGTCGATTCCGACAACCTGCGCGGAGACCTGGATGGTGCGCGTAACCATCCCCTTGCCAGGCTCGCTCGACACAACCGTGTCGTCCGTCGCCGACGGCTGCTGCGCGCAGCCCATGACGACCGTGATCGCAAGTGCTGCCGTTGCTATGAATGCCAATCTGCGCATGACCTTTCCTTCTCAGTTGATACGTTTATCAGTTGCCGCGTGCATCCGGGCGACGCGATTGGCCCGCAGCCTAGACCGTCGCGGTATCGGGCCCACTGCCCTTCCTGGCCGGCGCACTGTACCACTGGTCCTTCGGCACCACCTTGGGCGTCTCGGGATCGCCCTCGTAAGCGGGCACCATGATCTGCACGCCGTACTCGTTGAACACGTCGAGGATGTTCCGGTGCAGCTCGGTATAGAGCACGCCCATGGCCTGCGCGTTGTCGCAGTAGACGTTGATCTCGTAGGTCACCGCAAAATCCCCCAGCGCTTTCTGGAGGACGAACGGCGCCGGTTGCTTCAGGAGACCGCGCGTGCGCTCGGCTGCCGCGAGCAGCATCGCCTCCACCTGCCGCCACGGCGTTGAATAGTTGATGGCGACCGTGGTGTGGAGGATGAGACCCTGCTTGCGCGCGAGCGAGCTGTAATTCACCACCTCGTTGTTGAGGATGTTCGAGTTGGGAACGATGACTTCCTCGTTCTTGACCGTCCTCAAGTGCGTGACCTGGAGGCGCATTTCCGTGACGTCGCCCAGCGCGTCGCCGATCTTCACCCGGTCGCCTGCCTTGAACGCTCGCCGGTAGGTAATCAGGTAGCCGGCGATCATGTTGGAGACGGCCGACGACGCGCCCAGCGAGAACAGCACGCCCATGAAGATTGAGATGCCCTTGAAGGCTTCCGACTCCGAGCCGGGAATGTAGGGGTAGGCCACCACCAGGACGAGGATGATAACCGCAACCCGCACCAGCCTGTAGGTCGCATCGGCCCATGCCGCGTCAAAGCCCGCCAGCGACACCTCCCCGCGCCCGACCGCGTTGAAAAACAGGCGAATGAGCTTCAGCCCCCAGCGCGTGATGATGAACAGGATCGCGAGGAAGATGAGATCCGGAATGATCGTGGCGAGCCCCCGTCCGATCGTGATCAGGGGCCCGAGCACGAGATCGAGAAGGCGGTTGGCAAAGCCGCGCGTCCACGGAAAACGGCTCAGCACGCCTTGCAGGTAGAAGAATGCGAGAAGCAGGAGGACGGCTGCCTGCGCGGCGCCGATCAGGCCGTGCAACGCGTCCCGGATGCGCTCGGCGCGCACGATATGGAAAGACTGAATGCCCACCGCGTGAATGCGCTGCCCGTAACGCCGGTCCAGCGCGGCGCGCACGCGCCGCGAAAGCCACACCACGAGTACGACCGCGGCGACCAGGACCAGGGTCGCAATCCCGGCCACGACGCCGCCCCGAATCAGGCTCTCGCGCGTGCGGGCGCTTCGGTGGTCTTCGATGGCGGCGGCGATTCGCTTGACGTAGGCGAGCGCGAGCACCCTGCGGTCCAGCACGTCGAGAGCCGCGTCGAGGTCGAACACTGTCATGATGTGGCGGTCCCCCGCCATGATGCTGGTCCCCGCGTCGCTTTCAGCCGTTCTTATCGTGTCGATGCGGAACTCGGGATCCGCGGCAAGCGCCTCGATGCGGCCCTCGATCGCGGCCGCGCGTTTCTCTGCCGGAAAGGCCTCGATGCCACGCACGCGGAACAATCGCACGCCGTCGATTTCGACCGGGGCCGACTGAGGCTCGATGTCCGGAAACGTTCCGACCGGCGCCGGCCGCGGCTTCGATTTCGCGGGCTCCTGGGCGAGCGACCACGGGGCGGCAACCGCCAGCCCCAGGCACAACAGCGCTGCAAGCGTCCTGAACCCCGGGATCATTTTCTGGTCGCGGTGACGGGAGCCGTCATCGGGGTTTGACGTGTGCTTGCAGGTCCGGGTAGATCTGCCCGGCGAGGTTGTCGAGGAGCGGCCTGACGGTCTCCAGCGTGATGACGTCCTTTTCTTCGATCTTGGCGAGGCGCTGCTCGCCGGTGCTGAACCTGACACGGGGCGCCAGCAGCTCGCCTGACATGCTGTCGGTCACCTCGATTTCAACGACGATCGTCGGCTGCTGCGGCGCGCCCCCGGTCGCGGCTCGCTTCGCCAGCGTTGCCACCAGGGCGATCGGGATGAGCTGATAGGGCTTGAGTCCTTCCGCTTCTGCCGCGACGCTGGTGAACGCGCCGCGAATCCGCAGCACGCCCGGCCCCGCCTGATCGACCACGTCGAAGCGCTCGCTCAACGTCCGTTTCGCCAGCTCGTTCGTATACGCGAGAATCTGTTGTAGCGTCCCCGCGCCGACCTGATCGGTCGGCCTGGGCTCGGGGTAGAACACCACCGGGTCCAACAGCAGCGCGTGGTAGTTATCCGGCGTGAACCGGGGGCTTTCCCACTTTCGGGTGACCCTGCCTGTGCTGTCCGTGGACTCCTCGAGCCTGGAGTAGTCCCTGAGAAAGCCCGAATCCTGCTCCTGCGCGACAGCGCCGGTCGGCGCGCCCGTCCCCAGTAGTGTCCCGAGCACGACCGTGCCCAGGGCTCCTGCGATCGACCTCAACATGGCTTGCTCTCCTTCCCTATGGCCGATGGTCAGTGCATGACCGTCTGGACGATCAGGGAGCGGTTCTTCCAGTACATGCCATTCAACCGCATCGAAATGCCCTCGAGCGCGCCCAGCGGCGGGTTGGCGAACTCGAGCACCGCGGCCGGGCGCGATCCGTCGCCTTCCACCCGCACCATCTTCGTGCACTCCAGGTCCGGCGCGTACTTCTTGACGAATTCCCGGACCTCCTCGTCGGAGGTTCCCGGCTCGATGTTGCCGATCCACAGCTTCATTGGCCGCTCCTTGTCAAGCCATGATGTTGACGCCGCCGTCCACGTAAAGGGTCTCACCCGAGAGTCGCCGCGCGTAGGGCGTGGCTAGGTAGGCGCACGTGAAGCCTACGTCCATGATATCGACCAGCTCGCCCAGCGGCGCCCGCTGCGCCGCGGCGTTGAGCATCAGGTCGAAGTCCTTGAGCCCAGACGCGGCGCGCGTCCGGAGCGGCCCCGGCGAGATCGCATGCACGCGTATGCCTTTGCTGCCCAGCTCATAGGCGAGGTAGCGGCAGCATGCCTCCAGCGCAGCTTTCACCGGGCCCATGACGTTGTAGTTGGGCACCACCTTGTTGGCGCCGTAGTAGCTCATCGCGAACATCGTCCCACCCTGCTTCATCAGCGGAGCTGCGAGCCGCGCCATGCGCACGAACGAATGGACGGAAATATCCATCGCCTTGGAGAAGCCCTCGGCGGAGCAACTGAGCAGCCCGCCGCGCAGGTCATCCTTTGGGGCCCACGCGATCGAGTGGAGCATGATATCGAGGCGGCCCCAGCGCCGCTTGATCGCATCGAACACCGCCTCCAGCATGCCCGGCGTCGCGACATCGAGCGGCATGAAGACCGGCGCGCCGAGCTCCTTTGCGAGCGGCTCGACATAGCCCTTCGTCTTCTCGTTGACATAAGTGATCGCGAGGTCGGCGCCCAACTCGCGAAACGCCTTCGCGCATCCATAGGCAATGGAATGCTGGTTGGCGATGCCGACGACGAGCGCCTTGGCGCCCTTCAGCACCGGGCGGGGAACTTCGAGTGCCATTCGCCGATTCTCCTACTCGATTTAGTGCGGCATCCCGCCGATAACTTGCCGTTCGTGGTGAGCTTGTCGAACCACGAACGGCTTTGCTTCCGTTCGGTCTTCGACAGGCTCAGACCGAACGGGGTTGCGCACATAACTCTCGGGACGCGCCACTAGGCGGAGACGGCCGCGGCCGGAGTCGCAGCGCCAAGCAACGCGCGCGTGTGGCGTGCGATCATCAGTTCCTCGTTCGTCGGGATCGCCCAGGCGGATACGCGGCTCCCGGCGGCGCTGATGCGCGGGCCGCCTGTGTTGTTTGCCTCGACGTGCAGCTCGACGCCCGCCCAGGCGGCATCACGGCAGACCCGTTCGCGGACCGCCGCCGAATTCTCGCCGATGCCCGCGGTAAACACGATGGCGTCGAGGCCGCCGAGCGCGGCAACGAGCGAGCCGAGCTCCCGGCGGATGCGGTATATGTAGAGATCCACGGCAAGCTTGGCACGCGGCTCCTTGCTCGCGAGTAGCGCGCGCATATCGCTCGAGATGCCCGAAACGCCGAGCAGCCCGGACTCGTTGTAGATCAGCTTCTCGATGGCGCGGGCATCCATCCCGCGCTCGTCCATGAGGTAGAGGATCACGCCCGGATCGATCGAGCCGCAGCGCGTGCCCATCGGCAGGCCGTCCACGGCGGTAAAGCCCATCGTGCTCGCGACGCTCTTTCCCGCTTCCATGGCGCACATGCTCGCGCCATTGCCCAGATGGAGGACCACCGTGCGCCCTGCTGCCGCCTTCCGGTCGTGCTGCGGCAGAACCGACGCGATGTACTCGTACGACAGGCCATGGAAGCCGTAGCGCCGCACGCCGGCCTCGTGCAGCTCGTCGGGAAGCGCAAAGCGCTGCGCGACCGGCGGCTGGCTTCGGTGAAACGAGGTGTCGAAGCAGGCGACCTGCGGCAGCTGCGGCTGGCGTTCGAGCAGCAGCCGGATCGGCTTCAGGTTGTTGGGCTGGTGGAGCGGTGCGAGCGGGTTGAGTTTCTCCAGCTTGGCGAGCACGTTTGCATCCATCCGCACCGGCTTCGTGTACTCGAGCCCGCCGTGCACCACGCGGTGGCCGACGCCGGCGAGCCGCAACTCGGAGAGCTCGCTGCGCAGGAACGCGGCGAGATGATCGACCGCGCCTTCATGGCCGAGCTTCGCGCCTGCATCCCATGTCTTCTCGGCTGCTGTCGCGCCCGCCGCGTCCTTTGCGACGAAATGCGCCCGCGTATACAGGCCTTCGATCTGGCCGCGCAGCGCAAGCGCGGGGGTGCCGGCGCGCTCGACAAAGACGGAAAACTTTATCGAGGACGAACCCGCGTTGACGACTAGGATTGCGTCTGCCATCGGGCTAGCTCACCGCCCGTGCGCCCTGCTCGCGCCGGGCCTTTGCCACGAGCGCGGCAACCGCGCAGGAGGCAAGCCGCGTGAGCACCGAGTCCGCCCGGCTTGTCAGGATGATCGGCACCCGTGCGCCGAGCACGATCCCTGCGGCGTCCGCACCGGCGAGGAAAGTCAAGCTCTTCGCGAGCATGTTTCCCGCCTCGAGGTCGGGCGCAACGAGCACGTTGGCGCGCCCCGCCACCGGTGAGTCGATCTTCTTTACCTTCGCGGCCTCGAGGCTGATCGCGTTGTCGAGCGCAAGCGGGCCGTCGAGGATCGCCCCGGTGATCTGCTTGCGGTCTGCCATCTTGCACAGCGCCGCGGCGTCGAGGGTCGAGGGCACTTTGGGGTTGACCGTTTCCATCGCCGAGACGATCGCGACCCTCACCTCCGGCGCGCCGAGCGCGTGCGCGAGATCGATCGCGTTCTGCACGATATCCACCTTGTCCTCGAGCGTGGGCGCGACGTTCACGGCGGCGTCAGTGATGATGAGCGGAGTGTCGTGGCCGGGAACATCCATCACGAAGCAGTGGCTGATGCGCCGCGCCGTGCGCAGCCCGGTGTCGCGCTTCACGACCGCGCCCATCAACTCGTCGGTGTGGAGACTGCCCTTCATCAGCGCCTCGGCGCGCCCGAGCCGCACCTGCTCCACCGCCTTGGCAGCCGCGGATTCGCTGTCCGGCGCGTCGATGATCTCGCATCCGGCGAGGTCGAGCCGGTTCTTCGCCGCCACGGACTTGATGGTCTCCGCCGGACCGACAAGAATCGGCGCGATCAGACCCAGCTTCGCCGCTTCGAGAGCCCCTTGGAGCGAGCTCTGATCGCAGGGGTAGGCGACCGCAGTGGGCGTGGGAGGCAAGCCTTTGCAGCGCGCCATCAACTGCTTGTACCTCGCGTGCGGTAGTTCTGCCCCTGCGGGCCTCGCTGTGCTTGCCGCCGGTGTGGCGCGCGCTGGCTTCTCGATCGTGTTCGTTTTCATGCAACCCTCTTCAACGTAGCTGTCTCCCCGGGCAATGAAGCCGGCAGGCCCAGGACTTTCCGGATCCGCGCCAGCATCGCCAGCTGCTCGGGCGTTGCACCCAACCGCTGCACGCGCTCATCGGCCAGCAGGCGGGTAAGTAAATCGACCAGCCGTGCCCGGTCCGCCGGATCGGCGACGAGGTCCGCCAGCGCCTCGAGCGCCTGCTCGGGCTCGTAGTTCACGATGATCTCCTGCTCGCCGCGAATGCGACGCCGTTCGTCGGGCGCCACCTGCGGGATGAACTCGCCATAATCCGACATGAGTTCCTGTTTCAACTCCAGACGCGCAAGCGGCAACGGCTCACCCTTGCGCTGCAGGAGATAGGCGCAGCGGGCGAGCGCTGCCGGATATCCACCCTCGGAAATCGAGGCAAGTGCCTCCTTGACGTAAGGCAGCTCGCGCCGGTCCGCCGCGCCGGCCCCAGTGCGCGCCTCGGATTCGCGCTTGTCGGCCACGTAGAGCGAGAACAGGTTGCCGTAGACCTGGAAGAAGGCCGCTTCGCTCGCCGCGTCCCGCACATCCCGGTAGTAATCGAGCGACGCGCTCAAGAGTTCGGCGCCCCGCTTCTCCGCCTTGCGCAGCAGGTGGTCCGCCGCGAGGCTTGCGCGCTGCGCCTTCACCGCGGCTGCAGTCGGCGCGAGCCAGGCGAGCCAGGGATTGAGATCGGACCACGCCCAGCGCTGCATCCGCAGCGGATGCAGCGTGCGCGAGAGCTTCGCCGTGTACTCGTTCGACATGGCCTGCACCAGCGGTTGCGCGAACAGCTCGTAGGCGCGCTGGTTGAACTGCGAGATGGCCTCGACCGCCTCGAACGGTTTCTCGTCGGCGCGCTTGAACCGGTTCAGACGCTGGACAACTTCCTCCAGGCTGCGCTCGTGGAAGCGCACGTCGTACACGGGCTTCCCGTCGGAATCCTTCTCCTCGACGATCTCCATGCCGTAGAGTCCGGGCGGCAGCGCCTCGATCGATTTCAGGACCGACACGATCTGCGCATGCTCCTTCTTCGCCACTTTCCCGGACACGAAGATCCCGAGATGTCCGATTTCCTTGTGCAGCAGCCCGACGATGGTCTGTCCCCGCGCCTTGATTTCCTCCGTCGAGCCGTAGACATCGGCCACCCAATTGAACGCCTGCTGCGGGGGCGTGATGTTGTCGCCCATCGACGCGAACAAGATGATCGGCGAGCGGATCTGCCGGAGATCGAACAGCCCTTGCGCGCCCGAGCCGGTCCGCTCGGACCAGAGCTGGTTGCCGACGAAGAGATTGCGCGTAATCCACTCGATCTCGTCGCGGTTCATGAGGTAGAAGCCCCCCCACCAGCGCTCGAATTCGAGGAAGCGCGGCTGCTCCGAGTCGACATTGGCAAAGAGGTGGTAGTACTTGTCCCAGAACGTGTTCGCGGGGTTGAGATTCTCGAAGTTCTGCACGAGGTGCGCGCCGTCGAAGACGCCGTTGCCGATGTCCGCGGTCAGGGACGCGAGCCAGGTGCCGCCGAGCAGCCCGCCGGCGTAACGCATCGGATTGTCGCCTTCGCCCTCGCTGAACGCGCCGCCCCAGTAGGACATGGGCGCGCCGTTGATCACGATCGCCCCCGTGTCCTCGGGAGTGGCGGCGGCCACCATCATCGCGGCCCAGCCGCCCTGGCAGTTGCCGACGATCACCGGCTTCGGCGCGTCGGGGTGAAGCTCGCGCACGCGGTGCACGAACTTCTGCTCCGCGGCGCAGACATCGGGCAGCGTCTGCCCGGGCACTGGATCGGGAAAGAACACGACGAAATAAACCGGATGCCCCGCGCGCAGCGCGACCCCAACCTGCGAGTCGTCCTTGAACCCACCTATGCCCGGGCCGTGGCCGGCCCGCGGGTCGATGACGACGTAGGGACGGCGGCGATTATCCACCTCGACCCCCTCAGGCGGAACGATGCGCAGGAGCGCGTAGTTCACGGGTCGCTCGAACGTGCGCGCGTCGAGCACGGTTTCGTGTTCGAAGTGCAGCAAGGGCGGCTTGCCGGCGGATTCGTGCTCGAGGTAATTGTTGCCGCGCTGCCGAAGCGTGTCCCAGAACAAGATCGAGCGCTGTGCCAGGTCCACCCCGTACTGCAGCGCCCCCTCCCACGCGTCCCAAGGCGTCATGGGCACGACCGGTGCACCAGCAAGCCTAGACGCCTCATTAACGCGCGTGGCGTAGCGATCCTGCGCCAGCTTCAGGCGACGCTGAAGAAGTCGCGCGACCTTGGTCGAAAGATCCTGGCCTTGTGCCAGCTTGCCGGGGATGTCACTCATGGCCTGCCTCTAGGGATGTCAAGGGGACTCATTCCTGCATGCTGCGATGCAGTATAGCGGTGGCCCTTACTGGCAGATTGATCCAGATCAACCACCCCGGAAAAGGTGTCAGGAACCTTTTCTCCGTCGTCGCCCGAACGCCCGGATGCGTTATGGAGCTTGTGTCTGACACGACGATAGACACGGTTGGGAAACAGGGGATCAGCAGTAATGGGACGACCACTGAGAGCTGCCGCGGGCGGGGTCATCTACCACGTCCTGAACCGCGCCATTGCACGCAGTCAGATCTTTGAAAAGCGTGGTGATTTCGATGCGTTCGAGCGAGTGCTCGGGGAGGCGCATTCGCGCATGCCCATCAGAATTCTCGCGTACTGCCTGATGCCCAACCATTGGCATCTCGTGCTCTGGCCGTTTCACGATGGAGAACTGACGAGGTTTATGACTTGGGTAACCCTGACCCACAGTCAACGATGGCATGCCCATCATCAGTCGGCGGGGAGTGGTCATCTGTACCAGGGCCGCTTCAAATCCTTTCCGGTGCAGGCGGACGATTATCTTCTGACGGTTTGCCGTTACGTGGAACGCAATGCCTTGCGCGCGGGCTTAGTTCGTCGCGCCGAGGATTGGCGTTGGTCCAGTTTATGGCGGAGAACGCAAAACGGGTTAGAGATGCCGGCCTGGCTCGCCAGCTGGCCCATCGAAACGCCCCGAAACTGGGTGGACTGGGTCAATCAAGCTCAATCTGCAGCTGAATTGGAATCCCTCAGAGAAAGCGTTCGCCGCGGCCGACCCTTCGGCTCAGGTAAGTGGGTGCGCGCAACGGCAAGGGAGTTTCGTCTCGACACTACGCTGAGAGAGCGCGGCCGGCCATCGAAGTCCGCCGACGAGCGCGAAAAAGGTTCCTGACACCTTTTTCGGGTTAGAGACGCTTCCAGGTCTTGTCCGGGTTGAATCGCGTGATCTTCCTGACTGCGCTCGCGGTGTCGGGCCCGAGATCCTTCTCGTACACGACCCCGGCGTGATTGACGATGAAAGTCATGATCCCGGAACTGCCGTAGGAAGCAGGCCAGGCGACGAGCGCGAAGCCGCCGATCATCCTGCCCTGCGCCACGTAGTCGTAGGCGCCGCCGGGGGCGCCCGGCCCTTGCCCCCTCAGGATGCGGTAGTGATATCCATGGTACGAATCATCGCCCTTGGTATAGCCCTCGGCTTTCGCGCTGGCGTAGAGAGGACCCAGAGGACTCGGCTTCTCACCCACCTTGGTCGGAAAGTAGAGCCCGTCGCGCTTGCCACGCGCGCTGGTGAATTTCTGAGCGTAGTGCAGAAGCTTGTCGCCCTGCGGGTTGCGCAGGTAGTACTCGCGCTGCGCGTCCACGTAAGCGAGCACCGCCTGTATCGCCGAGAGCTCGTTGCGCCCGATGCGCCGGTTCAGGATCTCTTCCCTGCCCTGCTTCGTGTCGAAGCGCCAGCCGGCAGCATCCTTCACGATCGGGATCGGGAGCGGCCACTCGTCCTTGCCCACCAGGAGAATCGCCTTTGCGTCGTTCTGCCTGACGAGCTTGCTGGCTTCTCCATACGCCTGCACGAAGCGCTCGCGGCCCGCCCGGTCAGCCACCGCGTCGCCGGACCGGACGAGCGCCCTGGAGCCCGGCCCCAGAATTCCCTCCAGCGCCTTGGTGTCGCCGAATGTCGCGGCCGACACCAGCGCCTTCGCGGCTTCTTCCGGCGTAGCGAACGCTTTCTGCTTCGCCTCGGCGCCGACCGCAACCGGAGGCGCAGCCAATATGCCGGCGATCAGGCAGACCGCGACGATGCCGCGTCGGATCGCCCCGTCATGACATTCCTGGACTGAAACCATTGCGAGCTCCTGTAACCTGTTCGCGTGACCCGCGTCTATCGGCGCCTGCCACCGCCGCCGGCGCGGCCAAAGCTCGCGGACGAGGCGCGGCTCGATGCGCCGCGACTGCTGAAGTTGCGCGTATCGGCACCGCGGCCGACGCCATCGAACGCATCCGGCTGACGCGCGCCAGCCCGGTCGCGTGCACCGCCGGCATCCCGCTGCCGGTCGCCGACATCGGGTCCGCCCGCTCGATCACCGCCGGCACGGTCGCGGTCCATGTCGGCGGGGCCCGCGCGGGCGATATCCTGCCGCCCCTGATCCGCCCGGCCGCGGAACGACTCGCGCGAATCGACGCCTGGCCGCTGCCCGCCGCCGTATTTCTGCCGGCTTCCCGGGTCGCGGTACTCCACGCCCTTGCGGTGCTCCGGCCGGTGCTGCCAGTCGCCGGTCTTGATGTCCGTCCGGTTGAAGTTGTTGTAGGTGCGGTGGTCGACGTACACATTGCCGCCATGCCAGTTGCAGCCGCCCCAGCCCGCCCCGATGGCGATACCGATGGTGAATCCGAAGAACACCGTGCCCGGCGCGTAGTACACCGGAGGGGGCCAGTAATATGGCGGGTAAGCCGGATACGGCCACGGCCCGTACACCACCGTCGAGTTGTACGTCGGCACGTAGACCACCTGCGGATCCGTCGGCTCGATCTTGATCACGGTGGTTCCCTCCTGCTGCTCGACCGTGACCTTCTGTTCCTTGGTGGACTTGAGATTCCCCGCCGCCTGCGCCCGCGAGCGCAGTTGCTGGACCGCGGCCAGCACTTCCTTCTGCTGCGCGAGGAACGCATCCCCCAGCTTCTGCGTCCAGTCGAGCCTTTCGCTCATCATTGCGAGCGTGCCGGGGAATGCGGTCAGCGACTTCACGCTCGGATCCCAGTGCTGCTTCTCGAGCGCATCCTGCAGGGCCTTGTCCTTGAGCTCGGGATTGGATTTCGACCAGCGCGCCGCCTGCACGACTTCCAGCGGATAGGTCGAGGCCATCAGGACCTGTGCGACCAGGGCATCGGGATAAAGCGCAATGGGCGCGACGAGCTGCTCGATTTCCTCCTTTTTGAACGCCGCGGGCTCCTGCGCCCGCAGCGGCAGAACGAGCGCCACGAGCGCGGCGAGAAAGCTTGCTGCAAGGTTCCTGAGGACGCGTTTCATAAGCGGCTGGTGCAATCTATGTCCATACGGCGGGCATCGGCTTGATCTGCATCATACTCGCGGCATGGTGACGGCGCGCTAATTCAAGTGAACTGCCTCAAGCCGTGCAAGAGGCACGCCGCCCGCGTCGAAGAGTTCGAGGTGCGATCCCACCACGCGCCAGCGCGCGGCTTGGCCAAGGGCGCCGAGAAACGCCTGCTCCTGATCCATACCGGCCGGGCACGCCATCAGCGTCGCGGCGAATTTCCCGAATGTAATGCGATCGCCGTCGATCCGGTAGCCTCCGAGCAGGCGGTTGCAGCCGCCGGAGCCGGAGACGCGCTGGTCGTGCGTCCGCAGAATGATGTGCGGCTCGCGCTGGTTTGGTTCCACCTGGACCGGCTCGCCGCCCAGCCGGACGAGCCTCCAATACGTGTTTTCGAGGCGCTCGGTTACGAAGCGCACGCCGCAGGTCTCGCCGGGCCAGAGTCCCCCAAAGCGCTCGACCAGGAGCGAGGGCCGTGGCGGGCCTTCCATGCCAACGCGTTCGACAATGCGGCCATCGAGCATGGCGAGGATCGGCCCTCCCGGCTCGCGCCGCATTCGCGTATACGCTCTCTCCACCGCGAGGTAGTCCCCCGCCATGATCACCGGCAGCTTGCGGCGCGTCAGGCACTCCTCGAATATCGCGGCGTCCGCCATGTAGCGGAACATGCCGCGCATGGCGAGGCGCGGCTCGATCGGCGCGAACGCCGCCGCCCGTGTGAGGTCGTGATTCGCAGCGGAGACGATCGGGCGCCCTTCGAGATCGAGCTTCGTCAGGGTTCTCGTGTCCCGGATTGCGAACCGCAGAGTCGCCTCCCCGTCGCCGTGGAGCGCAAGCGTGCGGCCGTTGGCCGAAACCATCCACGCGCCGATCTCGTCGAACGGACCGCCGGGCCTGCCCTCGTAGATGCGCCGCAGGTAATAGACATGATCCGGGAAAAGATCGAGCTGATGCGCGATACCCGGGCAATCGGCGCATGGCAGCACGCCGCTGAACGTCGCCGGCAGCCCCCCGAGCGCGGATGTCTCCTGGCGCCGCGCCCCCGCAGGCCGGGGACCGTACAGTACCGCTGTCAGTGCATCATGGCGAATCCCGCCGACCAGGCACGGCCCGGTCTGGCGGCGGCACACGATATCGTCGCCGAGCGAAAACTCTGCTCCGGGCCTGTGATCGGGACGCGCGTCGCGCAGGATGGCGGTCAGCGTGCGCGCCGCGTCTGCTCCGAGGAACGCTTCAGTCAGCCCGATGCTCGGCCCGAACCGGTCGTAACAGACCCCGCGCCGGTTGTCGCAGACGACGCCGTGATTCGGCGACGCAAGCCCCGCCGGCAGGTCAGCCGCACGCGCGTATCCGACCGTGACCGACAGCGAGGCAACGCAGAGCAGCAGACGCGAGATGCTCAAGACAGGCGCCTTCCGACTGGATCGTCTCAGGAGACGTGAGTCAGCTTGAGACCAACGATGCCCGCGACGATCAAGCCGACGAAGAACCAGCGCGCGAAGTTCGCGGGCTCCGCGAAGAGCAGCACCCCCAGCACGAAGGTGCCCACCGCGCCGATGCCGGTCCACACCGCGTAGGCGGTCCCCATCGGTATCGTGCGCTGGGCGTAGAGCAGAAACGCGCCGCTTGAGGCGATGCACAGGATCGCGAATGCGATCCAGCCCGCATGCGCTCCCTTCTCGGTCCATCCGAGCTTGAGGCCCACCGGCCAGCCCCACTCGAAGAGCCCGGCGACGATCAGTGCGGTCCAGTCCATGAGGTTGCTCCGCGAAAAGCGATAAACGGGGTCGCAGCGGCGACCGGAAGCGTCACGATGGGCGCGCGTCAGCGCCGGTCGTCGAACCCGCCGCCGAGGGCGAGATAGAGATTGACGCGCTGCACGAGCTGTTCGCTCTGCACACGGATGAGCGACGTGCGCGCGCCGTACAGCGCGACCTGCTGCTGCTGGACCGCCCGCAGATCGCCGGATCCCACGCGGTAGCGCACGTTGGCGAGCTCCAGCGCGCGCTCGTTTTCCGAGACGGCCTGCATCAGGATCGTCGCCCGCCGATCCAGGGCGAAGCCGGATGACAAGGCGCCCTCCACCTCGTTGAACGCCCGCGCGCCGATCCGCCCGAATTCCGCAACCGCCAGTTTCTGCTCCGCCGTGCGGATCTCGATCTGTGACTGGAGCGCCCCGCCGAGGTAGATCGGCGCAAGGAGCGAGGCGCCTGCGCTCCAGACGGGGTTATCGCGTTCCTTGAGCACGAAGAGATCGCTCGATATGGAAGTCACCGCCGCGGTCAACGAGATCCGCGGCAGGCGCGCCGCCCTAGCTTCCTCCGTGCGGTAGAACGCCACTGCGACACGCCGTTCCGCCGCGACGACGTCGAGCCTGCGCTCGAGAAGTTCCGAGGGCATCCCCACCGGAACCGGCCCCGGTTTCGCCGCAAGCTGTGGCGGCACCTCGATCGCTGCGGCCGGGTAGCGCCCGATGAGGGTCTCGAGCGCCCGCAGCGACTGGCGATAGGCGAGATCGAGCTGCTGCACGACGTCACGATAGGTCTGAAGATTCGCCTTCGCGATCGTGACGTCGTACTCATCGCCCCTGCCGACCCGCAAGCGGTCCTGCGCGAGTCCCAGCAGGCGCTCTGCCGCGCGCACGGTCTCTTCGGCATTCGCCTTCTGCAGCCGGGCTTCGGTCGCGAGGAACCAGCTCTTGGCGACCATCGCCGCGATCGACTGGGCGGCATACTCGGCATCGAGCTCGGCTGACTGGTACTGGGACCGCGCCGCTTCGCGCCCGGCACGCACGCGCCCCCACAGATCAAGCTCCCAGGTCGCGAATACGCCGACACCTTCAAGGCCGCTCGAATCACCGCTCAGCTCACCGCCTCCGCGTGCGAGCAAATTGACCTGCGGATAAAGCGTCGCGCCCGCCAGCCTGACGTAGCCCGCCGCCTGCTCCATCCGTGCCGCCGCCACCTGCAGGTCGGGGTTGTATAGCAGCGCGTCCCGCACCAGTGCCTCGAGCCGCGGGTCGTTGAAGGTCGCAAGCCACCCGTTCACCACGGAGCCAGCCGTCCCGCCCTGCTCCGCCCACTGCGCCGGAACGGTGAGATTCGGCAGCGACTGCCCGCGGATTTCCTCTCTCGCTGGCGGCGCTTTGAGCGCGCAGCCCGCGGCCGAGGCGGTCAGAACGACGGCGAGCAGGGTCCGGCGCACGTGTCGATCCTCAGTGCAGCTTGAGTACCAGGTAGTTGATGTATGCCCCGACGCGCAGGATCACCTTGCGGATGATGTGGATCGCGTGGAGGCGCTCGGTGTAGATCGCCGCGCTGCCCGCCGCGCCAGCCGCCATGAAAATTTCCTTGTCCTTGTCCGCGATATCGAACTTGACCGCGAAGCGCCCGGGCGGCTGCGTCAGCATGCCGATCATCGGGAGCGTTCCGCTGGGCGGGAGCTGGCCCATCCCCTGTGCCCAGATCACCGAGTCGACCTTGGCCTTGATGACCCGTCCCGGGTCAGTGTAGAGAGTGAACTCCGCCTCGTTGCCCGGAGCCACCTGGTGCAGTTCGTTCTGATTGAACATCGCAACGACCTGCCCGTGCGCCTCGACCAGCGTCATCACCGCATTGAATGGGATGCCGGCCACGAAGCCGCCTGGCCGCAACTGAAGGTTGATGACGTAGCAATCGCAGGGGGACAGCGTCACGGTCTGCTCGAGCTCCCAGCGCGCGTTCTCGAGCTGCGCGCGGATCTGCGCGACCTGCGCGAATTCGCCGTTCACCTTGGCCCCGAGCTTCTGCAGGGTCTGCCGCTCGCCCGCCCGCGCCTGCACTTCGGCGGCGCGCGTCTGGGCCTCCGCGCTGCGCGCGCTCGCGAGCTGGCCTTCCAGCTCCTTGAGGTTGGTCTCCGCCTGCTCGAGATCGAATTTGGTCCCGGCGCCGGTCTTCACCAGCTCGCGGTTCTGCTCCACGCGCTTGCGCGCGAGCTCGAGCCGCGCGCTGACCTCATTGATCCGGGCCGTGGCCTGCTGAATGGCGCCGCGCGTCTCGGCGACCTTGCCCCGCGCGCCGGCGAGCGACTCCTCCAGCTCCTTCTGGGACGC
>DATBKZ010000098.1:0-80648 GCA_036555615.1 Burkholderiales bacterium | reverse complement strand
GGCAGATGACAACGTGCGCGAAGTGGAGCCCCTGTGCCGCGAGGTCCTGCAGGCGATCGTCGACAAGATCGGCGCCCGACATTTTCCCTCGCCCCTCCGCCTGGGGGACGCCGCATGGGTCGGTTTCCGGCTGGCCGAGGTACTGCCGCTCGATCCCCGCGTGAAGCAGGCGCTACTCGAGATGACCGACGCCGCGGCACGGCTCGAGCGGCTGCGGGCACTGCTCGCCCAGCAGGGGCTCGCGGCCGCGCGGGATGCGTGACGCAACTAGAGCGCGGTGAGAATGCGCCGCACCGGTGCCGGAATGGCCGCGCGGCGCGCCTCCTCCAGCGGCAACCAGATCACGCCGGGCTCCGGCGCCTCGGGCACCAGCGCCGAAATGCGGAGGCGCAACGGCCGGATATCGAGCTTGAAATGGGTAAAGCCGTGGGCGATCCGGGGCAGCTCCTCGACTTCGATGACGTGAACGCCGAACCGCTTCAGGCAGTGCGCCTCGATATCGACGCCAGAGCGGGATTCCGGCAAGCACCACAAGCCGCCCCAGATTCCCGACGGCGGGCGTTTTTCCAGAAGCACCTCACCCGCGCGCGCCAGCACCAGCATGGTGGTGCGCTTGTGCGGCAGGCGTTTGCGCGGGCGCGGCGCGGGCAGCTTGCCGGTCCACCCCTTCTGGTGCGCAACGCATGCGCGGTGCACCGGGCACAGGGCGCAGCGTGGCGTGCCGCGCACGCAAACCTTCGCCCCGAGATCCATCAGCCCCTGCGTATAGGCCTCGACATTGCGCCGCGGCAGGAGCCGCTGCGCCTCGCGCCATAGACGGTCCGCGACCTTCCGGTCCCCGCCGTAGCCCTTGATGCCCCGATAGCGCGCGAGCACGCGCTTGACATTGCCATCCAGGATCGCGTGCCGCTTGCCGTACGCGAACACGCAGATTGCCGCGGCGGTGGACCGCCCCACGCCCGGCAGCGCGGCGACCTCGTCCAGGCGCCGCGGAAGGCGCCCGCCGTGCTCCTGCGCAAGCGCCTGCGCGGCGCGATGCAGGTTGCGAGCGCGCGAGTAGTAGCCGAGTCCGCTCCACAGCCGCAGCACCTCGTCGAGCGGCGCCGCGGCAAGCACCCCCGCGTCGGGGAAGCGCGCGAGAAACCGCAGATAATAGGGAATGACGGTCGCGACCTGGGTCTGCTGCAGCATGATCTCCGCGAGCCAGATCGCGTAGGGGTCGCGCGTGCCCTGCCACGGCAGGTCGTGCCGGCCGTGCCGTTTCTGCCACGCGACGATTCTTGCGGCGAAGCCCGTCATCACTCGCCACCTGTTCCTGCCCCGTGAGGGGTCACCCTTCGACAGCGCTCAGGGCGAGCGCGGAGCGGTCGCGGCCGTCAACGGCCGATCAGGCCCCTCAGCATGTCCCGCGTACTGCCCCGGCTCTTGGCGCCTTCCGGAGCCGCCTCGCCGGGTGCCGCCCCGCCACCCAGTCGCTTCTGCAATTCGTCGGTCAGTCTCCGCTTCGCGGTATCCGTCGCGGCGCGGCCGAAGTCGAGCTTGTAGGACGGCGCCGCGAGGGGGCCCGACACGCGCACGGGGATGGTCACGCCCCGGAGATCCTCGAGCTCCCGCCCGCCCTGCCCCTTGGTGGTGCCGACGATGGATGCCTTGATCAGGTAGTTGAGACTGTCCGCCCCGATGTTGATCTCGCCCTCGCCGCCGACGCGCAGCAGCGGCGACTTCATGTCGAGGTCGTTGTTGCGCGCGACCCCGTTCACGATCTTGAACGTTGCGGTGAGCTCCGAGAAATCGGTTTTCTGGCTCTTGTCGGCGGCCTGCGTCTGCTCCCCGCGCAGCGCGCCGAGCCGCGCCTTGGCGTCGCGGATCGAGCCCGCGATGTCGATCCCCTTGATCGCGCCGTCGGCGAGCTTGAGCGAGGCGGTTCCGTTCAGCGCCTGCTTGAGCGCGCTGACGGTATTGCCGCGCGAGGTAACGTCGGCCGACACGTCGCCCCTGCCTTCCAGAATGTCGCTGTCCGCGAGGTCCTTCACGAGCGGCCCGATGCGGATGCCGTTGAACCGGTGCCGCACGGTGAACGCCGGCGTCGCCGGCGCAGCATTGATGGTGATCGCACTCGCGAGCTTGCCCTCGTAGAAGTCCGCCGTCACCGGGTCGAGATCCACCCGCCCATCCTTCGCCTTGAGGGCAAGCCGGACGTTGGAGCTCTTGACGTTGTTGGCCTTGAGCGCGCCGATCTTCAGCGTGCCTTCAGCGCGCAGCGCGCGCAGGCCCGAAAGATCAATGCGCGGTTCCGGGCCGGCTGCGGCCGGCTTTGACTTTCCCGCGGCAGGCGCGGGCGCAAGATAGCGGTCGACGTCCAGCCGGTCGAGCTCGGCATCGAAGCTGATGGCCGCCGCTGCAAATCCATTCACGCCAAGCTGCGCCTTGAAGCTGCTGTCGCCGAACCTGCCCGCGAGCTGCGCCTGCACACGTTCCTTCGCACCATCGAGCGACGCGCGCCCGGTGGCATTGAAGGCCAGGTCCTCGAGGTCCGCCGCCGCGCCCTTCACCTCCAGCGCAAGATCTTCCAAAGCCGCGGATGGCCGCCCCGGATCGAAGGTGAGTTGCGTCTTCAGCGCCGCCAGCAGGTCAAGCTTGGGCTGGTCACCCCGCGCACGGAGCGAGAGCTCGACGCGACCGGGGACCCCCGGCGCGATCCGGCCGGTCTTCAAGCTCACATTCGAGAGCATGACCTTCGTCCCCTCCACCTGATCGGCATAGGCAATCGTGGCGTTTGCGATGTCCAGTCCTGCGATTGCCACCCTGAAGTCTGGCCCCGCGCCTTTCGCGGCGGGCGCCGGCCTTGCGGTGGGCGGGCCAGCGAGGTCGTCCACGTTGAGCTTTCCGTCCCGCCCCTTCACGATGTTCACGCGCAGGCCCCGCACCCGGACGGTATCGACGACCGCCTGCTTCGACAGCAGCGGCATCAATTTCAGGGCGACGCGCACCTCCTCGACCGCCGCGAATTCGCGGTCCGCTGCGCGCTCGGACAGCGATGCTTTGCCAATCTTCGCCCCGATGCTGGGCCAGAGCGAGAGCCCGATGTCGCCCTCGAGCTTGAGGGTGCGCTGGGTCCGCTCCTTCACCGCTTGCACGATCTGCGGCTTGTACTGGTTGGGGTCAAAAGTCGCGGCGATATAGGCCAGCACGGCGCCGATCAGGATGACCAAACCACCGAGCACGAACAACGCGTATTTGACGATCTTCATGGAACGGGATCCTCTCGGACCATTGTAACGGCGGCGGGCCGCATACCAATTGGAACCGACTAAAATAGACTGGTTTCATGAAAAAATCGGGGAGGGCCCTGTGCGGCAGGGTGGTGCTTGCAGGAAACCGGTCCAGGCGGCCTGGCGAGGGGGCTGGTATTGGGGCGGAGACGGGGCGCCGCCGCCGGGATTATGGCACCGCGCACTCCGGCGATTCCCCGTGGCGCTGGTCGCGGTGGCTTCCCTCTCGGCAGTGGCGTCGTTCGCACAGCCCTATCCATCGAGGCCGGTACGGATCGTCGTGCCGTTTGCGCCGGGCGGCCCCAACGACATCCTCGCACGGGCCGTCGGCCGAAAGCTCTCGGAGCGCATCGGGCAGCAGGTCATCGCCGACAATCGTCCCGGCGGCGGGACGGTGATCAGCACGGAAATCGTCGCGCGCGCGCCGGCAGATGGCTACACGCTGCTCATGGCCTCGACCAGCCACACGGTCAATCCCATGCTGAGGCGCTCGCTGCCGTTCGACCAGCTCCGGGACTTCGCCTACGTCATCCTGCTCGCGAAGGCTCCCAATCTGCTGGTCGTGCATCCCTCCGTGCCGGCCCGATCCGTGAAGGACCTCATCGCGCTGGCGCGCGCCCGACCCGGTGAAGTGGCTTTCGGCTCGGGCAGCAACGGAACGTCCACGCATCTTTCGGGCGAGCTGCTGCGCTCGATGGCGAAAGTCACGATGATCCACGTGCCCTATAAAGGCGGCGCGCCCGCGACGGTGGATCTCCTGAGCGGCCAGATCTCGTGGATGTTCGGCACGTTTCTCACCTCGATCCCCCACATCCGCTCCGGGAGAATACGGGTCATCGCAACCGGGGGGCTCAAGCGCACGCCGGTGCTGCCGGAAATGCCGGCCATTGCCGAAACGCTGTCCGGATTCGAGTCGGTCGGCTGGTATGGCGTTCTCACACCATCCGGCACGCCGCGCGATGTGGTGGCTCGTCTCAATGCCGAGATCAACCGCGTCCTGCGCGAGCTGCAGCCGGTGTTGTTGCGCGATGGCGCGGAAGTCGTCGGCGGCACGCCGGATGAGTTTGCCGCTTTCTTCCGGGCAGAGACGGTGAAGTGGGCAGCTGTCATCAAGGAAGCCGGGCTGCAGCCCAACTGACAAGGCCTCAGGCGGTGGTGCGTTCGCGCGCTCGCCGCACTTCACTCGGGCTACTGCGCGCCCCGACCGGGAACCGCACGAATGTGCTTTCTGGAATCCCCCAGGCGCGCGGTTTTCTGACCTTGCTTTTGATCGAGACGCGACTACCATAATGTGTGTAAGGACTGCTGCCACACCGCCGCGCAGGTATCCAACGTCATAGAAATATTCATGCGTATCAAAGGGTTAGTTATTGCCCGCCGGTTTCCATCCGATCTCGAACTCGGGGTCGGCGGACGGTTTCACGGAACCGAGCGTGCGCGGCGCGCAACGCGCATCGCGGCCGCGGTGGTGCTGGGACTGGCGTTCACGGCGGCACCTGGATACGCCGATCCACGAAGCGAGCTGGCGCAAGCCCGCCACGATCTGGCGATCAGCGAGCAAGTGCTGGCACGGATGACCGAGCGCGTCGAAGTCGCGCGCCTGGATCCGGCGACCGGGCCCGACCAGCGCCAACGCCTCGATGAATACGTCGCGCGCGTGCGGGAGCTGGTGGCGTCGAATCGCGAGCGGGTGCAAAGCCTCACCCAAGCGGTTGCCGCGGTGCCCGACGGCGCGTCATCGTCCGGTATCGGCAGCGAGAGTCCGCCGGCGGCGGCCACCCAAGCGGAAGAAGTGGCAGCCTTGGAAAACAAGTTGGGCGGCTCGCTCGCCGAATTTGACCAGCTTCTGCTCGAAGAGGCGCGACGCGCCCAGACGAGGAAGACGGACGGCGGATCCGGATCGCGCGGAGGGTATGGCGGAGGAACCGCCGGCGCCCAAGTATCGAAGGGAAGCGGCTCCGGATCGAAGGCGCCCGGAGCGGCCGGCGCGGACGACGGCAGCCCCGATCCGCAGCGACCGGGCGGGAAAACAGGCTCGCCGGGTGGCCCGATCGACAGCAAGGATCCCGGCACTGCAGGCGCGACCGCAGCCGTGCCTCCCGATGTCGGCGATGGCAATGACGACGACGTCGTCGCGCGCCAGATTCGCAAAGCGGCGGAAACCGAGCCGGATCCGGAGCTGAGGAAAAGGCTGTGGGACGAGTACCGCAAGTACAAGCAGGGCGCAAAAGGATGAGCGCGGCGCGGCGCGGAATCTGGCTGCTCGTCGCGCTCCTGGCGCCAGTCGTCCTGTCCGCCTGCGCGACCGCTCCCGAGAAGCACGACGTGGAGCCCACTGAAGCAATCCGCGCCGAACGCTCGGTGCCGGAGGCGTTGCTCCTCGACGTGGGCATTCAGGTGTTCGAGACGGCGGCGATGACCGCTGCCGAGGCGCGCAAAGCCGGCACGGACCCGAAGATACTCGAAGCGGAAGCGCGATTCGTTCCGTTCCATCTCAAGAAAACCCTGCAGCAGACCGGCCAGTGGGGCGCAGTGCGGGTCGTGCCCGCGCGGGCCGAGGAGGTCGACGTCAGCGTTTCCGGCAAGCTGCTCGAGTCAAACGGCGAGCGGCTGAGAGTCGAGATCAAGGTCGTGGACGCCACCGGCCGCGTGTGGCTCCACAACGAGTACTCGGCGCAGGCCACGGAAGAAGCCTACGCCGCGCTGGACAAGAAGCAAGAGCGCGACCCTTATCAGGACCTCTACAACCGCATCGCCAATGACGTGCTGACCCACAGCCAGCAGCTCACTGCGAAGGAAATCTCCGCGATCCGCCAGGTCGCGCTGCTCAAGTTCGCGCGGAGCGTCATTCCGCTTGCCTTTGCCACGCACCTGGCACAGGACGACGAAGGATTGTTCAAGGTCAGCAAGCTCCCCGCCGACAGCGACCCCATGTTCGAGCGCGTGAACCGGATTCGTGCCCGCGAGCACATGTTCATCGACACCGTGAACCTGTACTACGGCAACCTCTATGACGACATGCGGCAGCCTTACGGGCAGTGGCGCAAGTCGTCCCTGATGGAGCTCAACCAACAGCGCGAACTGGAGCGCAAAGCCTGGGGGATGCGTGCGCTCGGCGTGGCGGCGCTCATCGCCGCCGCCGTGGTCGGCGGCAACAGCAGCTCGTCGATGAACCAGGCCGCGGGCAATATATTGATCATTGGCGGAATCGAGTCCTTTCGCGCAGGCCATCAGTTCGCGAACGACGCGCGCGTCCACGAAGCCGCCTTGAAAGAGCTCGGCGTATCGTTCAAAGCCGATGTCGCGCCCGTCGTCGACGAGGTCGAAGGCCGCGCGATCAAGCTTTCCGGCTCGGTCGACGCGCAATACGCCGAATGGCGCAGGACGCTGCGCGAGCTGTTCGCCGCGGAGACCGGTCTGCCGACAACGGCGAGCGCGGCGCCACCGGTCAGGTCACCGGAGCCGGGACCGAAGCCATAAGCTCGACCGCGCGGCGTCCATGTCGAGCGCGCCTTCCGCAGCCAGCAGCTCCCCCAGCACCGCATCCCCGCCTCAATCGGTCCCGGTCGGCGTCCGCACCGACGCAGTGGTCCCGGGCCGCTGGGTGGCGGCGGCAATGATCGCCGCGCTTGCCCTCGCTGTGGTGGTCTTCTTCCTGCTGCCGGCGCAACTGCCTTCTGGACACACGGTTGCCCCGCGGGACGCGCCCCCTCCTGCGCCCCGCGCGGAAAGCCCGAAAAGCGACCCCGCGGAGTCGGTGCGGCTGCGCCTGCTGGCGGAAGAAGCGGGATCGCGCTACCGCGAGGGGAGCGCGGCGCTTCGCCAGCGGGGTGCGGCCGCCTGGGCGCCCGAGGACTTGAGCGCTGCCACCAGCCTGGCCGACGAGGCCGCCGCCGCGGCGGCGGCAGGCGATCACGCGCGGGCAATCAAGAACTACGAGGAGGCGAGTCGACGTGTGTCCGGGATTGCGGCGCGCGCGGAGGGCGCCTACGCACGCGCGCTCGCCGACGGCGAAGCCGCCATTCAGGCTGGCGTTTCCGCTCAGGCGACCGAGGCGTTCCGCCTGGCGCTTGCGATCCGCCCCGGCGACAGGAAGGCGCAGCAGGGTCTCGGCCGCGCTGAGCGGCTCGACGAGGTTCGCGCGCGGCTGGCAGAGGGGGAAGCTCAGGAGCGGGCCGGAAAGAACGAACCGGCGCGCGCGGCCTACGCAGCGGCATTGGCGCTCGACCCCGAGTTCTCTCCGGCGCGATCGGCCTTGGCGCGCATTGGCAGTCGGCTCGCAGTGGAGCGTTTCGAAGCGCTGATGACACAGGGTCTCGGGCAACTGGAGCGTTCCGACTGGCGGGGGGCCGAAGATTCGTTCAGCGCCGCCGTGAAGCTTCGTCCTGGAGACCGCGCGGCCGCGGATGGACTGGCGCGCGCAAAGGAAAGCGGACAGCGCGAGTCCCTCGCCCGCTTGCAGCGGGAGGCGCAGGAGCTCGAGTCGGCGGAGCGCTGGGACGACGCCCTCGCCGCCTATCAGCGCGCAGGCACGATCGATCCCGGAGTGGACTTCGCCCGGCGGGGCGCGGTGCGCAGCGAGCGCATGATGCGGCTGCATGCGCGCATCGACGGTTACCTCACCAGCCCTGAGCGGCTGTATTCTCCACGGGTGCGCGACGAGGCCCAGCAGCTGCTTGCCGCGCTCCAAAGCGAGCCGGCCGTCGGGCCCCGCATGGAGCAGGCGCGGCAACGCCTCGCCGCCGCACTCAAGCGTGCGACAACCGCGATCACGGTGCGGCTCGCTTCCGACAACGCGACGGAGGTCACGCTGTTCCGTGTGGGACCGCTGGGCCGCTTTCAAGATCGTGAAATCGCCCTGACACCCGGCACCTACACGCTGATGGGCTCGCGTCCCGGCTACAAGGACGTCCGCGTCGAGCTGGTCGTGGACCCGGACTCGCCTGCGCCGCGCGTCTTTGTCGCCTGCGAGGAACGCGTGTGAAGGTGCGCCTGGATGCTCCGCGCGGAACGGAAGAGGGGGATCTCGGCGCAGGTACGGTACAAATCACGGCGCCCGGCGCGGCCGGGATGCGCGCCGGCGCAGCGCTGGCGCTCGCCGGGGACGCGCCGTTTCTCCAGCCGCTCGACGGGGCGGCGGCGGTATTTCTCAACGACCATCGCCTCGCTGCATCGCAATGGCTGCGCGATGGCGACCGCGTGCGGCTCGGCGAAGCCATTCTGGAGGTCCGGATCAACGACGGCGGGCTTGTGCTCCGGACCGACGCCGAAGTCGCTCTTGCAGGAGGTACGCCGCCTGCCCAGGTGTTGCCGCCGCCGGCAGCCCCGGTTCTCCGGCGCACGCGCGTCGGGGGGGCCTACGTGCTGCTGGCGCTCGCGGCGCTGGCCGGGGTTCTCTGGTTCGTGTTCTCCGCGCGCATGCTTTATGTCCAGGTCGATCCCGTCCCGGATCGGTTGAGCCTCGACGGAAAGCTGCCTGCGCTCCGCCTCCGGGAGGGGTACCTGGCGCTTCCCGGCACGTATCGACTGGTGGTCGAGCGCGACGGCTACCAGCGACTTGCACGCGAGGTCGAGATTACCGGCGCGGCCCACCAGCGCCTGTCACTTGTACTCGTCAGATTACCCGGCTATCTCTCCGTGGAAGCAGCCGGCATCGCCGGCGCCACGGTGCTCGTGAACGGCGAGATCAAGGGGCGCACACCCCTCCCCGGCATCGAGCTCGCTGCAGGTGATCACGAGATCCTCGTTCGCGCCGAGGGCTACGCGGAGTTCTCCCGGACGGTCCGGATCGAGGGACTGGGACGCCGCCAGTCGATTGTCGCGGCGCTCATCCCCGCATCCGCCGCGGTGACCGTGCAATCGAAGACCGCGGGCGCAACGCTATGGCTGGCAGGCGAGGAAGTCGGGGCGCTGCCGCTCACCCTCGAGCTTGCGGCCGGGACACACGTGCTCGAGGTCCGCGCGCCGGGATACAAGCCTTCCACGCATAGCGTCTCGGTCACGGCGGGCCGGCCTCAAACCGTCGGGCCCATGGCGCTCTCCCCTGCCGACGCGACGCTGCGGATCGAAAGCGAGCCCGCCGGCGCGAGCGTATCCGTGAACGGCCGCTACGTCGGCACCACGCCCACCACGCTGGCACTCGCTCCCGGGCGCGATCACCGCGTTACGCTCTCCAAGCTCGGCTACGGCGCTGCGACCCGGTCCGTGCGCCTGGAGCGGGCCGAGGAGCGCAATCTGAGATTGACCTTGAGCGCCGAGCTGGGACCCGTCACGCTCGACGTCGAGCCGCGCGATGCGGTGCTGACCATCGAGGGTCGCGTGGTCGGGCCCGCGAACGGCCGGCACATGCTGCCCGCCGCGCCGACGTTGCTCGAGATTGCGCGGGAAGGCTTGGAGCCGGCGCGGATCTGGGTCACCCCCAAACCGGGCTTTGAGCAGACCCGCGCGCTCAAGCTGCGGGTCGCCGGCGCGCCGGCACAGGCGCCGCTGCCGGAGCGGATCACCGCGCCGGATGGAACGGTCATGATACTCGTGCGGCCCGGCAGGTTCACCATGGGCGCCTCGCGCCGTGATCCGGGCCAGCGCGCCAACGAGACGCTGCGCGACACGAATCTCGTGCGCCCGTTCTACCTCGGGGCGACGGAGGTGACCAACGCCCAATTCCGGAAGCACCGCCCCAAGCACCAGTCGGGCCGGTTCGGCGCGTTGGCGCTCGACGTTCCCTCGCATCCCGTCGTCAACGTGCGCTGGGAAGATGCGGCCGCCTACTGCAACTGGCTAAACGAGGCGGCGCAGCTTCCGGCGAGCTACGCGGGCGGCCGGGGCGGGCTCACTGCGGTCCTGCCGCTGCAGCATGGCTACCGCCTGCCAACCGAGGCGGAGTGGGAATGGGCGGCGCGGCGCGCGGGCGTCGAAAAGGAGACCCGCTTCCCGTGGGGCGATGTTCTTCCGCCGCCGCGAGGCAGCGGCAACTTCGCCGATCACTCGGTGTCGGGGGAGCTCGCCGATACGATCCGGAACTACGACGACGGCTACGCCGGCACCGCGCCCGGCGGCCGCTTCAAGGCGAGCCCCGCCGGGTTCCTTGATCTGGCCGGCAACGCCGCCGAATGGACCCACGACTTCTACGAAATCCGCGTCGTGACCAAGCCGGAGACGGACCCGACCGGCCCCGCCGCGGGGAAGCAGCACGTCATACGCGGCTCAAGCTGGATGCAGGCGAGCATCAGCGCGCTGCGCTCGACCTACCGGGACTACGGGACCGACCCGCGCCCCGACGTGGGTTTTCGCTGCGCGCGCTACGCGACGGAGAACCCGTGACGCCGCCCTTGAGGATGGTGCTCGCCCTTGCGGCGGCGGCATGCCTGGCCGCTGTTGCTCACACGGCCAGGCCCCAGCCCGAGCCCCCGAAACCGCCGCCCGCCGCCGACAAGAAGCCGACCGTTCCGCAAAAGCCGGATGCGCCGCGGCCCACGCGGCGTGAATCACCGAAGATGTATCCGGGGGACGAACGCCCGCGATCGGATGTCCCGGTTTCCTTCCCGGTGGACATTTGAAGCCGGACGCGCGGCGGCCCTGCCACCCTGCCAGCCGGCGCAACCGCTAAACTGCCGACATCCATTCGCGCGAGAGAGGACTTCATGCTCAAGCATTTTCCCGCCGAGTTCGTCTACCAGTTCTTCGCTCTCATCTTTTCCGTCATCCTCGTTCATGGCGCCTACGTCACGGTGGTGCGGCCGAATGCCGAAGCCGTGCTTGCAGAGCAGCGCGCGCTCGTCGCCAGGCAGCCTGACGCGCAGGTCGAGAGCTCGCTCTACGTCATTCTGAAAGACTACGAGCAGGAGGCGTGCTTCGTGCTCATGCTGTGGGCGCTGGCGATTCTCGGCTACAAGTGGGCGACCGTAGCGCGCGAGCGGGGATTGCTCGAGCAGGATCTGCTGCCGCTCACGGAGGGCATCAAGATCCTGCCCGAAGATGCGCGGCGCTACACGAAGCCGCTCCAAGCGCTGAAGCCCGCCCTGCGCAATCTTCTCCTGCCGCGCGCAGTCTTCCAGTCGCTCACCCGGTTCGAAACGACGCATAGCGTGCAGGACGCGGCCTCCGCCACGGCCGCCGTCTGCCAGAACGAGGGTGAGCGGCTCGATTCCGAGCTCGCGCAGATCCGCTATATCGCATGGGCGATACCGTCCATCGGCTTCATCGGGACGGTGCGCGGCATCGGCAACGCGATGGGACTCGCGCACCGCGCGGTGCAAGGCGACATCACGGGGGTCACGGAGAACCTCGGCACGGCGTTCAACTCGACGCTCATCGCTTTGCTGCTGAGCATCGTCCTCATGTTCCTGGTTCACCAGCTGCAGCTTGCGCAGGAGCGCCTGGCGCTGGATACCGAGACCTACGTCAACGACCGGCTGATCCGGCACCTGCGCACGAGCTGACGAGCATGCGGCGCCGCCGCCCCCTGACCACCCTCAGCCTGTCGTTTCTCGACGCCATCTGCTGCGGCTTCGGGGCGCTCGTCCTGCTGTTCCTTATCCTGAGTCACAACACCGTCGCCCAGCGGCACGAGGTAAATGAGACCCTCCTGCGGGAAGTGGAGGCGCTCGAGCGGCAAGTGCTGAGCGGCCGCGAGCAAGCCGCAGGGCTCAGTGCGGACCTCGAGCAGGCGGGGGCGCGCAGCCAGCGCCTCCTCGCCCGGGCGAAGACGATCACCGAGAACATCGCGGGATTGCGGTATGAGATCGCGCAGCTCGAAACCGATCGCGTCGCGCGCGAAGCCCATGTCAACCGCCTGCAGGCGGACCTCAAGTCGCGCGACGAGGAGTTCAAGCGGCTGGAGGGCGGCGCGCTGCAACGCGCAGAGGAAGGCGACCGCCTGCGCGCCTTTCCGGGGCAGGGCGACCGGCAGTATCTCACCGGCCTGAAAGTCGGTGGACAGCGGATCCTCATCCTGCTCGACGCGTCGGCGAGCATGCTTGCCGAACGCATCGTCGATATTGTCCGGCTGCGCAATCTCCCCGCGGAAGAACAGCGCGCAGCGGCCAAATGGCGCCGGGCGCTTGCCACCGTCGACTGGATTGCGACGCAGATCCCGCCCGGCGCACGCTTCCAGATCTACACCTTCAACGAGCAGGCACAGCCGGTCGTGCGTGACAGCGCGGGGCGCTGGCTCGACGCGGGCGACCCGGCGGCGTTGAACGGCGCGGTCGACGCCACGAAGAAGATGGTTCCCCGGGGCGGAACGAGCCTCTACCACGCATTCCAGGTCATCGGCGAAATGAGACCCAGGCCCGACAACGTCTTCCTCGTGACCGACGGTCTGCCCACGATCGATCGCGAGCCCGGCGAGGCCTACACGATTACGGGCGGGCAGCGCCTGCGCTTTTTCGACGACGCGCTCGCCGGCCTTCCCCGGGGCATCCCGGTCAACGTCATCCTGCTTCCCATGGAAGGCGACCCCATGGCGGCGTCCGCATTCTGGCGCCTCGCGCAGGCGAGCCGCGGCTCGTTCATCAGCCCCGCGGAGGACTGGCCGTGAGGCGGCGGCGCAGAAGCGAATTCCAGGGCGCGGAGCTCTCGTTCCTTGACGCCATCTGCTGCGGTTTCGGCGCCGTCCTGCTGCTCTTCGTCATCGCGCGCGGCGCGGAGCCCCAAGTGACGCAGCGCGACGCCGAGACACTGCGCGCCGAGCTGCGGGTTCTAGAGGAAGAGCGTACGGAACTCGCTTCCCGGCTGGGGCGCCTGCGGGCGGAGCTCACGGCCCGGCACGCCGAGCAGGCCAAGGCGGAGCGGCTCGTGGCCCGCTACCAGGACGAGCTGACGACCAACGAAGGCCGCTACCGCGCGGCTCGCGACACTGCCACGGTCCAGAACCGCATCCGCGACCAGCTGGCGCTTGCCCAGCAGCAGCTCACCGAGGAAATGAAGCGGCTCGCCGCCCAGCGCCGCGCGGCGCCGCCGGAGCGCTTCGTCGCCGGCATCCCGGTGGACAGCGAGTACGTCATCTTCGTCATCGATACCTCGGGCAGCATGCAGTCACTCGCCTGGACGCTCATGCGGCGCAAGGTGGAGGAGACCCTCAAGGTCTATCCCCGGGTCAAGGGCATCCAGGTGATGAGCGACATCGGCCAGTTCATGTTCTCGCAGTACGCCGGCCAGTGGATCCCGGACAGCCCCGCTCGCCGCGCCGCCATCGTCGAGCGCCTGCGGGACTGGAAGCCGTTCAGCAAGAGCAGCCCCGCTGAAGGCATCGAGACCGCCATCCGCATGTACCGCAACCCCGATCACAAGATCAGCCTGTACGTCTTCGGCGACGAATTCACCGGCCCTTCCATCGACGAGGTGGTGCGCAAGGTCGACCAGTTGAACCGCCCCGACGCCGCCGGCAACCGGCCGGTCCGCATTCACGGCGTCGGATTTCCGACCACGTTCGCGCCGCCGGCGCAATCCAGCTATACCGGGGTCCGCTTCGCCACGCTGATGCGCGAACTCGCGCGGCACAATGGCGGCACGTTCGTAGGCCTGAATTCCAGGGACCCGTAAGGCGGCTGTGGAGCGGGTGATGGGAATCGAACCCACGTATTCAGCTTGGGAAGCTGATGTTCTGCCATTGAACTACACCCGCGCGGCTGCAATCTTAAGGGATAGCGCGCGTGTTGCCAAAGAGTGGTCGACGCGTGACAATGGGGCCCCGGAACGCAATTTCGCAGCTTCCCGCATGATATCCGTCACGATCAACGGCGAGCGTCGCGAGCTCGATCGCCCGCTCAACTGCGCCGAGCTGCTGGCGCGGCTCGATCTCGCAGGCAAGCGCGTCGCGCTCGAGCGCAACGGCGAGATCGTGCCGCGCGGCCGGTTCGCCGATGAGCGGCTCGCCGAGGGTGACCGGCTCGAGATTGTGGTGGCGGTCGGCGGAGGGTGACATGAAACCGCATGAAAATCTCGACCCGCTGGTAATCGCCGGCAAGCCGTACCGTTCGCGCCTGCTGATCGGGACCGGCAAATACAAGGACTTTGCGGAAACGCGGGCCGCGGTGGAGGCAAGCGGCGCCGAGATCGTCACGGTCGCGATCCGCCGCACCAACATCGGCCAGGATCCCAAGCAGCCGAGCCTGCTCGATTTCCTCCCGCCCTCGAAATACACCCTCCTCCCGAATACCGCGGGCTGCTACACGGCGGACGATGCCGTGCGCACGCTGCGGCTGGCGCGGGAGCTCCTCGATGGCCACGACCTGGTGAAGCTGGAGGTGCTGGGCGACCCCAGATCGCTCTATCCCAACGTGGTGGACACGCTCGCCGCGGCGAAGACGCTGGTCACCGAAGGCTTCAAGGTGATGGTCTATACCTCGGACGACCCCATCATCGCCAGACAACTCGAGGACACCGGGTGCGTGGCGGTGATGCCGCTCGCCTCCCTCATCGGCTCGGGCATGGGCATCCTCAATCCCTGGAACCTGGGCATCATCATCGAGCAGGCGAAGGTCCCGGTGCTGGTGGACGCGGGCGTGGGCACCGCCTCCGACGCCGCCATCGCGATGGAGCTCGGCTGCGACGGCGTGCTGATGAACACCGCGGTCGCCGCGGCGAAGAACCCGGTGCTCATGGCGTCCGCGATGAAGATGGCCGTGGAGGCGGGGCGCGCCGCCTTCCTTGCCGGCCGCATGCCGAAGAAGCTCTACTCAGCGTCACCGAGCTCCCCGACGACGGGGATCATCGCTCCGGCCCCGTCGAAGGGGTGAATTCAGGCGCGGGCGGCCGTCCGCGGCCGCAGTGTCCAGCTCTCCAGCAAGCGCGTGAATTCCTCCGCCGGCACCGGCCGGCTGAAGTAATAGCCCTGCGCGCAATCGCAGCCGAGCGATCTCAGGAACGCGAGCTGCTCGGCGGTCTCGACGCCCTCCGCGAGCACCTGGAGACCGAGGCTGTGCGAGATGGCGATGATGGCGCTCACGATGGCGGCATCGTCGGGGTCCGAGCTGATGTCGCGCACGAACGACTGGTCGATCTTCAACTGGTGGATCGCGAAGCGCTTGAGGTAGGAGAGGCTCGAGTAGCCGGTGCCGAAGTCGTCGATCGCGATCCGCACGCCCATGGCGTCGAGCGCGGCGAACCGGGCGATGACCTCCTCCGAGCGCTGGACAATGACGCTTTCCGTGATTTCGAGCTCGAGGCATGAAGCCGGCAGGCCGGTGCCGCGCAGGATGAGGTCCACGGTTTCCACGAACCCGTCGCGCTGGAACTGCTGCGCCGAGCAGTTGACGGAAACCTGCAGGTCCGGGTAGCCCGCTTCGCGCCAGTCCCGGGCGTCGGAGCACGCCTGCCGCAGCACCCATTCCCCCAGCGGCCCGATGAGGCCGGTCTCCTCTGCCGCCGCAATGAACTCGGAGGGCGATACCATGCCGCGCTGCGGGTGCCGCCAGCGCACCAGCGCCTCGAAGCCGATGATGGCCCCTGACTTAAGATCGAGCTGCGGCTGGTAGTGCAGCATGAACTCGCCGCGCCCGATGGCGTGGCGGAGATCGTTCTCCATCACCAGGCGCTGCTGCGCGGCATCGGTCATGGCCTGGGTGAAGAACTGGTAGTTGTTGCGGCCCATCTGCTTCGCGTAATACATCGCGGTGTCGGCGTTGCGCATCAGCGTCTCGACGTCCTCGCCGTCGTGGGGATAGGCGCAGATGCCGACGCTGGGCGTGACCTTGAGCTCGTGCCCGTCGATCATCACCGGCTCCGACAGGACGTCCACCACCTTCTGCGCCACGTGCCGCGCATCCTCCGGCGCCTTGAGCCCGCCGAGCAGCACAACGAACTCGTCGCCGCCGATGCGCGCGATGGTGTCGGAGCCGCGCGTGCAGGATTCCAGGAGCCCGGCCACCGCCTTCAGCAGGCGGTCGCCCACCGCATGGCCGAGCGAATCGTTGACCGTCTTGAAGCGATCGAGGTCGATGAACAGGACCGCGAGCACCTCCCCGTCGCGCTGCGCCTGCGCGATTGCCTGGCCGATGCGATCATGCAGCAGCATGCGGTTCGGGAGTTCCGTCAGCGCGTCGTAATGCGCCATGTGCCGGATCTGCTCCTCCGCGCGCGTCTGCTCGGTGATGTCGCGCCCGGTGCCGCGGTAGCCCTGAAAGCGGCCCGTCTCGTCGAATATCGGCCGCCCGCTCACGCTGATGATGCGGAGATTCCCGTAGACGTCGTAGCGCTGGTACACGAAATCCTGGAACGACCGGCACGCCGCCAGCGCCGCCCTGTGCGGCTGCCATTGCTCGTCCGTCATGTGCAGGCGCGAGATTTCCCACCGCTGCTTCCCGATGTCATCTTCCGAGCCGAGGGCAAACTCGTGCACGCGCGAGGAGATCTGCGTGAAACGCAGCTCGGCGTCCTGCTCCCAGTACCAGTCCGACGAAAGCTCGGTCAAGTCGCGGAAACGCGCTTCGCCCTCGCGCAGGGCCGCTTCCGCCTCCTTGAGGCCGGTCACGTCGGTAATGGTGCCGATCAGCCCGGCGACCGTGCCATTCGAATCGGCGAATGTCGCCTTGTTGTAGATGGTATGGTGCAACCGGCGGTCCGCCGCGACGATCGCCGCTTCGTAGGACTGGCTGCCCGGGCTCCCGAACAGGTCCTCGTCCTTGGCGTGATGCATCTTCGCCAGCTCGGGATTGTCCGGATAGAGCTCGAACACGGTCTTGCCGATGAACTGCGCGCGCGGGATGCCGAAGAACTTCTCCCACGCCTTGTTGACCCCCAGGTAGCGCCGCCCGTGAGCGTCCTTGAAGAAAATCGGCTGGGGCACCGCCTCGATCAACTGCTGGATGAAGGCAAGCTGCTCCCGCAGCCCCTCCGCCGCGCGCACGGCGCTGGCGTGCTCGGCGAGCTTCAGCGCCCGCTCGCGCGAGAGGAGGAGCGCCCAGACGACCCAGAACAGCAGCACGCTGGTCACGACGCCCCCCATCAGGATCACCAGCGGCAGCACGCCGCCGGCGCCGTAAGCCGGCGCGGACGGAGCACTGAACTCCAGGCGCCAGATGCGTCCCGCCACGTCGAGGGACATCAGCTGCTGCAGGGCCGAGCCCTCGTCCTGCTGCCCCACACTCCTGCCGAAAATCCGGCCGCTGTCGAACAACAGGTTGTCCTGCGAGGCCTCCTCCACCGGAGAGTCTTCTCCGGCAAACCCCATGTCGTGGATGGTCAGGTCGAAATCGCGGCCGAGCTGCCTGCCCAGCAATCCGCTGACCAGCTCTTCGACATTGATCGCGGAGGATACGGTGCCGAGGAAGGCGGCACGGCGCTCCGCGACGGTCGTGACCGGCGCGCCGCTGCGGTAGACCGGCATCCGCAGCGCCACCGAGATCAGCCGCTGCGCGTCCGCGGCAAGCCAGATCGGCTCGGAAGCCGTCGGCTGGCCGCTGTCACGGGCGCGCTCCACGGCGGGGCGACGCTGCGCCTCGGAGAATACGTCGAAACCGAGAGCCCGCTCGTTGCCGGCCAGCGGCTCGATATAGGTCACCACGAAATAGTCTTCGCGCACACCGGGAGGCTTGATCCTGAAGTCCGGAAAACCGCGCGCGTCCAGGGTCCGATCGCGGCGCACGCCGCTCTCGAACTCGGCTCTGCCCGCGTGGGGAAAGTAGCGCACGAAGGACACCAGCCGCACGCCGGTGTAGCGCTGGCGGAGATGGAAGCTCGAGAGGTAGCGCTGGAAATCGTCCCGGTCGACCCGGTCCGACGCCACGAACAGACCGTGCAACCCGACCAGGAGATTGACGTTGTCCTGGAAGCGCTGGTCGAGCGCGCCCACGGCCTGGGCAACCTCGTGCTGGAATTTCGTTTCCGCTTCGCTGCTGACGCGCTTCTCGGTGAAGCGCCAGGCCGCGAAGGAAATGACGAGCCCCAGCGCCAGCACGAAAAATGCCGGCACCGTCTGCTCGATCCGCCTGAACACCCGGGCCATCAAGCCGCTGCGACCGCCGGCTTCCACTCTGGTTCTCTCCCCTAGGTTTCTTGTGCGGCATACCTTACCTGCATTGGTTACCCCCTTCAAATGAACTAACGCACGTTGAGCAGCGTGCGGCTGCCTGATCTGCGTGAATCTGCGAGAATCCGCGACATCGCGGCACCGCGGGCAAGTCCCGGGCGGCGCACGAACCCCAATATGAACGCGCCCCGACAAACCATCCGCAGCTTCGTGCTGCGGCAGGGCCGCCTCACCGGCGCGCAGCGGCGCGCGTGCGAGGCGCTGTTGCCGCGATTCGGCATACCCTACGCGCGCGCGCCGCTCGATCTCGACCGCGTTTTCGGGCGCGCCGCGCCGCGGATTCTCGAGATCGGCACGGGAATGGGGGAAACCAGCGCGAGCATCGCCGCGGCGCATCCGGAAAACGACTACATCGGCATCGAGGTGCACGCCCCGGGCGTCGGAAGCCTGCTCAACCGCATCGTCGGGCTCGGTCTCGCCAACGTCCGCGTGATCCAGCGCGACGCGGTCGAGGTGGTGCGCGACATGATCCCGCCCGCGGCGCTCGACGGTGTGCACGTCTTCTTCCCGGACCCCTGGCCGAAGAAGCGGCACCATAAGCGGCGGCTGTTTCAGCCTGCGTTCGTCACGCTGCTGGCGTCGCGCATGAAGCCCGGTGCATACCTGCACGCGGCGACCGACTGGGAAGACTACGCGCAGCAGATCCTGGAGGTGCTGTCCGCGGAGCCCCTGCTCGCGAATACCTGCGGCGGCTTCGCGCCGCGCCCGGCCTGGCGCCCTCAAACCAAGTTCGAGACGCGGGGATTACGGCTGGGTCACAGGGTCTGGGACGTGCTTTTTCGGCGCAAGGAATAACAACAGCAGGTCGTTGAGGAAGCGCCGTCCCCGCAGCGTCGGCGCGACGCGGGAATGGTCGCGCTCGATCCAGCCGCGCCGCTCGGCGTCCTCCAGCTCGCGCAGAATGACGGTAAGCGGCAGCCCGGTCCGCTCCTCGAACAACGCCAGGGAAATCCCGGCGTTGAGGCGCAACGCGTTCATCATGAATTCGAACGGGACCTCGTCCGGGGGCACGTCGTGCTGTGCCTCGACTGCATCGCCGTTTTCCGACGCTGCCAGATAATGCTCCGGGTGCTTGACCCGGGCCTGCCGCACGATGCGTCCGGAAAAGGACAGCTTGCTGTGCGCGCCCGCGCCGATGCCGAGGTAATCGCCGAACATCCAGTAGTTCAGGTTGTGAACGCAGCGGGCGCTGCGCGCAGGGCTGAGGGCTGAGGGATGAGGGATGAGGATCTCGCCCGGAACCTCTGCGATGGGCGCATTGCCGGCGCGCTTGGCAAAGGCCGAGGTCTCGTAATGGTCGTAGCCGGCCCCGGCAAGCCGCGCTTCGATTGCGTCCTGCATCGCGGCGGTCGCGTCGTCGTCGGGCAGCCGCGGCGGAAAGCGGTGGAAATACGTGTTCGGCTCGATCGTCAGGTGGTAGCACGAGAGGTGCGGCGGACCGAACGCGAGCGCTTGCTCGATATCGGCCCCGGCCTCGTCAACGGACTGGCCCGGCAGGCCGTACATGAGGTCGAGGTTCACGTTGTCGAAATGGCGCAACGCCATTTCAATGGCGTGCCGTGCCTCGCGCCCGTCGTGGATGCGCCCGAGCGACCTCAGGTGGCGCGGATCGAAGCTCTGGATGCCGAGCGAGATCCGGTTGATCCCGGCCGCGCGGAAGTCGCGGAATTTCGCCGCCTCGACAGTTCCCGGATTGGCTTCCAGCGTCATCTCCGCATCCGGAGAAAGATTGAGCCGGGCCCGCGCCGCTGCGAGCAACGTGTCGATTGCCGGTGCAGAAAATAGACTGGGCGTCCCGCCGCCGAAAAACACGCTGTGCACGCGGCGCCCCCAGACCTCCGGCAGCGCCCGATCCAGGTCGGCAACGAGCGCCGCGACATAGCGCGCCTCGGGCACGCCGGCGCGCGCTTCATGGGAATTGAAGTCGCAATAGGGACACTTCTTCGCGCACCAGGGGATATGGACGTAGAGCGCCAGCGGCGGTAGCGCCTGTAACCGCAGGGATGAGGGATGAGGGATGAGGGATGAGGGCATCGCGAACCCGGCCCGCATTGTCGCACGATGCATCAACGGCCGCCGCTCATTGACCCACCCATGCCGCCTCGAGTTCACTACGGAGTTCGTTCTCGCGGTCCGCATAACGCGGCGAGAAATGGAACGGAACGATCTGCTTCGCCCTTGCCGCCCGCGCGATCGCCCCCGCCTGGCGGGCCGTCAGGTGGCACTTGCGCGCCGCATGTTCGCGGTCCTCGTCGAGAAATACACATTCGATGAAAAGCACGTCGGCATCGGCCGCGAGCGCCGTGATGCGCCGCGCGTTTTCCTCGTGGTAGAGCACGTCCGTCACGTATCCGATCCTCTCGCCCGGAACGAGCCGCAGCACCTCGGCCTTCAGCCTTCCCAGCGGCAGCACCCGCTCGTGCACACCGTCGCGGTCCTTCCAACGGGCGTGAACCGGCGTTTCATCGGCGGCGCCCCGCTGCACCGCATCCTTGAGATCCTTCAGCCACGGCCCGACGGGAATGCCGAGTGCGGCGAGCCGGTCCTTCCAAACGTTGACGTGGGTCTTTTCCTCCACGGCGAAGCCCAGGCAGGTGGTGCGGTGATCGAGGAAACTTGCCCGCACCCGGAACGCGGGCTCATCGAGCAGCACCCCCTCGGGCAACTCGCGCCCGGGGAGCGGCTCACGCTCGAAGCGCCGGCGGCAGCGGAAGCGCGCACCGCGGGCGTGCCAGCTCGGATCCGCTTCCCAGATTTCGACGGCAAAATCCCCCGGGTAGTTCTCGACCAGGTTCCAGGTGTAGGCAGCAAGCTTGTGCTCGACCTGCCCGATCAACCCGGGCGGCCCGTACAGGCGCACGCCGGTCTCGCGTCCGAGGCACACGCGCAGCAGGCGGTCGAAGCCGATGAAATGATCCATGTGCGTGTGCGAAACGAACACGTCGGAGATCCGCAGCAGCTTCTTCGGCGGCAGCGGCGCGAGATCACCCAGATCGAACAGCAGGGCCCGGCGCTCGAACCGGAAATCCAGGTAGAGCCCCGGGTCACCGAACGGGCCGTTGACGAGAGCCGGGTCGAAAATCGGGCGCATGGCGAGGGCGTGACAATGATAATGGACGGCAATCGAGGTCCGGGCGGAGTGTGATGCAGGTTACAGCGGCGAGCCGCTCATGGCTGAGCGCTACCGTGTCACTCCGACGCGCCAAAGGGAGCCCACGCGCTCGGTCGTAAAGCGGACGGGTAAGAAGTGCCCGATCAGCCACATCGCCGTTTCGGCGTGGCTCGTGACCTCCCGCGCGGCGAATGAGGACCCGCCGCCGGCCAGCGCGAGATAGACCAGCAGCTGATCGGCCGCGTGCACGTCGGCCACCGCCCCCGCTTCCAGGTCAGCGCGCAGCTCGCGGCCCACCGCTTCACCCAGCGCCTCCGCACGCACGCCCAGACGGGCGACGCGCGCCGCCCCCAGCACGCTGTGCTCGGTCTCCGCCCAGGCCACGATCGCGCCGCCGCGCCCGATCGCGGCGCCACCTTCGAGCACTCGCGTCTCGATGCGCGCGCATTGCGCAGCCGGGCCGAGGGCGGCGAGCACCGCGTCACGCATGCGCTCGGCAATGTTCGCCGGTAGATTCGCGACATGCGCCGCCCCGCCAAGCCGCCGCAGAGCCCCGGGAGCCGTCAGGTCCATCGGTCGCAACCTGCCCGGGGCGATTTCAACCGTGATCTCGCCCCCACCGCGAGGATAGTAACCGCGCCGCGTGATGCCGAATCGCAGCGGCGCGCCCATCCGCGCCAGGTGCCGGCCCATCACCTCCACGAGGTAATCGGCGGGCGGCGCCTGCCAGATGTCAGTGCCGCCTGTCACGACCACGCGCGCCGCTTCTCCGCTCGCGAGCAGCGCCGGCATCAGCGCTTGCAGCACGAGCGTGACGCTGCCCGCCGTGCCGATGTCGAAGCGGTAGTTGCCGCCCTTGAGCTTGCGCGGCGAGAACATGAATGACAGGGTTCGCAGCTCGAGCCCTTCCGTATCCGCCGCGCAGACCTCGGCCACGGCCCGCACCGCGGCGAGGTGCTGCGGCGCGAGCCCCGGATTGCCGCGTTTCGCCCGCGCGTGGACGACGCGAATGGCCTTCCCGGTAAGCGCTGAGAGCGCGACGGCCGTCCGCACCAGCTGGCCGCCGCCCTCTCCGTAGGAGCCGTCGATCTCGATCACGCTCCAGGCCCTGATTCCCGACGCTTGCGCTCCAGCACGCGGGCTCAGCGTCCTTCCTCGTCGCTGCGGCGCTCGTGCAGGCGCGCGATGCTCTCCACGACGCGCGCCACCTCTTCGACCGGCAGCGGCGGCTCGCAGTGCTCGCGGTTCCACGCCTGGAGCAGCTCGAATACGACCTCCGCGTCCACGCCGTGCCAGGATAGGTGGCCTGCGAGCGAGGCAATCGTATTGTTGCGCTCGCCCTCCGGGATGCGCCGGCGCACGAACTCGCGCCAGTGCGCCAGCGGATGTCCCGCGCGTGCGTGCGCAGGACGGATGAGCTGAGTCAGCCAGCCGGGAAGGGGCGCAAGCCGCGCCTGCGCGGGTGCGCACCCGGGCTCCCAGGCGTAGCGGTGGCCGCTCGGGTGCAAGGACGGCGGGGCGACCACGCATCCCCCGTCGCCGCGAACATCGATGCCGGGCGCGAGCCCGACCCGGTTGTGCACGACGCCGCCCGGATGCGAGAAGTAGAGGTGGCGCCCCCCGCCGCCCGTTGCCGCCGCGATCGTCCGCGGCAGCGATCCATGCGCAGCCTCCAGTTCGGCAAGGCTCTGCGCCCCACCGTGCCGGACGTCGACATCGAGCACGACCAGCCCCGACTGGATGCCCGTCACGATGGCAAGATTCGCGTCCGGCCACCTTCCGAACCATCCGGCCACTTCCGAGGCCACCGGCTGGCGCCCCTGGTATTCGAGCCATGCGACAAGCGGACGCTTGCCGCCCGGCTCGATCGGTATCACCGACCATCCGCGCGCCAGGTATTCGAGCGCGGCGCCGGAGCAATCCGGGAAAGCGGCGCGAGAGCGGGGCATGGGGAGGATCCCGGGCTGCCGGCTACGAAATCTGGTGCTCCGCGTGCTCCAGCATCTGGACCAGCCGCCGCAATGCCTTGCCGCGGTGGCTGAGGGCATTCTTGTCGTCGGGCGTAAGCTCCGCCGCCGTGCGGCCGAGCTCCGGAAGCAGGAAATACGGGTCGTAGCCGAATCCATTGGCCCCGCGGGGAGAAGCGATGACCTGGCCGTGCCAGCGGCCCTCGGCGATCAACGGCTCGGGGTCGCCGGCATGACGCACCAGCACGATGACGCAGTAATAATGCGCACGGGTGTTGTCCTGGCCGCGGAGTGCCGCCACCAGCTTCTCGTTGTTGCGGCGGTCCTGCGCGGCGCGCGGCTCCGGCCGATCCGCGTCCGGTCCGTCCGCGTAGCGTGCCGAGCGCACGCCCGGCTCACCGCCCAACGCCTCGACGCAGATGCCCGAATCATCGGCGAACGCCGGCATTCCGGCCTGGCGGCTGGCCAGGCGCGCTTTGGCCAGCGCGTTTTCCACGAACGTGTCGTGCGGCTCGTCGGCCTCCGGGACGCCCAGCTCGGACTGGGGGACGACTTCGATCCCGAGCGGCTCCAGCATCTCGCGGTACTCGCGCAGCTTGCCGGGATTGCTGCTCGCCAGCACGAGTCGTTTCATGAATGGCCCCAGGCTACCGCTTCAACGCGGCGCGCTGCGCGGCGATGAGCTCCCGGATGCCGTGCTCGGCGAGATCGAGCATCACGCTCATCTCTTTGCGCGTGAACGGCCGCCCCTCCGCGGTTCCCTGCACTTCCACGAGGCCGCCGGCCCCGGTCATGACCACGTTCATGTCGGTGTCGCAGCGCGCGTCCTCCGCGTAATCAAGGTCCAGCACCGGCGCTCCGTCGAGCATGCCGACCGAGACCGCGGCCACGTAATCCCGGATCGGCGAGGCGGTGATCACCTGCCGCCCGAGTAGAAGCTCCACCGCGTCGTGCACGGCCACGAAGCCGCCCGTGATGGCCGCGGTGCGCGTGCCGCCATCGGCCTGGATGACATCGCAGTCGACCTGGATGGTGTGCTCGCCGATTCGCTTCAGATCCATCGCGGCACGCAGCGCGCGCCCGATCAGCCGCTGGATCTCCTGCGTGCGCCCCGACTGCCTGCCGCGCGCCGCCTCGCGGTCGGTGCGCGTGTTCGTCGAGCGCGGCAGCATGCCGTATTCCGCGGTCACCCAGCCCCGCGCCGTCCCCTTTACATGCGGGGGCACCTGCTCGAGCACGCTCGCGGTGCACAGCACGCGCGTGTCGCCGCACTCGATCAGCACCGAGCCCTCGGCATGGCGCGTGTAGCCGCGGTGGATGCGCAGCGCGCGCAATTCGTCATGTTTTCGTCCACTCTGTCGCATGTAAGTCTCTGAGTATGCTATCTTTCCGGCTGGGCTACCGCATGAATGGTATAGGCGAAATGCTGACCGGTAAATTGTCTTCGGGCGCAGGCGGATCGGGCACCGGTTCGGGTCTCGGGGCTTGAATGATACACAGCATGACCGGATACGCCGTCGCGGCGCGGGAATTCCCGTTCGGCGCCTTGAGCGTCGAGCTGCGCTCGGTCAACCACCGCTACCTGGACATCCAGTTCCGCCTGCCCGATGACCTGCGCGCAGTCGAGCCCGCGTTGCGCGAGTTGCTGACGGAGAATATCGCGCGCGGCAAAGTGGAGTGCCGCGTGGCCTTCAACGCCGCGCCGGGCGCGTACAAGACTCTCAGGCTCAACGAGAACCTGCTGCAGCAGCTTGAGGCCGTCGAGCACAAGGTGCGCGCCAGGATTGCCGGCGCCGCGCAGCTGGGCACGGCCGATATCCTGCGCTGGCCGGGCGTGCTGGCCGCCGAGCCGCTCCCCCTGGATGAGCTTCAGGCGGGGTGCCGCGACCTGCTGGCGCGGGTGCTCGAGGAGTTCAATGCGGCGCGCGCACGGGAAGGCGCAAGGCTCGTCGCCCTGCTGCGGGAGCGCGCGGCCACCATGGAGCATATCCTGGGCGAGCTCGCGCCGCGCATTCCCCAGGTGGTTGACGCCTACCGGGACAAGCTCGCCATGCGGCTGAGGGAAGCGATCGGCGGCGGCGAGGAGGAGCGCATCCGGCAGGAAGTTGCGGTATTCGCCACCAAGATCGACGTGGACGAGGAGCTCTCGCGCCTCGGCGCCCACGTGTCGGAGCTGAAGCAGGCGCTGGCGGGAGGCGGCACGCTCGGCAAGAAGCTGGACTTCCTGATGCAGGAACTCAATCGCGAGGCGAACACGCTCGCCGCGAAATCCGTTGATCTCGCGGTCACCCGGGCTGCGCTCGATCTCAAGATCGCCATCGAGCAGATGCGCGAGCAGATACAGAACATCGAGTGACCTGTGAGCGGAACGCTCTTCATCGTCAGTTCCCCCTCCGGCGGCGGCAAGACCTCCCTCGTCAAGGCGCTGCTCGAGGCCGAGCCGGCGGTGCAGCTGTCGGTGTCCTACACCACGCGCCCCGCGCGCCCGGGCGAGGTGGGCGGCCGCGACTACCACTTCGTCACGCCGCCGGTGTTCGAACGCATGCTCGCGGCGGGAGAGTTCCTCGAGAGCGCGGTGATCTACGGCAACCGCTACGGCACCTCCCAGAAATGGATCGAGCGCGAGCGGGCGGAGGGCCGCGACGTCGTGCTCGAGATCGACTGGCAGGGCGCGCAGCAGGTGCGCCGCCTGATACGGCAGGTGGTGAGCATCTTCATCATGCCGCCCTCGCCCGAGGTCCTGGAATCGCGGCTGCGGGGCCGCGGGCAGGACAGCGAGGACGTCGTCGCGCGCCGGCTCGCCGCCGCGCGCGAGGAGATCAGCCACGTCAGCGAGTATGAATATGTTATTATTAACGACGATTTCGACCGCGCGGCGCAGGATCTGCGCAGCGTCATCCGGGCCGAACGGCTGAAGCTCGCCCGCCAGCTGGCCCGCAACCTCAACCTGATCAACCGCTTCAAGTAACGAGGAGCCAACCGTGGCCCGCATTACCGTCGACGATTGCCTGAAGGTCATCCCCAACCGCTTCGAGATGTCGCTTGCGGCGACCTACCGCGCGCGCCAGATCACCAACGGCGCGCAGCCGATGATGGAGGCGAGCCGCGACAAGCCCACCGTGATCGCGCTGCGCGAGCTTGCCGCGGGCAAGTACGGCCCCGATATCCTGAACAAGACGCCCACCTAGAGACGTGTCCACCGCCGCCCCGGCTCTCTTCAAGGAGTGGTCCGGCTACCTCAAGCCGGAGGATATCTCGCAGCTGCAGTCGGCATACCACTTCAGCGAGCAGGCTCACGAAGGGCAGTTCCGCAAGTCGGGCGAGCCCTACATTTCGCACCCGCTCGCGGTTGCCAACATCCTCGCGCAATGGCACCTGGACACCCAGGCGCTCACCGCCGCGCTGCTGCACGACGTGATGGAAGACACCGCGGTCACCAAGTCCGAGATCTCGCGCAACTTCGGACGGCCGGTGGCCGAGCTGGTGGACGGCGTTTCCAAGCTCGACAAGATTGAATTCGAGTCGCATGCGGAGGCCCAGGCCGAGAACTTCCGCAAGATGCTGCTGGCGATGGCGCGCGATGTGCGCGTGATCCTCATCAAGCTTGCCGACCGGCTGCACAACATGCGCACGCTCGAGGCGGTGGGAACCGAGCAGCGGCGCCGCATCGCGCGCGAGACGCTCGAGATCTACGCGCCGATTGCCAACCGCCTGGGGCTGAACAGCATCTACCAGGAGCTCGAGGACCTCGCGTTGAAGCACCTGTATCCCGACCGCTACCGGGTGCTCGCCAAGGCGGTGAAGGCCGCCGGCGGCAACCGCCGGGAAATGGTCAACAAGGTGCTCGACGCCATGCGGAAGAAGCTGAGAAGCGCCGGGGTCGAGGCATTGGCCCAGGGGCGCGAGAAGCACCTCCATTCGATCTACCGCAAGATGCGGGAGAAACACCTCACGTTCGCGCAGGTGCTCGATGTCTACGGTTTTCGCATCATCGTCAAGGACGTGCCGGACTGCTATGTCGCGCTGGGGGGGCTGCACAGCCTTTACAAGCCGATTCCCGGCAAGTTCAAGGACTACATCGCGATCCCCAAGGCGAACGGCTACCAGTCGCTGCATACCATGCTCTTCGGCCCCTACGGCACGCCGATCGAGGTGCAGATCCGCACGCGCGAAATGCACAAGATCGCGGAAGCCGGGGTCGCGTCGCACTGGCTCTACAAGGACTCGGACGCGTCGCTCTCGGACCTCCAGAAAAAGACCCACCAATGGCTGCAAAGCCTGCTCGAGATGCAATCCCAGTCCGGCGACTCGGTGGAGTTCCTCGAGCATCTCAAGGTGGATCTCTTCCCGGACGAGGTCTATGTCTTCACGCCCAAGGGCAAGATCCTGTCGCTGCCGCGCGGGGCGACCGCGGTGGATTTTGCGTACGCCGTGCACACCGACATCGGCAATCGCTGCGTGGCGGCGAAGATCAATCAGGAGCTCATGCCGCTCCGCACCGAGCTGAAGAATGGCGACCGGGTCGAGATCATCACCGCGGCGCACGCCCGGCCCAACCCGCTATGGCTCAATTTCGTGGCCACCGGCAAGGCGCGCTCCCGCATCCGCCATTTTCTGAAGACCATGCATTTCCACGAGTCGGCGAAGCTCGGCGAGCGGCTGCTCAACCAGGCGCTCTCCGCGCTCGGCGCCCAGCCGGCTGACATCCAGGACGCCCATTGGGACAAGTTCAAGCGCGATGCCGGTGTCAAGTCGCGCCAGGAGGTCCTCGCCGACATCGGGCTCGGCAAGCGGCTCGCGGCGGTGGTGGCGCGGCGTCTGCTTTCGCGCAGCGAGCCCGGACCGAACGAGGCGCCGGCCCGCGGCTCCGTCATCATCCATGGCTCCGAGGGCATGGCGGTCCAGTTCGCTCAATGCTGCCGCCCGATACCCGGCGACCCCATCATCGGCATCATCAACAAGGGCCAGGGCATGGTGATCCATACCCACGACTGCTCGGTCGCCGCCAAGGCGCGCCATGACCCCGAGCGGGTGCTCGATGTGGCGTGGGACCCCGAGACGCGGAAGCTCTTCGAGGTCAGCATCAAGTTGGTGGTGGCCAACCAGCGCGGCGTGCTCGCCAAGGTCGCGGCGGAGATCGCAGAAGCGGGCTCCAACATCCAGAACGTGGCGGTGGATCCCGAGGACGGCAGCAGCTATACGAACATGTTCTTCACGCTGCAGGTCTCGAACCGCCTGCATCTTGCGCACATCATGCGCGCGTTGCGGCGCATTCCGGAGGTCGTCCGCCTGACACGCGTGACCGGTTGACCGGCGACTCCGCCTGAAGGAGAACCGGCGTGGCGTCTGCGCGCCGCGGAAAGGGGGTTCGGCGCAGCTCGCGACCGGTCTCGTCGGTGTACACCAGCTCACGCGAGTCGAAATCGAAGCGAGGATGGCGCGCTTCGCCCCATTGCTCCAGGAAGTGCATGTAAAACGGCACGAACAAACCCAGCCGTGGATTCTCGCGGTTGAGCGCGAAGACGTATTCCGGCTGGTCCGTCACCGTGAATCCCGTATGGCAATACTGGACCCAAAGATGGTCCCCGAGCACCACGACCTTCCAGAACGGCTCGTGCTCGTAGAATTTGAGCGTCACTTTCCTTCCCAGCGCGCGCAATGCCGCCAGATAGGCGATGCTCGCGTCCACCTCCTCGGCGTAGGTTTCCCGGGTGATCGCTGCGGGCAGCGAATTCACGCGCCTCTCGGCGGCACGCACGGCGGGATTGAGCAGCATGACGCGGATTTCATACGCCGCCTGCAGCGGCGTGTGCAGCGGGCTTCTTGCGCTGGCAAAGGTGTCATATCCCGTCAACGACAGCACGAATGCGTCGCGCGCGGCGGGCATTCTCCGGATGAGGCTCCGTTCCCGAAGGCGCGTCAGCCAATTCACGCGCCGGCGCGCGTAGACCAGCGCCGCCGTGTCGGCGACCCGGGCCTTGACGCGGTCCTCGGATGCGAGGCGCCACATGTTGAACAGCACTACCAGCGACGCGGCCAGGCTGATTTCCGAGACCACCAGCAGGCTGGCGTCCGACGCGACGAGCGGCCACCATTGGTAAAGAATGTATCGGGCGGCAATTGGCAACGAGAATGCGATGCCGACGGCAAGCGCGGCCAGAACGATGTGAAGCGCGACTTGGCGCAGGCTCGCCCACCAGCGCAGCTTTCCTAGAGTAGACCAATAGTTCTCCATGTTCGATCCGGTTACAGCAGTGTGTTCAGGACCCTGGATGCTTGCGCATGCTCACGACCTGCGCCGGCTCGGCTTGCGCCGCGGATTCCCTGTGTCGAGAGCCCGCCGGGGCGGCGCTCGCAAGGGATCGCTTCTACTCCACGAGCTGGTCGATCGCAGAGGAAGCTGGCTCGACAGGGCGCGCGGCTGCGGATGTGGGAGCCGTCACGGCTCGGACCGCCTCCGCCTGCGCGCTGTCCGGTGCGCGCAACGTGGTCGTTTCCTTTTTCGCAGCACCATCGGCCGCAATCACTACCCGCACCTGGGAGCGGCGCGGCTTCTGCGCTGGCTCGCGGGTGGCGATTTGTGCCGGTGATTCACGCCTGATCTCGGCCCGTGTCGTCGGGCCGCCCGCCGTGCTCGTCGTGATCGAGGCCGACGAGATCGGCGTCGCCTTGGTTGGCGAGGCGGGTCGCAGGGCCGGAGCATCGGCTTTGGCGGCAGCGGCTGGCACCGCACCATGCGGCCCGCCCGCCGCAGCCACGCGTGCGGAATCCATCGGCACGGCAGCGTCTGCCGCCGGAGCGCCGTTCAGGGGCTGCGCGAGCTTGACGCCCATGGTGTCGGCGATCCTGGCCCAACTCATTCCCCCTGCCCGCATCTGCAGAACACCCGGAAGCAGAAAGGGCGTCGAGGCCCGATCTCCGACGCGGCCCGCGATTCCCCCGCCTACCAGCACCGCCCTGATCTGGGTGGGCGTGGGGCGGGTAATGCCGAGCAGGGCGAGCTGTTCCTTGGCAAGCACGAGCGCAACCCGGATGCTGCTGTAATCCATGGGACGGGTAGGCGGCGTGAATCGGGTGACCGTGCCGGATTGCCCGCCGGCGGCGAGCGGAACGAGCGCGATCTCGTTGCCGTGGCGCAGCCCCGCTACCAGGCTGCGCGCATTGATCTCCGAACCCGCGAATCCGGAAAAATCGCTGACGAGGCGAGCCTGGGCCCGCGGCTCTTCACTCGTGACCGCGCCGCCCCCCGCTGCGGAAGTCGCCGAATTCCACATGTACAGGCCGGCCCCAATGCTGGCCGCGCCCACGACTCCGACCAACAGCAGCGCGCGCGCCGTCTTCAACGCCGGCTTCCCCCTTCATCGGGCATTCTCGTCGTCTTCGACATCACGCGCCCTTCTCCGATCAGCCCGCGGCCGCCAAGCCCTGATGCGTCACGCGCACCTTCTGGCCGACCGTGAAGCCGGGACGCGTGGCCTCGTAGAGCGTGCGGGAGGTGCCGTCGCCCATGCGCACGCGGATTTCGTAGCGGCGGGACTCTTCCACCGCGCGCACGGACTCGACGACGCCACATTCCCGGCACGCAACGGCGGCCGGGCGCGGCTCGACCGCTGCCGCAGGCTGCGCCCGCATCGGGCCAGCGCCGCGCGAGAGGACGCTGGGCATCCACCCCATCATGGTGGCGATGCCCGAAATGCTGAACACGATCACCGCAACCGCCGCGATGAGCATCAGCGGATAGAGGATCCCGGATCGCTTGTCCATGGCACCCGCGCTTCCCGAAGTCATGTTGACGGCATTCATCGCTTGCTCCTTTCCCCCGGACGCGAGAAACCTCGATTTCCAATCGGGAGTCCGGGACTATGCGCAACCACCGTACCAGGATCATTCCATCGCGAAATCAATGAGTTGAGCGCCTGAAGGGATGCCGGAATGTCGCCCTCAGGCAACGTCGCCCACAGCGATGGGCTTAGCGGAGTGATTCGGCAGGAGTTTTCATGTCGCAAATGAGCGACAGTGGAGCGCGTACGCCATGACGGGCATTGATCGGCCCGCGCGAGATGAACGGCGCACCCGATTCATTGCCCGGTTGCGGTATGGCCCGGGCGTCCGTTCGATCTCGCGCAGTTAAACCGGCATGGCGGGCGCGTCAGCTCCCGACATGTCCGGCTTTAACGGATTTGAACAGCTTCGGATCGAGCTGGTGCCGCCCGAGGAGCTTGTAGAACTCGGTGCGATTGCGCTTCGCGAGGCGGGCCGCCTGCGTGACGTTGCCCTCGGTAATCTTCAAGAGCTGGGTCAGATACTCGCGCTCGAAACGCCGCCGCGCGTCCTCGAACGAAGCGAACTCGGCCTGCTGGTTCTGGATCGCCTGCTGCGCGAGCGACACCGGGATGATGGGCGTTGTCGCGAGCGCAACCGACTGCTCGACGACGTTGTAGAGCTGGCGCACGTTGCCGGGCCAGGCTGCTGCGACCAGCATCTCCATCGCTTCCGGCGCGAAGCCGTTGACCGCCTTGTGGTACTTGCCGGCAAGCTGCGCCAGGAAATGGCCGGCGAGAAGGGGTATGTCCTCGCGGCGCTCGGCGAGCGGCGGGATCGTCAGCGCAACCACGTTGAGCCGATAGTACAGATCCTCCCGGAAATTGCCCGCCGCCATCTCGGCTTCGAGGTTGCGGTGGGTCGCCGAGATCACGCGCACGTCCACGTCATGCGTGTCCGTTGAGCCCACGGGCCGCACCTTCTTCTCCTGCAGCACCCGCAGCAGCTTCACCTGGAGCGTGAGAGGCATGTCGCCGATCTCGTCGAGGAAGAGCGTCCCCTGGTTGGCGGTCTGGAACAGCCCCTTGTGGTCGCGCACGGCCCCGGTAAAGGAGCCCCGCACGTGGCCGAAGAGCTCGGACTCGAGCAGCTGCTCCGGGATCGCGCCGCAGTTGATTGCCACGAACGGGCGGTCGCGCCGCGGGCTCGCCTTGTGGATCGCGCGCGCGACCATCTCTTTCCCGCTCCCGGATTCGCCGGATATGAGCACGCTCGCGTCGCTTTCCGCGACCAGCCGCGCCTTCGCGAGAATGTCTTCCATGGCGTGATTGCGCGTGATGATCTCCCGGCGCCATTCATCCCCCACGACGCCGGCCTCGCGGGGGCCGCCCGCCATCGCCAGCGCGCGCTCGACCTCCGTGAGCAGCGCCTTGGGATCGAACGGCTTGGCGAGGTAGCCGGCGACACCGCGCTGCACAGCAGACACCGCGTCGGGGATCGTGCCGTGCGCGGTGAGGATGATGACCGGCAACATGGGGTGGCCGCTGCGGATCGCCTCGAACAGCGCCATGCCGTCCATGCCACCCATCCGCAAGTCGGTCACCACGAGCTGTGGGCGCGTGGCGCTCACCTGCGCGAGCGCCCGTTCCCCGCTCTCGGCGGTTGAGACTGCATAGCCGGCCGCGGTGAGCCGGATCTGCATCAGCCGCAGCAGGTCGGGATCGTCGTCCACTACCAGTACGCGGGCGCGCGGGGTGTTCATCGGGCTCTTTCGATCATGCTGCGTTCCAGGGATTTTAGGGCTTCGAGCTTCTGCTGCAGCTCTTGGGCGCTTGCGGCAAGCCGCTGCTGCTCCTGGAGGTGCGTGCCCAGCATTGCGCCGAGACTTTGCAGCCGTCCACCCTCATGCTTCGCAACGGTATCGAGCAGGCCGAGCGCGCGCGCATTATCGCTGAACGCCGTCCCCGGGAGGGAGAGGATCAGGGCGAGGCGCACGCGATTAAAATCGGTGCGCGCCTGGGCATACGCCTGCCGCGCTGCCTCGTGCTCGCGGCTCACAGCGGCACCCGACAGGCTCCGGATGTGCTGGTAATAGAGCAACAGGCTCTCCGTGTCCGAGGCGGGCCGGGACGCGCCTGCCTGCACCCAGGGGGCGGGTTCCAGGGGCTCGGCGATCCTGACGACGCCGCAGCCCGCGAGCGCCGCCGCGCAACCGACGCCCAGAAGGAAGGATGCCGTCCTCACGACGCAGCGACTTCCGCGCGGATGAGCGGAAGCCGGACCCGCAGGTGGGCGCCCCGCCGGCTGTCCAGGACTTCGACGCTGCCGCCGTGGGCGAACACGTATTCCTTCACGACGGAGAGCCCGATGCCCGTGCCGCGCACGGGGCCCGCACCGGCCTGGCCGCCTTGATAGAAGGGATCGAAGATGCGAGCGCGCTCCGCCGCCGGGATACCCGGCCCCTGGTCGGTCACATCGAGCTCGAGCGCATCGCCGTCGTGGCGCGCGAATATGCCGATGACGCCGCCAGGTGGTGAAAACTTCACCGCATTCGACAGGAGGTTATCGATCATGACGCGCAGCTTTTCCGGGTCGGCGGGAATCATGACGTCTGCAGCGGCGATATCGAGGGTGAGGCCCCGGGCTCTGATGGCGAGCCGCTGGTCCTCGGCCACGCGCTCGATCACCTCCCGGATGTCCACCGGCCCGAGATCGACGGTGACCTTGCGGAACTGGCTCGCGCCGAATGAAAGCAGGTCCTCGATCAGCTTCTGCAATTCTACACTGTTGTGCCGCAGGATCTCCGCGATTTCGCGCTGCTCGGGCGTCAGCTTTCCGACCACCTCCTCGGACAAGAGTTCCGCGCCTTCGCGCAGCGCCGTAAGCGGCGTCTTCAGCTCGTGGGAGACCTGGCGCAGAAACCGGTTCTTCTGCTCCTCCACGTCGATCAGTTCCCGCCGCATCCATTCCAGCCGCTCGCCGAGCTGCTCCAGGTCCTGCGGCCCGTTGACCGCGACCGGCACCCGGAGCTGGCCGCCACCCAGGCGGCGGATCGCCGCGTCGATCTGCCGGATCGGCCGCGCGATGAGGATCGAGAACCCGATCACCAGAAACACCACTACCGGCACCAGCGCAAGCAGCTGCCATAACGTCATGCGCTGGGCGCGGTCGGCGGTTTCGCGCATCGCTTCGACCTCGCGGTCGATCAGCGCATTCAAGCGCGCGACGAGGGACTGCGCCTGCTCGGACAGCCTGGCGAAGCTTTCGACCGCGGAGCCCGCCTCCGGGCTCTTCGGGCCGGCCCCGGACAGCGCGCTGAACACCACCGCCTCGCCGCGCACGATGTCGTCGAGCGCGTGCTTCTGCTCCGCGTCCAGCGGGAGGTTCGTGAATTCCGCCACCGCCTGCTCGAACTGCCGGCGGTTCGCCGCGTAGGTATCGAGCAGCGAGCGGTCATCGAGTATGACCATCTGGCGCGCCGTGCGCTCGAGCGCGGTCAGCTGCTGCGCCAGCCGGCGGCCGCTCTGGGTAGCCTGCACCGCCCGGTAAACCGCGTTCTGGCTGCGGTTGGCGAGGCGGTCCACCGACACCGCATTGTTGATGAGCGCGAACATCAGCGGCAACGCGACGAGCGTGAACCCGACCGCCAGCAGCCTCGGGAACGAGCGCGGGTAGAGGGCCTGCATGGCGGGAGATTAGCCCCACGTCCCGGACAGGACAATGGGCGGGAATCGCGTGACCTGCGTCACGCCGGGATGGGGTCCCGCCGCGCCGCGCACGGCCCGGGGGCGGCCATAAGCACCATCACCGGTCTATCGATTCGCCAGATCGCGCAGCATCCGGTGCAACCCGGTGACCAGCCGGGCGACGCGCTCGCAGTCCACCTTGTCCGGCGTGTCCTCGGCCGTGTGGTAGTGGAAGTAACGGTACGGGGCGGTGTCGGTCACCATGAGCGCCGGCCAGCCCTCCTTCCAGAACGACCAGTGATCGGACCAGTCCACGCCCGGAATCCAGGCGGGCGCGGCGACGGCCTCCGAGGGGATGCCGGCGTGGCGCCGGAACGAGGCGATCGCCTCGTGCAGCAGCGGGCGCGACGACAGGTTGGAGACGAAGGCGATGAAATTTCCCGTTGACGGGTAGAAGAAGCCGAGGGGGAAGGGATAGCGCTGACTGCCCGGGAAATCCGAGTAGTAGCCGATCGTTTCCAGCGAGATCATGGCGCGGATCGCTTCCCCGCGCTCCCTCGAGCGCCGCGCGTAGTGGCGGCTGCCCATCGCGTCGCTATGGTAGAAGGGAGGCTCCTCGTTCACGAACGCAACGAAGCGCAGCGTCCGGGCCGGCGCCTCGGATGCGAACAGGCGAGCGAGCTCGATCATCGCGGCCACCCCCGAGCCGTTATCGTTCGCGCCGGGCGCGCCGAGCACCGAATCGTAATGGGCGCCGACGATGATGATCTCGGACGCTGCTGCGCCGCCCTTCACCTCCGCCTCGATGTTGCGCACTTCCGCCGGTCCCGACACGAAGCGTTGCGTCGAGACCGCACGACCCGGGCCGGCCAGCGCCTGCTCGATGTAGCGCGCCGCGGCTTCCAGCTCCGCGGCCTTCAAGAAGTTGTGCTCGCGGCTCGCGATCGCTGCGACGTGCGTGCGCAGATGCGCGGCGATGACGCGCTCTTCCTCCGTGAGCGGCTTGAGCGCGCCGGCGTACGAAACCCCCGGGACCTTCACCATGAACCACAGGAGCCAGGCAATCGCAGCTGCGACAACAAGCCAGAAAATCATGCGCACTTTCCACGGATACGCGACGGGTGACGAGTGGCGGGTGACGGGCTGGCCAACCAACAACTCAGAATCCCTCATCCCTCCGCCCTCATCCCCCATCCCTCAAGCAAGCGGCGGGATCCTGAGCTCCGCCGCGAGCGTGGCAAGGCTCGCGGCGAGCGGCGCAGGCAGCGGAATGCCGTTCCTCTGCCGGTCGGCGCGTGCCGCCTGGCCTCCCTCGCCGGGCAGCCGTATCCGATCCACGCCCGGCAGGCGCTCCGAGTTGCGCAGGTCACGGACGAGCGCGTCGACACTGCGCTTGAAGTCCGCGACCGGCTGAAACGCATCGACGTTGATCGCCACGATGGCGTGACCCGTGTTGGTGGCGGTCGCGTCATCCGCGTTGAAGTCCACCACGTCCCGCCCCATCGCCGCGCCGTTCAATGTGCCGGCGAGCAGCCCGAAAATGAGCGCGAGGCCGTAGCCCTTGTAGCCGCCGATGGGCAGCAGGAAACCCTCGTTCGCGCGCCCGGGATCCGTCAGCGGCCGGCCCTGCCGGTCCATCATCCAGCCCTCCGGCATCGTCTCCCCGCGCTGCGCCTTGGTTTTCACTTTTCCGTAGGCGGCAACCGTGGTCGCCATGTCGAGGACGATCGGCGGCTCGTCACCGGCCGGCACCGCGACGGCGATGGGGTTGGTGGAAAGCAGCATCTCGAGCCCGCCCCATGGCGGCAAATGGTTAGCGTTTCCCACCGCGAGGTAGAGCCCGATCATGTCGTGATCGAGCGGCATGGAGACATAGAGCGAAGCCGGTCCCGCATGGTTGCTCCACTTCACGCCGACCCAGGCGGCGCCCGCGGCCTTAGCCTTCTCGATCGCCTTCTCGGTGGCAAAGCGCATGACGAGATGGCCCATGCCGTTGTCGCCATTGACCAGCGCCATCCCGGCAGCCTCCCGCTCGACGCGGATCCTGGGCCTCACGTTGACCGCTCCGCCCCGGATGCGGCGAATATACTGGGGAAGCCGGAACACGCCGTGACCTTCGGAGCCCTGCAGATCGGCGCGTGTCATGAGCGTCGCGATGATCCTGGCCTCTTCCGCCTGGATGTCCACCGCCTCGAACGCGCGCGCAATAAAGGCCTCGAGCCGTGATGCCGCAATGCGAATTGCCGTTTGAGTGTCCGCCACGGGTTGCTCTCCGCGCTGCCTGATCGGTCACGCGCGGCGCTTTTCCTCCAGTTCGACCAGCGCACCGAAAAATTCCTTGGGGTGCACGAACGCGATGCGCTCGCCGTGCACGTTGCGGCTGTCACTGCCCTCGCCCAGGACGCGCACGCCCATCCGGGCCAGCCCGGCGCGGGTGGCGGCAACATCGTCCACGTTGACGCAGAAGTGATGGATGCCGCCCGCGGGATTCTTCTCGAGGAACTTCGAGATCGGCGAATCCGGGCGGGCGGGCTCCATCAGCTCGATGCGCGCGTTGGGGAGCTCGACGTAGGCAAGCCGCACGCCCTGTTCCTCGTTCACCTTCACGGTGCCGGCGTCCAGGCCATAAACCTCTTTCAGCCGCTTCACCGCCGCGTCCAGGCTCGGAACCGCGATGGAAACGTGTGACAGTCCAGTAATCATGATTCCCCCGCCTTCTTCGGCCCCCGCGCCCCGTCGCCCCCTCTTGACAAAGGGGGCAGCGCCGCAGGGATTAGACGACTTTCTCGGCGCGCAGTCGCGCAATGCGCTCGGCGGATAGGCCCAGCTCCGTGCCGAGCACTTCTTCGGTGTGCTGCCCGAGCAGCGGCGGCGCGCGCCGGATCGCCTCGGGAGTGGCGCTGAAGCGGAACGGAATGCCGACCATCCTGAGATCGCCGACCGTCGGGTGCTTCACCGTCCGCACCATGCCGCGCGCCAGCGTGTGCGGATCGTTGAGCGCCTCGGCGACGCTGTTGATCGGGCCGCAGGGGACGCCCGCCGCCCGCAGCTTCCCGATCCAGGTGAGGGACGATTCGCGCTTCAGTGCCTGCGCAATCAGCCTGTCGAGCAGCTCGCGGTTCGTCACGCGGTCCGGGTTCTTCGCAAAGCGGGAATCGCGCGCCCATTCGGGCTGTCCCACCGTCTCGGCGAACCGCACGAATTGGCCGTCGTTGCCTACCGCCACCGCGATCAGCCCGTCGGCGGCCGGATACGTGGTGTAGGGAACGATGCTCGGATGGCCGTTGCCGAAGCGGCGCGCGTCCTTCCCCGATACCAGGTAGTTGGAGGCGACGTTGATCAGCATGGCGATGCCCGAATCGTAGAGGCACACCTCGACGTGCTGGCCGCGGCCGGTGCGATCGCGCGCGGCGAGCGCGGCGAGGATCACGTTGCAGGCATAGAGGCCCGTCACGACGTCCACGATCGCGACGCCATATTTCGTGGGAGTGCCGTCCGGCTCGCCGCAGATGCTCATCAGCCCCGACTCGGCCTGCAGGATGAAGTCGTAGCCCGGCAGCGCCGCGTCGGGCCCGCTCGAGCCGTAGCCGGTGATCGAGCAGCGGATGACCCGCGGCGCATTCTTCTCGAGCCATTCGTTCGTGATGCCCCATTTCTCCAGGGTGCCGAGCTTGAAGTTCTCCACCAGCACGTCCGACTTCCGCACGAGCTGCGCGAGGATCTCCTGCCCCGCCTTCGCCCCCATGTTGAGCGTGAGCGAGCGCTTGTTGCGGTTCACGCCCAGGAAGTAGGCGGATTCGCCGTGGGTGAACGGGGGGCCCCAGGTACGCGTGTCGTCGCCCGCGCCGGGCGGCTCGACCTTGATCACGTCGGCGCCCATGTCGCCGAGCATCTGCCCGCAGAGCGGGCCCGCGAGGATGCGCGTGAGATCGAGGACGCGCAGCCCCTCCAGAGCCCCCGCCCGGATTTCACTGCTCATCTGAACACCGGTCACGCCTTCCTGCGCATCGCAGGCGGCTCATTGAGGTTTCTTTCCAGGCTGCGCAGGTAGCCGTCAAGCTCGCGCTTCGCCTGCAGCCGGAACTTCTGGAAGTCGGGCGGGCGCCCCGCGAGGAACGCATTCATGCCCTCCTTCGCCTCGTCCGAGCCCCATACGTGCGCCAGCAGCTCCATCCCGTGCTGCCACGACGCGTAGAGATTGTCGGATTCGAAATTGAGCGAGCGCTTGGTCATGCGCAGCGTCAGCGCGCTGTGGCCCTTCATGGTCTCGCACCACTTGAGCGTCTCCTTGCGCAGGTCCTTCTGCGGCACGCATTTGTTGATGAGGCCGACCTCGACCGCCTCCTTGGCCGTGAAGCGGCGCGCGCAGAAGATCATCTCACGCGCAAGGCGCTCGCCGATCAAGCGCGGAATGTATTGGGTTGCCCCGACCGTGGGACATGCGCCGACTTTGGCGCCGGTCTGGCCGAGCACCGCGTTCTCGGAGGCGATCACGAGATCGCACCACAGGGCAAGCTCGTGCCCGCCGCCCATGCACCAGCCGTTCACCATCGCGATCACCGGGATTGGCAGCCCGCGGATCGTCATCGCAAGCCCCAGCATGCGATCGTTCCACATGCAGGCGTTGGAGAAATTCAACCGCTTCATGGCGAAGAAGTCCCCGCCGGCGGAAAACGCCCTGTCGCCCGCGCCGGTCACCACCGCGCACACGATCGACGGATCCTCGCGCGTGGACTTGAGCGCGTCGATCATCTCGTCGAGCGTCTGCTCGCGGAAAGCGTTCAACACGCGCGGGCGGTTGATGGTGACCCACGCGACCTGGTCCTCCACGGCGTACAGGATGTCCTGGTAATTCCGGGTCGTGGACGGCGCGGCCGACTTGGGCGCGGCGCGAGCCGCCGCTTTCCTGCTCTTTGCGGGCATGTCATTCCTCATCGGAGTGAGCTGTGGGTATCGAAGCGGGGAGAGCCGAGTTTACCGCATTGAGACCGCGCCAGCGCTGCGCTACCATCCGCTGGCAAGCCGGCGGGTCATCGCGACGGGCGCGGCCAAGCAGGCCATCGTGGAGAACGGAGACTTGTTTCATGCCGCTCCTGCGGAGATGCTACGAATGCGGCCAGCCGCTCGGGAAGAAGGACGTATTCTGCCCGCGCTGCGGCGCAAGGCAGCCGCGTGAGCCGAAGCGCTCTGAGGGGAAACCGCGCCGCGCGCATCATGTTCACGGGGAGGAACGGTCATGATCGACAAGATCGAGGCATTCGGCGGTGTCCTGGTCAAGGGGTTCCACCTGCTCGCGCTGTTCGTGATCGGCGGCACGGTGGTGTGGTCGGCCGCTCATTTCTATCTGGAGACCATGCAGCAGGGCTACGCCAAGCTCCACGATATCCTGCTGCTGTTCATCTATCTCGAGATCGGCGCGATGGTGGGCATCTACTTCAGGACCCACCGCCTGCCGGTGCGCTTCCTGCTCTACGTCGCGATCACGGCTCTGACGCGCATGCTCACCATCGACATCAAGGACCTGTCGAACGACCAGATTCTCACGGTGACCGGCGCGATACTCGTGCTCGCAGTGGCGGCCCTCGCCGTGGACTTCAGCGCGGCGCGGTTCCGCTCCGCGGACGAGGACGTCTAGACGCCGGTCGCGCGCACGGGCTTCAAGCCGCGGCGGGTCGCGGCTGCCCGCGCCTGCGGACGACGATCACCGCCACGACCACCAGCAACAGCAAGGTGGCAATCGTGATGCTGCCCAGGGTCATTGCCTTGACGGACAGGGCGCGGCCCATCGGCCCGCGTGAGGCGAGCACGTTCAGGAGAAAGCTTGCGCACACGAGCGGAACGGCGGTGGTCCACAGCTCGCGGTGCTTCAGCAGGTACGCGGTGATCACCATGTGCGGCAGCAGCAGGACGACGAAATGGGACTTGCTGGATATCGGCGAGAGCATCAGCATGCTGATGACGACGACCGACCCCGCCCACAGGTGGGCGCCTTCCATCTTCTGCGCTCGCAGGACGATCGCGAGCGCCGCCAGGCAGTAGACCGCGTAGACAACGTAGAGGATGGCCTGCGCGTTTGCGGAGAGATCCCGCCACGGCACGTTGCGTGGATCCACCAGGCGGTATATCGAGGCCTTGAGGGACTGATTGAAATACGTCGAGCCCTGAAAGAATATTTCGTAGCCTTCCGCGGGGCGCGACCCGAGGAGCCCGCCGCCCGCAACCTCCACCAACCAGGTTCGTAAGTAGCCCGCGTTCGGATCATTCGGCGCAAACAGCAGATCCGGGAGGAAGGAAAGGCCCACGCACAGCGCCGCGCCCAGCGCGAAGAGCCCCCATTTCCGCAGCAGGAGGGGGTACAGAAGCATCAGGAGCGGAGTCGCCTTGAGCGCGGCGGCCACGGCCAGGCCGAACGCGCTGAGGAACGTCCGGTTCTCGGACAATCCGTACAGGCCGACGAGGAGGAAGAAGAAGACGAAGCCGTCATAGGCCTGGTTCCCGATCACGGCAAGCACGAATTTCAAGCTCAGGATGACGGTGAAGAGCCGCACCCAGAACAGCTCCCGCTGCGTCAGGCCGAAGGCCTTGATCGTCAGCGTTTCGCAGATCCAGAAGCAGCCGTAGGTCGATGCGATCAGAACCGCATACCAGGCGAGATTTCCCGCCCAGTAGGGCAGGAGCGAGAGGGGCACCATGAACAGGGCGAAAAACGGCGGATACGCGTAGCCGAGAGAGCACTTCGACAGCGGCTCTCCCCGCAGCATGCAGTCTCCGGCCTGCAGGAAGATGCCGGTACCGCCGTAGCTGATGCTGAAGGAAAAATAAAGACCGGCGATGACGAGGCTCAACACCGCCCACGTGACCAGCGAGTATCTGCCGGCATTGCCTGCTGCCGTGGCGGGTTCCCGCGGAGGGGCCATCCCAGCCGTGCGCTCAGTGCTTCTTGCCGCGCAGGAGCTTTGCGCTCATCTTCACGGCCTTGACGATGTTGATGTAGCCGGTGCAGCGGCACAGGTTCCCCTCGAGCCCCTTGTAGATCTCCTCGTCGGTCGGACTGGGGTTGTCCTTCAGGAGCCCGGCCGTCGCCATGATCATGCCCGGCGTGCAGAAGCCGCACTGCAACCCGTGGCATTCGGAGAAGGCGCGCTGGATCGGGTGGAGCTTGCCGCCCTTGGCCATGCCCTCGATCGTCAGGACGCTCGCGCCGTTTGCCTGCGCCGCGAGCATCGTGCACGACTTCACCGCCCGGCCGTCGACATGGACGGTGCAGCAGCCGCACTGGCTGGTGTCGCAGCCGATATGCGTGCCGGTGAGGCGGAGCTCATCGCGCAGGAAGTCCACGAGCAGCATGCGGTCCTCGACCGTGCGCGTCTGGTTCTTGCCGTTTACCTTGATGGTGACCTTGGCCATGGTTTCTTCCAGATAAGTGACTGGTTGCTCGTTCATCGTGACTGGTTTCGCGTGAGGCGAGCTTCGCCTGCGTTCCCCGCGACGTCAAATCCGCGGCTATTTCCTTCCGCTGAGCTTGGCAACAGCCCTCGTCGCCATCACCCGCACCAGGTTGGCGCGATACTCGCGGTCGGCGTGGATGTCGTTGTTGAGGCCGCTCGCGTCGAGCGCAAGCCCCTCTAGCGCGGCCGGCTTGAAGGCCTTGGCAAGCGCGTCTTCCGCTGCGGTCCAGCGGAACACGCCCGGTCCCGCGCCGGTGACCGCCACGCGCACGCCGCCCGCGGTCTGCGCGACGAACACGCCCGCCATCGCGTAGCCCGAGGCAGGATGGTGGAACTTGCAGTAGGCCGCCCGCTTCGGCAGCGGAAACTCCACGCGCAGGATGACTTCGCTCACCTCCAACGCGGTCGCGAACAGCCCCTGGAAGAAATCGTCCGCGGCGATCGGGCGCTTGGCCGTGACCACCGTCGCGCCGAGGCCGAGTGCCGCGGCGGGATAGTCGGCCGCGGGATCGTTGTTCGCCAGGGAGCCGCCGATCGTGCCGCGGTTGCGAACCTGCGGATCGCCGATCTCGGCGGCCAGACCCGCGAGCGCAGGAATCGCCTTCTTAACGACCGCCGACGTGGCGACGTCGTGGTGCTTCGCCCCCGCGCCGATCACGAGCTTGCCGCCCTTCGCCGCGATGCCGCGCAACTCGGCGAGGCCCCCGATGTCGACGACGTGCGTGGGCCGGGCGAGGCGCTGCTTCAGCGTCGGGATCAGCGTCATGCCGCCTGCCAGCAGCTTCGCCTCCGGGTTCTTCGCGAGAAATGCCGCCGCTTCCTTGAGCGACTTCGGCTTGACGTAACTTAGTGAGTACATCCGCTTCCCCCTTTCCGTGCGTCCTGCATGGCATGCCAGATCTTCGACGGCGTCAGTGGCATGTCGATGTGCGCGATGCCGAGCGGCGCGAGAGCATCCATGACCGCGTTGGCGACCGCGGGCAGCGAGCCGGTGCAGCCGGATTCGCCCACGCCCTTGACGCCAAGCGGGCTCACCTTGCTCGCCGTCGGATGCTCCGCCCCGCGGACCGCCGGCACCAGCCCCGCGCGCGGCATGTAGTAATCCATGAAGCTGCCGCTCAGCAGCTGCCCCGAGCCGCGATCGTAAACCACTTTCTCGCCCAGCACCTGCCCCGCCCCCATCGCCACGCCCCCGTGGAGCTGGCCCTCGACGACCGCGTGGTTGATCACCGTGCCGATGTCGTCCACCGCCGCATAGGACGCGATCTCGGTCGCGCCGGTGCCCGGGTCGATCTCGACTTCGGCGATGTGGCAGCCGTTGGGAAAGGTCGAGCCGAATTTGCCCTCGGCGACCACTGAAACCGGCTTCGATCCTGCGATATCGCCGAGCTTCAGGGTGCGCTTCGATTCCGTCGAGCGGTAGATACCCCTGGCGTACTCGACCTGCGAGGGCTCGACCCCGAGGTCAAGCGCCGCCAGCGCGCGCCCGTGCTCGATCAGCTTCTGCGCCGCGAGATGGCACACGCTGCCGGCGCCTACCGTGCTGCGCGAGCCGCCGGTATGGTTGCCCTGCAGCCGGTGCTGCCGATCCGGCGCGCACTGCTTCAGCCGCACGCGCTCGAGCGGCACGCCGAGCGCGTCCGCCACGATCGTGGCGAAGGTGGTCTCGTGCCCGTGTCCCTGCGATTTCGCCATCGTGTAGACGGTGACATTGCCCGCGGCATCGAGCTCGACCTCGACCTCGTCCTTCGCGGCCTGGCCCGCCCCCGTGTTCTCGATCACCGTCGCGATGCCGATGCCGCGCAGCTTCCCCGCCTTCTCGCTCCGGGCGCGGCGCTTCGCGTAGCCTTTCCAGTCCGCGAGCTTCAGCGCCTTTTCGAGCAGCCCCGGCAGGTCGGCGCTCTCGTAGGTGGAGCCGGTCGGGGTCTTGTACGGGAAAGCGTCGCGCGGTATGAAATTGCGCCGGCGCAGCTCCGCGGCGTCCAGCTTCAGCTCGGCTGCCGCCTGGCTCACCAGGCGCTCGACGGTATACGCGATGTCGGGGCGCCCGGCACCGCGGTACGAGGACACCGGGTTGGTGTTCGTGAGCGCAACCCGGTACGTGGCGTAGAGCGCGGGGATGCGGTAGACGCCGGTCATGCAGGTCGTGGTGTTGCGGATGTGGCCCATCGATGCCGGCGACAGGTAGGCCCCCATGTCGTTCACCCAGTCGAGCCGCATTGCGAGAAAGCGCCCATCGCGGTCGAGCGCGAGCGCGCCGTTGATAATATTCGCCCGCCCGTGCGTATCGCACGCGATGCCCTCGGAGCGCGTCGATACCCATCTGACCGGGCGTCCGGTCTGCTTCGCCGCGAGCATCAGCGCGCCATGCTCCGGGTATGCCGGCGTGCGCTGGCCGAAGCCGCCGCCGACGTCGCCCACTTCGAAATGCAGCTTGTCCTCGGGCACACCGGTGTAGGCGGAGAGGTGGCGGCGCAGCGTGGTGATGCCCTGGCAGCAGACGTGGAGCGTATAGCTGTCGGTGCGCGGATCGTAGGCCGCGATATACGCGCGCGGCTCCATCGGGTTCGGCGCGACGCGCGTCACTTCCACTTTGAGCCGCGTCACATGCGCCGCCCGGGACAACGCGGCTTCGACGGCCGCAGCATCGCCGACTTCCACCTCCAGCGCGAGATTGCCCGGCACATCGCCGTGCAGCTGCGGCGCGCCCGGCGCGAGCGCCTCCTCCGGGGAGACGGCGGCGGGAAGGTCGCGGTACTGAATCTCCACGAGCTCGGCCGCGTCCTGCGCAGCCTCGACCGTATCGGCCACGACGAGCGCAACCGCCTCGCCCACGAAATGCACGCCCCGGTGCGCCAGCACCGGCCGCTCGGGCGCACGCGTCTGCATGCCGCCCTTGCCGGGGAAGGTGAGCGTGTGCATCGGCTTGACATAGCCCGCACCGACGGCATCGGCTCCGGTGATTACCGCATTCACTCCGGCATGCCTGAGCGCCCGCTGGGTGTTGACCGCGACGATCTCGGCGTGCGCCCGATCCGAACGGACGAAGTAGCCATGGAGCTGCCCCGGCAGGCTCCAGTCGGCCGCAAACGTGCCGGCGCCGGTCACGAGGCGCGCGTCCTCGACCCGCCCGACGGGATCATGGTGATCGTGCTTCATGCTGTCTTCTTCGCTGAATGAATGGCATGCCAGAGCTTCGCCGGCGTCATCGGCATGTCGAGGTGCCCGACGCCGAGCGGCCGCACGGCGTCGAGGACCGCGTTCGCGAGCGACGGTATCGAGGCGGTGCATCCCGACTCGCCCACGCCTTTCACGCCGAGCGCGTTGTTGACGCTCGGCACCGGGTAGTCCTGCACCTGGATCGCCGGCACCAGGCCGGCGCGGGGCATGCAGTAGTCCATGAAGCTGCCGCTGAGGAGCTGCCCGGTCTGGCGGTCGTAGACGACCTGCTCGCCGAAGATCTGGCCGGCGCCCTGTGTCACGGCGCCGTGCACCTGGCCCTCGACGATCATGTGATTGATGACGTTGCCGCAGTCATCGACCGCATTGTAGGCGACGATGCGCGAGGTGCCGGTGGCCGGGTCGATCTCCACCTCGGTAATGTGGCAGCCGTTGGGGAAAGTCGAGCCGAAGCTGCCTTCCGCCAACACGTCGATCGGCTTCCTGGCGGCGAGCTCGAAGAGCCCGATTTTTTTCCTCGCCCCGCGCACCTGGAAGACGCCCTTCGCGTACTCGACCTGCGACGGCTCGACCTCGAGCTGCTCCGCGGCAGCCGAGCGCGCCTGCTCGATCAGCTTCAGCGCCGCAAGCTTGCACGCGCTGCCGGCGCCCGCGGTCGAGCGCGAGCCGCCGGTGTGATTGCCGATGAGCGGCTTGACGCCCTGCCGGATGTGAACCCGCTCGAGCGGGAGACCGAGAGCATCCGCCACGATCATGCCGAACGTCGTCTCGTGCCCCTGTCCTTGCGACTGCGACACCGAAAAAACGTTGATCTCACCCGCGGTGGTCGCCTCGATCTCGACCTGGTCCTTGGGAAACAAGCCCGCGCCCGTATTCTCGATGACGGTCGCGATGCCGAGGCCGCGGAGCCGCCCCGCCTGCTCGGACTTGCGGCGGCGCGCCGGGAATCCCTTCCAGTCGGCAAACCTCAGCGCCCGCTCCAGGACCCCGTGCAGATCGGTCGGCTCGTAGGTCGAGCCGGTCGGCGTCTTGTAGGGGAATGCCTCCTTCGGGATGAAGTTGCGGCGCCGCAGCTCCGCCGGGTCGATCTTCAATTCCGCCGCGGCCTGGCTCACCAGGCGCTCCATCACGTAGGCCATGTCGGGGCGGCCGGCGCCGCGATAGGCCGCGACCGGCACGGTATTGGTGAACGCCAGGCGGAAGCGCCCGTAGAGCGCCGGGATGCGGTAGACGCCGGTCATGCAGGTGGCGGGGTTGCGCGTGTGGCTCGCGGAGCCGGTCGCCGAGAGATAGCCCCCCATGTCGGCGATCCAGTCGAGCCTCAGCGCGAGAAACTTGCCGTCGCCGTCGAGCGCGAGCTCGCCCGTGACGGTGTTGGCGCGCCCGTGGGTATCGCTCATGAAGCCTTCCGCGCGCGTGGAGATCCACCGCACCGGGCGGCCAAGCTCCTTCGCCGCCAGCATCTGCATGCAGTATTCTGGGTAGGCCGCGCTCCTCTGGCCGAAGCTGCCGCCGATATCCCGCGCGTGCACGACGAGCTTGTCCTCCGGCACGTCGGTGATCGCGGCGAGCTGCTTGCGCATCATGTTGATGCCCTGGATGCAGACGTGGACGTGGTAGGTCCCGTCCTGCGCGTCGTAGCGCACGGTGCAGCCGCGCAGCTCCATCGGGCTCGGCGCAACGCGGCTCACTTCGAGCTTCAACCGCGTCACGTGCGCGGCCCGGGCGAACGCCTCCTTCACCGCTTCGTCGTTGCCCGCCTCGTAGTCGAAGGCGAGATTGCCCGGGGCCTCTTCGTGCAATTGCGGCGCGCCGGGCGCGAGCGCCGCCTCGGCGGCGACAACGGCAGGCAGATCGCGATATTCGACATCCACCAGCTCCGCGGCATCCTGCGCCGCGAGCGGTGTCTCGGCGACCACCATCGCCACCGCGTCCCCGACGTGCCGCACCTTGCGCGCGGCCAGCACCGGCCGCGGCGGCTTGATGATGTGCTTGCCGCCCCGCCCGGGATAGCTCACGACCACAAAATACTTGGTGTAACCGGCGGCGATCGCGTCCTCGCCCGTATAGACGCGCTTTACCCCCGGATGCCGCGCCGCCTTGCCTGTGTTGACCGATACGATCTCGGCGTGGGCCCGGTCCGAGCGGACGAATGCGGCATACAGCTGGCCCGGCAGGCTCCAGTCGGAGGCGTACTTGCCGGCGCCCGTCACGAGGCGCAGGTCCTCGACCCTCCCGCCATGATGCGATCCATGCGTATCCACGATCCAGCCTTCCGGGAAAGTCCGATTGTTTCAACTAAAAGCCCCGCGCCTTGCGCGCAGGGCTCAGGGGCGGGATTATCCGGCATACGGCTGCGGCCAGCAATCCGCAAGTCCATATATTGCACCGGCATGGAATAATGGGGTCAGGTTCGATTTTCCGCGGCGGAGCATGCGAACGAAGTCGGAAAATCGAACCTGACCCCATTATTCGCAAAGGCAATTCCCGGTTCCCATGAAGAAAGATACTCTCCTCGCCCGCACCGGCCGCGACCCCGCCCGCTACCAGGGCATGGTCAATACGCCGGTTTTCCGCACCTCCACCGTGATCTTTCCCGACCGCGCCACCTACGAGGCGCGCGGCGGCGACAACTTCAAGAGAGTCCGCTACGGCCTGTATGGCACGCCGACCACGTTTGCCCTGGAGGAGGCGGTCGCGCAGATGGAGGGCGGGTACGCCGCGGTGGCGCTGCCCTCGGGGCTTGCCGCGATCGCCGTCGCGCTGTGCGCGTTTCTCAAGACCGGCGACCACGTGCTCCTGCCCGACTCGGTGTATGCACCTACTCGCAATTTCTGCGACCGGAGACTCCAGCCCAATGGAATCGAGATCGAGTACTACGACCCCTTGATCGGCTCCGGAATCGGGAAGCTCATCAAGCCGAGCACGCGGGTCGTGTTCTGCGAGGCGCCCGGCTCGCTCACGTTCGAGATGCAGGATATCCCGGCGATCGCTGCCGTCGCGCGCGCGCGCGGCATCCCGGTGCTCGCCGACACGACCTGGGGCACGCCTTATTTCTTCCGTTCCTTCGAGAAAGGCGTGGACGTTTCCATCCACGCGGCGACCAAGTACATTGCCGGGCATTCGGACGTCGTCATGGGGATGATCGTCACCACCGAGCAGCACTGGCTCACGGTGCGCCGCGCCGTCGCCGATTACGGCTACGGCGTCAGCCCCGATGACTGCTATCTGGCGCTGCGCGGCTTGCGCACGATCGGCGTGCGCATGAAGCAGCAGCTGGCGAACGCGCTCCACGTCGCGCATTGGCTCAAGTCGCGGCGGGAAGTGCAGCGCGTGATCTACCCCGCGCTCGAGGGCGATCCCGGACACGCCCTGTGGAAGCGCGATTTCTCGGGCGCAGCCTCGCTCTTCTCCTTCGTGCTGGCGGCCGGCGAGCGCGCGGCCACCGCCTTCATCAACTCGCTCGAGATCTTCGGCATCGGCTCGAGCTGGGGCGGTTTCGAGAGCCTCGCCATCGTCGCGCCGATCGCGCCCTATCGCACCGTGACGAAGTGGGATCCCGGCGGCCCCACCATCCGGCTTCACATCGGGCTCGAGGACCCGGACGATCTTATTGCTGACCTCGAGCGCGGCTTCGCGGCCATGCAAAAGGCTTGATCAATCTAAGGGAGGAAGAATGAAAGTCGGTTTCATCGGCATCGGTACCATGGGCGCCAGCATGGCGTTGAACGTCCGCGCCAAGGGCTACGACGTGGTCGTGCACGACGTGCGGGAAGCTGCAGCCGGGCCGCATCTCAAGGCGGGCTGCACTTGGGCGAATTCCGCGCGCGAGGTGGCCACGGCATCGGACGTGGTGTTCACCTCGTTGCCCGGCCCGAAGGAAGTGCAGGCGGTCGCGGAAGAGCTGCTGGCCGGCATGCGCAAGGGCACGGCCTGGTTCGACCTTTCGACCAACTCGCCCACCGTCGTGCGCCGGATTGCCGAGCGGTTCGCGGCGAAGGGCGTCGCGATGCTGGACTCGCCCGTGAGCGGCGGCCCTGCCGGCGCGAAAAGCGGGAAGCTCGCCCTGTATGTGAGCGGAGACAAGGCCGCGTTCGACCAGCACAAGGCCGTGCTCGATGCCATCGGCGACCAGGCCATCTACGTCGGCCCGGTCGGCGCCGGGACGATTGCGAAGCTCGTGCACAATTGCGCGGGCTACGCGATTCTCGCCACGCTCGCGGAGGTGATGACCATGGGCGTCAAGGCCGGGGTCGAGCCGCTCGCGTTGTGGGCAGCCATCCGGCAGGGCGCTTTCGGCCGCCGGCGCTCGTTCGACCGGCTTGCCGAGCAGTTCCTGATTGCGAAATTCGACCCGCCGGCGTTCGCGCTCGAGCTCGCCCACAAGGATGTCACCCTCGCGACCGAGGTGGGCCGCGAGTTTCACGTCCCGATGAAGCTCGCCAACACGGTGCTCCAGGAGATGACGGAGGCGCTGAACCGCGAGGGCTGGGCCAAGCGCGACTCGCGCATCTTCATGCTGCTGCAGGAGGAGCGCGCCGGCGTTAACATCAAGGTGCCGGAAGCCAGGGTCCAGGAAGTCCTGAACCGCGGCTGAAACTTACTGAATCTTGATGGGCTTGCCCTTCCGCGCGGAGGCCTCGATCACCTCCAGCACGGCGACGCCGTTGATCGCCTCCTCCGGCGGAACGACGAAATTTTTCTTCTCCGCGACGGCGTCGGCGAAAGCTTCCAGCTCCGCCTTTTCCTTGTCCACCGCCGGCAGCGTGATCCGCTCCGGCTGGCCCTCGAGCCCGCGCGTGATGAGCTCGGTGTCGCCGCGCATCTCGATCCAGCCCTTCGACCCGAAGACGTGCATGCGGTAGAGGTCGGCGGTCACGAACACCGTGCTCAATGAGCCGGTCGCGCCGCCCGCGAACCGGAGCAGCATGGACGTGGTGTCGTCCATGTCCACCTCGGGAGCGAGCTTGCGCTTGTCGCTGAACGCGTAGACGCTCGCCACCGGCCCCGCGATCTGGATCATGCCGTCGAGCGTGTGGATGCCGCGCGCCGTCATCCCTCCCGCAGGCGCCTCGGCGCGGGTGGAGCGCCAGCTGGTGGTATCCAGACTGTAGCCGGTGGGGCCCGAATGCGTCGCCTCGATGTGCAGCACGTCCCCGATCCTGCCGGAACGGATGCTTTTCAGCATCTCGACGAACGAGGGCGCGTGCCGGCGGTTATAACCGATGCTGAGCGTGATCCCCGCCGCCCGGCACGCCTCGATCGCCTTCTCGGCGGTCTTGCGCGTCAGCGTCATCGGCTTCTCGACGAAGACGTGCTTGCCCGCCTTCGCCGCCTGCTGGATCTGCTTCACGTGCAGGGAATGCGGCGTTGCCAGCACGACGGCGCCGATCTCGGGATCCTTCAGCACGCGGCCGTAGGACGAGACGACCTTGACGCCGGTCTTCTGCGAGAACTCCTTGTGCTTCGCCGGGTCGCGGGAGATTCCCTTCACGAACCGGATCTTGCTGCTCCCCTGTACCGACTCCACCAGCCGGCTGCCCCACCGCCCCAGCCCGTAGATCGCGGCATTCAGCATCTCGTGCCTCCTCGTATTGTTAGAGGCGGCAACGATAGCACAATCCTCAGTCGATCCTGACCTGGCTCTCCGTCACGATGCGGCGCCAGACGCGCACTTCGTCCGCAATGAAGTCGCGGAATTCCCGCGGCGTGCTGCCGATGGGCTCGCCTCCATCGGCGGCGAGCTTGCCCGCCACGTCCGGGGACTTGACGGCCCTGGCGAACGCCGCGCTCAGCTGGTTGACGACGGCAGCGGGCGTGCCTGCGGGCACGGCGTAGCCGTGGAACGTCGAGGCGTTGTAGCCGGGCGCTCCCTGCTCCGCGATCGTTGGAAGGTCGGGCAGGATGCTCGAGCGCTGAGCCGTGCTGATTCCCAGGGCGCGCAGTCTCCCCAGCTTCACCTGTGGGCCGGCGCTCAGGACGTTGGCGAGTGTCGCGTCGATCCGGCCGCCGGCGAGATCGAGCATGGCCATTCCCGTGCTGCGATACGGGACATACGTCGCCCGGATGTTCGCCGCGGCAAGAAGCCACAGGGTCACGAGATGCGTACCGCTGCCGGTATTGCCCGCGCCGAACAGCATCTCGCCGGGCCGGGCACGCGCCTGTGCGATCAGCTCGCCCGCCGACCGCGCCGGACTGGACGCATTGACCACCAGCAGGTAGGGCGCGCGTGTCATCCACGAGACTGGCGCGAAATCCTTGACCGGATCCACGGGATAGTTCCGGTACAGGGCGGGGGAGAACGTGAAGCTGGGAATGACTGCGAGGAGCGTGTAGCCGTCCGGGTTTGCTTTCGCCGCCATCGAGAAGGCGACGATGGCCGCGGCGCCGCCGCCTGCGCGGTTGTCGACGATGAACTGCTGCCCGAGCGCCTCGCTCATTTTCGCGGCGAACAGGCGCGCCTGGATGTCGGTCGCGCCGCCAGGTGCCTGCGGCACGATCACGCGCACTGGCTTTACCGGGAACGGGGCGGCCGCCCGCGCCGGTACGGCCCCCGCCAGCGTCCCCGCCAGGACTGCGACGAGCACCGCGCGTGACCAGCTATCGTTCGGCATGTGCCTTCTGTTGTCGGGTCGCGTCCTACTGGGTCTTGATGCCGGCGTCCTGGACGACCTTGCGCCAGCGCGCGATCTCCCGCGCGAGATGCTCCGCGAACGCCTCGGCCGTGCTGCCGATCGGCTCGCCGCCGTCGGGCGCGAGCCGCTCGATCACCTCCGGCTGGTTGCAGATCCTGACAAGCTCCGCATTGAGCCGGCCCACGATCGCCGCGGGCGTTCCAGCCGGCGCGAACATGCCGAACCAGGTGCTGGTCTCGTATCCCGGCACGCCCGATTCGGCGACGGTCGGCAAGTCGGGCAGGACCTTGGATCGCTTCGCCGTGGTGACGCCGAGCGCCCGCAGCCGGCCGCGCTTCACGTGAGGCATCGAAGACAGAGGATTGGCGAACATCGCGTGCACCTGGCCCGCCATGGTGTCGATCAGCGCCTGGCCGGTGCCCTTGTACGGGACGTGCGTCACCTTCAGCCTCGCCATCGTGCGGAACATCTCGAGCGCCATTCCGGTGGAGGTGCCGTGGCCTGCCGAGCCGAAGTCGAGCACGCCGGGCTGTGCACGCCCGAGCGCGAGCAGGTCCTTGACCGACCGCACCGGCACCGTGGGATGGCTCAGCAGGAGCAAGGGTGCCTGGGCAGCGAGCGAAATCGGCGCGAAGTCCTCGATGGGATCGTATGCGAGCTTGGTATAGATCGCGGGCGAGATCGAGAACCCGCTCGCGACGGCGAGCAAGGTGTATCCATCGGGCGCCGCCTTGGCGAACTGCGCGTAGGCGATGGTGCCGCCCGCACCGGTTCGGTTCTCCACCACGAAAGATCGTCCCATGGCCTCCGTGAGCTTCTGGGCAAACAGCCGCGCCTGGATATCGGTTGCGCCGCCCGGCGCGAGCCCGACCACGACGCGCACCGCGCGCGCCGGGTAATCACCCGCCGCGCTTTGCGCTGCGGCGATGCCCGGAAGCAGGGCGACGACAGCGAAGATTCCTGCTGCGATTCGAGTCGACTTCACGGCATGTCCTCCTCGTTGTGATGAGCAACTGGCGCCGGCGCTCACTTCAGCCCGCAACGGGCGTAGAGGCGCACGGCGTTATCCCAAAGGAGCCTGCGCTTGCGCGCTTCGGGCATCTCCCAGCCGAGCACCAGCTCGACCGATTTCGGAAAATGGCTCTCGCCGTGCGGGTAATCCGAGGCATACATCAGCACGCCCTCGCCCACCAGGTCGGCGACAACGTTGGTCAGCTTCGCGCCCTCCGGGATTTCGATGCTCTGGAAATAGCGCCCGCCCGTCACGTACTCGCTCGGCCTGCCTTTGAGGGGGGCCATCGCGGCGCGGATAGTCTCGGCGTGCTCGTCGATCCTCGCCATCCAGAACGGCAGCCAGCCGTGTCCGGCTTCCAGGGTGGCGATGCGCAGTCGCGGATACCGGTCCATGACGCCTCCGCCGATCAGGGCCGCCATGTTGCGCATGCCGCACCACGGATGCGCCGCAGAACGTTGGAGGAACAGGTTGTCCCAGGTATCGAGCCCACCGGGCGCGTATGGCGGCATCACCGTAAAGGTGTGCAGGGTCACGGCCAGATCGTGGTCCTGCGCTGCGGCCCACACCGGCTCGAGATCGGGATGATCGAGCGGCATGCCGTACGGGGCGTAGGGGAGAACTCCCCACGCCCAGCGCGATTGGCCCCACCGCCTTACTTCCGCGATGCTGCCCTCGATGTCGCGGGCGCTCGCGAGAATCACGCCGCCGAGCCGCCCGGGAAAAGCACCGCAGTATTCCTCCATCCAGCGGTGGTAAGCGCGGTACATCGCCATCTCGAGCGCGACGTCATCGCCCGTCGTCCAGGTGCCGAACCAGCCAGACGGGAGCGTGAGGTTGACGTCCACGCCCTCGTAGTCCATGTCCTTGATGCGTTCGGCAGGATCGTGATCCACGAGCGGGGAGACTTCCCGCTCGCGCTTCACGCCGGTGAAGCCCGCCATGTAGCCCCCGGGCGTGTCCTCGGGCCGCGCGGTCCCGAGGCGGCGCCGGTAGCGGCGCTGGCCCTTGGTGTAGGTGACGTGACCGCGCTTGTTGGCGGTCCGGTGCGGCTCCCAGGCCGCCAGCTTCGCCTTGTCCGCGCCGGCCAGATATTTCTCTAGCACGTCCATCACCGGCCCGACGTGCGTATCGGAATCGAAGATCCTGAAGCCGCCTCGTGCCATCGGTCCCTCCCCCTATCGCGAAATCGCCGTCACTTGCGCCGGTGGCGGCCGGACGCCTCCCGCGGGAAATAGCGCTGCTCCAGCTCGCGCTGCTTTTCGCCCCCCTCGCCCTCGGGACCGACCTCGGGCCGCGGGTAAGGCCGGTCCTTGCGGCTCGCCTCGAAGTCCTCCCAGGCCGCGATGCCGCGCTTCTGGAAATCCTGCATGAAGTCCCAGAGCGCCGCCCACATCACCTGGTGGGTGAAGCCGGGATACCAGGCGATGTTCACGCCGAGCGCGAGATGCTCCTCGAGCCCCAGGTAGCGCGGGAGCTTGCCCTTCATGAACGAGAATGGCCCTTCGACCGCCGCGCGCGCCCGCCGGATCTCCTCCACCGAATGGGGCGATTCGAACTGCACCCAGTCCACTCCCGCTTCGGTGCGGTACGCACTCAGGCGCCGCATGCAATCCTCGAGCCCGCCGTTCACGGCATCGCGCGCGTAGCACTGGGCCATGATCACGAAATCGGGATCGAGCTCGTTCTTCATGTCCACCGCGGCGCGATAGCGCGCGATCGCCTGCTCGAGCGGGACCACCTCGACACCGGCGCTTTGCGTTCGCCGCTTGCCTTCGATCGGCTGGTCGTCGATGCGCACGCCCGCGATCCCGGCGCGGATGCACTCGCGCACCAGGCGGCGCACCGCCATGATCCCGCCGTGCCCGGTGTCGCCATCCAGGATCACGGGGAAACTCACGCTCTGCGCGATCCAGCCGGCGATCTGCACGCACTCGGTCATCGTGGCGGTGCCGACGTCGGCGAGACCGGTGTAGGAGCCGACGACACCGCTCGTGCCGACGAAGCCGGCCTCGCAGCCCGCGCGTTCCATGATGCGTGCATGGGTCGCCGTTGGCGGATGCAGCACGACGAGCACCTTGCCCCGGCGGCGCAGGAGCTCGCGCAGGCGCCGCGCCGGAGAGACGGCCGGCTGCGTCCTCGCCACACTCACTTCACAACCTCGCGCTTGAGGGTGTGCCGCTCGACCGCGCGCTCGTCCACCGCTATCCCCAGCCCCGGGCGTGACGGCGGCGTGACATGGCCGTCCCGGATCACGAAGTCGGTTTCCGGCACGAGGGGATCGGGGCCGAGCACGCCGAGGCCGAAGATGAACTCGGCGGCGGGCATGATCAGGCGCTCGGGGGTGCTCGCGTAGAAATGGGCGCCGGCCGCGGCCTCGAGCTGGGAATGTACCGCGAGCCCGCCGACGTTCACCTGGATGCCGGCGGCCTCGGCGACCGCGGCGATTTTCTTCGCCGCGCGCAGCCCTCCCATCTTGTAGAGCTTGACGCAGAAGACGTCCACCGCCTCCGCTTTCGCGAGCGCCCAGGCATCCCCGAGCGTCATCACGCCTTCGTCGGCCATCAGAGGCACGCCCGCAAGCTCGCGCCGCACCGCGGCCATGCCGGCGATGTCTTGGCGCTTCACCGGCTGCTCGAGGTAGTCGAGCCGGTGCGGGGCGAGCGCGTGGACGGCGCGGATCGCTTCCGACACCGTCCAGCCCTCGTTTGGATCGACGCCGATCGTCACGTCGGCGCCCACGGCCTTGCGCACGGTGATGAAGTTCTCCACGTCGCGGCGCCAGCCGCCGTTGCCACCAGCTTTGAGGCACAGCACGCGTATGCCGAATTGCCGCATCGCGCGCTCGGCGTCCGCCACCATGCGCGCGGGATCGGCCGCCATGCTCACCGACCACTCGAGGGGGATGCGCGGCTGGCACAAGCCGCCCAGCAGCTTGTGCACGGGAAGCTTCAGCGCTTTTCCGATCGCGTCGTGCAACGCGTGATCGAGCGCCGCGCGCGCGTTCATGTTGGCGGGCAATGCCCGGTCAAAGAGGGCAAGAATCGACTCCGTGTCGAGCAGGTCTTTACCGATCAGCCGCGGGCCGTAGACCTCGGTGATCGCGCCCACCATGCTGTGCACGGTGTCGGGCATGAAGTGGCCGGGGCTGATCGGCCGGATCTGCCCGTAACCGGTCACGCCATCGGCGTGGATCTTTGCCAGCACGGGCTTGCCGAGCAGGGTGCCGGGCGCGCCCGTATCGTAGGCGCCGCTCGAGGTTTCGCGCTGCAGGCGCTGCGGCAGATCGGTCACCAGCACCTCGATACGGTCGATAGCCAGACTGTTCCCCTTTATCCGCGGCAAGCAAAAGCGGCGCCAATGCACCGGCGCCGCTTCCTGAGCGTCCCGGCGCGCTGCTACTTCTTGCCCGCGCAGACGTCGTTACTGCGGGTGGTGGCGTAATGCAGGTGATTGAACCCCGGCACGTTGAAGGTCGTATCGTCGTCGCGGAAGATGTACGGGTGCTCGCCCTGGTCCTGGTACTTCGAGAGCAGCGTCCTCGGCTCCATGCCGGACTTATACTCGCGCCTCAGGTAGCCGTCCACGATTCGTTTCGCGGCGGCAATGGCGTCGGGCAGCGAGTCGTACTCACCGATCCTGCGAACCCTGGTTTCGGGCTCGGAATGCCCGCTCAATCCTTCCACGAAGTAAGTCATCGCCCGCTCCCCCGTGATAGCCGCCCGTGATGCATCACGTGCGTGAGGGAAGTATACAACGCCGAATGGCGGGAAACCTCGAACGCGCGATTCAGGATGCCGCGCATTGAGCTGCGGCGAAGCCGTCTGCCTCGAATGCACGGAGTTAAACCGGCACCGAAGATGTCAGGATTTGACAATTGGTAGGCGGTGGGGGATTCGAACCCCCGACCAACGGATTAAAAGTCCGCTGCTCTACCAACTGAGCTAACCGCCCTGCGAAAAGCGGCGCATTCTACAGGCGCGCCGCTATCTTGAAAAGCTTGAGCCGCGCATCACGCTTCCCGCGTCATGCGCCAGTATTGATATTTCATTGTCCCCGCGGCGCCGATGACGATGGCAAGGAAGGTGAGGATGGAGCCGACCGCCAGCGTGGAGATGCCGGTGATCGCCTGGCCGAACGTGCAGCCCATCGAGAGCACGCCGCCGATGCCCATCAGCACCGCGCCCACCGCGTGATTGGCGAAGTCCGACCACGACACGAACCATTCCCAGCGGAAGCGGGAGGAGAAGACCGCCCACAGCGAGGAACCCAGGACCACGCCGGCGAGCGCCGCCACGCCGAAGTTGATGAGCGAGAAATTGGACGGGTTGAAGAGATAGCGCAGCGTGTCGCCCATCGGGGCAACGAAGGTGTAGGACTGGACCTGCACCCGGCTTGGCACCACAGTCGCCATGTCCGCGAACTCCCGCCATTCGCGCCCGATCGAGCCGCCGGTGAGCCACCAGCCGAAGACGATCGCAAGCCCCACCACCGCCCCGCCCAGTATGTGATCCCGCTCGTTGCGGAAGTCGGCCGACCTGAAGCAGAAGACCACCATGCCTGCCGCCACCAGCGTCGCAACCGCGAGGTTGAGCCCCTGCGAGCGGCTCATGCCGAACATGCCGGCGAGGATGGTGCCGAGCTCCTGGTTCGCGACGCCGTAGTTCTGCAGGTTGACCGTCGTGGCCGCGACCCACGACAGGAATGCTTTTTCGTAGAGCGGCGTCCACAGCATCAGGTAAGCGCAGGTCGCGAAGATCACGGCCACCACGAGGGACTTGAGATTGCCGCCGCCGATCCGCACCAGCGTGCGGTTGCCGCAGCCGCTCGCTAGCGTCATGCCGACGCCGAACATGAGGCCACCGAGGAGATAGCGGATCCACGCGAAGTTCGCCGTGCGGTACGGCGGGAAGGTATCGCCCGACAGATTGGCGATGCCCGCTGCCTCGAGCACGATCACGCCGGCGAGCGCCACCGCCATCGAGAAGACCCAGGCGCGCATGCGGCCGGTATCCCCGATATTGATCCAGTCCGAGACCGCGCCCATGGCGCAGAAGTTGGTCTTGCTGGTGACCGCGCCGATGACGAGGGCGACGGCAAAGACCGCCACCAGCACCTGGAGATGGAGAGTAAATTCCATTCTGCTAGTTTAAGGCGGTCCCCGGACATAAGGTAGGAGCGAGAAGCTTCAATACGGTCGTCCTCGCGAAGGCGGGGACCCAGTCCCCCAAGCTACCTTCCCCCCGAGCGGGGGAAGGGGATACCCGCCTGCGCGGGAATGACGGGGCTTTCTCAGCGGTAGCGGGTGGGGTCGGGGATTCCCGCCGCCTCGAAGCCGGCGCGCCGCAGCCGGCAGGCGTCGCAGCGCCCGCAGGCGAGGCCGTCCTCGGTCGCCTGGTAGCAGGAAACGGTGAGCCCGTAGTCCACGCCGAGTGCCGTGCCGCGGCGGATGATCTCCGCCTTGGACAGCTGGATGATTGGCGTGTGGAGCGCGAGCCGGTGTCCCTCCACCGCGGCGCGGGTGGCGAGGTTGGCGAGCGTCTCGAAGGCGCGCATGTATTCGGGGCGGCAGTCGGGATAGCCGGAGTAGTCGACCGCGTTGGCGCCGAAGAAGATATCCTGCGCGCCGAGCACCTCGGCCCAGGCGAGCGCCAGCGAGAGCAGGATGGTGTTGCGCGCGGGGACATAAGTGACCGGTATGCCCGGTGTCGGCGCCTGAGGCACGAGGACGCGCCGGTCGGTCAGCGCGGAGCCGCCAACTGCGGCGAGGTCGATATTCAGCACCTTGTGGCTCGCCGCTCCGAGCGCGCGCGCGACGCGCGCGGCGGCGGCGAGCTCCGCGCGGTGACGCTGGCCGTAGTCGATCGTGAGGCAATGAGCTTCGAACGCTTCGGAGCGCGCGATCGCGAGCGCGGTGGCGGAGTCGAGCCCCCCGGAAAGGAGCACGACCGCTTTCTTCGTCATTCGTTCTTACTTGAGCGTCGCGAGACGCCGCCGCGCTTTATCTGCCGCGTCGCTCGTGGGATAGCGTCCGACCAGCTTGTTGAGCGTACTGCGGGCGCCCGGGGCGTCACCGAGCTCGACCTGCGAGCTTGCAATGTTCAGCAGCGCGTCCGGAACCGAGGCGCTTTCGGGAAAGGTCGAGATCAGGCGCCGCTGGCTGGCGATCGCGTTCTTGTAATCGCGCAGGTTGTAGTAGGAGTCGCCAATCCAGTATTGGGCCCGGTGGGCGAGCGGGCTTTTCGGATATTGGGCGAGGAAGTTCCGGAACCCCGCGATTGCGCCCTGGTAATTGCCGGCCTTGCGCTGGGCCTGCGCCGCCTCGTAGGCGCGCGCTTCCATGTCCGAGGCGGCGCCAGCCGTTGCTGCAACTGCTGCCGGGGCCGCTGTGCCCCCCGCAGAAGGCTGCGGCGCAGTGGCCCCAGCGCCCTCAGCCGCCGGCTGCTCGACGCGCTTCATGCGCGTGTCGAGGTCCACGTACATGTCCCGCTGGCGCTTCGCCGCCATCTGGATGTCATTGCCGACCACTTCGAGCTGGCCGCGCAGCTGCATCATCTCCTGCCGCAGCCGCTCGAGCTGCTGCGCGAGCTCCAGAGCAGGATTGGAAGCCGCCATGCCCTGGAGCGATTCCTCCATGCGCGCCAGGCGCGCGGAGAGCTCCTCGTTCTGGAGCCGCAACGCCTCGAGGCGCTTGCCCTGCTCGGCGATCTGCTTGCGCGCGACATCGTCGCCGCCGAACAGCTGCGCGGAAACCGGCGCTGCTGCATAGAGAGACGCAATAACGGCAAGCGACGCGAGGGCGTAACGCCAGCGCGACTCCTCCCCCCACCCCGTCACCATAGGTGCCACACCGTCCGTCCCGCCGCGCTGCATCGCGTCGGGCGCTCGCAGGCTCGAAGGCATGCTTCTCGAAATCCCTGCTCGCCCTCTGGCAGGAGGGGATCGAACCGGCTGACGCGCCATCGCCCGTCCCTCGGCGCTCACTCGCCCTGATAGACGATATCCGCCCGCCGGTTCTCGGCCCAGGATGCCTCGTCATGGCCGGTCGCCCTGGGCTTTTCCTCGCCGAAGCTCACCGACTCGATCTGGCCCGCGCGGGCGCCGAGCAGCTGCATCATCTGCTTCACCGCCTCCGAGCGGCGCTGGCCGAGCGCGATGTTGTACTCGCGGCTGCCGCGCTCGTCGGCGTTGCCCTCGATGCGGATCCTCGCGCCGGGATTCTGCTGCAGGTAGCGGGCATGCGCCGTCACCAGCGGCCGGAACTCGTCCTTGACCAGGTTGGAGTCGAAATCGAAGTACACGCTGCGCCGGGACAGGATGTTGGCCGGGTCCTTGAGCGCGGCGGCTCCCAGCGGCTTGTCCATGAGCGGCTTCGCGCCGGTATCGGGCTTGGCGGGCACCGGTCCGGGCGGCCCGACCGGCTTGCCGCGATCCTCGACCGCGGCGCCGGGTTGTTCACTCGGCGCGGTGGCGCAGCCGGCAAGCGCCAGCAGGAAAAGTATCACCGTTGCCGTCAATAGTCTGCTCATGTGTGTCACCTCGCGTGCGTTGAAGTCATTTCGGTAAGGGTCCCCATGCCGGCTCGCGTACATCGGCCGCGTTCTCGCTCAACCGCTGCTTGACCCGGCCGTCGCTCGAAACCGCGGACAATACGCCGCGCCCTCGCACCTCGGTGGCATACAGAATCATCCGCCCATTCGGCGCGAAGCTCGGCGACTCGTCGATGCTGCCGTCGGTCAGCACCTGGACCTGACGCGTCGCCATGTCCTGCACCGCGACGTTGAAGCGCCCGTCGTTTCTCTGGATGAACGTGAAGCTCTTGCCGTCGGGGCTGAAGCGCGGGGACACGTTGTAGCTGCCCTCGAACGTGAGCCGGCGCGCTTCACCGCCCTTCACCGGCATGCTGTAGATCTGGGGAGTGCCGCCGCGGTCGGAGGTGAAGAGCATCAGCTCCCCGTCGGGCGAGAAGTTCGGCTCGGTGTCGATGGCCGGGCTGAAGGTCATCCGCCGCGGCTCGCTCTTGCCGTCGGGGTTGATGAAATAGATCTGCGAGCCGCCGTCCTTGGAGAGCACGACGGCGAGCGTCCTGCCGTCGGGCGACCACGTCGGGGCGCTGTTGCTGCCCCAGTAGTTCGCGACCGCCTGGTACTGGCCGGTCATCAGGGATTGCACGTAGACGACCGGTTTCTTGCGCTCCAGCGACACGTAAGCGAGATGCGTGCCGTCGGGCGACCACGACGGCGAGAGGATCGGCTCGTCCGACCAGCGCACCGTCTGGGCACCGTAGCCGTCGGCGTCCGCAACCTGCAGCTCGTAACGCTTGCCCTTCTTGAGGATGTAGGCGATGCGGGTGCTGAATACGCCCTTGGCGCCGGTCAGCGCCTCGTAGATGACGTCGGCGATCCGGTGCCCGGTGAGCCGCAGCTGGGCGGCGCTTGCAGTGTAGGCAAAGCCCGTCAATTGAAGCTGCCGGGTGACATCGATCAGCCTGAAACGCACGTCGTAACGGCCGTCGGCAAGCTGCGATACGGATCCGATCACCACGGCATCCGCGCCACGCGCGCGCCATACCGAGAAATTGAGGTCCTGCGGCTCGTGCGGCAGGGGATTCAGCCCGCCGGAGTCGATCAGCCGGAACAGCCCGCTCCGCGCGAGGTCGGCGGCGATGACCGGCGTGACCGGCTGCGCGAGCCCGACTTCCGCGCGAAACGGCACGACGGCGATGGGGAGCTGGGTTGCGCCGGTCCCGATGATCTCGATCGTGAGAGCCGCGCGGGCGGAGGGAAGCGCCGCAAGCGGCAGGAGGATGGCAACTGCGCACCACAGTCGGCGCAGCCAGCGTGTCTTCATTGGGCGAATTATATCCGTTGCCATGCCGGCGCGCCCCCGCAGAGCGTGTCGTCGAAGGGCGACAGCCGACGGTGCGCTCGACCTATTCTTTGGGCCGGAATATGAGATTGAGTTCCCGGAAATCCTTGAACATCGCGGGGTCCGGCGGCAGCGGCAACGGCTGCGCCCTGAGGATCGCGCGCTCCACCGCGCTGTCGTAAGCCGGGAGTGTGCTCGATTTCCTGAGTTTCACGCCCAGCACCTCACCGCCCGGCAGCAGCACCACGTCGAATTCGACCTGCGCCGTCCTGGGCAGGTTTGGCGGCTCAATGACAAAGCGCCTGATCTTCTCCTGAATCCGGCGCTTGTACTCGTCCACCAGCCGCGCCTGCGCCTCGGCCTGTGCGATTTTTCGCAGCGCCTCGTCCTGCTCGCGGGCAAGCTGCTCCGCGCGCTCCTTCTCCTGCTGCCGCTTGAGCGCCTCCAGGCGTGCCTGCTCCTGCTTGAGCGCTTCCTGCCGCGCCTGCTCCTTCTTGAGCGCTTCCTGCCGCGCCAGCTCCTCGCGCTTCTTCTTCTCGGCAAGCTCCTTCTCCCGCGCCTTGCGCTCCTTCTCCTTCTTCTCCCGCAGCTCGATGTCGGCTTTCGGCACCGGCTTCGGCTCGGGCTTGGGTTCCACCCTGGGCGCGGGTTTCGGCACGGGCTTGGGCTGGATCTTGGGCACGGGTTTCGGCTCGACCGGCGGCGGGGGCGCGACCTTCGGGGCGGGCAGCTCGCTCCACAATTCCGCCATCATTGGCGGCGACTCGCGCTTCTGCCACGCGACGCCGATCACGAGCAGCGCGAAAAACAGCGCGTGCATGCCCAGCGCCAGCGCGCCGGAGATCGTCTTCTCGCTCCGGGTCTCGTCGACGTAGACGCTCATCGCGCGCGCGGCTTGGCGAGGAGCCCCACTCTCCGCACCTGGTTCTGCTGCAGCATGTCCATGACTTCCAGCACCGACTCGTAGCGCACGTCCTTGTCCGCCGCGATCACCACTGCCTGTTCCGCGTTCTGCTTCTGTTTCTGGCGGATCGCCGCGATCAGCTCCTTGCGCGAGACGCGGCGCTCCTGCATCGAGCGGGCGCGGTCGCGCAGCCACAGCGATCCGTCGGTGCGGATCGAGACCTCCATCGGCAGCACCGGCGGATCCGAAGTCTTGCCCACGCTCGGCAGCTCGATCTGTCCGGGATTGATGAGCGGCGCGGTGATCATGAAGATCACCAGCAGCACCAGCATGACGTCGATGTAGGGCACGACGTTGATCTGGTTCATCAGCCTGCGGCCGCTGCGTTGTTCGATCAGCATTTGATTACTCCCACCACCCCGTCGCTTCGCGACGCCCCTCCTCAGGCAGGAGGGGAGTCATCTAATGTGCCTGGCGCTGCAGGATGTTGGAGAATTCCGCCATGAAGGACTCGCAGCGCGTGGCGAAGCGGTTGATGTCCCCCGCGAAGCGGTTGTAGGCCACCACTGCGGGGATGGCCGCGAACAGCCCCATGGCGGTGGCGATCAGCGCCTCCGCGATGCCGGGAGCCACCGCGCCGAGCGTCGCCTGCGCGACGTTGGCGAGACCGCGGAACGAGTTCATGATCCCCCAGACCGTGCCGAACAGCCCGACGTAGGGGCTGACCGAGCCGACCGAGGCGAGAAACGGCAGGTAGGACTCGAGGCGCTCCATCTCGCGCTGGTAGGTTGCCCGCATCGCGCGCCGCACGCCATCCATGACATCTGCAATCTCCATGCCGGGCTTGCGCAGCTTGAGAAACTCGCGGAAGCCGGATTCGAAGATGCGCTCGAGCCCGCCGACGGGTCGGCGCCGCTCGAGCGCGCGCTGGTAGAGCTCGTTAAGAGCGGCCCCGCCCCAGAACGCCTTCTCGAAATCATCGGCGAGCCGGGCCGCGCGCCGCAATGTGAACATCTTGAGAAAGATGTGATACCAGGAAAGGAGCGAAGCCAGCAGCAGGATCAGCATGACGATCTGCACGAGCGCGCTCGCGCCGGTGACGAGCGAGAGTATCGACATGTCATGGGTGACGGTGGGATTCACGCGCGGCTGTCTACTTTGGCAATGACGGGCTCCGGTATTCTAACGGGCCTGAATGTGCTCGGGTTGACGCACCCCAGCCGCACCCGCGCCGTCGCGAGCGCCTGCCCGTCGCGCGCGATGGTCTGCATCAGGATGATTTGTCCCGCCCCGAGCCTCTGGAGTTCCACCGTCACGGCAAGCTCATCGTTGAAGGCCGCCGGCTTGAGGTAATCGATGGCGAGCGAGCTCACCACGAACACCACGCCGTGGTCCCGCGCGAGCGCAGTCTGCTCGAAGCCGAGCGCGCGCAGCCACTCGGTGCGCGCGCGCTCCAGGAACTTCAGGTAATTCGCGTAATAGACTACCCCGCCGAGGTCGGTATCCTCGTAGTAGACGCGGACCGGCCACGTGAAAATCACTCTTTGGGCTGCTCCCACAGGTCCGGCGTGCCGGTGCGAGCGGGCTGCGCGAGGCCGAAGTGGCGGTAGGCGGAGACGGTCGCCATGCGGCCGCGCAATGTGCGCTGGAGATACCCCTGCTGGATGAGATAGGGCTCGAGCACGTCCTCGATGGTATCGCGCTCCTCGCCGATCGCGGCGGCGAGGTTCTCGATGCCGACGGGGCCGCCGGCGAACTTCTCGATCACTGCGAGGAGGAGCTTGCGGTCCATCACATCAAGCCCGATCGCGTCCACGTCGAGCAGCTTCAGCGCCGCGTCCGCCACCTCGCGCGTCACCCTGCCCTTCGCCTTCACCTCGGCAAAGTCCCGCACGCGGCGCAGCAGTCGGTTGGCGACGCGCGGCGTGCCGCGCGAGCGGCCGGCGATCTCGTGCGCGCCCTCGCCGGAGACCTCGATGCCGAGCAGCTTCGCCGAGCGCTGCACGATGCGCGTCAACTCCTCGAGCGAGTAGAACTCGAGCCGCGCCACGATCCCGAAACGGTCGCGCAGCGGATTGGTGAGCATGCCCGCGCGCGTGGTCGCACCGACGAGCGTGAAGGCAGGCAGGTCGAGCTTGACCGAGCGGGCGGCGGGGCCCTCGCCGATCATGATGTCGAGCTGGTAGTCCTCGAGCGCGGGGTAGAGAATCTCCTCCACCACCGGCGGCAGGCGGTGGATCTCGTCGATGAACAGCACGTCGTTCGGCTCGAGATTGGTCAGGAGCGCGGCGAGGTCGCCCGGACGCTCGAGCACCGGTCCCGAGGTGTGGCGGAGATTGACGCCGATCTCGCGCGCGATGATGTGCGCGAGCGTCGTCTTGCCGAGACCCGGCGGGCCGAACAGCAGGACGTGGTCGAGCGCCTCCTTGCGCCGGCGCGCGGCCTCGATGAAGACGGAAAGCTGGTTGCGGATCTTTTCCTGCCCGACGTACTCCTCGAGCAGCTTCGGCCGCAGCGTGCGCTCGAGCGCTTCCTCCTGGGGCGAGGCGGGCGCGGTGGAGATCAGGCGATCGGTCTCGATCATGTCACTGCTTCGAGAGCAGCTTCAGCGCCTGCCGGATGCCGTCGGCGACCGCCAGGCCGGCGGGCAACTGCTTCAACGCCCACCCCGCCTCGCGTTCATTATAGCCAAGCGCCAGCAGCGCATTGGTGATGTCGCCTGCCTGCCCGTCGCCCGTTCCCGCGGCGGACACGACGGCGACCGCGTCGAGCTTGTCGCGCAGCTCCAGCAGCAGGCGCTCCGCGGTCTTCTTGCCGATGCCCGGTATCTTGGTGAGCCGGCCGCCATCCTGGCTGCTCACGGCATCGCGCAGGTCCGCGACCGAGAGCCCGGACAACACCGAGAGCGCGGTTCGCGCGCCGACTCCGCTGATACGAAGGAGCTGACGGAAGGCGCGCCGTTCGGGCTCCGTGGCGAATCCGAAGAGCTGGTGCGCGTCCTCGCGGACGACGAGATGGGTATAGAGCGCGACCTCCGCGCCCGTTGCAGGCAGCTGGTAGAAGGTGCTCATCGGCACGTCGAGCTCGTAGCCGACACCCTGGACGTCCACGACGATCTGGGGCGGGTGCTTCTCGAGGAGCTTGCCGTGGATCCTCCCAATCATGGATACCCCAAAATGGAAAAAGCACTCAAGGATGGCCCTCGACTCTCTGCCGGCCTGAGTGTATTCCCGGCCATCTCAAACCAGGCGGCCGCGTTTCATGCGGAAGCCGGCGGTCGCGAGGCGCCCGAGGCCCTGCCCGCCGTGCGCGTGGCAGATGGCACAGGCGAGCGCGTCGGCAGCGTCCGGGCTCGGATCGGCGCGCAGCTGCAGCAGCCGCCGCACCATGTCCTGCACCTGCCGCTTCTGCGCATGGCCGTTGCCCACCACCGCCTGCTTCACCTGCAATGCAGTGTACTCCGCGACCGGCAGGCCGTGCAGCACCGCCGCGCAGATGGCCGTGCCGCGGGCCTGGCCGAGCAGCAGCGTCGACTGGGGATTGACATTGAAGAATACCTTCTCGAGCGCGATCTGCGCCGGATGGTGGGCCGCGATCACCTCGTTCAGGCCATCGAGTATGGTCTTCAGCCTCAGCGCAAGCTGTCCGGCCGGCGTGCGGATGCGGCCGCTGGCAACATAGGTGAGACGGTTGCTGCTGATGTCGAGGATGCCGTATCCGGTGACGGAGAGCCCCGGATCGATGCCGAGTATGCGTGTGGGGGCGCGCCCGCTCAAGCCGGCTGCTCGATCACCGCTGTGGTATACACTTCCTGCACGTCGTCGATGCCCTCGAGCGCGTCGATCAGCTTCTGCATGCGCGCGGCGTCGTCGCCCTTCATCGAATTTTCGGCCGTCGGCTTGAACGTCACTTCGGCAAGCGCGGCCTTGAAGCCCTTCTGCTCCAGCGCCGTGCGGATGGCGACGAAGTCGTTGGGCGCGGTCACGACCTCGATGCTGCCATCGTCATTGGTGATGACGTCTTCCGCGCCCGCCTCGATCGCGGCCTCCATGAGCGCGTCCTCGTCCGTGCCGGGCGCGAACACGAGCTGGCCGCAATGCTTGAACAGGAACGCGACGGAGCCCGCCCCGCCCAGATTGCCCCCGTGCTTGGTGAACGTGGAGCGCACGTCCGCCACGGTGCGCGTCTTGTTGTCCGTCATGCAATCCACCATTACCGCCGCGCCGCCGATACCATAGCCCTCGTAGCGGATCTCCTCGTAATTCGCGCCTTCGAGGCCGCCGCTGCCGCGCTTGATGGCGCGCTCGACGTTGTCCTTGGGCATGTTTTGGGCGTAGGCCTTGTCCACCGCCAGCCGCAACCGCGGGTTGGAGCCGGGATCGCCGCCGCCCAGGCGCGCCGCGACCGTGATTTCCTTGATCAGGCGGGTGAAGATCTTGCCGCGTTTCGCGTCCTGCCGGTTTTTGCGGTGCTGGACGTTTGCCCACTTGCTGTGACCTGCCATGTGCTGCCCCTGCCAAGTGCAGGTTGACTCGCTAAAATACGTGAAATTTTATCACGGGGAGGCGCCATGCCAGAACCGCTGCTCGTCGCCATAGCCAAGTCCGAACTCTGCCTGCTGCCGCAATTCGCCAACCGCCATGGGTTGATCGCCGGCGCCACCGGCACCGGCAAGACGGTCACGCTGCAGCGGATCGCCGAGGCGCTCTCCCGCATCGGCGTGCCGGTGTTCATGGCCGACGTGAAGGGCGATCTCGCGGGCCTCTCACAGCCGGGCGAAGCGAAGGGCAAGATCAAGGAGCGCATCGAGCTCCTCAAGCTCAAAGACGTCGCGTTCGAAGCATGCCCGGTCGTGTTCTGGGACGCGTTCGGGCAGCAGGGCCACCCGGTGCGCACCACGATCTCGGAAATGGGGCCGTTGCTCCTCGCGCGCATGCTGGGGCTGAACGAGACGCAGGCGGGAGTCCTCTCCCTCGCCTTCAAGATCGCCGACGACAACGGGCTGCTGCTGCTCGATCTCAAGGATCTCCGCGCGATGCTCCAGCACGTCGGCGACAATGCGAAGCAGTTCACCACGCAGTACGGGAACATCTCCTCGGCCTCGATCGGCGCGATCCAGCGCGGGCTGCTGGCACTCGACCAGCAGGGCGCAGACAAGTTCTTCGGCGAGCCCGCGCTCAACATCCAGGACCTCATGCAGACCGACGGCAAGGGCCGCGGCGTCATCAACATTCTCGCCGCCGACAAGCTGATGACCGCGCCCAAGCTCTACTCGACGCTGCTGCTGTGGCTGCTCTCGGAGCTGTTCGAGGAGTTGCCGGAGGTCGGCGACCCGGAGAAGCCCAGGCTCGTGTTCTTCTTCGACGAGGCGCACCTCCTCTTCAACGAGGCGCCGCCGGCGCTGCTGGAGAAAGTCGAGCAGGTCGTGCGGTTGATCCGCTCCAAGGGTGTCGGCGTCTATTTCGTGACGCAGAACCCGCTCGACATTCCCGACACCGTGCTCGGCCAGCTCGGCAACCGGGTGCAGCACGCGCTGCGGGCGTTCACGCCGCGCGACCAGAAGGCGGTCAAGTCCGCGGCGACCACGCTGCGGGCAAACCCCAAGCTGAACGTGGAGACGGCCATCACCGAGCTGGGCGTGGGTGAAGCGCTGGTCTCGATGCTGGATGAAAAGGGCCGTCCGACGATCGTCGAGCGCGCCTTCGTGGTACCGCCGGGCACGCGCATCGGGCCGATCACCGCGCAGGAGCGCGGGCGGCTCGTCAAGGGCTCTCCTCTCGCCGGCACCTATGACAAGACCGAGGACCGCGAGTCGGCGTACGAGAAGCTCGCGCAGCACGTCGCCGAGCGGACCGGCGCAGCGGGCGCGCCGGCGGCAGCGGCGGGACAGCCTGCCGGCGGCGGCGGCGGGCTGCTCGGCGCGCTGGGTGAATTTCTCGGCGGCTCGACCGGGCCGCGCGGCGGGCGCCGCGAGGGCGCGGTCGAAGCCGCGGCCAAGAGCGCCGCGCGCGCGATCGGCAGCCAGGTCGGCCGGCAGATCGTTCGAGGCGTTCTAGGCAGCCTGCTCGGCAGCAAGCGGCGCTGAGCCGCGAAGCCGGCTAGTAGCGGTCGTGGTGCCGCACCCACTCCATGGTGTAGCGCTGGCCGTCCTCATCGCGGCCCTTGGGGGTCAGATCCATCAGGCGGTACGTTCCCATCATCACTTCCACGCCGCGCCCGTAGGTCGAGTAGGTGTGAAAGACCTCGCCCGTGCCGTTCTTGTAGAACACGCTGATGCCGGGCAATTCCTCGTGCGGGAAAGGCCACGTGCCATAGTTGTAGTGGACCTCGCCTTTGGCGACCTCTTCCGGCGTGAAGCTCACGCCGAAGTCATGGTTGAAGTCGCCGCCATGTGAGGACACCCATTTGAACTGCCAGCCCATGCGCCGGCGAAAGCGCTCGATCTCGGCGAGCGGCGCGCGCGAGGCGGCCAGCAGCGTGACGTCACGCTGCGCCAGGTGCACGTTCGCGCCGTCGGTGTGATCGGCCATGAAGGAGCAGCTCTTGCAGCCCTCCTTCCAGCCCGGCCCGAACATGAAGTGCTGCACCAGCAGTTGGCTGCGGCCTTCGAACAGCTCGGCGAGCGTGCGCTTGCCCTCGAGCGTGTCGAAGACGTAGCTCTTCTCGACGCGCTCCCAGGGCATCGCCAACCGGCGGCGCGTCAGCTCGTCACGCTGGCGCGTGAACGCCTTCTCAGCGGCGAGCAGCTCGATCCGCTCCTTCAGCCATTCCTCGTGTGTAACCACTTTCGGCATTTCCATTTGCATCTCCTTGGTCATCTCCATGTTCATCGCTCTCTTTGTCGCCGTTCCTGCCGCGGAGCCTGATCGCCACCACGGCGGCGAGGCCGCCCGTTGAGGCGGCGCCGGCAGCGATCCAGGCCATGCTTGCGATACATGCGGGGCACATGGCTACCTCCGGGCGCCCGACGCGGCGCGCTTCGGTCGCCGCACGGCGCGTACCTTGCCGCTGCGTCCGCCGCCCGCATAAAAAAGGTCCGCCCCGTCGGACTCGAGCCCGCTGACGCCGACGCCTTGCGGCATCTGTAGCCGCTCGAGCACGGCGCCGCTCTTCGGGTCGATCCGGCGGATGTCGCTCTCGTCCCCTTCCCAGGTCCCGTGCCACAGCTCGCCGTCGACCCACGTCACGCCGGTCACGAAGCGGTTGGACTCGATGGTGCGGATGACCGCGCCGGTCGCGGGATCGACCTGGTGAATCTTGCGATCGCGGTGCTGCCCCACCCACAGGCTGCCCTCGGCCCAGGCGAGCCCCGAATCGTTGCCCTTGCCGGGGGCCGGGATCGAGGCCACTACCTTACCGCTGGCGGGATCGATCTTGTCGATGCGCGCCTCGGCGATCTGATAGAGATACTGGCCGTCGAAGGCGGTGCCGGCGTCGCAGGCGCGGTCGAGCGTGCGCGTGATCTCGCCGCTCGCGGGATCGAATGCGACCAGCCCATGGTCCGTGGCGGCCCAGACGCGGCGTCCGTCGTGTGTGACGCCGTGGATGCGCTCGGAGCCGGCGAAGGGGCCGTACTCGCGCACGATCTCGGCCGTGCGCACCGTCGCCTGGGAACTCTTCCTGCCTTTCTCGCTGCTCATCGCTTGTCTCCTTGCGGCTGTATCTGGGCCGCAAGGCAACTCTACTGAACCGGGAGCGCGGTGGGGAGTAACAAGATTGTCGTGAAACCGGCGAGCGGCGGCGTCAGCCAGCGACGCGACCGCGCCCGCCCGATAGAGCGCGCCTGTCCGGCGGCCTCCAGCTCAACGAGCGCGCGCTGAACGGTGCGCTGACTGGCGCCCAACGCCAGCGCCAGCGCCGAGGTCGACCACGCCGCTCCGTCGGCGAGCAGCGCCACCAGCGACGCCTCGTCCCCGTCGATGGGCGGCGCCAGGACGACGACGTCACCCGCCCCACGCGGCCGCAGGGCGAAGCCTCGCGCGGTGGCTTCGATACGCGCGAGCCCCGCCACGAGCGCCCGCAGGCGGCCGATCTCGACCCGCAGGCGCGCTCGGTGCGTCTCGTCGGGCTGGCGCGTGCGGAACGCGCTGGCGATCATCGATTGCCGATCGACATCGCCCGGCCACGCCTCGGCAAGCACTCGCGCCAGCGCGAACAGCACCGGGCGGCTCGCCAGCGGAACCCACACATTGCCGGCGCGCAATCCGCGACGGCAGGCATCGATGACCAGTGCTCCCGACGCCAGGAGCTCTGCCGCCTCGCCGAGCCGTAGCGCCAGCTCGCATCCGGGAAAGAGGCGCCGCGCCGCGGGACGATCGAGCGCAGTCCGCGCCTCCGCCACCTCGGCCAGGAGCGCCGGGATGCCCGCGCGCAGGGCCGCATCGTGCGCGCGGGCGAACGCAACTCGCGCCGGGGCGGTGCGCAGCGATCGCAGCGCCAGCTCGGCGGCACTCAACTCGGCTACCGCCCCGAGCGACGGCGGCAAGCCGCGCACATCGAGGCGCGCCAGCGCGTCCGCAGCCTCATCGAGGCGGCCGAGCAGCAGGAGCCGACGCGCCGCGATCAGCCGCGCCTGCAACGCGTTGGCGTGATCGCCGCGCGTCTCCAGCGTGGCCGTCGCCACCGCCAGCGCGCGTGGCGAGCCGCTGAAATTGCGCATGGCCAGCGCCACCTCGGCTTCGGCGACGACGCAGCGCGCGCGCGCCAGCTCCTCGTGGGCGCCGAAGCCGCGGGCGGCGCGCCGCAGGAGCTCGCGGGCGCGCGGATACTCGCCGAGTTGCGCCATGGCGATGCCGCGCAGGGCCAATGCAGGCGGATCTTTGCGCAGGGCAACTCGCTTCAGGGCGCCAAGCGCGTCGCCGGCGGCGAGAGCACGCGCGGCGGCGGAGATCAGGGCGTCCATGATGAGAGGCTACTCCGTCGCACGACCCTCTGCTGACCCTGTTATCGTGGCGGCATGCCCGGTGTCGCGCTCGATGAACTGCTCCTCCTCGCCGCGGCCATCATGGCCGGCGGCGTGGTGGCCGGACTGCTCGCCGGCCTGTTCGGCGTCGGTGGTGGCGTGGTCGTGGTGCCGGTTCTCTACGAAGTGTTTCGCCTCCTTCGCGTGCCGGACGCGGTGCATATGCAGCTCTGCATCGGCACGTCGCTCGCGATCATGGTGCCGACCAATATCCGCTCGTATCTGACGCATCGCTCGACCGGTGCGGTGCTCATGGACGTCGTGTGGCAGTGGACGCCAGGCGTGATCGTCGGCATCGCCATTGGTTCGGCCATCGCCACGGTGGCGCCGTCGCCGGTCTTCAAGATCGCCTTCATCGTCATCGCGACGATTATCGCCGGCAAGCTCCTGTTCGCCCGGCAATCGTGGCGGCTGGGGGACAACCTGCCAAAGCATCCGCTAACGCGCCTTTACGGCCTCGCGGTCGGGCTGATGGCCTCGCTCACCGGCGTCAGCGGCGGCTCGCTATGCACCATGGTGCTCACGCTCTACGGAAAGCCGATCCATCAGGCGGTCGCGACCTCCGCCGGCATCGTGGTGCCGATCGCGCTCGCCGGCACGCTCGGCTACATCGTCGCCGGTCTGCCGCACCAGGCGCAAATGCCGCCGCTGTCGATCGGCTTCGTGTCGCTGATCGGGTTTGCGTTGATGGCGCCGGTGTCGAGTGTCACCGCTTCCTACGGCGCGAAAATGGCCCACGCCCTTTCGCGGCGCGTGCTCGAAGTCGCGTTCGGGCTGTTCCTGCTCGCCGCGTCGCTGCGCTTTCTCGCCAGCCTCGTCTGGTGAGAGTGGAAGAGTATCCGGGACGTATCTGCCACGCCGTCAATCCGCGCGGATGCCCGCGTCCTTCACCCACTTCGCCCACGTCCTGACGTCGTTCGCAAGCTGCCTGTTCAGCGCCTGCGGAGTGCTGCCCACGTAGTCCGCACCCATTTCGGTGAGCCGCTTCTGCACGTCCGGGCGCTTGTACACCTTTACCATCTCGGCGCTGAGCTTGCTGACGATGGGCGCCGGGGTCGCGGCGGGCACGATCACGCCATACCACTCCCTGATGTCGAGCCCGGGAGGCGGCGGCAGGCCGGCTTCCGTCATCGTCGGCGTGGCGGGCAGCGCCGGCATGCGCTTCTCGCTCGTCACGGCGATCGGCCGGATGCGCTTCGCGTGGATGAGGGGCATCGCGGAGGGCATCGAGGTGAAGCCGAAAGTGACCTCGCCGCCCGCCAGCGCCGCGAGAGCGGGACCCGCGCCCTTGAAGGGGACGTGGATCATCTGCGTGCCGGTCAAGCCCTTCATCACCTCGCCTGAGAGATGGTGCAGGGATCCCGCCCCGGACGACGAGAAAGAGACGTGCCCGGGCTTGTCCCTGGCCATGCGGACGATATCCTGCAGCGTCCGCAGCGGCGAGTTTTGCGGCACGACGATGACGTTTGTCACCCACACGAGGAGCGACACGCCCGTGAAATCCCGCACCGCATCGTAGGGAAGCTTCGTATACGTGCTGGCGCTGATGGTGTAGGGGCCGCTCGGCACCATCATGATCGTGTAGCCGTCCGGCGCTGCCTTGGCGACCATCGCCGCCGCTATGGTGCCGCTCGCGCCGCCGCGATTGTCGACCACCACCGGCTGGCCGATCGACTCGGGCATGTGCTGCGACAGGATGCGCGCGAGGATGTCGGTCGCGCCGCCCGGCGGAAATCCGACGACGAGCCGGATCGGGCGTTCCGGGTATTTGGCTATGGAGCCGCCCTGCGCGTGTGCATGCGGTACCGCGATACCGACGCCGGCGAGCAGTACTGCGACAATCGCTTTTCTTGTCACGACTTCCTCCTTTGAATTCGTAACATAGGCCGAGCACGCGTTTCTTTACCGCGCGGAGCGAGCCCACTATACAGCAGTACAATCGGGATACCTGTGCGATGACGACGACTGCTCCGCGCCCCCTCATTTGCGTGTCCACCAACGCCCGGCAGCCAGACGACCGGCGGCGGCTCCCGATGTACGCCACCGCGGAGCGCTACGTCCGGTCGCTCATGAAGATGGTGGATTGCATCCCCGTATTGATGCCGCCCGTGGGCGGGGCGGTGGACGCGGCAGAGCTCGTTTCGCGCATGGACGGCTTTCTCCTGACCGGGGGGCTCGCGAACGTCGAGCCGCATCACTACGCCGGGCCTCCTTTTCCCGACGACGAGCCCGTCGATCCGGGCCGCGACGCGCTCGTCCTGCCGCTGGTGCGCGCCTGCATCGCCGAGCGCGTGCCGGTGTTCGGCATCTGCCGCGGCATCCAGGAGATCAACGTGGCGCTGGGCGGGTCGCTCCATTACCGCATCCACCAGCTGCCCGGTAAGAACGACCACCGCATGCCGCGCCACGAGGACGTCACGCATGAGGAGATCTACCGGCTGAAGCACACGGTGCGGCTGACCCCGGGCGGCCTGTTCCAGGCGCTGGTGGGGCGCGACGAGATGATGGTCAACTCGCTGCATGGGCAGGGCGTGGATCGCCTGGGCAAGGGCCTGGTCGTCGAGGCGATTTCCCCGGACGGCGTGATCGAAGGCCTGCGCTACGACGACGAGACACAGTTCATCGTCGGCGTGCAGTGGCATGCGGAATGGGCACCCGAAGAGCACGCGCTCTCGGGCGCGCTGTACACGGCCTTCGGCGAGGCATCGCGCGCCCGCGCCGCACGACGCGCGTCCAGGTAGACTTCAGCGTGTCGGTTGCCTCGTATACGCGACCGTTTCGATCTCGACCAGCGTTTCGGGTGTGCCCAGCGCCCGCACTTCGACGAGTGTGGAAGCCGGAAAGTCGCCGCTGAAGAACTCCCGCCGCGCGCGCCAGACTTCGGTGTTTTTCCTGATATCGACCAGGTAGATGGTCATCTTGACGATGTCGTCGAGGCTCCCGCCAGCACCTTCGCAGATCAATTTGATGCGCGTGAAGATCTGCCTGGCCTGCTCGTACTCGTTGCTGCCCACCAGCGTCTTGCCGCCGTCGAGCGGACGCGCCACCTGGCCGGAGATGAAGAGGAGATCGCCGGCGCGAATGCAGTTTGACCACAGCCCCGGACCGGCCTCGGCTACGTCGGGGATGGTGACTTTGCTTCTCGGCATGGCGGTAGCTTCATTGTATTTCATGATCTTCCGGCTCTTGCTGGTCTCCCGATGTCACGATCTGCCGGGTCTTCCTAGCCCTTCTTCGGCGCCCAGTCATACGCCTTGGCGCACGCGCCGCCCATCAACATCGCCCGCTCGCTGTCGGAGAGGCGCTTGGTCTCAAGAAAGGGCTTCACGGCCTGCTCGTAGTTGACGACCGCGAACGCGCGCGTCCAGTCGGTGCCCCACAGGCAGCGGTCGATTCCCCATGCGTCGAAGATGCGCCGGAGCGGGTCCCAGATGTCCGGGAAGGGATACGGCTTCTGCGACAACGTGCACGCGCCGCTCACCTTGATCACCGCGTTCCTGCGCTTCGCGAGCTCCAGCACCTTCGGCAAATCAGCCCACGGCTGCGGCGGGGCGGGCGGCGTGCGCGGCTGCAGGATGCCGAGGTGGTCGATGATGAAGCGCGTGTCGGGATGGCGGTCGATCACCGCCGTCCCCCGCTCCAGGTTGCCCCAGCACAGGATGTTGACCGGGAAGTCGTGCTTCACGGCCGCGCGGAGGACCCGGTCGAGACCGGCATCGCTCGGATTGCGCCCGGGCTCCTTCGTGACGATCACCCGGACGCCCGCCGCGCCGGGCTGCTTTCTCCACTCGGCGATCTGGTCGGCGACCGCGGGGTCGTCCGGGTTCACCGGCTTCACGATGGCAAAGCGGCCGGGGTGCTTGCGCTGCACCTCCACCGCGTAGGTCGCGTCGTAGCCGTACAGGGAAAAGGCGGAGATGAAGATCGCGCCGTCTATCCCGAGCCTGTCCATCGCCGCAACCGTCTCGTCTCCCGTGGCGCTCGGGGGCCAGTTCGGCACGCTGTGCCACGGCCGTTTCGGCGTGTTCGCCTCGTAGGCGTGGACCTGGGAATCGATGATCATCGGAAAGCTCCTCTCTGTTAAGCAATCTCAGCCCAGCCTGGGCGCAAGGACGACTTTCTTCAGTGCCTTGGCCCGCACCAGCGACAGCCACACGTAGGCGAGCACGATCGCCGCGCCGCCCGCGAGCGCGAGACGCGGCCCCGCCCACTCGCCCGCGACGTTCAGCAGGAAACCGCTCAGGAACATCAGGCTCCAGACCAGCGCGAACACGCTCATCACCCGCCCGCGGTAGTGATCGTCGACCAGCGTTTGCAGCATCACCTGCACGCCGGTCACGAAGTAGCCGTGGCCCAGCCCGGCGACGAGGATCGCACAGAAGGAAAGCCAGTACCAGTCGCTGAAGGCAAGGCCAATCAACGCCAGGTTGTAGACGGTCAGGGCGCCCACCATCAGGTTTCTCGGCGTGAGGCGCGTCTGCACCCAGGCATACGAAATGAAGCCGGAGAGAGAGCCCACACCCGCGGCGGCGGCGAGGATGCCGAGCCCCCGCGAATCGACCTGAAGGACGTCCTTCGCGAAGACCGGAAGCATGTGGATGAAGCCCATGGCAAGCGTGGCGTTGAGCAGCGCCGCAGTGATGGCGCTGGCGAATGCTTCGTTGGCGCGTATGTAGCGCAGGCTCTCGCCAAAGTTGTCGAGCAGGCTGCCATGCGGACGCGCGGCGCTGTGCGTGGGGCGCACCAGGAACAGCACCGCGATCATGGTGCTGACCGCCGCCGCGCACGCGAGAAACGTGGCCGGCGCGCCCGCCGCTGCGATGAGAAAACCCGCGATCGAGGGGGCAATCACGCGGCTGCTGCCGAACGCCATGGAGATCAGCGGCACCGCGGAGCGCAGCAGCGGGCGCGGCAGCAGCCGCGGGAAGAACGACGCGCGCGCGGGCTCGTCGATCGCCGCCGACAGTCCCCATAGAAACGCTCCGAGGGCGAGGTGCCAGAGCTGCGCCACGCCGGCGAGCGTCACCACGCCGACCAGGATCATCGCGATCGCGGCATTGACCTGCGCGCCGCCGATGAGTTTCCGCGGATCGATGCGATCGGCCAGCACGCCGCCGAGGAGCGTCAGGGCGAACTGGGGCACGAAGCCGCAAAGATGGATCAGGCCCAGCTGCGCCTGCGATCCCGTGATCTCGAAGGTGAGCCAGCCCAGGGTGAAGGCGAACATGTGCTGGCCGATGACCTGCGTGACGAGCGCGAGCCAGTACAGGCGAAAGTCGCGCACTCCGAGCGCGAGGAGGGGATGGGCTTTCTCGTCCACGAGCGATGCGGTTCCTGTTCGCGTCCCAAGCTTACCGCACGGCGGCCTCCGGCATCGTTTCCAACGGGTGGACAGTGGCCGGATGGGCAGGGCCCGTAGCAAAATCGAGGCATGAGTGAAAGAAGCCGCGGCTGGCTCGCCGCCGGGATCGCGCTCGCCATCGGCGGCGTGGTCTTCTTCTCGCTGCGGCCAATTTTCATCAAGCTCGCCTACGCGTACGTGACCGACCCGGTCACGCTGCTTGCGCTGCGCATGGTGTTCTCCGTGCCGTTCTTCATCGCGGCGGCCCTCTGGGTGCGCGGCGGCCCGGCGCACCGCCCGCTCGCCGGGCGCGAGCTCGCGGCGGTCTGCGCGCTGGGACTGCTCAGCTACTATCTCGCGAGCTTCCTCGACTTCCTCGGCCTCCAGTACATCGACGCCGGCCTCGGCCGCCTGCTGCAGTTCATCTACCCGACGATCGTGGTCGTGCTCTCGGCGGCGTTCCTGCGCAAGGGCGTAACGCGGCGGGAGATCATCGCCCTCGCCGTGACCTACGCCGGCCTCGTGCTGGTATTCGCGCACTCGCTGGAAGGCGGGCAGCGCAACTTCTGGCTCGGCGCGGCCATGGTGTTCGGCGGCGCCCTCTGCTACGCGGTCTACCTCGTCGCGGGAGCGGAGTTGATCGCGCGCGTGGGCTCGATGCGCTTCACCGCCTACGCGATGAGCGCGGCGAGCGCCGCCTGCATCGCGCAGTTCTTCCTGCTGCGCCCGCTATCGGCGCTCGACGTGCCGGCTCCGGTCTATGGCTACGCGATCGCGATGGCGCTTTTCAGCACGGTCATCCCCGTATTCATGATCGCGGAAGCGCTGAAGCGCATCGGCGCGAACTCGGTCGCCATCATCGGCGCGCTCGGCCCCGTCACCGCGATCGTGTTCGGCTGGCTGGGTTTGGAGGAGGTCATGACGCCGCTGCAGCTCGCGGGCTCGGCGCTCGTGCTCGTTGGCGTGGTGGTGATCAGCGTCCGGCCGCGCGCTCCGGCGAAGTGATGAACGACCAGCGCCCGCTGGAGCGCTACGCGTTGTCGTCGCGCAGCGACATGCATGCTCCGTTCAGGGGATGGCATAGATCAGCACGTGAAAAACGCACGCTCCTACGCTTGCGCGATGAAGCTGCGGCGGTCCCGGCTGACCGACGAGCAGAGCGAGCGGCTGCTGGAGCACTTCGTGGCCGGCACTCCCGCGCGTTCGGCGGCCGCACTCATCGGCGTCAACCGGAATACGGCGAGGCTCTTCTATCACCGCCTCCGCGAGATCATTGCGCAGCGTCTGGCACCAACGAGCTCTCTTCAGCTTGACGCAGTCACAGCCGGCGGCCGAAGGGTCGCCGCGAACCGCCGGGCGGGTGCGCGCCGGCGGGCAATTGAGACGCCTGTTTTCGGGCTATCCGTCCACCACGGAAAAGTCATTGCGGTCCCCGTGCGCGCCGAGCGATCCGAAGCGCCGCCATCGGCGGGCACGAAAGCGCGGCTCGATGCCATCGTCTTTGCCGATCTCCACGCTCACCGCGCGGCGCTGGATGTGTCGAGCTTTCGCCCGCGTCGCGTTGACGAGTCGGGACGGCTCGCGCGAGGCCGCCCGCGGATCGCCCAGGTCGAGAATTTCTGGAGCCAGGCCAAGCGTCACCTGCGCCGGTACAACGGCATCCCGCGCGAGCACCTCCATCTGTTCCTCAAGGAGTGCGAATGGCGGTTCAACTACGGCCCTCCTGCGCAATTGCACAAGGTGCTGAAAGCATGGATCAAAGTGGCCTGATCCCGGCTTGTCTATGCCAGGCCGGCCTCCGTTTTCAGCCATCCGGCCGCATCGGCGCGAAAGACCGTTGCCGCCGTACGACGTAGTTGCCGGCCTTCGCGCGCAGCACTCCACGCCATTCAATTGATTTCATTGGATTCGCTCACCCGGCACGGGCCTTGCGTCTCGAGGCCTGCGCGGATACGGACGATGACACGCGCGGGCTGACAGACCGGGAAAATTTCCGGCGGGTCGGCACCGCAGATCAAGAAACGTCGTCTCCTGCAAACCGCACGCGGAAATCGACGGACGTGGCCTGTTGCAGGTCTCGCGAACGCAGCGCCGCCGAAGTCCGCGCAGCACGCCGGTGAAGTGACCTCACCTCGGCGATAACAAAGTCGCTCGATCCCAACATCGGGCGATGATGGCTTGCGTCCCGACGCGACGCGACCACTTCTCGCTTCCTTCACGAAAATTTTCTTCCGCGCGCGCCGAATTGCGCGCGCTCACCGAAAAAATTTCTTCCGCGTGATTTAAGTCAACGACTTCGCACGCTTCGCTTTGTAGCATGCGTCCGACTCGATGTAGGTCGTCTGCGACATCGATGTCGATTTTCAACTACGAGCGAGGCGTGAAATGTACAGAATCTGGAACGGTTTCAGGCTCGATCTTGATTTCATGAGTACGGCGGGCGTTTCGTTCCGCCGGACTCTTCTCATTGCGGCCGGCGCGCTTGCCCTGACGCTCGCTGGCTGCGGCGGCGCGGGCGGTCCGGAATCGGCGACCGGCGCCTCGACGGAATCCGTGGACGAGGATTTCACGTTCCCCGCCGAAGCGGCTCTCCTCCCACTCACCATCACCTCCCTGCAGCCGGGGAGCGACGCGACGAAACTGTACTACACCATCAATTTCACCGGCGCGCCGTCTCGAATACAGCTCTTTCTCGATACGGACCGCGACGCCAGCACCGGCTACCCGATCAACGGGATCGGCGCCAGCCACCTGGTGGAGATCGGCGCCGGTTATAGAAACCTGTATTCGTACTCCGGCAGCGGCGGCGCGTGGGCATGGACACTCTTAAGGAAGGTCACATATACGAAGGCTACCAAAGCCGTGACGGTCACTATCGCAAAAACCGATGTCGGCTCGCCAAACGGCATCGACCTCATCGCAGGGCTCTCGAACTCGGCCGCGACGGTATATTCCCCAAAGGTGAGCCAGGTGCTGGGCACCGGCGCCGACACCGCCGCTCCGTCCGTGCCCACCGGCCTCATCGGCACGGCGGTGTCCGGGAGCCAGATCAATCTCGCGTGGAACGCTTCCACCGACAACGTCGGCGTGACGGGCTACACCGTCTATCTCAACGACGCGCAGCTCGCCACCACCACCGCCACATCCTTCTCCCACACTGGCCTCACCGCGGGCAGCACCTACAACTACCGTGTGAGCGCGTTCGACGCCGTGCCCAATCACTCGGCGTGGACCGCCACCCCGGTCGCGGTGACGACGCCAGCGGCGCCGGGGGATCCGGGGACGGTGATGTTCAACTGCACGTTCCTCAACTTGCCGACCAACTGCGGCTTCAAGGTGCAGGAGAAGGTAGCGGGCCGCGCGTCGATCGTCGGCATCGGGCGCGACGGCGGCACGGCGTTGCGCCTGCACACCGAGCCGGGGGACAACAACGTCGCCAGCAGCGGCGCCATGGAACGCACCGATGTCTACC
>DATBKZ010000097.1:0-6859 GCA_036555615.1 Burkholderiales bacterium | reverse complement strand
GAAGGCGCGCTCCTTCTGCATGTCGCGGATCGCATCGAGCGTGGTGTGGTTGGTGCCGACGCAGGCGTAGAACTTGAGCGCGACGCCCATCGTCTGCCAGGTTTCGCCCAGGCCGGCGGTCAGCTCCTTCAGGTTGAAATGGTCCTTCGACTGCGAGAGCGTGGTGCAGAACCCGCCGTACTCGCTTTCGAGCACGTTGACGATGCCGGTGAATCCGGCTTCCGCGAGCAGCGCGCCGTAGAGCCCGCTTTGCGAGGAGCGGCCGGCGTGCATGCGCTTCACCATCGCGCCGAACTGCGCCGCCATCAGCCCGGCAGCCTGGGTTCCCGCGATGCCGAGGGCGTGCACCGTCTCGCCGGCGCCGAGCTTGAGGCCGCGCGCGGCGCCCGCAGCGGCGGAGAAGACGCCAAGCGTTGCGCCCGAATGCCAGCCCGAGGCAATGTGCTCCGGCCCCATGCACAGGCCCACCCGTGGGCCGATCTCGTAGCCCGCGACGGCAGCGGTCAGGAACTCCTTGCCGCTCATGCCCGTTCGCAGCTCGACGATGGGGATCAGCGCGGGCAGCACCACGGCGCCCACGTGGAGTACTCCTGCGCGATGCACGTCATCGAGTTCGAAACCCTGCACGGCCGTGCCGTTGGCGAGCGCCGCATGCGGGGCGGAGAGCTTCTTCTTCGTTCCCCAGACGCCGCACTCGCGCGTCGCGTCCAGCTTCGTCAGCGAGTCCTGGAGGATGCGGCACCACTCGAGGTCGGCGCCGTAGAGCGCGCAGCCGAGCGCATCCAGCATCAGCAGCTTGATGCGGTGCCTGACCTCGGCGGGGATCGCGTCGTGCTTCAGGCCCGCAACGAATTCGGCAATGCCGCGGGTGTAGGGATTGTCGGTGCTGGCTTCGTGGCTCATTGGCGCGTCTTGGCGTCCTGGCGGTTCATTGCTTCGCGGCCTTCGCGGCGCTCGCCCCGGCCATGCGGCCGAATACCGCGCCGGAGACGAGCCCGGTCCCGCTCGGATAGTTGAAATAGAAGAGCCCGCCGACCATCTCGCCCGCCGTGTAGAGGCCGGGGATGGGATGGAAATGGACGTCGAGGACCTGGCCGGTCTCCTTGTCGATGCGCAGGCCCCCGAAAGTGAACGTGATGCCGCAGGTCGTCGCGTAGGCGTCGAACGGGGGCATATCGAGCGGCTGCGCCCAGTTCGACTTGGGCGGCTCGATCCCGACCGTGCATTTTCCGTCCTTGATCGTGTGCTCGAAGGGCACGTCCCTGCGCACCGCCGTGTTGAATTCGCGCACGGTCTTCAGGAACTCGCCCGCGTTCACGCCTTCGAGCTTCGGCGCAAGCTCCTCCAGCGTGTTGGCACTGGCCTTGGTCACGAACTTGATACGGTATTCGGAGCGCAGCAGCTTCGTCACTTTCGAATCGAACACCTGCCATGCGAACTGCCCGGGCTGCTTCAGTACCTCGGCCCCGTACTTGGCGTAAGTGAACGAATGGAAATCGGCGCCTTCATCCACGAAGCGTTTGCCCTCGGCATTGATGAGCAGCCCGAAGATGTAGCTGTGCTTCTGGAACTGGTCGCCGACGTTGACGTCCCCGAATTCCGGCGCGTAGCGGTCCCAGCCCGTCGCATGGCAGCCCGACCAGTTGCCGTAGGGCGCCGCGCCGATGTCGAGCGCCATGCGCAGGCCGTCGCCGACGTTGAAGCGGGTGCCGCGCACCTTGGCGAGCTCCCAGCCCGGCCCGAGGTAGCGGGTGCGCCACTCGGGGTTGGCCTCGAAGCCGCCGCACGCGAGCACCACGGATTTCGCGCGGAACTCGGCGGGCTTGCCCTGGTGCCGGGCGGTGACGCCCGAGACGCGCTCGCCGTCGTAGAGCAGGGAAGTGACCCGCGTCTGGTAGAAGACCTCGATCCCGGCTTTCCTCGCGGCGGCGTCGAGGCTTTGCACGAGGCCGGCGCCGCCGCCGGACGCCTCGATCGGCATGCGCCCGAAAAACACCCGCTTCCCGCCCACGAGCCCGGATTGCCGCCCGAAGTTGAGATTGAAGCGCACGCCTTTTGCGCGCAGCCACGCAAGCGTGTCGAGGCTGCGGTTGACCAGCAGTTCCGAGAGATCGGGGTCGGTGCGGTAGCTCGTCAGCCGGTAGAGATCGTCGAGATACTCCTCGCGGGTGTTGGTGCCGAAGTCGCTCGTCGCGACCTCCTCGTCGGTGATGTCGGTCAGGCGCTTCAGATCGTCCGCGGTTTGATACGCGAAGCGCACGACGCCTCCGGCGAAACGGCTGTTGCCGCCGGATTCGTCCTCCGCCGCCGCCTCCAGCATCGCCACGCTTGCACCGGATTCGCGCGCGGACAGCGCTGCGCACAGCGCGGCGTTGCCCTTGCCGACGACGATCACGTCATGGGACGGCATGATATCGGTATCAGAGCGTGCCCTTGATCCCGGCGCCTTCGATGACGCGCGCGAGCTTCGCGACCTCGCGCGCGAAGAACTCGGCAAACTCCCCGGGCGTGCTGGCGACGACGGTCATGCCGTCATCGGCGAGGCGCTTCCGGAGCTCGGGCAGCCGCAGGATACGCGCGACCTCGGCGTTGAGCTTGGCGATGACGTCGCGCGGGGTCCGGCCCGGCACGAGCATCCCGTACCAGTTGGTCATGTCGTAGCCCGCGAGGCCGGCTTCCGCGATCGAGGGGATCTCCGGGGCGATCGGAGTGCGCTCGGGGGTCGTGACCCCGAGCGCGCGCAGCTTCCCGGCCCGGATGAGCGACAGGCTTTGCAGGATGTTCATGAAATAGACCGGGACGCGCCCGGCGAGCACGTCGGCCACCGCGGCGCCGGCTCCCTTGTAGGGGATGTGGACCATGGTGATCCTGCTCGAGGTATTGAACAGCTCCGCGGAGAGGTGCGGAAGCGTGCCGGATCCCGCCGAGCCGAAATTGATCTCGCCGGGATGCTTCTTTGCCAGCGCGATCAGCTGCTTCACCGATCTTGCCGGGAGCGAGGGGTGGACGACCAGAACGAGCGGCCCGGACGCAAGCCGCGACACCGGCGCCAGATCGCGCTCCGGATGGTAGGGGAGGGTCTTGTAGAGGCTGCTGTGCGCCGCCAGGCCGGCGGGCATGACGAGAATCGTGTGCCCGTCGGCGGGTGCCTTGGCGACGAGCGCGGTTCCGACCGTGCCGCCGGCGCCGGGGCGGTTGTCGACGACCACCGGCTGCCCCCAGGACTCATGCAGCTTCTGGGCGATCAGCCGCGAGAGTATGTCGGTGCCGCCGCCGGGCACGAACGGCACCACGATGCGCAGCGGCGCGGCCGGATAACGCTGGGCAGCGGTTTCCGGAGCGGCGCTCACGAGCGCGGCAAGCAGCGCCGCGGATGCGGTGATCGAGATCGCCGGCTGGCGGCGACGAAGACTGCGGCGGACGGTGGCCTGACAGTACATGAACTGCGCTGAAAACGGCGAGACAGGCATGTTAACCTAAATCCCGCGGGCCTAAGGGGAGCGGGTCGCAGTGGAGGACATCTTCATCGTCAGCGAAGAGCAGCGCGCCATCCTGGCGACTGTCTCCCGTTTCGTCGAGGACGTGGTCGTGCCGCGCGCCGCGGCTCTCGACGCGGACCCGGACCCCGAGAAGGGCTTCTCCTGGGAGATCGTGGAGCAGGCGCACGCGGTCGGCATCCGCACCATGACGCTCTCCGAAAATTGGGGCGGGCTCGGGGCGGATTCGCTCACCACCGCCATGGTGATCGAGGAGCTGGCCAAGGGCGATCTCGGCGTCTCGGTCGTCATGGCCCAGACGTTGAAGATCGCGCAGATCATGCAGAAGGCGCTCAACGCGGAGCAGCAGGCGCGCGTGCTGCCTGGGTTCGCAGCCGACCCGCGCGGGGTGCTCGCGATCGGCATCACCGAGCCCGACAACGCCTCCAATTACTTTCTCCCCCACCCGACGCCGTTCCGTACCAGCGCCCGCAAGAGCCCGGGCGGCTGGGTCGTGAATGGCATGAAGCACTTCATCTCGAACGGCAACCGCGCGAGCCATTACCTGCTCTTCGCGCAAACCGAGCCGGGAAAGCCGATGGCGGAAGCCTCGACCTGCTTTCTGCTGGAGCGGGGCCGGGCGGGATTCACCATCGGACGCGTGCACGACAAGATGGGCGAGCGCCTGGCGAACAACGCCGAGCTCATCTTCCAGGACTGCTTCATCCCGGACGGGAACGTGGTGGGGAGGGTCGGCCAGGGCTTCACCGTGCTGGCGGAATTCTTCCCGCAGTCGAACGCCTATGCCGGCGCCTCCGTGCTGGGCGTTGCCTGTGCGCTGCAGCAGAAGGCGATCGACTGGGCGAAGGCGCGCGTGCAAGGCGGGAAGCCCCTGATCGAGCACGACGGCATCCGCGCCCAGCTCGCCGAGATGCGCATGCTGATCGACGCCTCGCGCGCCTACATCCACCGCGCCTGCTGGCTGGCGGACCACCAGGAGCACGGCTGGGATCGCACGCTCGCCGCGCTGCCCAAGGCAATGGCGGCGCAGGCGGCGTGGAGAATCGCGACGTGGACGATGGAGATCCACGGCGGCCACGGCTACATGAAGGAGCTGGGCGTCGAGAAGCTGGTGCGCGATGCCGCCGCCTTCCTGCATTCGGACGGCGTCAACCGCACGCTCTTTCTCAAGGCCGCGAACTTCATGTTCCGCGACTGATATGAAAGCGATGGTTCTCACCGGCCCGAACACCCCCTTCGTGCTGAAGGAGGTCCCCGATCCCGTCGCCGGGCCGGGAGAGGCCGTCGCGCGCGTGCTGGCGTGCGGATCCGGCCTCACGATCCAGCACCTCAAGGCGGGACGCATCGCCGCCGATTTTCCGCGCATCATCGGTCACGAGATCACCGGCGAGATCGTGGCGGTCGGCGCCGGCGTGCGGGGGCTCGCGGTCGGCGACGCCGTCACCGCGTACTACTACCTCAACTGCGGTCACTGCCGCTGGTGCCTGTCGGGCCTGGAGCCGCTGTGCCCGGACTCGGGCGGCAACGTCGGGCGCACCTGCGACGGCGGCTACGCGCAGTACATCAAGCTTCCCGCGCACATTTTCATCAAGCTGCCGGCGGGCCTCGACCACAAGGCCCACCCGTCGGAGATCGGCGTCATCACGGATGCGCTCGCCACGCCCTACAAGGTGCTCAAGCGCGCCCGGGTGAAGGGAGGCGAGACCGTCGCGGTGTTCGGCGCGGGAGGCGGGGTCGGCATCCATCAGCTCATGATGGCGAAGTGGGCGCGGACGCGGGTGATTGCCGTGGATGTCGCCGCGGAAAAGTTCGATGCCTGCCGCAAGGCCGGCGCCGACGAGGTGGTGGATGCCTCGAAAGGGAATGTCGCGCAGGCGCTCCTCGATCTCACTCATGGAGCAGGCGTGGATGTCGCCATCGACTATGTCTCCAGCAGCTCGACGCTTGCGGCGGGCGTGAAAGCGCTCGGACGGCGGGGGCGCCTCGTGATACTCGGGGGCGCAGCGCAGCGCTTCGAGGTTCCCTCCCGCGAGCTGCTGCTCAAGGAGCAGGACGTCCTGGGAAGCCGTTACGTCACCCGCGCCGAGATCCTGGAGACTCTCGACCTCGTCGCGCGGCGCGAGGTCTGGCCGCTCGTCACCGAGATCCGCCCGCTGGAGGAAGCCGAGGCCCTGCACGAGCGGCTGGAACAAGGGAAGGTCACCGGCCGCGCCGCGCTCTTGATAAAGTAGCCATCGTCATTCCCGCGAAGGCGGGAATCTGGAGCCGGTATGACTTCAAGGGAGAGAAAATGATTCCGTCGATTCGAATTTGCACCGCGATATTGCTGGCTTTCTGGACGACCGGCGCCGCCGCGCAGGCGTTCCCGACCAAGCCGATACGCATCGTCGTGCCGTTCTCGGCCGGTGGCCCGACCGACCTCACGGTGCGCGCGATGGGCCCGCGCCTGACGGAGCTGCTGGGCAAGGCGATCGTCGTCGACAACCGTGCTGGCGCCACCGGAATCATCGGCGCGGAGATCGTTGCAAAGGCCCCGCCCGACGGCTATACGCTGCTGGCGGCGACCGCCAGCGTGGTCGCGATCAACATGGTGACTTACTCGAAGCTGCCGTTCAGCACGCTGCGCGATTTTCAGCCGCTGACCCCGGTCATGACGACGACCACCATCCTGGTCGTGCACCCGTCGGTGCCGGCGAAGCGCCTGAAGGAGCTGGTCGCGCTCGCGAAAGCCCGGCCGGGCCAGGTCACGATGGGCTCCGCGGGCAACGGCGGGACCCTCCACCTCGCGCTCGAAATGCTGATCAAGCAGGCCGCTGTCAACATGACGCACGTGCCGTACAAGGGCGCGGCGCCCGCGGTCGTGGATGTCGTTGCGGGACAGTTGACCGGAATGTTTGTCGACCTGCCGGTGGTGTCGCCGTACATCAAGGCCGGCCGGGTCCGGGCGCTCGCGGTGGCGAGCCCGAAGCGCTCCGCCTATTTTCCCGAGGTGCCGACGACGAAGGAGGCAGGCTTCCCCAACGTCGAGCTGCAGAATTATTACTGCCTGTTGCTCCCCGCGAGGACGCCGCCCGATATCGTCGCGAAGCTCCACGACGCCGTGGTGAAGACGGTGAATACCCCCGCCGTGCGGCAGAAGCTGATCGGCTTCGGCGCCGATCCACTCACGATGGCGCCCGATGAATTCACCCGCTTCCTGCGCGCCGACATCGAGATGTGGGGCAGGGTGGTGAAGGCCGCGGGCGTCAAAGTCGATTAAATCCGGACGCTCACGCGCCGGCTTAATTTCGCGGGTTCGAACGGACGGGCGGCCGCCGTTCAACCCGCGCTAAAGTTGCGCGTGAGCCGCGGCCGAGCGCAGC
>DATBKZ010000096.1:0-1851 GCA_036555615.1 Burkholderiales bacterium | reverse complement strand
GTGCACGCCCGGCTTATCAAGCCATCCGGGCGTGCACGCTGTTGGGATCCAGTCAGCTGATCGGCCGAGCGGCAACGACGATGAATCACTCTGATATTCGCGGGTTGGCTACCGCATGACCGTGGTTCGTCGGGAGCTGCCTCGCTCTAGGGGCGCGAGTTGGCGACCGGAGTCGTTATCGCATAGTTCACCCGAGGGTTCTCCTTTCGACGTCGGCCGATCAGTTCAGTGGATCAAGGTTGCCCATAGGAAGCCGGTGAGCTCGCGGGCCACCGCCGTGACGATATGCTGCTTCGGCTTGCCGCGGGCGGCGAGCCGTTGATAACGGCGGTAGAGACGTTGCTGGGCCGCCCACGCATGGGCGATGGCGTAGGCGGGCGCGCGATCCTGGCGCTGCTTCAAGGCGTGGCCGACGAAGGGATGGTGCCGATAGTGCCAGGCGGCCTCCACCAGGACGCGCCGGAGATGCGCGTTGCCGGTTTTGGTGATCGCGCCCCGCGCCGTCTTGGTGCCGCTGGAGTGCTCGGACGGAATCAGGCCGACGAAGGCCATGAGCCGGCGGGCCGAGGCAAAGCGGCGCGGATCCCCGAGTTCGGCGGCGATCGTGAGCGCGGTCAGGTTATCGACGCCGCGAAAGCAGCGTAGTCGTTGGACGCGCGGTCGCAACGGCTCGAGATCGAGCAACGCGCGCAGCTCCTGCTCAACGGATTGCAGCCGCGCCATGGCCTCGTCGACGGCCCGCAGATACGCATGATGCGTGTGCTCGAGCGCTGGCAGCGGCCAGGTTTGAGAGCGGAGCCACGCGTCGTGGCGCTTGGACCAGGCCTTCTTCGTCGCCGTGAATCGGCGCCCATGCCGAAGCAGAAACTTCGACAAACGATGGCGGGCGCGGAGCAGATCAGCGCGAATGTCTTCGCGACATCGCAGGAGATCACGGGCGGCCTCTTCTTGCTCGGTCGGAATGTGGATCGGCGTTAACGCTCCCGCGCGGGCGAGGACCGCGAGATGCCCGGCATCCCGGCGGTCAGTCTTAATGCGGTCGCCGGCGCGGCGTGGAATCAGCGCCGGCGCGATGACGTCGCAGGCAATCTGTTGGGCCGCCAGCGCACGCTGCAGCTCGAAGCCGCACGGGCCGGCCTCGTAGCAGCAGGCGACTGGCCCCTGGCAGCGCAGCCGCTTGACGAAACGCAGAATTGTCGGGCTATCGGACGTCAGCGAGTGAAGCGCGGGGGTCCGGTGACCCGGCAGCAACACGGCGGCGACCGTCGTCGCCGCATGCTGATCCAGCGCAATGATGGTTGTAGACTGCATCATGACCGACCTCCTTTGTATGCGGCTCTGCTCCGAGCTGTCGCAGGCTGAGAGTAACCCGCGTCAGATGCAAAGCCGAGGTCGGTCTTTCCATATGGTCTAGTACCGCGATTCTCCGCGATTCATTTGAGTTGGCATGAACGCGGGTCCGGGCGCCCGGCAGCCCCACCCGTCCTCGGCGCCCAAAGCGCTTGTCACGGCTGTGGCTCCTCCACCCCACCGCGCTGGAAAACGCGCGGCGGGGGCCCCGGCGCCTGCGCGGCGGGCGGGGCGCCCTGCCGTGCGCCACCCGCGTCGAAGCGTCAACTCAAATGAATCGCGGGAAAAAGGTCCACCTGAGGTCACGCTTCGACACTTGGAGCAGCCGAGCGCCAGGACCCGCGTGCACGTCAACTCACCTGAATCGCAATGTGAGCCGCCTGGCGGCCATCTGCGAGGCTGAATCGTAAGTCTAGAGGCTAGTTCGCCAGCCGCGCCGTGGCCTTGGCGCGCGCGCCGGCAGCGACCGGCAGGACAGCGGCGTCGGCCGGCGCTTCGACC
>DATBKZ010000095.1:0-46640 GCA_036555615.1 Burkholderiales bacterium | reverse complement strand
CGAGGAGATGGCGCGCTGGCGCGCCGAGGGCCGCAAGTTCCCGAAGACGCTGCTCTGCCCGCACGAGAACACCGCCGTGCAGATGGCCATCGGCTACGCGATGGCGACCGGCCGCGGGCAGGCGGTGATGGTGCACGTGGACGCGGGCACGGCGAACGCGGCCATGGGGCTGCACGATGCCTGCCGCTCGCGCGTGCCCCTGATCCTCATCGCGGGCAAGGCGCCCTACACCGTGCGGGGGGAGCTCCCCGGCTCGCGCGACACCTACGTGCATTTCATCCAGGAGCCGTTCGACCAGGGCGGCATCGTCCGCAACTACGTGAAGTGGGAGTGGACGCTGCCCTCGGGCGTCATCACCAAGGAGGTGCTGCGGCGCGCCCACAGCGTCGCGCACAGCGACCCGCGGGGACCGGTGTACCTGATGCTGCCGCGCGAGACGCTCGCGCAGACCTGGGACGCCGCGGCGGTGCGCTCCTTTCCGGAGGCACGCTATGGGGCGGTCGGTGGCGGCGCCGCGCCAGCAGAAGCGGTCGCCGCGATCGTGGAGCGCCTGCTTTCCGCGCAGCACCCGATCCTCATTTCCTCGTATGCGGGCCGCAATCCGCGCGCGCCGGGCCTGATCGAGGAGCTCGCGCGCACGGCCGGCGTCCGCGTGTTCGAGTTCAATCCCCTGCACTTGAACATCGCGCGCAACTCGCCGTGCTATGGCGGCCAGGCGCCGGGCCGGCACGTGGCGGAGGCCGACGTCGGGCTGCTGGTGGACGTGGACGTGCCGTGGATTCCGAGCGATACCCGCGAGAATCCGCAGACCTGGTGGGCGCACATCGACGTCGATCCGGTCAAGGAGCGCTCGCCGATCTGGGGCTTCCCGTCGAATCTGCGCCTGGCCGGCGACAGCACGATCGTCCTCGCGCAGATAATCGAGGCGCTCAAGGCGAAAGCGACGCCGGCATTCCGCGAGGCGACCGCCCGGCGCCTCGACGCGATCACTCGCGACCATGACGAGCGCCGCGCGGAGACTGCGAAGCTCGCCGCGAACAAGGGGGCTCGGGGAGCGGTCAATGCGCATTATCTCTGCGCGGAGGTCGCGAAAGTAATCGGCGAGGACGACATCCTCGTGAACGAGTCGATACGCAACGCGGCGCTCGTGTACCGCCAGATCCCGCGCACCCGGTCGGGCACGGCGCTCGGCTGCTCCGGCGGCGCGCTCGGCTATTCGAACGGCATGGCGCTCGGCGCCAAGCTCGCCCGGCCCGGGGCAACCGTGGTGCAGGTGGTCGGAGACGGCAGCTTCTATTTCGGCAACCCGTCCTCGGCCTATGCCGTCTCCCGGCAATACGGCCTGCCCATCTTCACCGTCGTGCTCGATAACTCGGGCTGGTCGGCGGTGAAGGAATCGACGCTGCGCATGTATCCAGAAGGCGCGGCCAAGGCGATGGACGAGTTCGGCGCGCGGCTTGCGCCCGACGCCGACTTCGGGAAGATCTGCGAGGCGGCGGGCGGCTACGGCGAGATGCTCACGGACCCCGAAGCCGTTCCGGACGCGATCCGGCGCTGCCTCGCCGCGGTGCGCGACGGCCGTCCGGCGGTGCTGCACGCGAAGATCACCGCGCTCTGACATGACCGGCGACGCGTCGTGGGGGGAGCTCGCCGGGCGGCTGCTCATCGTCGGCTTCTTCGTGGCCGCCGGGCTATTCAATCTCACTGCGGAGCGGGTGAAGGATCACATCGCGCTTCTCGCCGGGTTCGGCGTCCCCTTTCCCGCAGCGGCGTTCTGGGCGGGACTCGCGGTGCAATTCGCCGGCTGTGCCCTCGTGCTGGCGGACTGGCACGCCGAAATCGGCGCCTGGCTCCTCATCGTATTCACCGTGGCGGCGAATGCGCTTTTCCACCGCTACTGGAGGGTGCAGGACCCCGGCCGGCGCAACGTCACGCGGCTGCTCCTCCTCAATGGCATTGCGATCCTGGGCGGCCTTTTCCTGCTGCTCGAGAGCGTCAAGGGATGAGCTTCCGTCAGGCCGGCGCAAGCCGTGAATATTGCTCGCCGCGCAGCCGTTTGGGCTTTTTTCGCAGGAGGTTTCGACTAAGAAACGCAGCGGTCGCGACTTGGGGTGGCGCCCTCAGCCACCCGGACAGTGCCGACCGCGTGACGCAGTGCCGTTCGGTTATTGTCCGGGTAATGTTAGCGTAGCTCGTCGTCAGAACAAGCAGAACGGAATCTCGAAGTGGGAGACAGGGGAATCATCATCGAATACGTGCGCTCCTGCACTGCTGGCACGCTGGGCATGACCGATTGCGGGCCGGTGTGGCAGTTGGGCGTGATCGCCGCGCTCCTCGTCATCGCCGTCGCCGCCCTCGTCGTTCTCAGAGTGCGCGCCGCCGTTCAGGCGCGATCAGCATAGGCAAGCCTCGATGTTATATTGGCGTTCGGCGCCCCGCGCGCCGGAACGCCAATGACAATGCGGTTCAAGATCTTGCAGTTCAACATGCAGTACGGGCAGGTGTGGGACGAGGCCGATCCCGACCACGCCCCGATAGACCTCGATCTCACGATCGGCGAGATCCGCGGCCACGGCGCGGACATCCTGCTGCTGCAGGAAGTGGAACGCGGGCAGGCGGGCGGGGTGCAGAAGAGCCCTCCGCCGAATTACACGCGGCTGCGCGCGAAGCTTGACGGCTACCACAGCTATTTTTCCTACCCCCGGCCGGACCCGGGCGAGCTGCCGTTCGGGATCGGGCTCGCGATATTCTCCAGGGCGCCCCTGCGCGAGATCCTGCGGCGGGACCTGCCCTCGCCCCGCGTCGAGTTCGAGTTCCAGGGCAGGAGGCACACGCCCACCGACCGCCTGCTGATCGGCGCGACCACCACGGTGGCCGGACGCGATCTGCGCGTGTTCAACACGCATTTGCTTGCCCTGTTCATGCTCAATACGGATTCGACCGAATACTCGCTGCAGCCGCGGCTCGTCCTCGAGGCGGCGCGCGCTTCGAGCGGGCCGACGGTCGTCGCGGGCGATTTCAATGTCGTCACCCACGAGGCGCTCGCCCGGCAGTTCGCGGCGGCCGGCTTCCAGACGGTGCAGAATCGCGAGCCGACCTGGCGCCGCCACGCGTACGTGCTCGATCACATCTTCTACAACAGCCACCTGCGCCTGGTGAGCCACGTCGTGAAGCCGACGCCCGCCTCCGACCACCACGTCATCGTCGCCGAGTTCGAGTTCGCCGATCAGTGATCGGCGAGGGATGAGGGCGGAGGGATGAGGGGATGGGCTTGTCACCCGGACACTCCGTCCTCTCAGGTGGCATTCGGGCATACTATCCTCCATGGCTACCATCATCGGCGGCATCGGCACCTCCCACGTGCCCACGATCGCGATGGCGTACGACCGCGGCAAGCGCAACGACCCGGACTGGGCGCCGCTGTTCAAGGGCTACGAGCCGGTTACCCGCTGGATGGCCGAGCGCCGGCCCGACGTGCTGGTGTTCTTCTACAACGACCATGCCACGACGTTCTTCTTCGACCACTATCCGACTTTCGCGCTCGGGGTGAGCGCTGAGTACCCGATCGCGGACGAGGGGCTCGGGCCGCGTCCCGTCCCGCCGCTGAAGGGCCATCCGGCGCTGGCGCGGCACATGGCGGAATGGCTCGTGAACGAGGAGTTCGACATTTCCGTGTTCCAGGACCTGCCGATCGACCATGGTTGTCATTCGCCGCTCACGATGTTTTGGCCGCCGGCGCCAGACTGGCCCGGACGCATCGTGCCGGTCGAGATCAACGTGCTCCAGCACCCGCTGCCGACGCCGCTGCGGTGCTACAAGCTCGGGCAGGCGGTGCGGCGCGCGGTGGAGGCGTATGCCGAGGACCTCAGGGTCGTCGTCGTCGGCACCGGCGGCCTCTCGCACCAGATGAACGGCGAGCGCGCCGGCTTCAACAATCTCGAGTGGGACATGCGCTTCCTGGACCTCATCGAGCGCGACCCCGCGACGCTCACGAAGATGACGCACGCCGACTACATCCGGCTCGGCGGCACGGAAGGCGCCGAGGAAGTCATGTGGCTCGCGATGCGCGGCGCGCTCTCCGACCGCGCGAAGAAAATTCACCAGAACTGCTACCTGCCGATGACAGCGAGCATGGCGGTCGCGCTGTTCGAGGAGCCGGCAGGTTGAGGACTACTGAGGACTGAGGATGAGGGATGAGGGATGAGATGAACCATCCCCTCCTGCCTGAGGAGGGGTGGCGCAAAGCGCCGGGGTGGTGGGAGCTGGTTGCGGCACTTGTTCTGGTGCTCGCAAGCGCCACCGTCAGCGCCCAGCAATACCCCGTGCGCCCCATCCGGCTTCTGGTGCCGAACCCCCCGGGCGGAGCGACGGATAACCTTGCGCGCGTCATGGCGCCGAAGCTGACCGAGCTGCTGGGCCAGACGGTGGTGGTGGACAATCGGCCCGGCTCCAACGGCAATATCGCGGCCGAGATCGCGGTGCGGGCGACACCGGACGGCCACACGCTGTTTCTGGCGGCGGACGGCCAGATCGTCATCAGCCCGCACGTGTACCGCAAGCTCCCATACGACACCCTGAAGGATCTGACGCCTGTCGCGAGCCTGGTCTCGACCCAGATGCTGCTCGCGGTCCATCCGTCGCTTCCGGTGAAGAATCCGAAGGAGTTCGTGGACTACGCGCGCAAGGCGCGCCCGCCGCTCGCCTACGCCTCCATCGGCAATGGCAGCCAGCATCACCTTGCCATGGAGTTGCTGAAGAGCCGCACCGGCATCCACCTCGTGCACGTGCCGTACAAGGGCGGCGGCCCGGCCCTGGTCGCGCTCTTTGGCGGCGAGGTGTCCGTGATGTTCGGCGGGAGCTCGGCCGCGCCCTACGTTCGCGCGGGCAAGCTGCGCGCGCTCGCCCTGGCGGGGCGGCGCAACTCGGCATACCCCGACCTGCCCGCGCTCTCCGAATTCTTTCCCGGGGTCGAGGTAAATCCCTGGCTCGGCCTGTTCGCGCCGGCGGGGCTGCCGGCACCCGTGCTCGAGCGCGTGCGGGCCGAGGCGCGCCGCGGGCTGACCGATCCAGAGACGGCCGCGCGCATCCGCAAGATCGCGCTCGACCCCTTCGTGACCACGCCCAAGGAGTTCTCCGCGCTGATCCGGGCCGACTACGCCAAGTTCGGCGAGGTCGTGAAATCCGCTGGCGTGAGAATCGACTGAAATGAATCCGCAGCTCAAGGGCATCGAGTCGCTGCCGGGAACCTATCTCTTCGACCTGCAGCGCAGCGCCCGCGCGCTGCGGCTGAACCGCTTTCTGCACGGACTGACCCGGCCCGAGAAGCGCGCGCTGTTCAAGGAGGATCCGGAGGCCGCGTTCGGGAAGGCGAGCCTCGATGCCGAGGAGCGGCGCATGGTGCGCGACCTCGATTGGGCCGCGCTGATTCGATTCGGCGCGAGCTTTTTCTGCCTCGAGAAGCTCGCGCGCGTGAAGGGCGTCTCCAATCCCGAGATGGTCGCGGCCTTCCGGGGCGAGACGCTCGAAGCGTTTCTCAAGACGCGGAACGTCCCCGGCGCACGCTAGGCGCCGACGGCGTGACGCATCCGTGGAGTATTCATGAGCCGAAAGGGGTTGATCGACGATCTCGTCAGCGCGAACCACATACTCTTCAAGGAAGGGGTGGTGGACGGGTTCGGCCACGTCAGCGTGCGGGACGAACGCGATCCCGAACGCTTTCTCCTTTCCCGGAGCATCGCGCCCGCGACCGTGACCGCGCGCGACGTGATGGAGTTCGGCATGGACGGCGAGCCGATCAATCCACGCGGCCGGCGGCCCTACCTCGAGCGCTATATTCACAGCGAGATCTACCGCGCACGTCCCGACGTCGTGGCCGTGGTGCACAGCCATTCGCCTTCGCTGATCCCGTTCGGCATCACCGGGACGCCCCTCAAGCCGGTATTTCACATGAGCGGCTTTCTTGGCCAGGCGACGCCGATCTTCGAGATCCGAGAGGCAGGCGGCCCCGCAACCGACATGCTGATCCGCGATCGCAAGCTCGGTGCGGCGCTCGCGCGCACGTTGGGGAAGGCGCCCTTCGCGCTGATGCGTGGCCACGGCTCGGTCGCAGTCGGCGCCACGCTGAAGCAGGTGGTCTATCGAGCGATCTACGGGGAGGTGAACGCGCGCCTGCAGTCCGAGGCCTTGCGGCTTGGCGCGATTACTTATCTCAACGACGCCGAGGCCGCGAACGCCGCGCGGACCAACGACAGCGTCATCGACCGCCCGTGGGGGCTCTGGCTAGCGCGCGCGGCGCGGCCAAAGCCGCCGCGTCGCTAGGCGCGCGCCCGCAGCAAGCGCTTCGAGCTTCGCCCACGCGATGCTCGGATGCCCGACGCGCGGTCCCAGGCCGCAGTCGGTTCCCGCCATCACGTTCTCGCGCCCGACAAGATTCGCGTAGCGCACGAGGCGCTCGGCCACCAGCTCCGCGTGCTCGATGAAGTCGGAGTAGTGGCCGACGACGCCGGGAATCAGCACGGCGCCCTCGGGCAGCTCCACCTCCTCGAACACGCGCCACTCGTGCTGATGGCGGGGATTGGAGGCCTCGATCGAGTAGGCTGAAGCCCGCACCCGGAAAATGATGTCGACGATGCGCTCGAGCGGGATGTCGTGCTCGTGGGGCCCGTGGAAGCTGCCCCAGCAGACGTGCAGCCGGATCTTCTCCCGGGGAATGCCGCGCAGCGCGTGGTTCAGCGCATCGACCCGCATCGTGGCGTAGCGGCGGTACTCGGCAACGGTCTTCCCGGGATACATCTGCCAACCGTCGGGGAGATCCGGGTCGTCGATCTGCAGGACGAAGCCCGCCTCAACGATCGCCTGGTACTCCTCGCGCATGGCTTCCGCGATGGCATAGACGAACGCCTCCTCATCGGCGTAGTGCTCGTTGCGCAGCCAGTGCTCGATCGTGCCGGGCGTGTTCGCGGACATGAACGCATCGGCCGCTCCTGTGCCGCGAAGCGCCGCCCTGAAGTTGTCGAGATCTTCCTTGAGCGCGGCGTGGCCGATGTACTGGAGCGGGGCGACGCAGAAGACCTGCGGCCGGCTCGGCCCGGAGCCCGCGAAGGCGCCGAAGCCGCGGCCGCCCGCGGCGAAATAGCCGGGGAACTTGAGGAGGTCCCGTCCGGCGATAGAGAGCGGCTTCGGGCTCTTGCCCGCCACGTAAGGCCGCGTCTCGAAGCCTGCGAGGCGCTCGCGCACGTAATTGTTGAAATTCGTCTTGCCGAGTTCGCCGTCGTTGACGCTGTCCACGCCGCACCCGATCTGCTTGCGCACGATTTCTGCGACCTCGCGCTTGAGAAGCCGCGCCAGCGCGTTCCGGTCGTAGCTCCGGCTCTCGGCCCGGGCGAAGACCAGCGCGGCGAGCTCTTCGGAGCGCGGAAGCGACCCCGCGTGAGTGGTGAGTATGCGATTGCGCTTCATCGGACGTGTTTCCTCCCGCCGCGCGAGTGTCTGCGCACCGCCTCCCGCTTGTCAACGGCGGCGCGAGAAGGCAGAAGGCAGAACTTGGAAGGCAGAGCTGGTCATCCTTCCTCCTTCTGCCTTCATCCTTTAGGATAGTGGCGTGGCAATGACTCCCGGCTTCGCGCCCCCGCCCAAGGGCGATCTCGTTCAGCTCATTCGACTCGGCCGCTTTCTCCTGCCGTATCGCTGGCGCATCGCGGGCGCGCTCGCCGCGCTGGTGATCGCCGCGAGCTGCGTGCTGGTGCTGGGGCAGGGGCTGCGCCACGTGGTGGACGCGGGCTTCGGCAGCGCCGATCCGCGGCTCCTCAACGCCGCGCTCGCGGCCGTGGTCGGCGTCGCCGTCGTGCTGGCGTGCGCGACGTGGGTGCGCTTCTACCTGATGATGAGCGTGGGCGAGCGCATCATCGCCGACCTGCGGAAGACCGTGTTCGCACACGTGCTGACGCTCTCGCCCGCGTTCTTCGATTCGGCGCGCACGGGGGAAATCGCCTCGCGTCTCACCAACGATTCGGAGCAGCTGCGCCAGGTGATCGGCTTCGGATTCTCGATGTTTCTGCGCAATTTCCTGATGATGGCGGGAGCGCTGGTGCTGCTTTTCGCCACCAGCGCGAAGCTCGCGGCGCTGATCGTGCTCGGCGTGCCGGCGACGCTGGTGCCGATCCTGCTGATGGGCCAGCGCGTGCGCCGGCTCTCGCGCCTCAACCAGGACCGGGTGGCGGATGTGTCCGCGCACGTCGACGAGTCGCTGCACGAGATTCGCACCGTCCAGGCCTATCGTCACGAAGCCCGCACGCGCGAGCAGTTCAATCAGGCGACCGGGGCCGCGCTCGACGCCGGGCTGCACCGCGTGCGGTATAAAGCGTGGCTGATTTCGCTCGTGATGCTGATCGGGTTCTGCGCGGTGGGCGTCATTCTCTGGATCGGCGGCCATGACGTCTTTGCCGGGCGCATGACGGCGGGCGAGCTCTCGGCATTCGTGTTCTACGCCGCGATCGTTGCCACCGGCGCCGGCACAGTGTCCGAAGTCTGGGGCGAGATCCAGCGCGGCGCGGGCGCAACGGAGCGGCTGCTGGAGCTGATCGACACGCACCCCGCGCTCGCCACAGCCGCGCCCGTGATCAAGCTGCCGCCGCGGGTGGCGGGCGCGATCCGGTTCGACGAGGTGGTGTTTGCGTATCCCAGCCGGCCGGAGGTCACCGCGCTCGGCCCGGTATCCTTCGCGATCGGCGCCGGCGAACGCGTCGCGCTGGTCGGACCGTCCGGCGCAGGCAAGTCCACGATCTTTGCGTTGCTGCTTCGCTTCTACGACCCGATTTCCGGCCGCGTCCTCGTCGACGGCGCCGACATCCGCCACTGCGAGCCGGAGGATCTCCGCCGCGCGGTGGCGCTCGTGCCGCAGGACCCGGTGATCTTCGCCGCGAGCGTCACGGAGAACGTGCGCTTCGGCCGGCCGGACGCGACGACCGAGGCGGTGCGGGAGGCGTGCGCCGCGGCGCATGCGCTCGAGTTCATCGAGCGGCTGCCCCAGGGCTTTGACACCGATCTCGGCGAGCGCGGCGTGAAGCTCTCCGGCGGGCAGCGCCAGCGCGTCTCGATCGCGCGCGCCATCCTCGCCGACCGGCCGGTGCTGCTGCTCGACGAGGCGACGAGCTCGCTCGACGCCGAAAGCGAGCGGCAGGTCGCGCAGGCGCTCGAGCGCCTGGCGCGGGGACGCACGACGCTCGTCATCGCGCATCGCCTCGCGACCGTGCGTAACGCCGACCGCATCGTCGTGCTCGACCGCGGGCGCATCCACGCTGTGGGCACTCATAACGAGCTTCTGCGCGCCAATGGCCTCTACGCGCATCTGGCGCGGCTGCAGTTCATCGCCGAGGGCGAGACTGCCTGACCCGCGAAGTGCCTTACCGTTTGGTATGATGGCGCCCCGGCAGTCGAATCCCTGATACCGTTTCAACCCCTCATACTCGGAGAACAAGCATGATCGCATCGCCCTGTTTGCGTCGTTCTTTTTTGACGCTCGTTCTGTCTCTCGCAGCCGCGGTCGTCTTTGCCCAGGACAAGCCGGCGGGCGCCGACTACCAGCCGGAAGTCGGCCAGTCCGGCAAGGACGTGGTCTGGGTGCCGACCCCGCAGTCGTTGGTGGACAAGATGCTGGATCTCGCCAAGGTTACGGCCGCGGACTACGTGATTGACCTGGGGTCCGGCGACGGACGCACGGTCATCACTGCAGCCAAGCGCGGCGCCCGTGCCCTTGGCATCGAGTACAACCCGGACATGGTCGCGCTGTCGCAGCGCAATGCGGCACAGGAAGGAGTCTCGGAAAAGGCGACGTTCATGAAGGCCGATCTTTTCGAGAGCGATTTCTCGAAGGCGACTGTGATCACGATGTTTCTCCTCCCGGACATCAATCTGAAGCTCCGCCCGAAGATCCTCGATCTCAAGCCTGGCATCCGCATCGTGTCCAATTCCTTCACCATGGGCGAGTGGCAGCACGACCGCAGCGTCCACGCGACCGAGAAGGAAGGCTGCCAATCCTATTGCACGGCGTACCTCTGGATCGTGCCGGCGAAAGTCGACGGAACCTGGAAGCTTCCGGAAGGCGAGCTCACGATCAAGCAGGAGTTCCAGATGATCACGGGCACGCTCAGGACGCGCGACCGGTCGACCCCCATCAAGGGGCGCATGAGCGGCGACCAGATCAGCTTCAAGGCGGGCGACGCCGAGTATCGCGGGCGTGTCGCCGCGGACGGCATCAAAGGCACCGTCAAGGCCCGCAGCGGCGCCAGGGATTGGAGCGCCACGCGAAGCAGCAAAGCCGCCTCTTAAGGGATGAGGGCTGAGGGATGAGGGCGGAGGGATGAGTCGCCACCTTGTGCCCCGAGCGCTGTGTGCCGCGGTTTTCCTCGCGGCGCTGGCCGCGGGCGGGCAGGCACAGGGCGCGGAAAAACCCGACGTCCCGGAGCCGGGGGAGATCGGCAAGGGCGTGATGTGGCTGCCGAGCGAGGACATGATGGTGCGGCGCATGCTCGACATGGCGCAGGTCACCAAGCGGGATTTCGTGGTGGATCTCGGCTCGGGCGACGGCCGGACGGTCATAGCCGCCGCGCGCCGCGGGGCGCGCGCGCTGGGGGTTGAATACAACCCGAGGCTCGTCGAGCACTCCCGGCGCCTTGCGCGGGAGGCGGGTGTCGGGGACCGCGCAAGCTTCGTGCAGGGCGACCTCTTCGACGCGGATCTCTCGCAGGCGACCGTGATCACGCTGTTCCTGCTCGAGGAGATGAATCTCAAGCTGCGCCCGAAGCTCCTCGGCCTGAAGCCGGGAACCCGCGTGGTTGCGAATACCTTCCCCATGGGGGAGTGGCGTGCCGACGCCAGCGCGAAGGTGACCGTGAAGCAGAGGTGCACGTCGTACTGCGACGTCTACTTCTGGATCGTGCCCGCAAACGTGGAAGGCTCATGGAGGCTTCCGGAGGGCGAGCTCACGATCAGCCAGCGCTTTCAGATGCTCACCGGCACGCTCCGGACGGGCGCGGCGGCTACGGCCATCAAGGGGCGCATGGCCGGCGACCGGATCAGCTTCTCGGCGGGCAGTGCCGAGTATCGAGGGCGTGTCGGCGCCGGCGGCATCACGGGCACATACAAGTCTTCGAACGGCACGGGCGCCTGGAGCGCCACACGACTTAGGCAATCCCCTCCTGCCTGAGGGTGAGCCGGGGTGCCCGCGACGCGGGCGGGGTGGTGGGAGGAGGGGACAACAATGCGCAAGCTCCGCACGCAACGCGACAACCAGCAATGGATGCTCGACCTCGCGCTCAACATGCGCGGGCGGGTGCAGAACTTCGAGCGCGACGACATCGAGGTGCCGCCGGGCAAGCGCGCGCGCAACTACCGCATGCTGCCCAAGGTGTGGCGGGAGGCCGCAGAGCGCCACGAGCAGCTCGCGCGGCGCGCGGACGCGATGGGCGCGCGGGAGACGGCGACCTATCACTACGACCACGCGATCGAAGGCTATCGCATGGCCCAGCACCCGATCTACTTCGACGACCACCCCGTCAAGATCGCGTTAAACCGCAAGCTCGCCGAGATGGTCGACCGGCGCTCGAAGGTCGCGAGCTACCCGATCGAGCGCGTGGAAGTCCCCTTCGGCGGCGGCAAGACGATCTCCTGCCTGCTGCACCTTCTGCCGGACCGCCGGAAGGCACCGGTCGTAATCTACGTGCCAGGCATGGACCAGACGAAGGAGGTGTTCCCGAAGGCCTACCACAATATCGCGCTCGCGCGCGGCTTTCACGTGCTCGCGATGGACGGCCCGGGGCAGGGTTCATCGAACCTCCAGAAGATCCGCGCGGTGAAGGACAACTACGAGCGCGCGGGCGCGGCGGTGATCAGCTATCTCGAGAAGCGACCCGAAGTGGATCCGAAGAAAATCGCGATCTACGGCATCAGCATGGGAAGCTACTGGTCGCTGCGGCTCTCGAGCTACGACCACCGGGCGGCGGCGGTGGTGAGCGCGGTCGCGTGCTTCAATCCCAACAACACCATCTTCACGCAGTCCTCGCCCCGCTTCAAGCAGATGTTCATGTACATGGCGGGCTACGACGACGAGGCGAAATTCGACCGGGAGGTCGCGGGCGGGATGACCGTGCGCGGCTACCTTGGGAAAGTGAAATGCCCGACGCTTCTCGTCACCGGGGAATTCGATCCGCTCTGCCCGCTGGAGGATGCGATCGAGGCCTATCATGACCTCAAGGTCCCGAAGGAAATGTGGGTGTTCGAGAACCAGTACCATCCGCTGTGGAGCATCTCCAACCTGGGCGGGATGGACAACCACGATTACGTGATGGACTGGCTGAAGGGCCTCTTCTCCGGCAAGCGCGTGCCCACGAAGCGCGGCCGCATCGCCTACATCCGCGAGAACGGCGACGGCCCCTGGGGCAAGTGCGACTGGACCCTGCCCATCAAGCCCGGCCAGGCCTATTTCTGAAGAACTTCTGATTCCCAAGTTGTCTTACGATGACGTGGGCGCGGCGTTCTGCGCGTCGCGAGCCTGTGTCAAGTGTCGTCGATCGACTACGCAATGGAGGAAGCCACCATGCGGGTGACTGTGCGCAACGTGCTGGCCGTGGTCCTGTTGGTTATTCCGTTGTCCCAGGCCCTCGCCGATGATTATGCGGACACGATCAACGTGTTCCGCAAGGCGGGCGAAAGCAGCCAGTTCTTCAGCAAGAGCTACGGCTACGCCGTGTTTCCGACCATCGGCAAGGGCGGCTTCGTGGTCGGCGGAGCGCACGGCAACGGCCGCGTATACGCGAAAGGCACCCCCGTCGGCGAATCCTCGATGACCCAGCTCACGGTCGGCGCCCAGCTGGGCGGGCAGGCCTACAGCCAGATCATCTTCTTCGAGGACAAGCGCGCTTTCGAGCAGTTCACCAGCGGCAACTTCGAGTTCAGCGCGCAGGCCACCGCCGTGGCGATTACCGCGGGCGCTTCGGCGCAAGCCGGCACCACCGGAGCTTCCGCCGGCGCAAGCGGCACCCAGAGCGTCGCCAAGACGAAGGCTCGCTACTACCGCGGCATGGCGGTGTTCACGGTCGCAAAAGGCGGCCTGATGTACGAAGCGAGCATCGGCGGCCAGAAGTTCAGCTACGCCCCGCTCAAGAAATAGGCAACTTTCCTATCCTGTCCCGGCCTTGCGCCAGGCGGCGGGCGGCATGCCGAACTCGCGCTTGAAGGCGCGGATGAAAGCGGTTTCCGACTCGTAGCCGCTGCGCTCTGCAACGCGCGCAACGGCATCCCGCCCCACGCGCAGCATGCGCGCCGCCAGCGCGAGACGCCAGCGCATGAGGTACTGGATGGGCGTCTCGCCGACCAGCGCCGCAAAGCGCTCGGCGAGCGCGGAACGGGACAGCGCAACCTCGCGCGCCAGCCGGTCCACCGTCCACGTGCTCGCCGGTTCTCCGTGCAGCAGAGCCAGTGCGCGCCCGACCTGCGGATCGCGCACGCCCGCAAGCCAACCCTTGCCCTCCGCCGGCAGGTTCTCGACGTGGCGCCGCAATGCTTCCACGAACAGGAGCTCGGCCAGCTTGGCGAGCGTAGACCCGGCGCCCGGCCGTGATGTCTGGGATTCCCTGACGCCCATTCGCAGCAGTTCGCGCACCTGTGCCGATGCCTGCCCGTCGCCGACCGGGATGCGCAGCACGCGCGGCAGAGCGTCGAGCAGCGGGCGGCACAAGCTGCGGCTGCAAGCGAGGTAGCCGCAGACAAAGCGCGTGATTGCGCCACCACCGCCATGGCGCAACTGGATCAGATCGGCATCGGCCGCGAGATCCCCGCAGTCCGCGTCTTCGGTCTCCAGGGGCGCGACGTGCAGGTCGCTGCCCATCAGGTGCCGGTCGTCCTGTGGGAACAGCACCAGATCACCGGCGGCCAACTCCAGCACCTCCACGCCGTCAACGAGCCGTACCTTGCATCGGCCTTCGGTCAGGAAATGGAAGCCCACCACGTGCTCGGCCCCGGCCAGCCGCTGCCGGACGCTTGCCTTGCCGAATTTCCCCCGCAGGCACCAGGGCGCGGTGAACTCCGCGTTGACATAGAGGGCGCCTTCAAGACGAACCGACTTGAGCACCTCCGACAATGCATCCATGGGGTTTCTGCAAGGAACCGCGGAGCGTCGGCGAGGACGCACACGCGCGGGGTACGGATACTAGCAGCCATTGTTGCGCCGGACAATTTTTGCCGGCACGCGTTTTCACCTTCCAACCTCACGCGAAAGGAGCCGCAATATGGAAGTCGCCACCAAACCCCGCGCCACCCACGATACGCTCAACGAAAAGACCTACCACGGTGGCTGTTTCTGCGGCGCGGTCCAGTTCACCGTCACCGGGGCGCCCGCCGCGATGGGATATTGCCATTGCGAATCGTGCCGAAGCTGGTCGGCAGCCCCGGTCAACGCCTTCACCCTGTGGAAGCCCGAAGCGGTGAGGATTACGCGCGGAGCGGACAAGATTGGCACGTTCAACAAGACGCCGCGCAGCCAGCGTCAGTGGTGCAAGACCTGTGGCGGCCATCTCTTTACCGGGCACCCCCATTGGGGTCTCATCGACGTGTACGCGGCGGTCATTCCGGATTTTCCGTACCGCGCCGGCGTGCATGTCAACTACCAGGAAACGACGCTCAGGATCAGGGACGGGCTGCCGAAGATGAAGGACGTGCCGGCGGAAATGGGCGGCTCGGGCGTCAGCGTGGCGGAGTAGGGCGGGTGAATCCAGGGCGGGGCATGCTGCGTAGGAGGGGGTGGACGAATTGGTCCGAGTTTGTCGTACTATCCCATCAACCCTGAAAGGAAACTCACGTGAAAAGCAAATTTATCTCAATCGCGGTGCTCGCCGCCGCGACCGCGTTCGCTCCGGCGCTCACCCTGGCCGCCGACGATGGCACTCCCCCAAGCGTCTCCAATGCCGACCCGGACTTTGAAGCCGGCAGAGCCGCGATCAAGAGCCGGAGCTGGAGCGAGGCGATCGGCTATTTCAACAAAGTCGCCGCCCGCGACCCGCAGAACGCCGGCGCGCAGAACTTGCTCGGCTACGCCAACCGCAAGTCGGGCAACCTGGACCTCGCGTTCAAGCACTACAACGAGGCGCTCAGGCTCGACCCGAAGCATCGCGGCGCGCATGAATACATCGGTGAGGCATACCTGATGAAGGGCGACGTCGCCAAAGCGAAGGATCACCTGGCAGCACTCGACCGGATCTGCTTCTTCGGCTGCGAGGAGTACAGCGACCTCAAGAAGGCGATCGCCGAGCACGAGCGGAATGCGATGAAGTGATCGAACGGCATGGCCCGCCATCGTTGACATGGGCTGGTTGGAGCTCAAGATCCCGCCGCCGGTCGTGGCGTTCGTGTTCGGCGTGCTCATGTGGGTCGCGTCCCCGCTGGTCGCGCCGGTTGCGATTCCGTTCGGTTATCGGGCGGGTGCTGCGGCTGCGCTGGCTTCCTTCGGCGTGCTGATTGATCTCGTCGCCATCTTTACGTTCTGGCGAGCCCGGACGACCGTTAACCCGATGAAGCCCGGCGCGACGGCGGCGCTGGTCACCGGTGGCGTGTATCGCTTCTCGCGCAACCCGATGTACGTGGGACTGGTGCTATTTCTGCTCGCGTGGGCCGTGTATTTGTCGAGCTGGCTGGCCCTGCTTTTCGTGCCGGTGTTCGTGATATATATGAACCGGTTCCAGATCCAGCCGGAGGAGCGCGCGATGCTCTCGCTCTTTGGGCCGGAGTACACGACGTACCAGTCAATGGCTCGCCGGTGGCTGTGAGGCACACGTCCCCGGTCCTGGAACCCGGATTCGCGGAGCGGTTCGCCGATGAGTGGATCGCCGCGTGGAACTCGCGCGACCTGGAGCGCATCCTCGCGCATGACGTAGCGCACCAGGTTGCGTGAGGAGGCTCTTATGAAAGCGGCTTTCGTCGTATTCGATCGCATGACGTCTCTGGATTTCATCGGCTTCTACGACCCGGTCACGCGCTTGAAGTCCATGAGGATCATCGAGGATTTCGAATGGCGCATCTGCTCGATCACGCGGTCCGTCGTGGATGACCGAGGGCTGCGTCTGGAGGCGGAAGCGGTCAAGGAGCCGCTTGGTTCCTACGACATGCTCTTTGTGCCCGGCGGGTTTGGCACCCGGGACCTTCAGCACGACCGTGGTTTCATCGATTGGCTCAAAGCTGCCCGGTCCGTGCCACTGAAAGTCTCGGTTTGCACCGGCGCCCTGCTCCTCGGAGCTGCGGGTTTTCTTCAGGGCCGGCGCGCGACGACGCACCCGAGCGCATACAAGGAGCTCGAGCCTTACTGCCGCGAGGTCGTGCGCGAACGGGTGGTGGACGAAGGGGACATCATTACCGCGCGCGGCGTCTCGTCTGCTCTCGACATGGGCCTGCACCTGGTGCAGAGATTGGCCGGTGCCGACGCGCGCGACCGGGTCGCCGCTCAGATGGACTACCCGTACCGGTGGAACTCGTAGCGTTCGCGCGATCGGGAGGCCACATGCTCGAGCTGAGACCGACCTGCGAGAACTGCAACAAGGCGCTGCCTCCGGACTCGCTCGAGGCGCGCATCTGCAGCTATGAGTGCACGTTTTGCGCAGCGTGCGTCGATAACGTCCTGCATAATGTCTGCCCGAACTGCGGCGGCGGATTCGCTCCCCGGCCCATCCGGCCGGCGCAGAACTGGAAGGGCGACAATTTCCTCGGTAAGGACCCGGCGAGCACCAAGGTGAAATACCGGCCCGTCGACCCGGCCGCCCACGCGCGGTTTTCGGCCGCAATCCAGTCCGTCCCACCCCACAAGCGATAGGGCGCGGACAGGTCCGCCATCCACGGTGCAGTATCTCCCACAGCCGCGAGTGCGGCGACGGGCCGTGGGGCAAGCGCGACTAGACCCCGCCCATCAAGCCCCGCTAGGTCTAATTCTAGCCGTCACTCCTTTTTCTCCTCCCCTGAACCTTCGCTCCCTCTCCGGTCGGGAGAGGGTGGGGGTGAGGTTGAGGCATAATCGGGCGGCGTGGTGGGAGTAGCTTCCACCCCTGCGACTCGCGCTCAACGCTCGATCGCAATCTTTTTAAGGTGTCTTTACGCGGCCAACCATACCTTGTCAGCCATACCTCGGACAAAGGAGTCTGCAATGGTAGGACTGACCCTGTTACTGATCGTGACCGTGCTCTATGGCGTGGTCGCCGGCGTTCGCTATCTTTGGTCCAAGCGCACGAGACGGGCTCGCGGCCGCCGCGCAACGGCGGAGCGGCGCGGAGAGCTGGACGGGAAATCCACTTTGAGTGACTCCGGCCACCCCATTTGAAAGGGGACGCTTTCTTTACACCGTCCTTACGCGGCGAGGTCTATCTTGAATGCCATGGCGGATTGAAACCCGCGCGAAAGACCGGAGTAACACATGAACACGCTACCATCGGAAAAGACGCCCCGTCCACTGGGGTCGTTCGAATTCGGTACCGTGATGCTGCTGGCGCTGTTTGTGGTACCCCTCGCCATGCACGTCCTGGCAAGCCTCTCCGCATGACCACATCTGTGCGGTTCGCAACGGGCGACCGGGACGAATGCTGTTACGGCATTGACGTTGCCGACGACGGTTCCCTGGTTGTCGCGCAGCTGTTGAGCGGCCACCCGGGTCCGGCTACCCGCTACCCGGCGGGAGCTGCCGGAGTTTCGGCCCTGCGCGAGCACATTTCCAGCAAGCCGGCGCGGCCGCGCATCTGCATCCGCTCCTGCGGCACGACCGGGCTGGGCATTGCGCTGGAGCTTGCTCCGCTGCACCGGGCGGAAGTCACTCTCGTGGCGTCGCGAACGATTGAAGCAGCGCGCGGCACCGGACGGCAGCCCGCCGACATGGAACCGGAAGAACGCGCCAGGCGCTTGGCCCGATTCGCCGAGCGGCAGGTCTGAGAATGGGCACGACACGGCACCAATGCCCCATCTGCGGCACGCGGCACGAAGTGTCCGCTGTCCGGGCACAGTTCGCCTATGGCCGGCAGCTCTGCTGCTGCGGCGACTGCGAAGCTGAAAGACGCCGGCGACGCCGGGCACGCTACCAGCTTTCAACGGGGCGCGCGGGCCGCAATGATCGGAGCCGGGCGGAGGTTCCCGCCGACCTTACAATTTCATGAATCGAAGCCGTTTATTGCCCCCATGGACACGTTCCTCACCATGGCCCTTGCGGTTGCCGTCCTGGTGGTGCCGCTCGCCTGCGCGTATGTCATCGTCCTGAGGCTTGCGCGCCGCGGAAGCCGCGACCATTGATCTGGATCAAGAGCCCGTTCCGTTCCGGGATGTACGTACTGCAGCGCGATTGCTTGTGGCTGAGAGCGGCCCTGGCGGGCGCCGGGATCGCCCGGGTCCTCTCGGCCCGAATTTCCGGCATTTCGGCTGGCTAGACGAGCGGGCCAATTCTTGACGACATCTTTACGACGAACTTCCTAGCATGTTCCGGTTGCCTGGGACGCGAGTGGGCCCGGGGACGACGAGGCATCTTAGGAGACCTTCATGTCCGAGGTTATTTTCATGCTGCTATCGATCGGGTTTGTCGTGGCGTGCGTCGCTCTGGTCTATCTGCTGGAGCGGCTGACGGGGCGCAAATGAGCGGCCTCTACATACTCGGCGGCCTTGTGGCGCTCGGCCTTGCCGTCTATCTCGTGTGGGCGCTCCTCAAGCCGGAGGACTTCTCGTGAGCAATCACACCGCCGCCCTGCGCGCGGCCCGGGCCGGGGGCATGCGCGCGATGTTCGAGCCGGCGTTCGTCAAGCCCGCGCTGTGGGAGGCCTTCAAGCGCCTCGCTCCCCAGATGCAGTGGAAAAACCCGGTGATGTTCGTGTGCTACGTGGGCGCGATTCTCACGACCGCGTTGGGGATACAGGCAATCGTCGGACGCGGTGAAGCGCCCGCCGGCTACATCCTCGCGGTGTCGCTGTGGCTGTGGTTCACGGTACTGTTCGCCAATTTCGCCGAGGCGGTCGCCGAGGGGCGCGGCAAGGCACAGGCCGCCGCGTTGCGCGCCACGCGCCGCGACATCAACGCAAAGAGGCTGATGGAGCCGCGCCGCGGCGCCACCCAGATGCTCGTCAAGGCCACGCAGCTCGAGAAGGGCGACATCGTGCTCGTGGAGGCAGGCGACATCATCCCGCTCGACGGCGAGGTGATCGAAGGCGTTGCGTCCGTCAACGAGTCGGCGGTCACCGGCGAATCCGCCCCGGTGATCCGCGAAGCCGGGGGTGATTTCTCTTCGGTCACCGGCGGAACGCTCGTCATTTCGGACTGGCTGATCGTGCGCATCACCGCCAGGCCGGGCGAGTCCTTCCTGGACCGCATGATCGCAATGGTGGAGGGCGCAAAGCGCCAGAAAACGCCCAACGAGATCGCGCTCGCGATCTTCCTCGCTGCGCTCACGCTAATCTTCCTGCTCGCAACGGTCACGCTGCTGCCGTTCTCGATCTTCAGCGTGAACGCCGCCAAGGCCGGCGAGCCGGTGACGATCACAACGCTCGTCGCGCTGCTCGTCTGCCTGATTCCGACGACGATCGGGGGCCTGCTCTCGGCGATCGGCATCGCCGGCATGGGACGAATGATCGCGAAGAACGTGATCGCCATGTCGGGCCGCGCGGTGGAAGCTGCGGGAGACGTGGACGTGCTGCTGCTCGACAAAACCGGGACGATCACCCTCGGCGACCGCCAGGCCGACACCCTGATCCCGGCCCCGGGCGTCACGCGCGAGGCGCTCGCAGATGCCGCCCAGCTCGCCTCGCTGCCCGATCAGACGCCGGAGGGCCGGTCGATCGTCGTGCTGGCCAAGCAGCGCTTCGGCATCCGCGAGCGCGACTTGAAGGCCCTGGGCGCGGCATTCGTGCCCTTTACCGCGCACTCCCGCATGAGCGGCGTTGACCTCGATGGCCGCCGCATCCGCAAGGGCGCTTCCGACGCGATCCGCGCCTGGGTGGAGCAGCAGGGCGCGCGCTTCCCCACCGAAGTGCAGACGCTCGTCGAAACCATCTCGCGCAAGGGCTCGACGCCGCTGGTGGTGGCCGAGGACAAGCGCGTGCTGGGTGTGATCGAGCTGAAGGACATCGTCAAAGGCGGCATCAAGGAGCGCTTCGTCGAGCTGCGCCGCATGGGCATCAAGACGGTGATGATCACCGGCGACAACCGCCTTACTGCAGCGTCGATCGCCGCCGAAGCCGGGGTCGATGACTTTCTCGCCGAGGCGACGCCCGAGGCCAAGCTCAAGCTCATTCGCGAGCACCAGGCGCAGGGCCGCCTCGTCGCCATGACAGGCGACGGGACCAACGACGCCCCGGCGCTGGCGCAGGCCGATGTCGCGGTGGCCATGAATACCGGCACGCAGGCGGCCAAGGAGGCCGGCAACATGGTCGATCTCGACTCCAACCCGACCAAGCTCATCGAAGTCGTCGAGACCGGCAAGCAGATGCTGATGACCCGCGGCGCGCTCACGACGTTCTCGATCGCCAACGACGTCGCCAAGTATTTCGCCATCATCCCGGCGGCGTTCGCGGTCACCTACCCCCAGCTGAACGCGCTCAACATCATGGGGCTGGCGACGCCGCAGAGCGCGATTCTCTCGGCCGTGATCTTCAACGCGCTCATCATCGTCGTGCTGATTCCGCTCGCGCTCAGGGGCGTGCGGTATCGCCCGCTCGGGGCCGCGCGGCTCCTGCGCAATTTTCTTCTCGTGTACGGCGTCGGCGGGATCGTGGCGCCGTTTGTCGGCATCAAGCTGATCGACGTGATATTGACGGCATTGCGCCTCGTTTGACCGGAAAGGAACTCGACCATGGCCCCCTTGCTGTACCTGCTTCTCGGGATTGGAGTTTTCGGACTCCTGTTGTGGCTTACCTATGCGATCGACTGGCGCTAGAGCGCCCGGCACTCTGAGCTGATCACTTGCCAATGGACGCCATCCTTTTCGTAGTTCTCGTCGTCGGCGGCACCGCCGTCGCTTCGTGGCCGCTCGGCCGCTACATGAAGTGGGCGATGGACCCGGTCGCGCCCGCGGACGGAGTCGCCGGCCGCTTCAACCGCGTCTTCCAGCTGGTCGGCGGCGCGATTGCCCGCCCGTCGCAGGACTGGAAGCAGTACATGGTCTCGATGCTCGCCTTCAACATCCTGATGTTCGTGGTGAGCTTCGGCATCATGGCGCTGCAGCAGCATTTGCCGCTCAACCCGGACGGCATGAAAAGCGTCGAAGGAAGCCTGATTTTCAACACCGCGGCTTCGTTCACGTCCAACACCAATCTGCAGCATTACTCGGGGGAGTCCACTCTGAGCTACCTCTCGCAGCTTGGCGCGCTCATGTGGCTGCAGTTCGTATCGGCGGCGACCGGGGTTGCCGCCCTGGCGGCGCTCGCGCGCGGCCTGGCGGGAAAAGGCCTCGGCAACTTCTTCGTCGACCTGCAGCGCGCGTCCTTTCTCGTCTTCCTGCCGCTCGCCCTCGTGGTCGCCACGCTCATGGTGCTTGCCGGCATGCCCATGACGTTCGAGGGCGCGGTCAAGGCGATCACGCTCGAGGGCGCGGAACAGACCATCGCGCGCGGCCCGGTAGCGGCCTTCCTCACGATCAAGCAGCTCGGCACCAACGGCGGCGGCTTCTTCGGCCCGAACTGCACGCACCCCTTCGAGAACCCGACGTTCTGGACAAATGGGCTGGCAATGATTTCCATCATTCTCGTTCCGATGTCGTCGGTGTGGATGTTCGGCCGCATCATCGGTCGCATGCGCCACGCCGCGGTCGTGTTCGCCGTGATGGGGGTGCTGCTCCTCGTCAAGATCACCGGCGCAGTGTATTTCGAGACGGCCCCGACGCAGGCCTTCGCCGCGCTGCCGATCGAGCAGAACGTGGGCAACCTGGAGGGCAAGGAGATGCGCTTCGGCGCCACCTCCGGCCCGACCTGGGCCGTGCTCACCACCTCGACCAGCAACGGCTCCGTCGGGGCAATGCACGACAGTCTCAACCCGATGGCGGGCCTGATGCCCATGATCGGCATGTGGCTGAACGCCACCTACGGCGGCGTCGGCGTCGGAATGATCAACATGTTCATCTACATGATCCTCGCCGTGTTCGTCGCCGGAATGATGGTTGGCCGCACGCCCGAGTACCTGGGCTGGCGCGTGGAGGCGCGCGAGGTCAAGTTCGCCGTGCTCGCCCTGCTCGCGCACGCCCTGTTCATTCTCGGCGGCACCGCGATCTTCGCCGTGACGCCGTGGGGAACGGAGACGCTCAACAACGCGGGCGCGCACGGATTCAGCGAGATCCTCTACGAGTTCAGCTCCGCCTCCGCCAACAACGGCTCGGGCTTCGAGGGCCTGGGCGACAACACCGTGCCCTGGAACGTGGCCACCGGCATCGTGATGCTGCTGGCACGGTACATCCCGATCATCCTGCCGCTGGCGATCGTCGGCTCGCTCGCGGCGAAGCGGCGCGCCACCGAGTCGGCCGGCACGCTCGGGGTGGAGGACGGCACATTCGCCGTCATGCTGCTCGCGACGATCCTGGTCATCGGCGCGCTGACGTTCTTCCCGGCAGCGGCGCTGGGCCCGGTCGCCGAGCACCTCACCTTCATGAAGTAGCTGGAGAACCGTACATGGAATATCTCATCGCAAGCGTCCGCCTGGTCGTGGCGACGTTCCTGATCTGCGTGGCCGGCTACGCGCTCGCGATCCTGGGCGTCGCCCGCCTCGTGCCGGATACGGCGCAGGGGTCGCTCGTCACTTCCGCGGACGGCAAGGTCGTCGGCAGCCGCTTGATCGCGCAGAAGTTCACGCAACCCCGCTACTTCTGGCCGCGTCCCTCGGCCGCGGGAAAGGACGGCTACGACGCGATGAGCGCCGCGGGCAGCAACAAATCGCCGACGAGCGAGGATGTCGCCAAGCGCGGCGCGGAACTGGTCGCGCGCTACGGCGCCACCAGGGAACGGCCGTTGCCGCCCGAGCTGGCCGCCGCCTCGGGCGGGGGCCTGGATCCGCACATCAGCGAGCACGCGGCGCTGTACCAGGCCGAGCGAGTCGCCAAAGCGCGCGGTCTGCCGCAGGAGCGGGTCGAGGCGCTCATCGCGCAGCACAGCTTTGCGCCAGGCGGCTTCCTGACGCCGACGCGCATCGTCAACGTACTGGAGCTCAACCTCGCCCTCGACGCCGTGGGCACGAGGTGAGCGACCGGCTCCCGTCATCGTCCGGATGACGCATGGATCCGCTCGATGTCCTGCTGGGGCTGGCCGGCTTCTTCCTGGTGCTTTGGGTTATCTACATAAGCGGGTTCCTGTACGAACGGCGCCAACGCCGCAAGGACCGCTCCGGAACTCAGGAACTACCATGAAAGGATTGACGATGTTCAAGAAGACGATCATTGCAGGTTTCATCGCTGGCGCGTTGGGCTCCGGGCTCGCGCAGGCACAGCAGCCTGCCTCGCCGCATACGCTCACCGGCAACATCGGGCTGTTCAGCCAGTACATCTTCCGCGGCCTGACGCAAACCAATGAGGAACCCGCGTTGCAAGGCGGGATGGACTATGCCCATGCCAGCGGCTTTTACGCCGGGACCTGGGGATCCAACGTGAGCGTGCTGCGCGACGCCAATGCTTACACCGGGGGCGGCAGCCTGGAGTTGGATATCTATGGCGGCCTGAAAGGCACCATCGGCAAGAGCGATTTCGGCTATGACGTGGGCTTGCTCTATTACTGGTATCCGGGGGATCCCGCGCCCGGCGTCAACGATGCCGACACGCTCGAGATCTACGGCGCGATCAGCTGGAAGTGGCTCTCCGCCAAGCTGTCCTACAGCCTCCAAGACGAAACCTTCGGAGTCGGTGACAGCCGCGGGACCTACTACCTCGACCTGACCGCCGCCTACCCCATTCCCAACACGAAGCTCACCGCAATCGCACATTACGGCATGCAGGAGTTTGACGGGAGCGGCATCACCTGCACCGGCGGCAGCAACAACGATCAGTGTGCTTCGTACAAGGACTGGAAGCTGGGACTGAATTACGCGCTGCCGAAGGATTTCACCGTTGGGGTCTTCTACACCGACACCGACATGACCTCCGCGCAGGAAGGGTTCTACACGGTGAACGGCAAGAAACTCGGCGACGGAGCCGTCACGGTATTCGTCCAGAAGACGTTCTGAACTGAACGAGGCGCCTCGGAGTTCGCGACTTCGCGTCGCCTTGTGCACTGCTGAACCCGGGCATGGTGCCGTGGGGCGCTACCCCTTGCGGGTCCCATTCCCGTCGCCTCACCCTATAATCCCGCAATGAGCGCCGAGCGCCGCCCCGATCCCGACGCCCTGCTCGCGCGGGTTCAACGCGAGGAAGCGAGGGCCAGGCGCGGCAAGTTGAAGATTTTTTTCGGCGCGACGGCGGGCGTCGGCAAGACCTTCTCGATGCTCCAGGAAGCGCGCCAAGTCAAGGGGCGGGGCATCGACGTGGTGGTCGGCTACGTCGAGCCGCATGGGCGAGCCGAAACCGAAGCGCTGCTCGACGGGTTCGAGCGCCTGCCTTTCCTTACCGTCAAGTACCGCGGCGCCACGGCCCGCGATTTCGACCTGGACGCGGCGCTCGCCCGCAGGCCGCAGCTTCTCCTCGTGGACGAGCTCGCGCACACGAACCTCATCGAGGGCGAGCCGAAGCCGCGCCACGCGAAGCGCTGGCAGGACGTGGAGGAGCTGCTCGCCGCCGGCATCGACGTCTATACCACCGTCAACGTCCAGCACATCGAGAGCCTGAACGACGTCGTTGCCGGCATCACCGGCGTGCGCATGCAGGAGACGGTGCCGGACAGGGTGTTCGAGCAGGCCGACGAGGTCGAGCTGATCGACCTGCCGCCGGACGAGCTGCTCGAGCGGCTGCACGCCGGCAAGGTCTACGTCCCGGAGCAGGTCCGGCACGCCGTCGAGAACTTCTTCCGCAAGGGCAACCTGATCGCCCTGCGCGAGCTCGCGCTGCGCACCACCGCCGACCGCGTGGACGCGGCGATGCGCGAGTACCGCGAGGGCGAAGCAATCCGGGCCATCTGGCCGGCGCGCGAGCGATTGATGGTTGCTATCGGCCCGGACGAGCAGGCGGAACGGCTGATTCGCGCGGGCAAGCGCGGTGCGACGGCTCTCCATGCCGAGTGGATCGTGGTCTACGTGGAGACGCCCAGCCTTCTGCGCCTCTCCGACGAGGCGCGCAACCGACGCATCGCGCTGCTGCGGTTCGCCGAATCTCTCGGCGCCGAGGCCGTGACGCTCGGCGGCTCCTCGGTCGGCGAGGAACTCGCGAACTACGCACGCACGCGCAACGTGACCCACATTTTGATCGGGCGGCCGCGCCGCGCCTTGTGGCAGCGATTGTTCCGGCCCTCCACCTACGGAGAGCTGCTCGCGCGCACCGAGGGCGTCGACATTCACGTGGTCGGTGGCGTGGACGAGGCGGCGGCGCGGCGCACCCCGTTCATGGCGCGGAGCCAGGCCTATCTTCGTGTCGCGACGCCAAGCGAGAAGATCCGCTGGCCGCGCTATGCCTGGAGCGTGGTCCTGACGGTTGTCGCCACCCTGGTGGGCATGTTGATGCTGCCGGCCTTCGAGCTCGCCAACATCGTCATGGTCTATCTGCTTGCGGTCGCGATTGTCGCCGCGCGTCACGGCCGTGGCCCGGCGATACTCGCTTCGGTGCTGGGAGTCGCGACCTTCGATTTCTTCTTCGTGCCGCCCCGGCTCACGTTCGCGGTTTCGGATGTTCAGTACCTTCTGACCTTCGCGATCATGCTCATCGTGGCGCTGCTGATCTCCAACCTGACGTCGAGCGTGCGCCTGCAGGCGACCGTCGCGGGCCACCGCGAGCGGCGCACCGCGATGCTCTACGCGATGAGCCGCGAGCTCGCGGCCACGCGCGGACTGGAGCCCATGGCGCGCGTCGCGGTACGCCACGTGGGCGAGGTGTTCGACAGCCAGGTGGTCGTGCTGCTGCCGGACGATCAGGGGCGCATCCGCCACCCGAAGGGCACCACCGAGAGCAACTCGCTGCGTGGCGCCGACCTCAGCGTCGCGCAATGGGTTCACGATCACGGTCGCCCGGCGGGGCTCGGCACTGACACCCTTCCGGGAACGGAGGCGCTGTACCTGCCGCTGCAAGGCAGCCAGGCGGTGCTCGGCGTGCTCGGTGTGCTTCCCGCCAATCCGCGGCGCGTGCTGCTGCCGGAACAGTTCCACCTGCTCGAGACCTTCGCCGGCCAGCTCGCGCTTGCCCTCGAGCGGGCGCAGCTCGCGGAGCGCGCGCAGCAGGCGAGCATCGACGTCGAGACCGAGGGGTTGCGTAACGCCCTGCTTGCCGCAATCTCGCACGACTTGCGCACCCCGTTGGCGGTGATCGCCGGGGCATCCTCGAGCCTCGCCGAGAAAGGCGAACGCATGAGCGCCGAGGAGCGCCGCGCGCTCGCACAGAGCGTCTACGAGCAATCGCGCGAGATGAGCAAGCTTGTGACCAACGTGCTCGAGATGACGCGGCTCGAAGCCGACGGCATCGCGCTCGACCGCGACTGGCACGCCATCGGCGAGATCGCGGGATCGGTGCTGCACCGGCTGCGCGAGCGGCTCGCGCAGCACACGGTGCGGGTCGAGCTCCCGTCCGAGCTGCCGCTCGTGCGGGTCGACGCGACGCTCGTCGAGCAGGTGTTCGCCAATCTGCTCGAAAACGCCGCGAAATTCACGCCGCCGGGCACCACGATCACCCTGCGCGCCGGCGTCCGCGACGATGTGCTCGACGTGTCGGTGGAAGACACGGGCCCGGGACTGCCGCCGGGAGATCCCGACCGCCTGTTCGCCAAATTCCACCGCGGCAAGGCGGAAGGCGCCATCGGCGGCGCGGGCCTTGGCCTCGCCATCTGCCGCGCCATCGTGCATCTTCACGGCGGGCGCATCTGGGCCGAACGGCGGCTTGAGGGAGGCGCGGCGTTCCGCTTCACGCTTCCGGTGGAGAAGGCGCCGCCGGTCCCCCCCGAACCCGCATGACCGAGCTGCGGCCGAGCGTCCTCGTTGTGGAGGACGAACCCGAGATCCGACGCTTCCTGCGCACGTCGCTCGGGGCGGAAGGCTATCGCGTGGTGGAAGCGGAAACCGGGGAGCGCGGCGTCATCGACGCCGGAACGCACAAACCCGATCTCGCGATCGTCGATCTGGGCCTGCCTGATCTGGACGGGGTCGAGGTCATCCGCCGCATCCGGGCCTGGTCGCCGATGCCGATCATCGTGCTCTCCGCGCGGGCGCGCGAGCAGGCGAAGATCGACGCGCTCGACGCGGGGGCGGATGACTACGTCACCAAGCCCTTCGGCATTGGCGAGCTGATTGCGCGCATCCGGGTAGCGCTCCGGCACGCGGCGCGCACCGGAGCGGCGGCCACGACCGCACTCCGGTTCGGAAAAGTGGAGGTGGATCTCGAGCGCCGGAAAGTTACTCGTGACGGAAGAGAGGTACACCTCACCCCAATCGAGTACCGGCTGCTCGCCTGTCTGGCCCAGCATCTGGGCATGGTCGTCACGCACCGCGTGCTGCTGCGGGAAGTCTGGGGGCCCTCGCATGTCGAGCATACCCATTACCTCCGCATCTACATGAAGCAGCTGCGCGAGAAGCTCGAGACCGACCCGGTGCGGCCACGTTATTTGGTGACCGAGACCGGCGTTGGCTACCGGTTGCTGCCGGACGACTGACGAAGTGACCGTGTGACGGTCGCCCGCGCGACCTGATCTCCCATCGCACCCACCGTGCCGTCTCCTATCCGGGCGCTGTATGATTTACGATGAAATCAGAGAGGCCCAACATATGGATACAGCGACGCAATCCAACAAGATCATCGCCCGCAGGGACGGCGCGATGGGCTGGGTGATCTTCAACAACCCCGAGAAGCGCAATGCCATGTCGCTCGAGATGTACGAGGCGACGGCTGCGGCAATGGAGGGCTATGCGAAGGATCCCGGGATCCGTGTCGTGATCCTGCGGGGCGAGGGTGAGAAGGCGTTCATTTCCGGCGCGGACATCTCGCAGTTCAAGGACCGGCGCTCCAATCCGGAGCAGGTCAAGGCGGCCGAGGCGATCTCCGAGCGCTGCAACGCGGCGATCCGCGATTGCCCGAAGCCGGTGATCGCCATGATCCGCGGCTACTGCATGGGCGGAGGCCTGGGTCTCGCGGTGGGATGCGATCTCCGCATCGCCTCCGACGATTCGCGCTTCGGCATCCCGGCGGCGAAGCTCGGCGTTGGGTACCGCTTCTCAGGCATCCGGCGGCTCTCCGAGCTCGTCGGGCCCTCGTTCACGGCGGAGATCTTCTATACGGGCCGCCAGTTCAACGCGCAGGAAGCGCTTCAGATGGGGCTCGTCAACCGCGTGCTGCCCGCCGCTGAGCTGGAGAAGTACGTACTGGACTACGCGGCCACGCTCACTGCCAACGCTCCACTCACGATCGCAGCGGTCAAGCGCTCGCTCATCGAGCTCCGCAAGGATCCCTCTGATCGCGATCTCGCGCTATGCCAGAAGATGGTCGAGGACTGCTTCGCGAGCGAGGATTACAAGGAAGGGCAAAAGGCGTTCATGGAGAAGCGGAAGCCGGTGTTCAAGGGTAAGTGACTCCCTCCAACCACCCCGTCACTTGGTGACACCCCTCCTCAGGCAGGGGGGAAGGTTTCCTCAAAGAACTGGAGCGAGGATTATGGCGAAGCGATGGAAGAATCGCCCGCAGGGATCGAATTGGGGCGAGTTCGGAGATGAGGACACTCTCGGCCGGATGAACCTGCTGACGGCGGAGCGCCGGCTCGCGGCTCTGAAGGAGGTGAAGACCGGGCAAGCCTTCTGCCTGAGCCATCCCCTCGAGCGCCCGGGGGGCAACGTACTCAATCCCCACCGTTTTCCGCCCGTTTTTCACCCGGTCATGCGCGATGGCGAGGTCTATTTCAATCTCGCCTTCGAGAAGTTCGACCCGCGCTTCACGGACATCGGATCGGACGAGGCGGTGATGCTCTATACCCAATATTCGACGCACTGGGATGGATTCCCGCACAAAGGCTCGCTCTTCGACGCGGACGGCGACAAGGCCGTGGAGAAAGTCTTCTACAACGGCTATCAGATCGTCGACAGCGACGGGCGCGGGACCCAGGGCGCGCTCGGGGCGGTCGCGCTCGGCATCCAGGGCATGGCCGAGACCGGCGTGCAGGGACGGGGGGTGTTGATCGACCTGCGCCATCACCTGGGAGACGAGCGCGTCGAGGTCGGGTTCGACCGGCTCGAGATGATCATGAAGGTGGACAACGTCCGGGTGGAGAAGGGCGACATCGTCTGCATCCACACCGGCCTCGGGCAGCTGATCCGCGACGCTAACGGCAGGCTGGATTCCTCGATCCGCCGCGCGTGCGCGGTGCTGGACGGCTACGACAAGCGCCTGCTCGAATGGGTCGCCGACAGCGGGCTCGCGGCGATCGCGGCCGACAATCTCGCCGTTGAGCGCTCCTCCACCCTCGGCGCGGACCCGCGGTTGCCTCACCGCGGCCCGGCGCTGCCGCTGCACGAGCATTGCCTGTTCAAGCTCGGGATCCATCTCGGCGAGCTGTGGTATCTCACCGAACTCGCCTCCTGGCTGCGGTTCAATCACCGCAACCGTTTTCTGCTGACCGCGCCGCCGTTGCGGCTGCCCGGCGCCGCAGGCTCGCCCGTGACGCCGGTCGCCACGGTGTAGACTAGCGGAAGCCGTCGAGGAGCGTCCCGTGACCATCGTCGTGTGCCCCGTCACCCCCGGCTTCGTTGCGGAAATCGGCGACGTCGATCTGTCGAGGCCGCTCGGCGCTGCGGACGAAGCGGCGATCAAGGACGCGTTCTGGAAGCACTCCGTGCTGATTTTTCCGCAGCAGGAATTGACGCCTCAGCAGCACATCGATTTCGCCAAGCGGTTCGGTCCCGTCGAGACCGACCGCGTGCTGGACCAGAAGGTCACGCCGCACCGCCTCGACCCGAGCTTCGCCGATATCTCCAATCTGGCGCCGGACGGCGCGATCTGGAAGGAAGACAGCCGCCAGCGCGCGTACAAGGCGGGCAACCGGCTGTGGCATACGGACAGCTCGTTCAAGTACCGGCCGGGCCTCGCTTCGATGCTCTACGCGCACGCGGTCACGCCAGTCGGCGGCCACACGGAGTTCGCCGACGAGCGCGCGGCCTACGACGCGCTGCCGGAGGCGACGAAGCGGAAGCTCGAAGGGCTGGTCGCCGAGCACTCGATCGCGGAGTCGCGGCGCAAGAGCGGGTTCACCGAGTTCAACGCGGACGAAGCGCGGCGGCTGCCGCCGGTGCCGCAGCTGCTGGTGCGGACGATCCCGCAGTCCGGCCGGAAATCGCTCTACCTCGCCTCACACATCGGGCGGATCATCGGGATGCCCGAGGCGGAGGGGAGGGCGCTGGTTGCGGAGCTGATCGCGCACGCAACCCAGCGCCAGTTCGTCTACACCCACCGCTGGCGGCGGCGCGACTTCGTCATGTGGGACAACCGCTGCACGATGCACCGCGGCACCGACTACGACGACCTGCGCTGGGTGCGCGACATGCGCCGCACCACCGTCAGCGATCTCGCCAATACCTGCGAGCAGGCCGGCATCGTTATTCCGGCTTGATGCCAGCCTGGGCGATGACCTTCTTCCACTGCTCGTAGTCCTTGCGAATCAGCTCGCGGACGACCTCGGGCGAGCCGCCGCCGGCCGGGAAGACGCCGCTCCCGTGGAGCCTCGCCACCATGTCCTTCTGGGACACGATCTTCCTCACCTCGGCGCTGATGCGCTCCACCACCGCGGGCGGAATGCCTTTCGGCCCGATCATCGCGTGCCAGTTGGTGGACTCGTAGCCGGGCACGGTTTCGGCAAGCGCCGGGATGTCCGGCTCCGTGGGAATGCGCTTTGCGCTCGTCATCCCGATCGCGCGCACCCGCCGCGCCTTGACGTGGGGGAGCCCCGTCTGCGGCGGCGAGAAGACCACCTGGACGTGGCCCGCGATGACGTCGATCAGCGCCGGCCCGCCGCCCTTGTACTGGACGCCCGTCATCCTCACCTTGGCCATGTGGAGGAAGAGCTCGGTGGTGAGATGGACGATGGTGCCCTGTCCGCTGCTGCCGTAGAGGATGTCGCCGGGCCGTGATTTGGCGAGCGCGACCAGCTCGCGGGCGTTGCGCGCCGGGAGCGACGGATGCGCGACCAGGACGAAGGGCCCCTTGCCGATCAGCACGATCGGCGTGTAGTCATTGAGCGGATCGAAATTCGGCGCGCGTAGGCTCGGATTGATGACGTAGCTCGGCGAGATCTCGAGCAGCGTGTAGCCGTCCGGGGCCGAGCGGATGGCGACCTCCGTGCCGATCGCGCTGCCCGCTCCCGGGCGGTTCTCCACGATGATCTGCTGCCCGAGCGCCGCGCCCAGTCTCTGGCCGACGAGCCGCGCGATGAAGTCCACCCCGCCGCCCGGCGCGAAGGGGACGATGATTCTGACGGGTTTCGACGGATACGGCTGCGCGAACAAGCCCGGCGTCACTGCCAGCAGGGCACTCAGTGCCGTGATGCCTGCGATTCTTTTCATTGGGTCCCTCCTTGACTTGCTATTCTCCCACCACCCCGTTACCAACGTGACACCCGTCATCCCTCAGCCCTCATCCCTCAGGCGGGCGCGGTCAGGGCCTTGAGATCGAGGTTGATGGTGCCGACCTCGCGCATCAGGTATTCCGGCGGCGGCTGACGCTCCGCCTCAGTGCGCTCCGCGGGCGGCTTCAGTTGCGCCTCGATATAGGCGCCGAGCCGCCGGGCGCGGGCGACGATGCGCGTGCCGAAGAGACGCCGGTCCTGCTCGTAGCGCGCAAGCGCCGTGTCGAGATCGCCGTCGGCCGCCTTGATCTCGCGCGCCAGGCACTCGGCATCCAGCGCGGCCTTGGTCACGCCGGCGCCCACGTGGGGGCGCGCGACGAACGCGGCGTCCCCGAGCAGCGCCACCCGCCCGAGCGCCATGCGCGGCGACTCGAGGTCGAAGACCGCCTGGAAGAAGATCTGCCCGGTCCGCTCCACGATGGCAGCGATCTGGGGCGCGAGCAGCGCGCGCGCATCGGCCTGGATGCGCGCCGTGACCTCCGGCCGGATGAGCGGCGGCGGGATCGAGATTCCATGGCAGCGGCCGGTTGCGTCGGTGCACAGGCGGGGCAGCGCCCCGTGAAAGTCCGTTGGCCGGTACCAGATATGGTTGTAGGCGCGGCGCCCGGGTCGCGTGTCGTTGTCGCGTCCCGGCACGGGATAACACAGCATCATCTCGCCTTCCGGAAAGCACATGGTGTAGCGCTCGAAGATCTCTTTGTGGGCTGCGGGCGTGAACGTCGCCTCGTCCACCAGCCCGCGCCACGCGACGTAGCCCGCGTAGCGAGGCTGCGCCTCCGGGAGGAGCAGCCCGCGCACGGTCGAGTAGACGCCGTCCGCGCCGACCAGAAGGTCGCCGCGGCTGCGCGTGCCGTCGGCAAATATTGCCGTGACGCCGCCGGCGTCCTGCTCGATGCGCTCGAGCGCCATCCCGAAACGGTAATTCCCGGCCGGGAACGCGTCCTTGAGCAGCCGGTACACGCGTGCCCAGCTGCTCTGGAGCTGGGAGGTGGCGAGCCGATGGCTGACGCTGCCGTCGCGCTCGAGGCAGACGCGCGTGTGCACCCAGACGCCGATCGTCTCGTCCACCGTCAATCCGAGGCGCTGGATCACCGCGCGCAACTCCTCGTGGGTGCCGATGCCGGCGCCGCGGCTCGCCAGATCGTCACCGACGCGCTCGAAGACGGTCACGTCCCAGCCGATCGCGCGCAGCCAGTTGGCCGCGAACAAGCCGCCGATCGAGCCGCCGATGACCAGTGCGCGCCGCTGTGCGCTCATGGGTGCGTGATGTGTGGTGAGTGATGCGAGGCGCCGGTTGCTATTATTGCCTCAAGGATGAAGAATACACCGGCGATGGATCACAACGTGGACGCACCGCAGCGAGCGCCGGCGGTCTTGCCGTCCGAGGGCATGGTGACGCTCACGCATGTCCTCTACGGCCTGCACGGATTCAGCGCGCTGATGGGTGTGCTGAGCAGCGCGTTCATCGTCACCGCGTTCCTGACCGGCTGGCCCTCCATCATCGCGGTGATCATCAACTACGTGAAGCGCGGCGATGCGCGCGGCACCTGGCTCGATTCGCACTTCGGCTGGCAGCTCCGCACCTTCTGGTATGCCGTCCTGTGGGTTGTTCTCGCCGGAGTGCTGATCCTGACCTTCGTCGGCATACCCCTTGCGTGGCTGCTGCTGGTCGGCGTCGGCATCTGGGTGCTCTATCGCATCATCCGTGGCTGGATTGCGCTTGCGGAGGAGCGGCCCATGCCGCTGCCGGGCGAGTGACGCGTGACAAGTAACGAGGGATAGGGAGGCCGCAATGGTCCATCCTTGGTTGAGATTGCCGGTTCTTTTCCTGGTCGCGATGTGGCTTGCGGCTCCGGTCATGGCGCAGAGCCAGTACCCGGTGCGGCCGATCCGCATGATCGTGCCGTATCCGCCGGGCGGATCGACCGACCCGACCGGACGGGCGTTTGCCGCGTGGCTCACCGATGCGCTGGGGCAGCAGGTCGTGGTGGACAATCGGCCGGGGGCGGGAGCGACGATCGGGCACGGCCTTGCCGCGAAGGCGACGCCCGACGGCTACACCATACTGCTGGGGACGTCCGGCGGACTCGCGACGGGCCCGGCGATCAACCCGAAGGTGCCGTACGACCCGGTCAAGGATTTCACGCCAATCGGCCTCGGGGTGTATACGCCGTTCCTGCTGGTCGTGTATCCCGCGCTGCCGGCGGCGAATCTCCAGGATTTCATTGCGCTCTCCAAGAGGCAGCCCGGAGGCATTATTTTCGCGTCGGTGGGGTTTGGCACACCCAACCATCTCGGCGGCGAGCTGCTCAAGGTGATGGCCGGCTTCAAGTTTGTGCACGTCCCGTATAAAGGCGGCGGCCCGGCAACGGTGGACCTGATCGCGGGCCGCGCGCAGGCGCTCTTCGGCGGCATTCCCTACACCGGTCCGCACGTGAAAGCCAGCCGGCTGCGCGCGATCGCGATCGGGCATCCGCAGCGCGTGAGCGGGTGGCCCGAGGTGCCGGCGATCGCGGAGACGCTGCCCGGCTTCACCAACACGACGTGGTTCGGATTGCTCGGGCCGGCCGGCATGCCGAAAGCCGTGGTGAGCCGCATCAACGCGGAAATGAAGAAGGCGGTCGCGAACCCGGATTTCACCAAGCAGCTCGTGGCGCTCGGGCTCGAGCCGGCGAGCAGCACTCCCGCCGAATTCCAGAACATGATCCGCACCGAGCTCGAGCGCTGGCGCAAGGTCATCAAGGAGGCCGGCATCACCGCGGAGTCCGCGCAATGATGATCGTTGATTCCCAGGTGCATATCTGGGCCGCGGACACTCCGGAGCGGCCGTGGCCGAAAGGCCGGCCGGTCAAGGCGCAGCGGGACGTGCCGCTCGAAAAAGGCGAGCTGCTGCACGAGATGGACGCCGCGGGGGTCAACCGCGTCGTGATCGTGCCGCCATCGTGGGAAGGCGACCGTAACGACCTCGGGCTGGCGGCGGCGAAAGCACATCCCGATCGCTTCGCCGTCATGGGCCGCATCGACCCGGAGGCGCCCGAGTCACGGGGCAAAATCGCCGGGTGGCGCAAGCAGCCGGGAATGCTCGGCTTGCGCTTTGTGTTTCACCGCTCGCCGCTGCTGGAGCTGCTGACCGAAGGCAAGGCGGACTGGCTGTGGCCGGAGGCGGAGAAGCACGGCGTGCCCATCTACATGCTGATGCCCCACCGGCACCTGCACCTCGTTGACCGCATCGCGGCCCGCCATCCGAAGCTGAAGCTGGTGATGGACCACTCGGGGCTGGTGGACGGCAGGGACGATGAGGCCTTCAGGGAGTTCGACCAGCTGCTCGCGCTTGCCAGACATCCCAACGTCGCGACCAAGGTGAGCTGCTTCCCGTTCTTCACCACCCAGAAATATCCTTTCCGCAATCTTCATCCCTACCTCCGCAAGGCGTTCGACGCGTTCGGCCCGAAGCGCACGTTCTGGGGCACCGATCTCTCGCGCCTGCCGTGCCCGTACCGGCAGGGCGTCACGCTCTTCACCGAGGAGCTGCCGTGGCTGAAGGGCCAGGACCTGGAGTACGTGATGGGGCGCGGCGTGTGCGAGTGGCTCGGCTGGAAACTGCCGTGATCCGTGACCAGCGGGGGAGAGGGCAGAAATCGTGGCCGCCTCCATTGTTAGCTTCAGTACCCATGCTTGATGCGCATCTCGTAACGCACTCGTTGCGTCGGCATTGCGCAGCTTCTTTGCCCGTTACTCAAGCTTTTCGTTGACGGCGCGGAAGCCGGGTGCTCACGCGGCATCCGCGTAGAGAAGTCGACATTGCGGGAGATCATCATGTCAATCTGTCGAAGAGCGCTGCTCGCACTGCTTGCCGTCGGGGTGCTTCAGTGGGGTGGCTGCGCCAGCTTTCAGTACCCCGAGCCCCTTCACGTGATCATCGCAGGCGTTGAGCCGCTTGAAGGTGAGGGCCTGGAGGTGCGAATGCTGGTCAAGCTACGAATTCAGAATCCCAATAACTCACCGCTGGAATTCGACGGCTTGTCGGTTCAGATGGATGTGCAAGGCAAGCGCTTTGCCACCGGCGTCAGCGACGCGGGTGGCAGCATACCGCGCTTCGGTGAGGCGCTCGTCGACGTGCCGGTGAGTATTTCCGTGTTCGGCATCGCGCGCCAGGCGATCGGCGTCATCACAAAGGAGTACCGCGGAAAGCTCTCGTATGAGATGACAGGACAACTCGCAGGACCGGCGTTCAACAGCCTGCATTTCGAGTCGAAAGGGGAGTTCACGTTGCCCGTGGAAATCTTCGATGGCAGGAAGCGATCCCGCTGATGGCATGCGCCAACCCCGGTTCTTCGTGTCGCGCCGCACGACTGAACCACAACTGCTCCGCAGCCGCCAATCGAAATCAACAAGAGGTCCCAGGCTCGCAGTCGATCTTGGGATTGTCAGGCAGCAGGAACACTGGTTGCTCGCGGTGCTTGACGGGTCCGATGATTGGGGACAGATTGTCATCTTTCCACCAAAAAAACGTTACGAGGAGAACCGCATGGCACGACCCTGTTGGCTCGCGATGAGCGGATTGATGCTGCTTGCGCCCGCAATTGCCTGTAGCCAGGGCTACCCGTCCAAGCCGATCCGCATCATCGTCCCGTTCGCCCCCGGTGGAAACATCGACATCAATGCGCGGACCATCGCGCCCGGACTCTCGGAATTTCTGGGGCAGCCCGTGGTCGTCGAGAACCGCGCCGGCGCGGGAGGCAGGATCGGTGCCACCGTGGTCGCCAAGTCGCCGCCCGACGGATACACGGTCATGCTTGGCGCACCCGGCACGCTGGTGTCCCAGCCGGTGTTTCGCGACGATGTCGAGTACCGGCCGCTGCGCGACTTCGTGTACACGTCGCGCATTTCGCTCGTTGCGAGCGCCCTCAGCGTGCACCCCTCGCTGCCCGTGCGCAGCGTCAAGGAGCTCATCGCGTTCTCAAGGGCGCGCCCGGGAGAGCTCTTGATGGGATCGGCGGGCCTGGGCTCCGGTGGGCACCTGATGGGCGAGCTGTTTCAGTCGATGGCGCGAGTGAAATTCACGCACGTGCCCTACAAGGGCGGCGCCGCCGCATCGGTCGCCATCCTCACCGGGGAGGTCCCTCTGGCATTCGATCAAGTCAGTTCCTCGGGACCCTACATCAAGGCAGGCAGGCTGCGCGCGCTGGCGGTGACGACGCCGCGGCGCTCGAAGCTCCTGCCCGACGTGCCCACGATCGACGAGTCGGGGGTCCGCGGCTACGATTATTCGACGTGGACCACGCTCGCGATTCCGGCCGCAACGCCTAAAGAAGCGGTTCAGAAGCTGCGCGCTGCAGTCGATGCCGTCATTGCACAGCCGCGCACGCGCGAAGCGTTCGAGAAAGTCGGCGCCGAAGTCGTCCCGAACTCCGCCGAGGAGTTCACGCGCACGCTGCAGGAGGACTACGCAAGGTGGGTCCGCATCCGCAAGGAAACCGGGATCAGGTTCAACTAGCCGGACGCACGGGAGGCGCGTTGCCCGAATCGCGCGTCTATCGCGCTGAGCGGCGCTGAGCCGCCTTTTCCGGCGTTTCTACCTAAATCCGCGAGACATCTTCCAGCGCACCGGTAATACTCCGGCCACAAGTCGCAGCTTTGCACCGTGACCTTCGGCTCCGACCCGTCTCCGGGCGACGCGCATCCTATTTCGACGAAAGTGATCGCCCCCGTTTCGGGGCACCTGATCAGACGCCCAGTTGGTACCAACTCGATTACCCGATAGATTAGGCCGCCTGTAGCCAGCAAGCCGATGATCGCCACAGCCCATTCCACTACCGCGGGGAGACCGAGCATACGGTCCTCCTTTTCCCATCCAGAGACTGATTCATCTTCCACGCAAATCCGGCGGCAGGCCTTGAGATAGATCAATGGATTTTCACATTCCATGGCGCCAGCTCATGAACTGAGACTTACGGAAAGTCCGGATCATGGCGAATGACGATGGTTATTTCGAAGCGCTGTGACCGTGCAGCCCGCGGCAGGCGCGGGTGAAGCCGCTCGCGCAGCTGTGGGATCATGTGTTTCGCGGCCCACCAAGCTCAGGGTCTACCGTCGCGGTTTTCGCGTCGCCGCGGACATGTAGATGCGCTGCGCAGAGTGTCGGGATCCGGGAGACAGCGTGATTGCGCGGCTGGTTGGGATCGTGATTGTCGCGCTGGCGGCCTCGTCTGCCGCGTCTACGGCATGGGGCGAGGAGGCGCCCAGGCCAGGCATATTGAGCCTCGTCGTCGAGAACGACCTCTTCTATGACACCGACCGGAGCTATACGAGCGGAATCGCGCTGATCTGGGTGCCAACCGGGGGGGCGGCACCGGACTGGGCCTTGCGCATCGCCCACTGGCTTCCCTGGTTTCCGGAAGAGGGCCACGTTCGCCATGGCTATACCCTGGGCCAGAACATGTATACGCCGCGTGACATCACCCTCGCCGATCCTCCGCTCGATGACCGCCCCTACGCAGGCTGGCTGTACCTGACGATCGGGCTGGGCATCGAGAGGGGGCGACGGCTCGACCAGCTCGCGCTGACGCTGGGCGTGGTCGGCCCGGCATCGCGAGCGGAGCAAACTCAGAAATTCATCCACGAAATCGTCAACTCGCCCGAGCCGCAGGGCTGGGATACCCAGCTCGGGAATGAACTGGGCATCCTGTTGACCTACCAGCGCAACTGGCGGGCGCTGGCCACCACGACCTTGCTCGGGCTTGAAATCGACCTGACGCCGCACTTTGGCGGCGCGCTCGGAAACGTGTACACCTACGCCAACGGCGGAATGACGCTGCGCTTTGGCAAGAACCTCGCGCTCGATTACGGGCCACCGCGCATCCAGCCCAGCATCCCGGGCTCGCGCTTCTTCATTCCCCCGGCGAACTTCGCGTGGTACCTGTTCGGCGGATTCGAGGGCCGTGCCGTTGCCCGCAATATCTTCCTCGACGGCAACACCTTCGAGGATAGCCGCAGCGTGGACAAGGAGCCGCTCGTCGGCGATCTGCAGTGGGGTCTCGTCCTGACGTGGCGGGATGTGCGCCTGGGTTACACGCACGTCGTGCGAACGCGCGAGTTCAAGACGCAGCTCGAGCACGATACTTTCGGCGCATTCAGTATCTCGATATCGTTCTAGCCAGCCGGTACAGTATCCTTGTGCGATCACCCAAGCGTCAGGAAAGTCCAGACTATGGCAGGCCATGACGGGTGTTTCGAAGCGCTGTGGCCGCGCAGCCCGCGGCAGGCGCGGGTGAAGCCGCTCGCGCAGCGGCTCGACACGCTCGCGGGCAAGACGGTGGCGCAGCTGTGGGACCACGTGTTTCGCGGCGACGAAGTGTTCGAATTCCTCGAGGCGGGACTCAAGGCGCGGTTTCCGGGCGTGCGCTTCGTCAGCTGGCGCGAGTTCGGCAACACGCACGGGAGCGAGGAGCGCGAGGTGGTAGCCGCGCTGCCGCAGCGGCTCCGGGAGCTCGGCGTTGACGCCGTCATCTCCGGCATGGGCTGTTGAGGGAGCTGCACGCCCGCCGTGTTGCGGGCGAGCGCGGCGGGAGAGGCGGCCGGCGTGCCGTCGTCCACGCTCGTGTGCGAGGGTTTCATGGGTCTTGCCGCCGCGTCCTCGATTGGACTCGGCATGCCGAACCTGCCAGTCGCGCGGGTGGTTGGCCACCCCGGTGTGCAGAGCAAGGAGATGCTCGAGCGCAACGTGCTCGAGGTCACGCTCGAGCACGTGATCGACAACCTGCTGAAGGCTCCGAAGCCGGCGGGCACCGGCGGAGAGCCCGGCCCCCGAGACGTCATCGTCAAGGGCGGCTTCCAGGAAATCAACGACTACTTCTACGACCACGGCCTCTCCGACGGGCTGCCGATCGTCCCGCCGACGCGCGAGAGAGTCGAGCAGTTCCTGCGCTTCACCCGCCGCGATCCCGGTGAATCCCTTGGCGCGCTGCTGCCGGACAGCCGCGCGGCAACGATCTGGAGCATCGCGGTGAACGGCGTCATGGCGGGCTGCCGCCCCGAATACATGCCGGTGCTCATCGCGCTGATCGAGGCGATGGCCGATCCCGCCTATGGCGTCGAGCACAGCGGCAATACGCCGGGCGGCGAGACGCTCATCATCGTGAACGGGCCGATGATCAAGCAGCTCGGTTTTAACTACACCCAGGGCGTGATGCGAGACGGCTTCCGGCCGAATACCGCGATCGGACGATTCTGGCGGCTCTATCTGCGCAACGTTGCCGGTTTCCTGCCGCACCAGAACGACAAGGCGACCTTCGGCAACACGTGGCGTGTGGCCATCGCGGAGAATGAGGACGTCCTGAGGAAGATCGGCTGGGAGGCGAACAGCGCGGACTTCGGATTCGCGCCCGGCGAGAGTACCGTCACCATCGCGCGCTACACCGGCGGCAACCACATCTCCTCGGTATCAGGTGCCACCCCCGAGTCGATGATGCCCTACATTTACGACGCGGTGATCCGGCAGTACTCGTGGCAGCTCATGTTCACGGTCGGGCAGGGCATGGGCACGCTGCGGCCGCTCATGCTCCTCTCGCCGATTATTGCCGAGACGATCGCCGGCTGGGGCTGGTCGCGGCAGGACCTGAAGCGCCGACTCTTCGAGCATGCCCGCATCCCGGCGCGCGAGTTCGAGCGGATCCTGCGCGACTGGACACAGAAGCCGACCTGGAACCTCGCGGAGGAGGCGAGAGCGGGACGCATTCCGAAGGTGTTCCACGCCTCCGACGATCCCGGCCGGCTGGTTCCGCTCGTGTGGAAGCCCGAGGACTACATGCTCGCCGTGACCGGCGATCTTGCGCGCAACAGCGTCTACGTCTTCGCGCATAATGGCGTGCTGGGATATCCTGTGGCGAAGCGGATCGCGTTGGCGGGAAAGTGACGCGGTGACGAAGTGACGCAGTGACGGGATTGCCAGGAGGAAAACCATGGCCCGAACCATCGTCCATCCCAAGTCCAGCACCCCGCCCAGGGCGCCGCTGTCGCCCGCGGTGAAGACCGACCACCTGGTGTTCGTTTCGGGCACGCCCGCTTTCTACGGCGATCGCCTGATCGCGAAGGGCGATTTTCCCGCGCAGATGCACCAGGTGATGAAGAACATCCAGGCGGTACTGGCGGCGGCGGGCAGCGGCCTGCACCAGGTGGTCAAGGTCAACGTGATCCTGGTGCGGAAATCCGACTGGGACGAGATGAACCGCATCTATCGCGAGTACTTCAAGGAAGGCGAATACCCGGCGCGCACCACGATCGTGTGCGAGCTGGCGAACCCGGATTTCCTGCTCGAGATCGAGTGCGTCGCGGAGGCTTAAGGAGGGGTACTGACGCTCAATTGCGTCAGCCCGCGCCAGAACTCGCCTGGATTTCCTCGGGAGTGACGTCCCTCCGGTGCGTGGCGACGTGCCAGGTGTAGCCGAAGGGATCCTCGATGCTGCCGGAGCGGTCGCCGTAGCGCTTCTCGTCCACTGGCTGCTGCAGCTTCGCGCCTATGGCGACGGCCCTGCCGACAAAACTGTCGACGTTGGCGACGTAGAGGAAAATGCGGAGCGGAGAGCCGCCATAGGACCGCGGTCCGCACACGCCCGCCTCCGGAAACTCGTCGGACAACATGAAGCGGGAATTTCCGATCCGGAACTGCGCGTGGGTGATCCTGCCGTTGTCCTCGACGCGCATCAGCTCCTTCGCGCCGAACGCGCGCATGTAGAAGTCGATCGCCTCCGCGGCGTCGTCCACCACGAGGAACGGCGTCGCGGTGCGATGTCCGGAAGGGACGGCTCGCCGTTTGAGTGCCATGCGTCCTCCATCAGAAGTCGGGCCGGATGTTGTGCTCGACACAGAGCATCCGCGCCGCGAGATCGAAGATGAACGGGTCCGTGCTCAGCTGCACGACGGGCGAGACCGGCCCGCCGTTCCCGGGCCTCGCGAGCGAGTTGTCAACGAGCAGACTCTCTTGCGTGATGCGATAGAGTTTGCCAGTTGACAGTTCCACATAGGCCCCGGGCTCGTCGATCTCGTCCCACGCGAGCGGGCGAAGCATTCGCTGCATGCGCGCCGATGCGCCTTTTCTTGCTGGCATAGCGGATTTCTCCTTTCCGAAAGAAGCCTGACGAAGGATTGTTGCAGTTTGTCGGTCGCGACATAGAAGCGACATCCGTGCCAGGCGTGGCAAAGGTCGCGAAATCAGGCTGTTGAAGCGAGGACGCGAGCGGCGATCGGAGGATTTCGTCGCCGGCTTGCGACGGCGCCCGGCGCCCGTTCGGTTAATAAGCTGATTTCCGGGCGGTTATCGTTTCGCCGATCAACGACGGCCGCGGCTTCGATCGGCGGCCATCCCGCCCGCGGGCGGCCACGCTCAGGTTTCGGGGCCGGCGTACTTGCCGGCGGTGTCCGGGAACAAGTTTTTCACGATCTTGAACTTGGTGATGTCCACGGTGCCGTCCATGTGCAGATACATCGAGGCGTCGCGATAGAGCTTCTCGATGCCGAAATCGAGCATGGTGCCGTTGCCGCCGTGCAACTCCATCGCGTGCCGGCAGACATCGAGCACCGCCTCGGAGGCGTAGAGCTTGACCATGTTGCAGAGCACTTCAGCCTCCGGCAGCTTTTCGTCAACCGCGCGCGAGGCCTCGCGGAGGATGCCGCGCACGGTGCAGATCTTGGTCGCCATCTCGGCAAGCCGGATGGCGGTCGCCTGGTGCTTGATGAGGATGCGGCCGCCCTGCACGTAGTCCTGCACGTACTTGGCGGTTTCCTCGAACGCCCGGACCGCGACGCCGAGATTTTTCGAGCCCTGGATGATTTTCCCGGGCCGGAAGTAGACGCTGGCGCGAGCCAGTGCGACATCCTGGACCAGCAGGTGGTCCTTCGGGACCGCGCAGTCCTCGAGCACGATTTCACCGTTGTTCATGTAGCGCCCGCCGAGCGTCTCGTTGCAGCGCGCCACGCTGAGACCGGGCGTGCCGCGCGGCACGAGGAAGCACGACGTCCCTTTGGTCATGCCGGCGCCCGGTTTGGTGGTGGCATAGACCACGTAGAGCTTTGAGTCCCAGGCGTTGGTGATGAACTGCTTGCGGCCGTTGATCACCCATTTGTCACCCTTCAGTTCGGCGCGGGTGTGCATCATCGCTTCCGGCACGTCGTAGGGGAGCCAGCGGTCTGATGCCCCGCGCGGCTCGGTGAGGCAGTGTGACAGCAGGAAAGTCGGGTCCTTCACGACCTCCGGGAACCACCTTTCCTGAAGGTGGCGCGGCGCGACGTTCCGCAACAGCACCGAGACCTTCCAGATCTGCACGAGTTTCTCCGACAGGCCGCAGTCGCCGCGCGAGATCTCCTCTGAGATCACGGCGAAGGTCTGCGTTTCCGTCTTCGGGTCGAGCGGCGTGCCGCCAAACTCCTCGGGGACGCCCAGCGTGCGGATTCCGATCTCGTCGGCCACCTCGAGTATCTTGCGCGGCAACCGCTCGTCTGGATTCATGTTCCATTCCCGCTGCCAGTTCTGGCGCGTGAATGGGATGACGTGCTCGTTGGCGAACTTGCGCGTGACGTCCCGCATCATGCGAGTCTCTTCGGGCAGGCCGCGCTCGACCATTTCGTCTAACAACATGTCGGGTTCCCTCTACGGATTCGGGTTCGTGGTACGTGGCTCAGGGGCCGCTTCCGGAGCAACGTATCCGTGGGCGGGGCACCTGTTTCGCCTCCCGGCGCCTTACTGCAGCGGCGAAAAGGCTGCGGGCATGAGGATCTTGTTCTCCTGGTGCAGGAGGAGATACGCGGGCAGTCCCGCCTTCTTCGCCACGGCGGATGGCGGCCAGTCGCCAGCGTCGCTGGCCTTTTGGCGCGTCGCCCAGCGCTCGTCCAGCGTCTTGTATGGCCAGATGTGGACGAACTGGTTGAGCCCGCCCAGTTCGGAATACCAGACGGCGGTGATCGGACCGTGCTTGAGGCGCTTGGGAAGCGCATGGGCCCACGCCCGGGTGAGGTTCTCGAGCTGCCCGGTGGCGTAGGTGTAGACGCGCATCTCGAAGAACGGCCCCTGCTTGCCCGGCTTCAGCACGGGGGAAAAGTCGAACTGCAGGAAGATGTCCGAGCGCTGTCTGACCATGAAATCCGCAGTATTGGGCGGCCACTTGCCCGCGCCTTCCTTGACCGCTTGGGCGCGTATGCGCGTGCGCTCCTCGAGGTCCTTGTACGGCCACACGTGGATCACCTGGTTGAGCGGACCGACCTCGGTGTGCCAGTAGGCCGCGAGCTGCGAGAATTTCTTGCGGTGATCGTAGGCTTCCCCGAAGCGCTTCTCCACCTCGGAGAGCGATTGCGGCTTGATGTCGTAGGTTCTCACTTCGTAGATCATGGAAGACTCCCCGGGATGGCTGGACGAGCGGAACTCGTAACCCGCCGCGGCGCGGCGGGTGCGGGTGAAGCCGGCGGGTAACTTTACTGCGAAGCGCGGCGCTTGGCCAGCGCCCTCGGTCCACGCAATGGACCTTTTATTTCGGTGGGCTGACCTGGATGCGGATCGCCGTCAGCTTGCCCCCGTCGCCGGCACGGGCGGTGAGGTTCACGGCGGCGCCGGGAACGAGCTGCGAGCGATTGCCGGGCACGAGCGTGGAGATTGACGCGCCTTCCGGGACCGCGATCTTCTGCGCGCCGCCGTCGTAGGTCATGGTGAGCTCGCGGCCGCTTGCCGACTGAACCATCGCCCCCACGGTCGCGTTGGTCATGGTCTGGTCGTCGCGCCCGTCGAAGGGGCGGTGGCCGGGATTGAGCGGCTTCGGGAAGCGGCGCACTTCGTAAGCGGTGAGCGTCCCGTCGGCGCGCTTCATCGAGGTGACCCCCAGAAAATCACCGGGCTTGATCTCCGAGAGCGGGATCGGCTGGGTGAATACGATGGCGGTTTTTTCCGCGAGCTCGATGGCGACGTTCTTTCCGTCCCGCGACTTCACTGAAAGCATCTTGCCGTCGAAGCCGCTGATCGTCCCGCGCACGCGCGTCGGCGCCTGCGCATCGACGGCTCCCGCCAGCAACCCGAGCACGAGGAACAGGAGACCGGACTGAAGTGGCTTCATGATTTTTCCTTGGGGAATCACTGCGGCGGCTTGACCCCGCCCTTGCTCACCTGGATGCGTCCCGGAACGGTCAGCTTGCCGTCGGCGCCCACGTTGGCATTGAAGAATACGTACTCTCCGGTCTTGAGATCGGAGCGGCCCGCCTTGACCTGGGTGACGATCGGCGTGCCCGAGGGCACCCTGATCTTCTGCTCCCCGTCCGGGAGCTTCATCACCAGCTCGTGGCCGCCGGCGCCTTGCGTGACGGAGGCGATGTTGGCGTTGGTCATCATCGTCCCTGGCGCAAGGTCCCAGGGCCGGAAGCCTGGCTTCACGGCGGGCGGCAGGGTGTGGACCTCGAGGGCGACGAGCGCCCCGTCGGCGCCCTTGCGGGTAGTGACCCCGACGTAGGCCCCGGGCTTGAGGTCGGCGAGGGTGATCGCCTTGGCCGTCGCAACCGAGGCTTTCCCGGTCAGCTCGACGACCAGGTCCTTGCCTTCGCGGGACTTGACCGAGAGCATCTTGCCGTCGAACGCGCTGATCGTTCCGCGAATACGCTGGGACTTCTGCTGTGCCTCGACGGTGCCGGATGCAAGGACGAAAGCGCCCGCCACCAGTGAAATCAGTAGCTGCTTCATGGATTCCCCCTTTGGAAAATGCCGGCGTGACACCTGGTGCCAGCGTAAACAGTCTGCCCGGCCGATCTATTCCCCGCGTCCCGTGCCGTACTGGTCCAGTTGAAATCGCCGGGGCTTGAGCGTGCGGCAGATTTTCTGCACCACGGCGGCCTGCTCGAGCACGATGCCGCGCTCCTTGGCCATGGCCGCCACGATCTCCATGTCGTCGTCGGCCCACGCCATGGTCTGTTTTCCCCAATGCTCGAGCGCGCCGTTCGTCGAGTGCGTCGTGAGGAGCGCTCTTCGCATCATCTCGACATCCAGCCCGTAGCGCTGCGCGAGCGCAAGCGCCTCGTGGTCGGCGACCAGGCAGGCCCACATGATCATGTTGTTGACGGCCTTCGCGACCTGCGCGGTTCCGATTTCGCCGGTGTGCACGATATCGCTCGAGAACGCGGCGAGCACTGGCCGCAGCCTCGAGACGGTTTCCGGGCTTCCCGCCACGAACGAGAGGAGCGTCCCCTCGTCGGCCGCCCAGCCGCCCCGGCACATCGTCGCATCCACGACGTGCACGCCCCGCGCGCGGCCGCGCTCTGCGAGCTCCCGCATCGTTCCCGGATGCACGGTGCTGAGAACCGCGACGATCGTCCCGGCGCGTGCGTGCGGAAGGATCCCGTCATCGGAGAGCAGCGCGCGCAATTCATGGTCGTAGCCGACGCAGATCAGGATGGCGTCGGCGGTGCGCGCAAGCGCCGGAAGGTCGGCGCTCCAGGTCCCGCCCCGCGCTTCGGCCGCGCCTTTCTTGCCGGGGTCGATGTCATGCACGAGCGCGCGGAATCCCTTGCGCGCGAGGTGCCCGATGATCGGCTGCCCCATGCGGCCGGCGCCGATGACGCCGACGGTATTGATCTGCACTGCTGCGTTGCCGCTCATGGAGTTCCCCTTCTTCCACCACCCCCGCCGCTCCGCTGTGCGACCCCTCCTCGGACAGGAGGGGAATGCAAATCTGGAATCCGGCTTAACGCTTCTGGGTGATCGTGTCGAGCAGGGCGGGCTGGCCGGCTTTCACCCTCGCAATCGCGCGCTCCAAGGCGGACCCCACTTCCTTTCCGTGCGCGATGGGCCCTTCGGCGTACCAGCCCATCGACTTGGCGAGCGCGGCGAAATCGACCGCCGGCTCCTCCAGGTCCATTCCGATGTAGGCGCGCTCAACCGGCGTGCCGCGCAGCCGCGCCATGCGGATC
>DATBKZ010000094.1:0-30670 GCA_036555615.1 Burkholderiales bacterium | reverse complement strand
AGGCGCTTCGCCTTCTCGATCACCATCTCGGCGACCTGCACGTGGCGCGTCGCCGGCTCGTCGAACGTCGACGACACGACCTCGCCGCGCACGGTGCGCTGCATCTCGGTCACTTCCTCGGGCCGCTCGTCGATCAGCAGCACGATGAGCACCACGGCGGGGTAGTTGGCGGTGATGGCATGCGCAAGCTGCTGCATCAGCACCGTTTTCCCGGCCTTGGGCGGCGAGACGATCAGCCCGCGCTGGCCCTTGCCGATGGGGGCGATGATGTCGATGATGCGACCGGTGATGTTCTCCTCCGCCTTGATGTCGCGCTCGAGCTTCAGGTGCTCGGTCGGGTGGTAGGGCGTGAGGTTCTCGAACAGGATCTTGTGCTTGGAGGCTTCCGGCGGCTCGTCGTTGACCTTGTCCACCTTGACCAGCGCGAAGTAGCGCTCGCCGTCCTTGGGGGTGCGGATCTCGCCCTCGATGGTGTCGCCGGTGTGCAGGTTGAAGCGGCGGATCTGGGAGGGCGAGACGTAGATGTCGTCGGTGCCCGCGAGGTAGGAGGTGTCGGGCGAGCGCAGGAATCCGAAACCGTCGGGCAGCACCTCCAGCGTCCCGCCGCCGTAGATGCTCTCGCCGCGCTTCGCCTGGTTCTTGAGCAGCGCGAAGATCAGTTCCTGCTTGCGCAGGCGGTTGGCGCCGTCGACCTCGTTCTTGACGGCCATCTCGAGGAGCTCGCCGACGTGGAGGTTCTTCAGATCGGATAAATGCATAAACTGCGGGCCTTTTTCGGAAGCAGCGGGAGGATCAGGGGGAGGAACGGCGCCGGCGTCGACGACAGCGACAGCCGTTTCCTGCTGCGGGGCCGGGCGGTCGTCGTCCGGGCGCCTGCGGGGAGGGTTCGGGGCTTTAGATATGACTGTCAATAAAGGCGGTCAACTGTGATTTGGACAGGGCGCCGACCTTGGTCGCTTCCACGGCGCCGTTCTTGAAAAGCATCAAGGTGGGGATGCCGCGGATGCCGTACTTGGGCGGCGTCGACTGGTTCTCGTCGATGTTCAGCTTCGCGACCTTCAGGCGCCCGGCGTATTCGCGGGCGACCTCGTCGAGAATAGGGGCAATCATCTTGCACGGACCGCACCACTCCGCCCAGTAGTCCACCAGCACCGGCGTCTGCGATTGCAGCACCTCGGGGTCGAACGTCGCGTCGGTCACGTAATGAATATTCTGAGCCATGAAAACACTGCCTTCGGGAGTCGATCGGAAAGCGCCACGGAAGGGTGGCAGTGAGACTTGCCCCGTAATGCTAGCGAAATTTCCCTGCCTTGCATAGGGCCAATCCCGGGTGCGCGCGGCGGCAGGGGCCGATTGCGTCTGCTAAGATATGCCCTCTCCGCGCAATTTCAAGGCTTTCCGGGAATTCCGAGGGAATACTATGACTTACGTCGTAACCGAGACCTGCATCAAGTGCAAGTATACCGATTGCGTTGATGTGTGCCCGGTCGACTGCTTTCGCGAGGGTCCCAACATGCTCGTCATCGATCCCGACGAGTGCATCGATTGCACGCTGTGCGTCCCGGAATGCCCGGTCGAGGCGATCTTCGCCGAGGATGACGTTCCGGACAAGCAGAAGCACTGGACCAAGGCGAACGCCGAGCTCGCGAAGGCGTGGAAGCCCATCATCGAGAAGAAGCCCGCGCCGCCCGACGCGGACGAATGGGCGAAGATCAAAGAAAAAGAGCACCTGCTCGAAAAATAGTCGCGGCGGGCCGTAACACGCCCTCCCGCCGCGCCCAACCATGCGGCAAGACCTCGCGCAGCGCATCGAAGCGGGGTGCGCGGTCATCACTCCGAACCGCCGGCTCGCCGCGCATTTGAAGCGCGCGTACGACGCGCGGCAGGCCGAGGCCGGCAAATCGGCCTGGCCCACCGCGGATATCCTGCCGCTCTCCGCGTTCGTCGAGCGCGCCTACCGCGACGCGCTCTATTCCGGCGAGGCCGCGGCGCTCCCGGTCCTGCTCGCGCCCGCCCAGGAACAGGCGCTGTGGGAGTCCGTCATCCGGGATTCCGGCGCGGGCGATGCGCTCCTCGCCATTCCCGAGACGGCCGCGGTCGCGCGCGAAGCGTGGCGGCTTGCCCACGCGTGGCGCTTGACGGACCGGATCGGCCGCGATCCCCTCAACGACGACGGCAAGGCGTTCCGGCAATGGGCGCAGCGCCACGAGGCCGCCACGCGCCGCGCGCGGCAGACCGATGGCGCGCGCCTCGCCGACCTCATCGCGCCGCAGCTTGGGCGTTCCGATATCCGCAAGCCGCGATCGCTCGCCCATTACGGATTCGACGTCCTCATGCCGCAGCAGGCAGCGCTCATCGAGGCGCTGGCGGCGGCCGGGTGCGAAGTGATGGGCGCGGGTCCGGAGCCGGGCGGCGGCGAATGCCTGCGCCTTGCGTGCGCGGACAGCGCCGAGGAGATCCGCCGCGCGGCAGCGTGGGCGCGCGCGCGCCTCGAGGCGAACGGCGCTGCGCGCATCGGCGTCGTCGTGCCCGAGCTGGCCAAGCACCGGAGCACTATCCGCAGGGTCTTCAGCGCGGTCATGGAGCCGGCCTACGCGCTGCCGGGCGCCCGCCACGACACGCTGCCCTTCAATGTCTCCCACGGCGAGCCGCTCGCCTCCTACCCGCTCGTCAACGCCGCGCTTCTCGCGCTGGAGCTCGCGGGGCGCGAGATCGACTTCGAGCGCGCGAGCCGGCTCGTGCGCTCGCCCTTCATCGCCGGGGGAACCAGCGAGGCGGCGCGGCGCGCGCGGCTTGACGCGTGGCTGAGAAAGCGCGCGGAGCCGGCGGTGACGCTCGAGCGGCTGATTGCGCTCACCGCGCGCGCGGACGCGGGCTGCCCGGTGCTCGCGCAGCGCCTCGCCGCGCTCGCCGAGTTCCGCAAGGCGCGTCTCTTCGGCGGACAGCCGCCCTCCGCGTGGGCGCGGGCGATCTCCGAAGCGCTCGCGATCGTGGGCTTTCCCGGGGAGCGCGGCCTCGACTCGGCGGAGTTCCAGACTCTCGCGAAATGGCACGAGGCGCTTGCCGGCTTCGCGGCGCTCGACCGCGTACTCACGCGCACGGGGTACGCCGACGCAGTGTCGCGGCTGCGGCGCATGGCAGCGGATACCCAGTTCCAGCCGGAGACGTCCGACGTGCCGATCCAGGTGCTGGGCGAGCTCGAAGCGACCGGCATGCAATTCGACCACCTGTGGGTCATGGGGCTTTCCGACGACGCCTGGCCGCGCGCGCCGCACCCCAATCCATTCCTGCCGATCGAGCTGCAGCGCGCGGCCGGCCTCCCGCAGGGCTCCGCCGCCGGCATGCTCGAGCTCGCGCGGCGCCTGACCGGTGAGTGGCTCGCCTGCGCCAGGGAAGTCGTGCTGAGCCACCCCTTGCGGGAGGAGGACCGCGAATTCGAGCCGAGCCCGCTCATTCTCGCGGTCCCGGAGAAGCCGCTTGCGCTGCCCGAATACGCGAGCTACCGCGACGCGGTCCACCGCCTGCGCGCGATCGAGCGCGCGCCGGATGCGAAGCCCTCGCCGCTCCGCGAGACCGCGGTTCGCGGGGGCGCATCGGTCCTGCGCGACCAGTCGGCGTGCCCGTTCCGCGGGCTCGCGCTGCACCGGCTGGGCGCGGAAGGGCTGGAGGCGCCGCACGCGGGGCTGGACGCGAGGGAACGCGGGACACTCGTGCACCGCACCCTGGCGGGAATCTGGGCGCAGTTGAAGACGCGGGACGCGCTCGACGCGATGCCGCCCGCCGAGATCGAGGCGCTGCTCGCCCGCGCGGCGGAGGAGGCGATCGCGCGCATCCGGCGCGACCGGCCGACGGTACTCTCGGGCCGCTTCGCCGCCATCGAGAAGCGGCGCCTTGAGCAGCGGGCGCGCGAGTGGCTCGAAGTCGAGAAACGCCGCGGCGCGTTCACCGTCCTCGCGACCGAGGACAACCGCCGCATCGAGGCTGGCGGGCTCACGCTGGAGACCCGCCTCGACCGCGTTGATGAGACTGGCGACGGGCGGCGCATCGTGCTCGACTACAAGACCGGCGAGGCGGCGCCGGGCGCCATGCTCGGCGAGCGGCCCGACGAGCCGCAGCTCCCGCTCTACCTGACAGGTGCCGAGCCGGACGCGGCGGCAGCAGCCTTCGCGCAGGTGCGCGCGGGCGACATGCGCTTCGTGGGGCTCGCGCGCGATCCCGATCTCCTGCCGGGCACGCGCACCCTTCCTGACGGCAAGCTCAGACAGGCGGAAGCGTCCTGGGCCCAGCAGGTCGAAGCGTGGCGCGCCGCAGTCGCACGTATCGCGGCCGGGTTTGCCGCGGGCGAGGCCGCGGTCGATCCCAAGCGCTACCCCCACACCTGCCGGTACTGCGATGTGAAGCCCTTCTGCCGGATCTACGAGCGGATCGAGAACGCGCTCGACGAGGAGGCGCGATGAACGCGGTGGCGACACCTGATTCGGGCGCGCGCGGCCGCGCGCTCGATCCCGCGCGCTCGTTCATCGTGCAGGCGCCCGCGGGTTCGGGCAAGACCGGGCTGTTGATCCAGCGCTACCTGCGCCTCCTCGCCGCCGTGGAGCATCCCGAGGAAATCATCGCCATCACGTTCACGCGCAAGGCCGCCGGCGAGATGCGCGAGCGCGTGCTCGAAGCCCTCGCCCAGGCGCGCGCCGGAAGAACTCCCGAGAGCGAGCACGAGCGCACGACGCTCGTGCTTGCAGCTGCGGCGCTTGCGCGCGACACCGCGTCCGGATGGGGCGTCACCGAGAACCCGGCGCGCCTGCGCATCCAGACCATTGACTCGCTGTGCTCGGCGTTGACGCGCCAGATGCCGATGCTCTCGCGCTTCGGCGCGCAGCCGGAAAGCGTCGAGGACGCGCAGGCGCTCTACGTGGAGGCGGCGCGCGCGACGCTCGGACTTGTCGAGGGCGACGAGGCGGTGGCGCAGGACGTCGAGCGCCTGCTCACGCATCTCGACAACGACGTCGGGCGTATCGAGGGGCTCCTCGCGGAGATGCTCAGGCGCCGTGACCACTGGCTGCGCCACGTGCACGGACGGGGGCGCGCGGAGCTCGAGGCCGCGCTCATAGGCGAGCGGAACGGCGTGCTCGAGCGCGCGCGCAATCTCCTGCCGGCAGACGCGCGCGCCGAATGGACCGCGATTGCCAACTATGCATTTGCCAACCTCGGGCGCAATAAATTCGAAGACAGCATCGAGGACTGGGCCGCGCTCGCCCGGCTGTTCCTGACCAGGGATGGCGGATGGTACTCGCGCCTGACCAAAGACCAGGGCTTTCCCGCAGGAAAGCCGGCGCAGCCGTGGAAGGAGCGCGCGCTGGCGCTCTTCGGGCGCTTGCGGGGCCACGACACTTTCCGCCTGACGCTCGAGGAGATGCGGGAGCTTCCGCCCGGTGAATACAGCAATTCTCAGTGGGAGGTGCTGGGGGCAATCATGCGCCTGCTTCCGCGCGCGGCCGGCCAGCTGAAGCTCGTGTTCCAGGCGCGCGGCCAGGTCGATTTCACCGAGGTCGCGCAGGGCGCGCTGCTCGCCCTGGGCGGCGCGGAAGCGCCGAGCGATCTCGCCCTCGCGCTCGACTACCGCGTCCGGCACCTCCTCGTCGACGAGTTTCAGGACACCTCCATCAGCCAGTACGAGCTGATCGCGAAGCTGACCGCCGGCTGGGAGCCGGGCGACGGGCGCACCGTGTTCGCTGTCGGCGACCCGATGCAGTCGATCTACCGCTTCCGCGAGGCCGAGGTCGGGCTGTTTCTCCGCGCGCGCGCCGCCGGCATCGGGGACCTCGCGCCGGAAGCGATCAGCCTCTCTGCCAATTTCCGGTCGCAGTCCGGGATCGTCGAGTGGGTGAACGCGACCTTTCCGCGCGTGATGCCCGAGCGCGAGGACGTTGCCGCCGGATCGGTGCCGTACACGCCTTCGAAGGCGACGCGCGGTGCGCTGCCCGGTCAAGCGGTCACCGTGCATCCCTTCTTCAACGGCGACCACGCGGGCGAGGCGGCGCGGGTGGCGGAGCTCGCGGCGCAGGCACGGGACGGGAATCCGGAGGCAACGGTCGCCATCCTCGTGCGCAATCGCGGCCACCTGCGCGATATCGTGCCGCAACTGAGGGGCGCGGGACTGCGCTTCCGCGCGATCGAGATCGAAGAGCTCGGCCACCGCCCGGTCGTGCAGGACCTGCTCGCGTTGACGCGCGCGCTCTCGCACCTCGCAGACCGCCTGGCCTGGCTCGCAGTGCTGCGCGCTCCGTGGTGCGGGCTGACGCTTGCCGACCTCGACGTGCTCGCCGCGGGCGAGACCGGGCGCACGCTGTGGGAGCTCATGAACGAGGAGGCGCGCGTCGCGGCGCTTTCCGCCGACGGGCGCGAGCGTCTCGAGCGCGTGCGCGCCGTGCTCAGTGCGTGCCTCGACGATCGCTGCCGCGGGACGCTGCGCGAGCGGGTCGCCGGCGCGTGGTTCGCGCTTTCGGGCCCGGCGTGCGTGGAGGGCGCGACCGACCTCGAGGACGCCGAGATCTATTTCGAGTATCTGGGCGACCACGAGGAAGCGGGCGAGATCGGCGACCTTGCGGAATTCGAGGACGGCCTCGCCGAGCTCTACGCGCTGCCCGACGTGCAGGCCGACGAGCGGCTGCAGATCATGACCATCCACAAGGCGAAGGGCCTCGAGTTCGACACGGTGATCGTGCCGGGCCTCGGCCGTCCCCCGCGCGGCGAGGACGCACGGCTATTCCTGTGGATGGAGCAGCCCGGCGCCCAGCACCCTCGCGCGCCCGGGGAGAGGGAGGCGAAGCGGGTGAGGGGGGAGGTTTCCCTGCTGCTCGCCCCGATCCAGCAAGCCGGCGCCGACGACGACCCGATCTACCGTTGGCTGCGGAAACTGGACGACGAGAAGGAGCGGCTCGAGGCCGGGCGCCTGCTCTACGTCGCCGCCACGCGCGCGCGCGAGCGCCTGCATCTGCTCGGCGCCGTGCGCCTCGCGGCGGGCGACGACGGTGTGCCGCATGTGCGGGCGCCGCACGCGCGCACGCTGCTTGCCCCGCTCTGGCCGGCGGTTCAGCCCGCGTTCGAAGAGGCGGCGGCGAGGGTTGCGGATTCCCTGCGCGCTGCCGGGGACGAGGACGCGGGGAAGAACGCGATCGACCAGTCGCTGCGCCGCATCGCCTCCGGCTGGCAGGCGCCCGCCCCGCCGCGGAGGGCCGCCTGGTCGCCGCCGCCGCAGCCGGCGCGAGCGCGCGAGGAGATCGAGTTCTCGTGGGTGGGCGAGGTCGCGCGCCACGTCGGGAGCGTCGTGCACCGCTGGCTGCAGCGCATCGCCGAGGACGGGCTCGCGGGGTGGGACGCGAAGCGCGTTCGGGCGCTCAAGAGAGCGTTCGAGAACGAGCTCGTCGCCTGCGGTCTGTCCGCCGATGACGTGGCGGTAGGAGCCGCCCGCGTAGCGGCGATCCTCGAGCGCGCGCTGGCCGACGAGCGTGGCCGCATGCTGCTCGGTTCCCACATGGACGCGCAGTCCGAACTCAGGCTCACCGGCGTGGCGAAGGAGAACATCGTCAACATCATCGTGGACCGCACCTTCGTCGACGCGGCGGGCACGCGCTGGATCGTGGACTACAAGACCGGCACGCACGCGGGAGGCGATGTCGAAGCCTTTCTCGACCGCGAGCAGGAGCGCTACCGCGGGCAGCTCGAAATCTACGCCGCGCTCCTGCGCGCGCTCGACCCGCGCCCGATCCGCCTCGGCCTCTACTTCCCGCTCCTCAACGGCTGGCGGGAGTGGTCTCCCTAGCGGAGAGCACGAGCCTATTCCCCTCACCCCAACCCTCTCCCGAGCGGAGAGGGAGAATCAAGAATCCCTTCTCCACCTGGGAGAAGGATGGACGAGAGAGACAGCGAGAATCCCCTTCTCCCCTTGGGAGAAGGTTGGGATGAGGGGCAACAAGATTCTCTCCTTTGCGTATACTTGCGGCACGCGGCAATTCTTGGGGGATGACGGTGCGGGCAAGCGTGATTCTTGCGGGCCTGGCGGCGCTGGCGATCGTCACGGCGCCGGCCGCCTACGGCGCGGAGAGCCGCGCCGAGAAGCGCACCGCGAAGCAGGTTGAGCGCGGGCGCTACCTCTTGATGCTCGGCCAATGCAACGATTGCCACACCGACGGCTACGCGCCCAGCGACGGCAAGGTTCCCGAGAAAAACTGGCTGCTCGGAAGCCCGCTCGGATTTCGCGGGCCGTGGGGCACGACCTACGCGACGAATCTGCGCCTGAGCCTCTCGAAGATGACGGAGGACCAGTGGGTGAGCTACGCGAAGGCTCTCACGACGCGCCCGCCGATGCCGTGGTTCAATCTCAACAAGTGGAGCGACCGCGACCTGCGCTCCTTCTACCGCTACGTGCGCCACCTCCAGCCGGTCGGCAAGCTCGCGCCGCAGCCTCTCTCTGCGGAGCAGACGCCACCGCCGCCGTACATCCAGTGGCCCTCGCCGCCGAAGAAATGATGCCTGACCTATGCCCGCCCGCAATTCGATAAAGACCGTCTTCTGGTTCGACGACGGCAAGCGTCCCAACGTCGCCGATGAGCTCGAGAAGGAAAAGGACATCACGCTGCACCGTCTCGCCTACAAGGGACCGCCGGCGGACAACTGGGGCGCGATGTCGGCCTCGCACGTCTACTGCATCACCTCCACGCGCCAGGAGCTGCCCAAGGAGTACCACGCCAACGCGGCGCTCATCGAGCGCTGCCCCGATCTTCTCGTCGTCTCGACGAGCGGCGCGGGCTACGACACGGTCGACGTCAAGGCCTGCACCGCGGCGGGCGTGGTAGTGGTGAACCAGTCGGGCGGCAATGCCGACGCGGTGGCGGAGCACGCGGTGGCGATGATGCTCTCGCTCACCAAGAAGATTCCGCAGACCGACCGCTCGCTCCGCTCCGAAAAGCGCGCGCCGCGGGAAAGCTTCAAGGGCTGGAACGCCCATGGCCGCACCGTTGGCGTCATCGGCATCGGAAATACTGGACGGCGCGTCGCGCGCATCTGCGGCAAGGGACTGGAGATGAAGGTGCTCGCCTGCGATCCCTACCTCAGCGCGGAAGAGATCCAGGCGCGCGGCGCGACCAAGGTGGATCTGCCGACGCTCCTCAAGGAATCGCGCTTCATCTCGATCCACTGCCCCTATAACGACGAGACCCGCAACATGATCGGGGCGCGAGAGCTCGCCGCCATGCAGCCCGGCTCCTACCTCGTCACCACCGCGCGCGGGGGCATCGTGGACGAGCATGCGCTCGCGGAGGCGCTGAAATCGGGCCACCTTGCCGGCGCGGGCGTCGACGTCTGGAACGACGAGCCGCCGCCGCTCTCGCACCCGCTGCTCGCGCTCGACAACGTGCTCGCGACCTACCACACCGCCGGCATCACGCAGGACTCGCGCGAGAACATGCGCACCTGGAACGCGCAGCAGGTCGCGGCGATCCTGCGCGGCGAGCGCCCCCCGCGGCTCATCAACCCGGACGCCTGGCCGAAGTTCGCCCAGCGCTTCGAGCGCATTTTTGGCTTTCGCCCCAAGTAAATAGCTCCGCGTAACGCTTCCTTGACGGGCATGCGCGCTCGCGCCGATCATGGTGGCCGCCATGAACACGAGGCGCCTGATAACCCGTTACACGCGGACGCTCGCCCGCCGCTGGCCGCGCCTGGGCTTCGACTGGCATGTGGCCGACAAGGAGCCGTGGCTGTTCGCCCTGGGCATCGGCACGGTCGCCGCGGCGTTCGCCTTCTCGCTGGACGCGGTGTTCGCCTACAAGGAGGGCCGCCTGCGCGCGATCCTCGCGCACCACGCCGAGCGCGAAGACCTGACCTGCCTCGCCCACAACGTGTATTTCGAGGCGCGCGGCGAGCCCGTAGTGGGCCAGCGGGCAGTGGCCGAGGTCACGATGAACCGCGCGGCGTCGGGCCGCTATCCCGCCAAGATCTGCGAGGTCGTCTACCAGAAGAACTGGGATACCATCCGCAAGCGCTACGTGGGCGCCTTCTCCTGGACCGAGTTCGGCTTCCTGCCCAACCCGGATGGCGAGGCCTGGAGGCAGGCGCTGCAGGCGGCCTCGGCGGTCTATTACGGGACCGAGCCGCCGGTGGTGGCGGGCGCGCTGCATTACCACGCGAACTACATCATGCCCGCCTGGGCGAAGGGCAGGAAGCCGATCGCGCGGATCGGCCGGCACATCTTTTACCGCTAGATGCGGCCGAAGTCGCTCTCGTAGAGCGCTTCGAGGCGGGCGAGCGTCTGCACCGAAAGCGGCCCCATCGCTGCCGCCTGCAACGCCTCATCGATGTGATGCAGCTCTGCCGATCCGATCACGGCGCAGGAGACGTCCGGGTTCGAGAGCACGAAGCGAAGCGCCACCTGCGCGCGCGTTCCTTCTCCCGTGCCGATCGCCTCGTGCATCGCCTTCGTCTTGCGCTCTTCCTCGGGAATGGTCGTGTTCGCGGTAAGCACGCTCTCGCGCCCGTGCCGCTCATCCGTTGCGATGATGCCGGCGCCGAAGATGCGGATCGCCATCACCGCGACCCGATGAGCGCGGCAGGCTTCGATCACGCCGCTGAAATCGTGCCCGGTCCATGCCCTGGGCATCCTCTGGCCCGCGCTGGGATTGAGCAAGTTGTAGTAGACCTGCGCGGAATCGAACCGTCCGCTCCCGATCACCTCGCACACGGACGCGGCCTCTCCGATGGCGGTGATGCCCATCAGGCGGATCAGCCCTTTCTCACGCAGCCGCTCGAGCCCGGCGGCAACACCGTTCCTGCCGAGAATCTGCTCGACCGTCAGCACGCGGCCCCCGGCCTTCGACCCGATCCGGTTGTGAAGCTGGAGCAGGTCCACTGATTGGCGCTTGAGCCGCGCGAGGCTCGCCCGCAATCGCTCCTCGATCTGCGCGGGAATGTCCTGAAGATTCTCCGGATCGAGATTGAACTTGGTGGAAAGATGCGGCGTTGCGCCGGACTCGGGCAGGAGCCAGCCGAGCGCCTCTTCGGATTTTCCGTTGCCATACTGCGCGGCCGTGTCGAACCAGTTGATACCGCCTGCGAGCGCGCGCCGGATCGCTTCGCGCTTCGTCGCAGCGTCCGGCCGGATGAGGATGCCGCCGACATTGCCGCCGCCGAAGACGACCTCGGAGACCTGGATCCCGCTGCGGCCGAACGTCCGATGCTTCATAAAACGCTAAACGCTCCCCTCCTGCCCGAGGAGGGGTGACACCGAAGGTGACGGGGTGGTGGGAGCGAGCGGCAGTCGCAAACTTGACTCATCACAACCCGGCCACGAATTCCTCGATCAGCGCGTTGACCTTCTCCGGGACCTCCGTCGGCGGGAAATGCCCGGCGTCGGGAAGCTTGACGTAGCGCGAGCCCGGCACCGCCTCGTGGATCTCCTTCTCGTACTCCGGCGGATTGCCGTGGTCCTTGAGGCCGCGCAGCAGCAGGAGCCTGGGCTTCAGCGTCGCGATGCGGTTGCGCACGTCGAAAGCGTCGATCGTCATGAGGTCATGATATTGGGACATCGGGCCGACTTGCCGGTGGCGCTCGATCAGCCGCTCGCGCAGGCCGGGCTCCACCAGGTGCATCGCGGCGCGCTGATAGGCGAGCCACTCGTCGTAGACCTTCGGGTCCTCCACCGCGCGCAGGCGCATCTCGTAGGTGCCCGGCGGGCGCACCTTGGGCCGCGCCGCAACCGTCATCACCACCAGGCCTTTCACTTCCTCCGGGTAGTCGAGGCCGTACTGCAGCGCGATCGACGCGCCCAGCGTGTATCCGACCAGCACGAGGTCCTTCTTCAGGCCCTGCGCCCACAGCCAGCCGCGCACCCACTCCGCGTAGCGCGCGACGTCCGGGCAGCGGGTGCCCTCGAGGTGCCCGGGGAGATCGGGCGCGACGCTATCGGGGAAGCGCTTGAGCTGATAGTGATACGCGTCCGCGCAGGCGCCCGCGCCCGGCCCATGGAGAAACACCAGCTGCGGCATGCGAAAGTCCTTTCCAGGCAATGTTACTTCCCTTCCCCCTTGATGGGGGAAGGTTAGGATGGGGGTGTAAGCTTCCACCCATGTTCACCCGCATCGACCACCTGATGATCTGCGTTCCCGACCTCGAGCGGGGCATCGACCAGTACCGCAAGCTCGGCTTCAGCATGCACGCCGGCGGGATCCACCCGGGCAAGGGCACGCACAACGCCATCGCGCTGAACGAGGAGGATTACATCGAGCTGCTCGCGATCCGCGACGCCGCCGAGCATCGCGCGGCCGAGCACGCGCCCGGCAGCCCGCGCGCCGGGCTCGAGCGCTACATCGCGGCGGGCGGCGGCATCCGCTACGTGATCATCCAGAGCGACGACCTCGCGGCCGATGTCGCCGCGATGCGCGCGCGCGGCGCGGACGTGAGCGACGCGATCGACGCCGGCCGGCGCACGCCCTCCGGGCAGCAGTTGCGCTGGAAGGCCGCGGTGCTCGGCCCCAGGAACCCGCTGCCGATCTTCTTCATCCAGCATCTCACGCCGCTCGCCGAGCGTCTCAGGCAATTGCCGGGCGCCGGCCCGCATCCCAACGGCGTGCGCTTTCTCGAGCGCGCCTACATCGTCGTGAACGACCTCGAAACGTCGGTCGCGGCCTACTCCAAGGTGCTGGGCGTCTCGCAGCCGCGCATGTACAAGGGGACCGTCATCATGTCGCACATGGCGGTGTTCCAGTTCGGACCGGCCGGGCTCACCGTCGCACATCCCTACGCGCCGGGGCCGGCCGCCGATGCGCTCGAGCGCCGCGGCGAGGGCCCGTTCCAGGCGCTCTTCCGCACGACCAGCATGGGCGCGGCCGCGCGCTGGATGGAGAAGCAGGGCCTGCCGCCGCCCGCGCGCGGCGTGCGCGATACGGGCGAGCACGCGATGCTGGTTCCGCCGGCCGACGCCTGCGGCGCCTTCATCGGCTTCGTCGGCCCGGAGTAGGTAGATTGTTCCCTCCCCCTCGATGGGGGAGGGATAGGGTGGGGGTGCCTGAGTGCTGGGACCGGCGACGGCCCGAGTTCACGCAGCGCCCTGACGATCTCCGCGATCTGCGCCCTCAAGCGCACGGTCTCTGAAGCGTTCAATTGAAATGCGAAGTCCACTCGACGCAATTTGTTCCATGGGATCGATCTTCATTCAGCCACTCCTTTCCTGCGCCAGTTTCAGCGCCGCGGCGACGATAGGCTTCGCCCAGTCGGGAGCGCGCGGGAGATCGGCGGGGTTCAGTATCTTTCCGCGCTCGGTGTGCAGCACCAGAACCGGGGCTGGAGTCGCACCGTCCGCAGGGTCTGATTCAACGCTGTTGTCATACATCCGAAGCGCCGTGAGCAGAGGAAGCAGCGCGATCAGGTTCAAGCGGCTGCGCTCGTAGCGCCGGCGAATAGCTTCCTCAGGAATGTCGTGGCCACCACGCCGAACTCGGGACCGCACCCGACGCAGATGAAGTTCTGGGCTGGTTAGCCCCGCGTACCACACGTGAATTCCGATGCTCTGCGCCGCGGCCTCAGCAAGCAGGCGCGGTATGGTGTTTCCACCGAGCGTGCTCTCGAACGCGAAATCCAGGCGCTCCGCAATGGCCTGGCGCAAAAGCCCGACTCCGTGCCGCCACGCAGTGGCGTCCGCTTCCGTCGCATCCAGTCCCGGGTCCGTGGCGATCAGTTGCCGCGCTGCCTCATCCGGGTTGTAGTAATCACCCCCGAACGCGCGAAACGCCGCACCACCGATGGAGCTCTTGCCGGCGCCGTTGACGCCGGCAATGACGTATATGCGCGATGCCCGGGCAGGAGGCATCTTTCAGCGTGCGAGCCGTCGGATCAGCGGCGTTTACGAGCTGCTTTGAAGGCGGCGCGCCCGAGCTCGTCGGGGGAGGCGTTGAACGCCGCCTTCATGCCCTTCCTCGCCTTCGGCGTCTGCATGCGCGCGAGGAGCACGTTGTACTCGGCGCTCAGGTCGCTCAAGCTGTGCGACCGGGCTTTGACCAGGGACTGGAACTCGTCGTACGAGATCAGGACCGCCTTGGGCGTGTCGTGCCGGGTGATTGCGACCGCTCCTCCACGGAGAGCCTGCTCGAGAACGGCCCCGAACTCGTTCTTGAGACGGGTGGCGGCGACTGCCGGGACATCGACCAGATCACCCTGGCTATTACGATAGGTCAGCGTGGTGGGCATGTGGACCTCCGGAATGGCTATTTTATCCAAAATATCCCTATTTTGTCCATATTGTCCAAATCGGGCGTTGCACCGATGCGACAGCTCCGGGATCAGCTCTCAAGAATCTCTTGATTGCGATCCGGTGTTTCGGTATCGTTCGCAACCTTTCCGGTCCATCCGGTGGACGAGAGTGAAGCCTTCCGTGACACGACATGACAGACGCTGCTTGCGAATGTGCTCGCCGTGGCAGGGGCTCGCTTTCGATCCGCTGTCCATGAAGGGCGCTTAGCTGCCCGCTGACCGGATATCGCCGCGCCGGTCGGGCGAGGCGGGATCCGGTCCATCCTGAGCCACGTGCTTCGGGCAGCCGGCCCGCGATGCTGTTTTCATTGGTGCGGCGGTACGCGCGCTCGCGCGTGCAACTTTGTTGCTCGACGAGTGTTCAATACATGAGTGGCACCGCATCGCTGAATAGTCTGCTAGTTGCGCACTTCGCGCCGCTCACGCTGGAGGCGCTGGTCGTCACACGCCACGACTTCCCGCACTGGATGCGGCCGGACCTGCAGAAGGCGCTCGAAGCGCTTCTCGCGGGGCTGGAAGGCAGCAGCTTCTGTGGCGCGCGCGTGCGTAATCATGATTTCAGTTTCTGCATTGCCGACCTGGCCGAGGCGGAAGCAGGCGTCGTCCCCGGGCCCGCGGAGTATCAGGACGTCGATGTCGGCGAGGCGCAACCCGTTCGTTGCCTGACGCGCGGGCTCTGGCTTGCCGAGCGCGAGGGCGTGCGTTTCGCGCTGCTGCTCGAAGTGCGCGAAGCCTATCGCGGCGTTCGCGTGCGCCTGGAGATCGCGGTAGCACCGGGCGATACGCCGGCACGGGTTGCCGCCCGGATCATGGGAGAGTTGCGCCGCCAGGCGGGAGAAGGGGCGTCCTGGCGCGGAAAAGTGCTGGTGCTCGAGCCCGCGCACGACGACTATGAAGTCTCGCCCGCAGGCCTGCGCTTGGAAAGAGCCACGCCCGTGCGCCGCGAGGACATCGTGCTGCCTGAAAAGACGCTCGCCCTGATCGAACGCAATACAGCCGGATTCGCACGTGACGCGAACCGCCTCGCAACACTCGGATTGTCCGCGAAGAAGGGCGTGCTGCTATTTGGCCCGCCAGGCACCGGCAAGACGCTCATCGTGCGCTGGCTCGCCGGTTGTCTCGAGGGCTACACCAAGATCATCGTTACAGCCGGACACTACGGATTGCTCGAAGAAACGATCGCGATCGCGAGGGCGCTGCAGCCGGCGCTCGTCGTGCTTGAAGACATTGACCTGATCGGCGGGCATCGCGACGGGCCACACGCGGTCAGGGGTGGCGTGCTGAACCTGCTTCTCAACGAGATGGACGGTATTGCGCCCGAGGCGCGCCTGCTCTTCGTGCTGACTACCAATCGGCCGGAAGTGCTGGAGCCCGCGCTCGCCGCCCGTCCCGGACGGGTAGACCAGGCGATCGAGGTCGGACTGCCAGGAGAAGCCGAGCGCACGCTCCTCGTTCAACGCTACGCGGGCCGGGTGCGAGTCTCCAAAGACCTTGCTGCCGAAACGGCGAGGCGCGTCGGTCGGGTAAGCCCCGCATTCATCAAGGAGCTCATGCGCCGAGCCGCGCAGGCCATGCTTGAACGCGGCGGTGAATGTGCCCTCGAAGCTTGCGATGTCGAGCACGCGATTGGGGACATGCTCCGCGCCGGCGGCCGTTTCGGCGCACGCATGCTGGGGGCCGAGAATGCCGTCGGCTTCGCGGCGGTGATCTGAATGGGTCGAGCAATCGGTGATACTCATCTTCATGACCGCCGAGCGGCGCTTCCGGCTCTGCGAGGGAATTTGCGGTGATCTTGCCGCGCGCGCTCATTCGCCGAACCGATTGCCCATCACCCGACCACGATGACCGGCGCACTGGAGCTCATCGAGTGCGCAGTTTGGTCGCGCCAGGTCAAAAGGGACATCACTCGAGCGCGATGCCGGACGCCTTCACCACCTTCGCCCATTTCGCGATCTCGCCCTTGATGTAGGCGAGGAACTCCTCGGGCGAGGTGGTGGCGGGGTCGGCCCCGACGGCCGCGAGTTGCGCCGCCACCTTGGGATGGGTGACCGCCTTGACGATCTCCGCGTGCAATCTCGTGACGATTTCTTTCGGCGTCGTGGCGGGGGCGAGGACGCCGAGCCACTGCGTGACGGCGTAGCCCGGCAGGGTTTCCCCGATCGTCGGCAGCCCGGGGAACGATTGCGAGCGCCGGGCGCCGGTCGTCGCAATGAGCCGCAGCTTGCTGGAGTTGCGGTACGCGGCGATGGTCGGGGCGCCGCCGAAATACATGGACACCTCGCCGGTGAAGCTCGCGACGATGGCAAGCCCGCCGCCCTTGTAGGGGACGTGGACCATGTCCACCTTGGCGACCTGCTTGAAGAATTCCGCGGACATGTGCGCGACGGAGAAGATGCCCGCGGAAGCGAACGTGAGCTGGCCCGGATTCTTCCGCGCGAGCGCAACGATATCCTTCACGGATCTCACCGGCAGCGACGGATGCGTCACGAGCACGTGATCGGAATGGCCGACCAGCGTGATCGGGGCGAAATCCCGCACCGCGTCGTAGGGCAGCTTCGAATAGGCGCCGGGAAGGATGACGTTCGGCCCTGCGCTCCCGAAGAGCAGCGTATAGCCGTCGCCGGGCGCCTTGGCCACGAGCTCGGTGCCGATGCGGCCGGTCGCGCCGGGCCGGTTGTCGACCACGACCTGCTGCCCGAGGCTCTGGGAGAGCGCGTGCGCGAGGATGCGCGAGGTCGTGTCGGTCGCGCCGCCCGGCGGGAACGGCACGATCAGGCGAATGGAGCGGGTAGGGTAGGGCTGGGCAGCGACAGATGCCGGCAGAATCGCCAGCGCCGCCGAAAAGAGCAGCCATGCAATCGCGATTCGAAGCTTGTTCATGATGCAACCTCGCTCCATTAATCCTTCCGGGTCGTCCTTCTGCCTTCTGACTTCTGCCTTGCTTCCTGGATCGCGCGCCACACGCGCTCGGGAGTCGCCGGCATCTCGATGTGCGTCACGCCGAGCTCCGAAAGCGCATCGACCACCGCGTTGATCACGACGCCGAGCGCCGGGGTCGTGCCGCCCTCGCCGGCCGGGCGCATGCCGAGCGGATGCGTGGTGCAGGGCACCTCGCTGATCTCGGTCGCGAAGAAGGGGAAGCAGTCGGCGCGCGGCATGGCGTAGTCCATGAACGACGCAGAGAGGAGCTGGCCGGTTTCCGGCTCGTAGTAGCACTGCTCGAGGAGCGCCTGCCCCATGCCCTGCGCGATGCCGCCGTGGACCTGGCCGTGGATGATCATCGGGTTGACCGCACGGCCCACGTCGTCGACCGCCGAGTGCCGCACGATCTCGATCGTGCCGAGCTCGGGATCGACCTCGACCTCGCAGACGTGGCAGCCGTACGGAAAGCTCGCGACGTTGACGGTCTCGTCCGAGAACGCGCTGAGGGGCCCACGCAGGTCCTCGGGCAGGTCCTTCAGCTTGAGCGCTGCCGCCGCCACCTCGAAAATGCCGACGGAGCGGCCGCCCTCCTCGAGCGTGAAACGGCCCGAGCGGAACCTGATCCCGCTCGGATCGCACTCGAGCAGGCGCGCGGCGATGCGCGTCGCCTTCTCGATGATCGCCTTCGAGGAATTCCAGATGACGATGCTGCCAAGCCGCATGCCGCGCCCGGAATGCGTGCCGCCGCCCACCTTCACGATCTCGGTGTCGCCGGTGATGATGCGAACGCTTTCGATCGGCACGCCCAGAAATTCCGTCACGAGCTGCGCGAAGCTCGTCTCGTGGCCCTGGCCGTTCGAGACCGTGCCGATGACGACGTCCACCCGGCCTTCCGGGTGCACCGTCACCTCCGCGCGCTCGCGCGGGGCGCCGGTTGCGGTGTCGACGTAGTTGGCGACGCCGATGCCGCGGCACTTTCCGCGGCTGCGCGCTTCCGCCCGCCGCTGTGGAAAGCCCGCCCAGTCCGCGAGCCGGAGCGCCTTCTTCATGACCGCGGGGTAGTCGCCGCTGTCGTAGACCATGCCGAAGGGATTGGTGTGCGGCAGCTCGGCGGAAGTGAGAAGGTTGCGCAGCCTGATCGCGGCGCGGTCGAACCCGAACTCGCGCGCGGCCAGATCGATCAGCCGCTCCATGACGAACATGACCTCCGGCCGGCCCGAGCTGCGGTAGGGCCGGGTGGGGGCGGTGTTGCTCACCACCGCGCGCGCCCGGAAGCAGGCGGCGGGAACGCGGTAGATGCTGGTCATGATCTCGACGCCTTTCTGGAGCGGCGAGAAGCGCCCCGTGTGCGCGCCGCAGTTGCCGATGTTCGAGCCGCGCATCGCCAGGAAGTTGCCCTCGGCGTCGAGCGCGAGCTCCGCCTCCACCGCGAGATCGCGGCCCTGGTAGTCGCTCAGGAACGCCTCGTGCCGCTCGCACGTCCACTTCACCGGGCGCCCGACGCGCCGCGCCGCCCACGCGACGAGCGCGAATTCGGGATAGATCATGCCGCGCGTGCCGAAGTTGCCGCCGACATCGCGCATCACCGCGCGCACCGTGGCGGGCGGCACGTTGAGCATGGTCGCGAGATCGTTCTTGAGCCGCACCGCGCCGCCGCTGCCGGCATGAAGCGTGTAGTGGCGCGTGGCCGGATCGTAGACGCCGAGCGCGGCGCGCGGCTCCATCGGGACGCCGGTCACGCGCCGCACCCACGTCTTGAGCCTGGCGACGTGCTGCGCGCGCGCGAAGGCCGCCTCGGTCGCTTCGCGGTCGCCGACCTCCGCGTCGAGGCAGATGTTCGAGGTGTGCTCCTCCCACACGCGCGGCGCGCCGGGCTGCGCCGCCTCGACCGTCGCCGTGACCGACCGCAGCACATCGTAGTCCACGTCCACGAGCTCCGCGCCGTCGCGCGCCGCCGCGAGCGTCTCCGCGACCACCATCGCCACGGCTTCGCCCACGTAGCGCGCCTTGTCGGGGGCGAGCGGATACTGGGGCGCGACGAATATCGGCGAGCCATCCTTGTTGACCAGGGGCTTGTCCGCGGGGTGCATGACAAACACGTTATGCGGGATCGGCTTCAGCCCGTCCGCGAGCATGTCCCGGCCCGTCAGCACCGCGAGCACCCCGGGACTCGCGAGCGCCTTCTCGATGCCGATGGCGCCGATACGCGCATGCGCGTGCGGCGAGCGCACCATGACGGCGTAGACCTGGCCGGGCGCGTTGAAATCGTCGCTGAAGCAGCCGGCGCCGGTGACGAGCCGCAGGTCCTCCAGGCGCCGCACCGGCTCGCCGATGCCGGAACCGCGCGCGATCGATGACATCGGGGCGTTCTCCCGGGATGGCGGATTACGCGCCGCTTGCGCCGGCGGCCGCCACGGCGCGCCGCGTGAGCACCTTCACGCAGTAGGCCCGGTATTCGGCGCTCGCGTGAATGTCGGAGTTGAGCCCGTCCGGACGCAGCTCGATCGATTCGATGGCAGCCGCGTCGAAGCGCTTCGTGAGCGCCGCCTCCGCGTCCCGGAACCGGAACACGGAGGGCCCGGCTCCGGTGACCGCGACGCGCACGCCGCCGGCCGTCCGCGCGAGGAATACGCCGACGAGCGCGAAGCGCGAGGCCTGCTGGGGAAACTTGCAGTACGCGGCCGTGCGCGCAACCGGAAAGCGCACCGCGGTGATGATCTCGCCGGGCTCGAGCGCCGTCTGGAACAGCCCCCGGAAGAAATCATCGGCGGTGATCTCGCGTCGGTGCGTCACCACGGTTGCGCCGAGACCCAGCACGGCCGCGGGATAGTCGGCGGCGGGATCGGCGTTGGCAATGGAGCCCCCGAGCGTGCCGCGATTGCGCACCAGGGGATCGCCGATGCCCTCGGCGAGCGCCGCGAGCGCCGGGATCGCGCGCGCGACCTCGGCGGAGGCGGCGACATCCGCGTGCGGGGTCATCGCGCCGATCACGAGCGCATCGCCCTCGCGCCGGATGCCCTTCAGCGCCGCGAGCGCGCCGAGATCCACCAGGCCAGCGTAGCGCGCAAGGCGCAGCTTCAGGGCGGGAATGAGGCTCATGCCGCCCGCGACCAGCTTGAACTCATCCTGCTTCGCGATCAGCCGCGCGGCTTCGTCCAGGCTCGCCGGCTTGTGGTAGGAAAAATCGTACACGTCGGATGGCTCCGGCTCGCCCGCGTCAGCCGCGCTTCATGGCGGCGGCGCCGGCCTGGATCGCCTTCACGATGTTGTGATAGCCGGTGCAGCGGCAGATGTTGCCTTCGAGCTGCTTGCGCACCGTGCGCTCGTCGAGGTCGTAGCCCTTGCGGCGCACCATCTCCACCGCCGACATGATCATGCCGGGCGTGCAGAAGCCGCACTGCAGGCCGTGGTGCTCGCGGAACGCCTCCTGCATCGGATGGATGCCGCCCGCCGGCGCGAGGCCTTCGATGGTGGTGACGGCCGCGCCCTCGCACGCAAGCGCGAGCACGGTGCAGGACTTCACGCCCTCGCCGTCGAGGTGCACCGTGCAGCAGCCGCACTGGCTGGTGTCGCAGCCGACATGCGTCCCGGTGAGCCCGAGGTGATCGCGCAGCAGCTGCACCAGCAGCGTGCGCCCCTCGACCTCGGCGCTCGCGGGCTTGCCGTTGACGGTGAGGGAGACGCGCGGCATCAGCGGCCCGCCGTCCTGAACAGCGACTCCGCCGTCCCGCGCACGATCCTCTTGCGCGCCGCTGCATCGATCCCGGTCGCTTCGAGGGACTCCAGCAGCCTGGGCCCGGGGCGCTCGACGGGACCGGCCGCGTAATCCGAGCCGATCATGACCTGCCCGGTGCCGACCAGGCTGAAGAGGAGCTGCAACGCGGGCGTCGACATGAACACCGTGTCGTAATAGAAGCGCTTGACGTAGTCGGAAGGCGGCTTCTTGTCTTTCGCCCCGAATTCACGATCGAGGCGCCCGGTCTGGTAGGGCAGGAAGCCGCCCCCGTGCACCAGGACGAGCCGCAGCTTCGGGAAGCGGTCGAACACGCCGGCGAGGATCAGCTGCGTGGCGGTAATCGTGGTGTCGATCACGCGACCGTAGAGGTTCTTGAAGCGCGGCAGCTGCTGGAACATGCACGCGGCCGGCCCGTCCATCAGCGGGTGCAGCACGACGGGGATGTCGAGCGACTGCGCGGCTTCCCACAGCGCGTCGTAGCGGCTCTCGTGGAGCGCGCCGCCCGGCAGATCGGTGGGGATCATGCTGCCCGTCATGCCGAGCTTCGTCGCGCAGCGCTCGAGCTCGCGCGCCGCGGCCTTCGGATCGGCGAGATGCAGCGTGGCGTGCGCGAGGAGCCGCCGGCCGGAGCCCGCGATCGATTCCATCAGCGCGTCGTTCAGCTGCCGCACCCACACTTGCCCGTGCTCCGGCGGCAGCTCCTGGCCATGCACATCGAGCCACGGCCCGATCAACTGCTGCTGCATGCCCTGCGCGTCGAGCCAGCCGAGGCGCTGCGTGAAGTCGAGCATGATGCCCGCTGCCGGGCGCAGCGGCTTGCAGCCGGGGAAGGTGACGACGTAGCCGCCGTCCGCGGCGGCCACATCCACGCCGCCCAGGCGCGTGCGCTTCACTTCCTCGAGGAACTGCCTGGGCACGCCGTGGGCGTGCACATCGATGCCGTCGTTCATTGCGTTCACGGCCGATGGATTGTTGGGGATGCGGGAATACGCGGCGCTGCGCGCGCCGATTCCGACTTACGGACCCGAGGCAAGTTACACCGCGGGAAGTGGACGGTCAAGCGCGCGCGTTGACAGTGCGGACTCGCGCTCGTAAAGTCTCAGCGCCTTCCATCATCGAGCCGACAGTCGTGCAACGCGACGCCCGCAAAGCGACCAACACCGCGCCGCAAGCAAGCCGTAGAGGGCCGGGCCGCGCGCGCGCGCCGAAGAGCCTCGCCTCCTATCTCGACCTCATTCGCGGCGATCCCGCGGAATTCCGGACGGTAAGCCGCACCGTCAATCCGCTGAATTTCGACGTGACGGGGCTGCTCGGTGTGCTGAACCAGCGCCGCGAGTACCCGACCGTGCAGTTCAATAAACCCCTCGACCTGCACGGCAAGCCGTCGAAATTCCCGCTCGTCACCAACCTGTGGGCGACGCGCGAGCGCTGCGCCGAGGCGATCGGGCTCGCGCGCAGCGAGGCGGGCGCGCGGTTGGGCTCGCTGCTGTGCGAGCGCATCGACCGCAAGCTCAAGCCCGTCGTCGTGGGGAGCAAGGCCGCGCCGGTCCAGGAGAACGTGCTCACCGGCAAGAAAGCCGACCTGTTCATTTTCCCGGCGGTGCGCCATTTCGAGATGGATCTCGGAGCGGTGCTGACGATGGGCATGATCGCGAAGCCGCCGGGAGAGGACTTCTACAACATCACCTTCGTGAAGGCGTTCCCCGAAGCCGCGCAGCGCGCGGGCCTCACGGTGCATACGCTGCACATGAGCCGGATCCTGAGGGAGTTCGAGGGCCGGAAAGCGCGCTGCCCGGTCGCCTACGTGCTCGGCCACCATCCTGCGTTCTGGCTCGGCACGTTGAACAACACGCCGTGGGGCGACAACGAGTACGCGACCTGCGGGGGCTTCCTGCAGGAGCCGGTCCGCCTCGCGCCCTCGGTGACCTGGGGCAAGGACTTCCTCGTGCCCGCCGACGCCGAGATCGTGATCGAGGGCGAGATCGATCCCGGCGAGCGCACGGTCGTCAATCCTTTCGGCGACATCACCACGCAGTACCAGGCGCAGCAGCTCGGGCCCGTGATGGAAGTGAAGGCGATCACCTACCGCAACGGCGCGCTGTTCCAGGACGTCTTCTCCGGGCACCGCGAGCACATGCTCCTCGGCAGCATTCCGCGCGAGGGCACGATCTTCAACCACTTGAGAAACAAGCTCGGCAACGTCCTCGGGGTGCACATGCCGTACTCGGGCTGCGCGCGCTACACCGCCTACGTGTCGATCCGCAAGACCGAGGAAGGACAGGCAAAGACCGCCGGCCTGCAGGCGCTCGCGCACGTGCCCAATCTCTATGCCGTCGTCGTGGTCGACCAGGACATCGACCCCTTCGACGAGGAGCAGGTGCTCTGGGCCGTCAACTTCCAGGTCGAGTCCCGCCGCGACATCACCATCATCGAGAACATGCGCGCACCGAATGATCCGCGCGCGCTCGGCTCGGCGCGGGTCATCATCGACGCGACGCGCCCCACTCACATCGCCTTCCCGACCCGGCTCAAGGTGCCGCAGCCGGCGATGGACCGGGTGAAGCTCGGAGAGTGGCTCGACCCCGTGAAGGGAGGCGCGCGATGACCGGCATGCGGCTATGGTGGTCCACCTGTCCGAAGTGCCTGAAGGCCTTCGTGGTCGCGTGGGAGCTGCGCCACGCCAAGCGCAAGCTGATCTGCCCGTTCTGCGACCACCGCTATCTTCCCGAGCAGTCGGCCGCGGTCGACGAGCGCCACGCTGACTAGAGATTGCTTCCCCTCCTGTCCGAGGAGGGGTGGCGCAAAGCGCCGGGGTGGTGGAAGGAATCCCTCAGCGCGTGTCGGGCTTGATCCCCACCATCTTGACCAGCTTGCCCCACTTCGCGAGATCGGAGCGCAGGATCGCCGCGAGCTCCTCCGGCGTGTTGCCGACGGTTTCGGCGCCGCTCGCGAGGAAGCCCTGCTTCACCTTGGGGTCCTCCAGCGCGCGCACCGTCGCCGCATGCAGCTTGGCGATGATCGCGCGCGGCGTGCCCGCCGGGGCGAGGATCCCGAACCACTGCACCACGTCGTAGCCCGGCACGCCGGCCTCCGCGATCGTCGGCACTTCCGGCGTGACCGGCGAGCGCTTCGCGCTGCTCACGCCGTAGGCGCGCACCCGGCCGTTCCGGTGATAGGGCAGCAGCGCGAGGAGATTGGCCATCATCAGCTCGACCTGGCCCGCGATCAGGTCGCGCAGTGCCGGTCCCTGTCCGCGGTACGGGACATGAATCACCTTCAGTCTCGTCATGGTGAGAAAGAGCTCCATCGCGAGGTGCGGGTTGCTCCCGACCGAGCCGGTGCCGTAGTTGAGCTCCCCGGGCCGCTTGCGCAGGAACGCCATCAGCTCCTTCAGCGAGCGCGTCGGCAGCGAGGGATGCGAGGCGAGAATGAGCGGCACGGTCACCACCTGCGTGATCGGCGCGAAATCCCGGACCGGGTCGTAGGGCACCTTCGACTGGGTGTGGGGATTGATAGTGATGGAGCTGATGCCCATCAACAGCGTGTAGCCGTCGGGCGCCGACTTGGCGACGTACGAATTGCCGATGGCGGTGTTGCCGCCGGCGCGATTCTCGACCACGACCTGCTGGCCGAGGATCTGGGAGAGCCTGGGCGCGATCATGCGCGCCGAGATATCGGTGCCCCCGCCCGCCGCGGTGGGCACGATGAGATGTACCGGCCGGGTGGGGTAGTCCTGAGCCGGCGCGGCGGCCGGGGCCGCGAGCAGGCAGGCAGCGATCGCACAGGGCGCGAGCCGATTCGTTGCCGCAGCAATTCTCGTTCTCATGGCATTTCCTCCTCGTTCAAATAATAGCGCGGTACGGGGCACTTGAGACCGCATTGCGGGCGGCGGCGAGCCGCGCCGCGGGTGTGGCGTTGCACGCGGAACGGCGCGATACTGCGCGAACCAACGCAGCCCAGGAAGGAAACCCCATGGATCTCAAAGAGCACAGCAGGGACAGCCGCGCGCGGTCGTTTCACGAAGCGCAGGCCGACCGCCCGGCGACGATGACGGGCGCGCGGGCGCTGGTGGATGCGCTCCTGCGCGAGGGCGTCGATCACGTCTTCGGCATCCCCGGCACGCAGAACCTCGCGGTGATCGATGCGCTGCGCGACACGCCGCAGATCCGCTTCATCTTGACGCGCCACGAGCAGGGCGCCGCCTTCATGGCCTACGGCTACGCGCGCGCATCGGGCCGCCCCGCCGTCGTTACCGCGACCGAAGGCCCCGGCGTCACCAACCTCGTCACCGCGATCGGGGGCGCCTACCGCGGCTTCGTCCCGGTGATCAGCATCTGCGGCGTGCAGGAGAGCGCGATGCGCGAGCGCGACGCCTCCCAGGACATGGACCAGGTGCCCTTCATGCGCCCGATCACGAAATGGGCCTACAGCATTCCCAACGTGAAGAAGGTGCAGGAGTGCGTGAGGAAGGCCTTCCGCGTCGCGCTGACCGAGCCGCAGGGGCCGGCGCATATCGAGGCCTCGAGCGAGATCCTGCTCGAGCACACCGCAGCCGAGCCGATCGCGCCTGCCGCCTACCGCAACACGGTGCCGCCCGCGTGCGATCCGGGCCAGCTCGACCGCGCGCTGGACCTAATCACCCGCGCCGAGCGTCCGGTGTTCGTCATCGGGCGCGGCGTCCTCAACGAATCGGCGACCGGGGCGATGGTCAAGCTCGCCGAGGCAACCGGCATCCCGGTCGCAACGCTCCAGTACGCCCCCGACGCGTTTCCTTCCGCGCACGCCCTCTCGCTGGGACCCCTAGGACGCAACGGCTCCCTCGCCGCCAACCGCATCGTGCCGCAAGCGGACGTCATCATCGCGATCGGCGCGCACATCGATTATTTTTCGTCGATGCACCGCTACGGGATCTTCAGCCAGTCGGCGAAGCTCATCCACCACAGCGCGGCGCCCGGCCAGATCGGGATCGTCTTCCCGGTCGCGCTCGGCGTCGCGGGCTCGACCGCGAGCTTCATCGCCGGGCTCACCGAGCGCGCGGGGAAGAGCGCGGCCCGCAAGCCGTGGGCGGACTTCGCGAAGGCGCGAGCCGAGTGGGACGCGGAGCTCGAGAAGGCGCTGCGCCCGAGCGCCGAGCCGATCCAGTCGCAGTTCGTCGCGCATGTGATCCGCAAGGTGCTTCCGCGCGAGGGGATCCTCGTGGTGGACGCCGGCAACGGCGGCAAGCATGTCCGCACCTACTTCAAGAGCCACGAGCCGGGCACCTTCATGGGGATCGACGACTGGGGCTCGGTCGGAGGCTCGCTCCCGATGGCCCTCGGCGCGAAGCTCGCGCGGCCCGACCGCCCGGTGCTCTGCGCCGCGGGCGACATGGGCGTCATGTGCAACATCGGGGAACTCGAGACTGCGGTGCGCGAGAAGATCGCCGTGGTGTGCGTCGTCTTCAACGACCAGGGGCTCGGCAACGAGCGCGCGTTCCAGAACGAGCACTACGGCGGGCGCTTCTACGCGGTGGACTACAAGAACCCGGATTTCGGCGCGCTCGCGAAAGTCTTCGGCGCCCACGGCGAGCACGTCACGAAGCCCGCCGAGCTCGAGCCGGCGCTCAAGCGCGCGTTCGCGAGCGGCAAGCCCGCGCTCGTCGACGTCCTGATCGACCAGAAAACCCTCGCCCCCGTCGTCTACAAGCCCGCCTAAGAAATTTCCCTTTCTATAGACCAGCTCCCTTCCCCCTTGATGGGGGAAGGCTAGGATGGGGGTGACAGGATGGGGGGTAAAATTTGCGCCGCGCCGAGGCCTGTATTACAATTCGATCGCGTCTGTCATACACACGACGGCCATGCCCATTTCCGTCCGCCTCCCGCCGCGCGTCGAGCAGCAGCTCGCGGAGTACTGCATCTCGCACAAAGTGACCCGGAGCGAGGCGGTGAAGCGCGCGCTGGTGCAGATGCTCGAGCAATCGTCGGGCCAAGCCGGCGCGTACGCCCTCGGCAAGGGATTCATCGGCGTGGAGAAGAGCCGCGGCGACACGGCGCGCCATTCCAAGCGGCTGCTGCGGGAACGATTCCGCAAGAAGACCTCGCTTGGATAGGCTGCTGGCCGATACCGGCTTCCTGATCGCCGCGGGGCAGCGCGGCGACCCCCTGCACGAAGCGGCGAAGCGCCTCTTGGGCGGCTACTCGGGAACGCTGGTCACGGCCGCGCCGGTCATCGTGGAAACCTGTTTCTTCTTCGAGAGCAAGGGCAAGCTCCGCCTGCTGGAATGGGTGCAATCCGGGGGACTGGGAGTGGCCGAGGTCCCGGTATCCGCGTACGCCGATCTCGCGCGGACCATCGAAAAATATGCCGACCAGGACATCGACTTCACGGACGCCGCACTGGTCTGGCTCGCGGAGGAGAGCGGCCTGCGCAGGATCCTGACCGTCGACCGCTCCGATTTCTCCCTCTTCCGCCTCAAGGGCGGCAAACGCTTTGACGTGCTCGACTGGTTCTAGCGCGCACCCCGCGTAGACCCATCACGTATTCCTGGTGAGCACCTCCCGCGCCCAACCCAGTATGGGTTGCAACCTGGGCGGAAGGAGGCGCGCAGCCTCATCGCGACTCACCCACCGCCCCTCATCGTGCTCCGGCCGCCCCAGCTCCTCTGAGACCGGGAGCGTGATCCGCTCCTGCTTCGTCACGGCGAGGTAGTAGCGCGCGATCTTGCCTCCCGCATACGGTTCGGTCTCGCGATAGATCTCGCCGAAGGGAAACTCGAGGTCCGTCAGCGCAGCCTCTTCCGCGGCCTCGCGCTTTGCCGCCGCAAGCGGCGCCTCGCCGGGATCGATCAGTCCCTTCGGAAAATCCCAGTTCCGGTAGGCGCGCAGAACGAGCAGCTTCCAGCCCTCGGGCGTCCTGCGCGCGGGGATCACGCCGGCGGAAATCACCTGTGCCATGGGCACATTGTCCACCTTGCGGCCCGCGCTCGATCCCTCGCTCAGTCCACATTATCAACCGGCGACCCCCGGCGGAAAAAAAGGGAGCAGAATAGCCCCTCGCCCCGCCAGCTCCGGCTGACGGGGGCTGACCGATTCGGGAGGGGACAATGAGAGCGACGAAATGGACGCTGGGGCTGGCGGGCGCCGCCCTGGCCGTGATTCTTGCCGCCTGCGCGGCGCAGATGGGCTCGGGCGAGGGCGTCAAGGTCGGGGCGAACGACCTGGGCGGCGTCGTCACCAGCTCGAGCGGGCCGGAGGCGGGCGTGTGGGTGATCGCGGAGACGACCGAGCTGCCCACCAAGTTCGCGAAAGTCGTGGTGACCGACGATCGCGGGCGCTACCTCATCCCGGGCCTGCCGAACGCCAACTACAGCGTCTGGGTGCGCGGCTACGGGCTCGTGGATTCCCCGAAAGTCCGCGCGGTTCCCGGCCGCACGCTCAATCTCACCGCCACCCCCGCGCAGAGCGCGGCCGCCGCGGCGCAATACTACCCGGCGATCTACTGGTACTCGATGCTCAAGATCCCGCAGCCGGGCGAGTTCCCGGTGGGCAAGGTGAAGCACCAGAACGAGTGGCTGCACGTCGTGAAGACCAACGGCTGCAACGGCTGCCACGCGATGGGCACGCCGGGCACGCGCACGATTCCCGGCGCCTTCGCCGGCATGAAGTCGGCCGATGCCTGGGCGCGGCGCATCCAGTCCGGGCAGGCGCTGCCGCAGATGGCGCGCGACATCAACCGCGTCGATGCGCCGCGCGCCCTCAGCCTGTTCGCCGACTGGACCGATCGGGTCAAGGCCGGCGAGCTGCCGTTCGCGCAGCCGCAGCGCCCGCAAGGGGTCGAGCGCAATCTCGTCCTCACGCTCTGGGAGTGGGGCCACGGCACGACCTACCTCCACGACCTGATCGGCACCGACCGGCGCAAGCCCACGGTCAACGCCAACGGCAAGCTCTACGGCTCGGCGGAGGAGAGCACGGACATGGTGCCGATCCTCGACCCGAACACGCATCGGGCGAGCGAGGTGAAGCACCCGGTGCGCGACCCGAAGACGCCGTCCTCGAAGTCGGGCCCGATGCAGCCTTCCGCCTACTGGGGACCGAATCCCATCTGGGATTCGCAGACCAGCAATCACAACCCAATGATGGACGAGAAGGGGCGGCCGTGGTTCGCCGCGCGCGTCCGCCACCCGAGCAACCCGGCCTACTGCAAGAAGGGATCGAGCCATCCCTCGGCGAAGGTGTTCCCGATCAACGAGTCCGGGCGGCACCTCTCGATGTACGACCCGGCCTCGGGCAAGTGGACGCTGATCTCGACCTGCTTCCCGACGCACCACCTGATCTTCGCCGAGGACGCGAACAACACGGTGTGGACGAGCAGCGCATTCGGCCCCGGCGTCATCGGCTGGCTCAACCGCAAGCTCTACGAGGAGACGGGCGACGAGGCGCGCGCGCAGGGCTGGACGCCGCTGATCCTCGACACCAACGGCAACGGCAAGCGCGACGCCTGGGTGGACCACGACAAGCCGCTCGACCCGAAGAAGGACAAGCGCGTGAACCTCAACATCTACGCCGTCGCGGTGAGCCCGGCCGATGGCTCGGTGTGGGGCACCGCGTGGTGGTCGCCGTACCCGGGCTACATCGTGCGGCTCAACCCGGGGCCGAACCCCACGGAGACGGCGTTGGCCGAGCTCTATGAGGTGCCGGCGCCGGGCTTCGGACCGCGCGGCGGCGACATCGATCGCAACGGCGTCTACTGGGTCTCGCTCGCGAGCGGGCACCTCGGCCGCTTCGACCGCAGCCAGTGCAAGGTGCTGAACGGCCCGAAGGCGACCGGCAAGCACTGCCCCGAAGGCTGGACGTTCTTTCCGTTCCCCGGCCCGCAGTTCCGGGACGTGAAGGCGGCCGGCAGCGCCGAGGCGAGCTATTACGTCTGGGTCGACCAGTTCAACACGCTCGGGCTCGGCGCGAACGTGCCGATCGCCACCGGCAACCTCAACGAGTCGTACCTCGCCCTCGTCGACGGCAAGTTCGTCAACCTGCGCGTGCCCTATCCGATGGGATTCTTCCCGAAGTGGGGCGAAGGGCGCATCGACGATCCCAGCGGCGGCTGGAAGGGGAGAGCGATGTGGGCGACCGACTCCACGCGCACCGTGTACCACAACGAAGGCGGCAAGGGCGCCAAGCCGCGGGTCTACAAGCTCCAGCTCCGTCCCGACCCGCTCGCCCGGTAAGCCGAGGTAGAGGATGAGACAAACCAAGGGAGGTCGTCACATGAAAACGAAGACCGGTTGGTACCTGGCCGCGGCGGGAGTCGCAGCGCTGCTCGCTGCCTGCGCGGCGCAAATGGGATCCGGCGAGGGCGTGAGCGTCGGCGCGAACGAGCTGGGCGGCGTCGTCACCGGGCCGAAGGGCGCGGAGGCCGGCGTCTGGGTGATCGCTGAGACCCGGGACCTGCCCACCCAGTTCGCGAAGATCGTGGTCACCGACGATCGCGGGCGCTACCTCTTGCCGGACCTTCCGAAAGCGACCTACAACGTGTGGGTGCGCGGCTACGGGCTCGTCGATTCCCCGAAGATCCGGACCGCTCCCGGCCGCACGCTCAATCTGACTGCCGCGCCCGCGCCCACCCCGGCCGCGGCGGCGCAGTACTACCCGCCGATCTACTGGTACTCGATGCTCAAGATCCCGGAGAAGAGCGATTTCCCCTTGGGCAAGGTCAAGCACCAGGGCGAGTGGCTGACCATCG
>DATBKZ010000093.1:0-17766 GCA_036555615.1 Burkholderiales bacterium | reverse complement strand
AAGATCTTCTACGAGCAGATCAGCGACAATCTGGACCAGGCCTACCGGGTTGCCACGGCCGCGATGGTGGACAATGTGAAGACCGAGGACGGGAAGGAAGGCATCGCGGCGTTCGTGCAGAAGCGCAAGCCGCGGTGGAAGAACAAATGACAGATTCACCCCGCGCTTCGCGCACCCCCGTTGTTTGAGGGGGGATTGGGAGCCCCCATGAGATACAGCGCCATCCTGATACTGAGTCTTCTGCCCGCTCCAGCTCTCAACGCCGGCGGCTCCAATTACGGGATCACTCCCGGATCGCGTCCCGACTTCGCCGGTAAGGTGAGCGAATGGCCGGTGCCGACGCCGCGCTTTGCGCGCGATCCCGCTGTCGCACCCGATGGCAGCATCTACATCGCGGTCATGAGCGGCAACAAGGTCGCTCGCTTCGATCGGAAAGCGGCGAGCTTCAAGGAGTGGGACCTGCCCCCCGGCCATCGGCCGCACGGCTTGCTGGTCGACAACCAAGGGATGGTATGGACGACTGGCAACGGCAACGGGACGATCGGCAAGCTCGACCCGGCAACCGGCAGGATGACGGAGTACAAGACGCCGTCCGGGGGCGGCGGGCCGCACACGCTCATCATCACCGACGACCAGCGCACCATCTGGTTCACGATGCAGAGCGGCAACAGGGTCGCAAGCCTCGACACGAACACCGGAGCGATCAAGGAGTATCCGTCATCGGGCGGCCCCTACGGCCTCGCCCTCGACAAGGCGGGCAACGTCTGGTTCTGCCGGATGGGCGATGACAGGATGGGCAAGCTCGATCCGAAGACCGGGCAGATGAGCGAAGTCAACATGGGGCGCGGCTCGCGCCCGCGCCGCGTGGCCGCCGCGCCCGATGGCACGCTGTGGGTCGCGCTCTACGGCAACGGCAGGATGGCAAAGCTCGACCCGGTGGCGATGAGGGTGGTCAAGGAATACCGGCTTCCCGGCGGAGACGCCGGCCCCTACGCGATCACGGTCGACGGCGGCGGCATCGTCTGGGTCAACGAGATCAACACGGACACGGTGGTGCGTTTCGACCCCAAGACCGAGCAGATGCGCGTCGTCGAGCTCCCCTCGAACAATGTCGGTATCCGCAAGATGGTGACGGATGCGCGCGGTCGGCTGTGGTACATGGGTTCGCACAACGGGCGGCTGGGGGTCGTTGAGTGACCGCGCCGCGCAGCGTCGCGGAGATCGAGGGCTTCATCGGCCTCCTCGCGGCCGCGTGCAACGACTCGAAGATCAACGCGACGCTGGAGCGCCTGCTCGCGATGCCCGATGAGAGGCGCAAGGGGCCCGTCCACGCCTGGGTCACGGATCTCCTCATAGCGGAAGCGCCGAAGGATCTCGTGCAGGCGGCTGCCTGCCTGCTGGACGACGCGGTGGCCGAGAAGGCCTACGAGGTCATCTACCAGTGCCGGCGCTGAACGCGCGCGGCGCTGGTAATATCACGCCACACGGATAACCCAAGGAGGGAATGCCATGCGCTTTGTATCCCGGATGCTGACGGCCGCCGCCGTCGCCTTGTGCTTTTCGGCGGCACAGGCCCAGCAGCAGCTCACCATCGTGACGTCCTTTCCCAAGGACCTGACCCAGGTCTACAAGCGCGCCTTCGAGGAGAGCAATCCCGGGATCAAGGTGGAGATCCTGAGCCGCGGGACATCGGCCTCGATCGCCTACGTGCGCGAAGCGCCCGCGGCGAACAAGCCGGACATCTTCTGGGCGTCCGCCCCCGACGCGTTCGAGGTGCTGGCGAGCGAAAACCTGCTGCAGAAGTTCGACGGCAGGAACCCCGCCGTGCCGGCCGTGATCGGCAGCTATCCGATCAACGACCCGGAGGGGTTCTACTACGGACAGGCGCTTGCCGGCTACGGCCTCATGTGGAACACGCGCTATATGAAGGCCAACCGGCTGCCGGCGCCGAAGGAGTGGGTGGACCTCGTGAAGCCCGTCTATCACGGCCACGTGGCAATCTCCTCGCCTTCGCGTTCCGGCACCACGCACCTCACGATCGAGACCATCCTCCAGGGCGAGGGCTGGAGCAGGGGCTGGGAGCAGGTCCTCATGATCGGCGGCAATACCGCAGCCATCACCGAAAGAAGCTTCAGCGTGCCCGACGGCGTCAACAACGGGCAGTTCGGCATCGGGCTCGTGATCGACTTCTTCGGGCTATCGGCAAGAGCGTCCGGCTTTCCGGTGGAATTCGTCTACCCGTCGGTGACGGCGATCGTGCCGGCCAACATCGGGCTCATCGCCAATGCAAAGAACGCCGAGATTGGAAAGAAGTTCATCGCCTTCGCCCTTTCGGAGGCAGGCCAGAAGCTCCTGCTCGATCCCAAGATCAGCCGCCTGCCGGTGCTGCCGGCAACCTACAAGAGCGCGCCGGCCGGGTATCCCAATCCGTTCAGCGGCAAGATCAAGCCCAAGGTCAAGTTCAACTCCGACCTCTCGCGCTCGCGCTACTACGTGGTGAACTCGCTGTTTGACCAGACCATCACGTTCCGCCACCGGGAGCTCGTGGCCGCGACGAAGGCGATCCACGAGGCCACTGCCAGGCTCGCGGGGAAGAAGAACGCGCAGGCCGCGAAGCTGCTCGCAGAGGCGCGCGAGCTCGCGTTCACGCCGCTGGTGAGCGAGCAGAAAGCGAAGGACAAGGAGTTCCTCGCCCTCTTCAGCCAGACCAAGCGCGACGCGCTCAAGACCAAGCAGCTGACCGGCCTCGAGGAGTACTGGAGCTCGACCGCGCGCAAGAACTACATTCGCGCGGCCGAGCTCGCCAATCAGGCTGCGGGGATGGTGAAGTAGCATATTCTCCCCTCCTTGCTGAAGGAGGGGTGGCGCGAAGCGCCGGGGTGGTCGCGGTGGAACGAATCCTTCCACCACCCCCGCCGCAACGCGGCGACCCCTCCTCGGACAGGAGGGGGCGATTTCCGGAAACATGGCCGGCTTGACCCTGCGACTCCCCTTCCGGGCCCGCGCTGACTTCACCTGGTCGCAGGCTGCGGTTGCCGCGCTGATCGCGGCGTTCTTGCTCGTCTTCCTGATCGTCCCGGTCGTCACCGTCGTCTATGTCGCCTTCGCGGACGGCGCGGGAGGCGTCACGCTGTCGCATTTCGGCTCGTTTTTCAGCCTGTCGCTGATGCGCGAGTCGTTCTGGAACAGCATCTACGTCGGCGTGTGGAGCGTCGCCATCGCGACCATCATCGCCGTGCCCCTCGCCTACTTCACGGTGCGCTTCGAGTTCCGCGGCGCGCTTCTCATCCAGACGCTCGGCATCCTGCCGCTCATCATGCCGCCGTTCGTCGGCGCGGTGGCGATGCAGCTCATCTTCGGGCGCAGCGGCTCCGTGAACCTGCTGCTGAACGACTGGTTCGGCTTCACGATCCCGTTCATGGAGGGGCTGAACGGCGTCATCTTCGTCGAGGCGCTGCACTACTTCCCGTTCATCCTGATGAATCTCGTCGTGGCGCTCAACAACATCGACAGCTCGATGGAGGAGTCCGCCCAGAACCTCGGCGCGAGCGGCTTGCGGCTCTTTCGCCGCATCGTGTTCCCGCTGGCGATGCCAGGCTACGTCGCGGGCGCGGCGCTGGTGTTCATCAAGGTCTTCGACGACCTCGGCACGCCGTTGGTGCTGCACCAGACCAATCTTCTCGCGCCGCAGGCCTATCTCCGCATCACCTCGATCGGCATCGAGGACCCGATCGGCTACGTGGCGAGCGTCATCATGGTGATCGCGTCCCTCCTCGCCCTCTGGCTCGCGATGTGGACCATGCGCGGCAAGGATTACGCCACGCTGCAGCGCGGCTACGCCGGGCTCGCCCGGCGCAGGCTCAGCCCCGGTCAGACGATCATCGCCTACGGCTGGATCGCGCTTGTCCTCGCGGTCGTGCTGGCGCCGCATCTCGGCATCCTGCTGCTCTCGATCGCCAAGGTCTGGAGCTTCAGCGTCCTGCCCGACGCCTACACGCTCGAGCACTACGCGACGGTCTTCAACGATTCCCCGAGGATGATCGGAAACACCATGCTCTACTGCGGGATCGCCGCGACGCTCGACGTCGTGATCGCCACCGCGATCGCCTACCTGATGCTGCGCACCAAGGTGCCCGGCCGCAATGCGCTCGACTTCACGGTGACGATCGCGCTGGCGATTCCCGGCGTCGTGCTCGGCATCGGGTATCTCCGCACCTTCCGGGGCATTGAGATCCCCTTCACCGAGGGAGAGCTGCTTACGGCGTCGTGGGTGCTGATCGCGCTCGGCTATACGGTCCGGCGCCTGCCCTATGCGCTGCGCTCGTGCATCGCGGCGCTGCAGCAGATGCACGTGTCGCTGGAGGAAGCCGCGGAGAATCTCGGCGCGCCCAAGCGCCGCACCATCATGCGCGTGGTGGTGCCGCTGATGGCGGGCGGAATGCTGGCGGGCTTCATCATCAGCTTCATGACGGCCGCGGTCGAGCTCTCGATGACCCTCATGCTGGTCTCCTCCCAGAACGACGCGCCGATGTCCTACGGCATCTACCTTTACCTCCAGTCGGCGGCGGGCCGCGGCCCGGGCGCCGCGCTCGGCATACTTGCCGTGCTCATCGTCGCGGTCGGGACCTATCTCTCGCACCGGCTGCTTGGCGGCCGCGCGAATACGGCCGGCGACATCCAGCGCATGGCGTAACGGATTAGGGATGAGGGGCGGATCGCCGCAATGACAGAAGCGCTCAAGAAGATCAGGGTGGATTTCGAGAACGTTTCCCTGGCGTACGGAAAGACGCGCGTGCTGACCGACGTCAGCATTGCGATCGAGCCGGGCGAGTTCTTCGCCCTCCTCGGCCCATCGGGTTCCGGCAAGTCCACTCTGTTGCGTCTTCTCGCGGGATTCCTCCAGCCGCGGGCGGGCTCGATTCGCGTCGGCGGCGAGGACGTGACCCGCGTGCCCCCGTGGGAGCGCGATATCGGGATGGTGTTCCAGAACTACGCGCTGTGGCCGCACATGACGGTGCGGCAGAATGTGGCGTTCGGGCTGGAGGAGCGCCGCCTCCCGCGCGCGGAGGTCGAGCGCCGGGCCGCCGCCGCGCTCGACCTCGTCGGGCTCGGCGAATTCGGCGCGCGCCGCCCGGGCCAGCTCTCGGGCGGCCAGCAGCAGCGCGTCGCGCTCGCCCGCACTATCGCCATCGAGCCCAAGGTGCTGCTGCTCGACGAGCCACTCTCGAACCTCGACGCGAAGCTGCGCATACACATGCGCGGCGAGCTGCTCGCGCTGCAGCGCAAGCTCGGCATCACGACGATCTTCGTGACCCACGACCAGGAGGAGGCGCTGTCGATCGCCGATCGCGTGGCGGTGCTGGACCAGGGCATCATCCAGCAGGTCGGCACGCCCGTCGAGCTCTACGACACGCCGGCGAACCGCTTCATCGCCACGTTCGTCGGCACCATCAACCTCCTGCGGGGCGCCCTCGAAGCGGCCGGCGGCGGAACGGTATTTCGCAGCGAAACGCTCGGCGCTATCCCGCTCGCCGGCGCCACCGCGGCGGCCGGACCTGCGGAAGTCGCGATCCGGCCCCACGCCCTGCAGCTCGCGGCCCCGGGGAAACCGCTTGACGGCGGCCGGAGCTGGCTCGACGGCACGGTGACCGAGCGTGAATTCCTCGGCGAGTTCGTGCGCTACAACGTGAAGGTCGGGGCGGGAAATCTGGTCGTGGACCAGCCCCACTACATGGGAGAGTCAGGTTTCGCGCCCGGCACGGGCGTCAAGGTCGGGATCAACTCCGCGCAGATCAAGTTGCTGAAGCCCGCCTAGACCGACTCGGCGGCGCGGCGGCGCGCCCACATGAGCACCGGCACGCCGGAGGCAAGCATCGCGATGCCGACCATCGCGCCGATCGAGCCCGGGTCGAGGCTCATCGCGTACATGAAGCTCGAATACAGCATGTAGGCGCACGCCGCGGCGAAAAGCAGCGGGGTCACCGGATAAAGCGGAACGCGGAACGGATCCGAGTTGACCGGCGCGTGCCGCCGCAGCGGGAAAAGCGACAAGCCGGTCAGCAGGAAGAACAGCCAGAACGCCGGCGCAGTGTAGGCGACCATGGTCTGGAAGCCGTCCGGCGTGAACGACGCAAGCCCCACCAGCGCGAGGGAAATGGCCCCCTGCACCAGCAGCGCGTTGACCGGCGCGGATGCCTTCTCGCTCCAGCGCCCGAGGCTCCGGAAGATCACGTAATCGCGGCCGAGCGCGTAATTGGTACGCGCTCCCGTGAACACCGTCGCATTGAGCGTCGAGAGCGCCGCGCATACCACCACGATGCCGAGCAGCCAGGCACCGCCCTCGCCCCAGGTTACCCGCATGAGGTCGGAGGCGATTGCCTTGGACGCCTGCATGCCGGGGAGTCCCAGCGCCTTGAGGTAGGCGAAGTTGAGCAGGAGGTAGAGCGCGGTGATCACCAGGATGCCGATCACGAGCGCGCGCACGATGTTGCGGCGCGTATCGCGCATCTCAGCGGTGAGATACGCGGCCTCGTTCCAGCCGCCGTAGGTGAGCAGCACGAAGATCAGCGCGAGGCCCGAGAACCATGCCCTGCCCTCGGTCGGGGCCGCTGCCGCCGCCGCGTCCGGCGCGCCCGGCGCCGTGAGCCCGCTCACCACGACGATAAGCACTGCGAGCGCAAGCGCCGTGGTCAGCACGTTCTGCACCCATTTGCTTTCGTGGGTGCCGGATACGTTGAGGGCCGTAATCGCGACCACCGCGAGCGCCGCATAGATTGCGGAGCTCTTCGCACCCAGCGGCAGCAGCGAGGTCGCATAATCGCCGAACACGAACGCGATCGCGGCAATGGCCCCGGTCTGGATGACCGTCATCCGCGCCCAGGCAAAGAGAAACCCGAGCCAGTCGCCATAGGCGCGCGAAAGAAAGTAATACTCCCCGCCGGCATTGGGGTGCGAGCTGCCGAGCTCGGCGTAGCACAACGCGCCGATCAGCGAGATCACCCCGCCGACGACCCACAGCACGATGAAGGCGGTCTCACCCGAGACGTTGCCGGCGACAATCGACGGCGCCTTGAAGATGCCGACGCCGATCACGATGCCGACGATCATCGCCACCGCGTCGTACACGGTGAGCGTCGGCCGCGGCTGGCCTCCCGCGCCTTGCGCCTGCGGCGGGACGGGAGCGCTCACGGGCGGTCACCCGCGACGGTCACGGCGCCGGCCGCGCCCATCCTGGCCTCGCCGCGCACGGTCTGCTTCGCACGCCACGGCGCAACGCGCTGGCCGGATCCGTCGTTGAAAGTCACCGCGCCTTCGATGGTGTCGCCCCTGACCCAGCCCCGGAACTGGTACGTTGACGGCTTCCCCGCCCCCGGAACCTCGACCTTGAAGCTCATCTGCTCGCCCGCCATCCGGAACTGGGGCAGCTTCACGTCGCGGCCGCCCACGCGCGCCGCACCGTACACGAGCTGAAAGTTCTGCTCGAAATCGAACTGCCACGGCTGCACCTTGCCCCCGGCCATGATCTGCGACTCCCACTGGCCGGCGACCCGGGCGGGCACGATCCAGAAAAAGATGTAGCTCCTGCCGGGATCGCCGACAGTCTTCTCCGGCACGACCAGTGTTTTCTCCTCGTCGGGATCCCAGTCGCCCATGGCGTAGTCGTGCGCCACCACGCGCGTGCCGGGCTTGAGCGCGAGAATCTTCGGCAGCAGCCGCTCGTTCATCTCGGGAAGCAGGTAGCTCGTGATCACGGTCGCCTGGGAAAGATCGGTCTCGAACAGGTTCTGCTCGTAGAAGCGGGCTCGATCCGCAACACCTTCCTTCCGCGCGTTGCTGTTGGCGACCTTCAGCAGATAACGGTCCAGGTCCACGCCAAAGCCGCGCGCGCCGTGCTGCTTCGCGGCGGTGATGACGATGCGCCCGTCGCCCGAGCCGAGGTCGATCACGAAGTCGTTGGCGCCGACCTTCGCCATCCGCAGCATCTCGTCGACCACTACCTGCGGCGTCGGCACGTAGACCACGTCCCCCTGCCCTTCCTGCGCCACTGCCGCCGGCGCGAGCAGCGCGACATACATTCCAAGAACCGTCAACCAACGCCCTGCGTGACTCATGCTGATTTCCTTCTTCGTTACTGCAGTTGAATCCTGCCGCGCCGCACGCGCGTCGCAATCCAGTCGAGCTCGCCGCCGCCGGTCAGGATTGCTTTGCCGCGGATCGCATCACCGTCCACGCGCCCGCGGAACTCGCGCCGCAGCGTCCCGTGTCCGCCCTCGGAGACGAGCATAAGGCGAATCTCGTTGCCGCGCATGCTTCCGCTCTCCACGCGACCTGGCCGGCCTCCGACAACGGCGCTGCCGTCCAGAACCTGGAATGTCTGGCGCAAGACGAGCTCGTAATCGATGACGCCCATGCCGTCCGTGGAGCGCCACTTCCAGGCGCCGGCGGCATTGGCCGGCATGATCCAGAGATAGACCTCGCTCGAAGGCGGACCGTATGGCTTGTCGGGCACCGGGACGGTCACCCGCGCATCCGGACGCCAGCCCTCCATGTCGAAGTCGTGCGCCACGACGCGGGTGCCCGGCTTCAGCTCCGCGAACAGCCGCGGGCGCAGCTGCATCATCAGCCGCGGATAGAGATACATCGTGACCACCGACGCGACACCGATGTCGGTGCCGAACAGGTTCTCCTCCCTGAACTCGACCCGGTCCGCCACCCCCGCGCGCTGCGCCTCGCGCCGCGCGGCACCGACCAGGGCACCGTCGATCTCCACGCCGGAACCGCGTGCGCCGTGCTTGCGCGCCGCGGCGATGACGATGCGCCCGTCCCCAGAGCCGAGATCAATGACGTAGTCCTGCGGCCCGACGCCGGCGAGCCGGAGCATCACGTCCACGACGCCCGGTGGCGTCGGCACGTAGGGAACGTCGGCAAGCGCGTGCTGCTCTGCCGCCCAGGACCAGGCCGGCAGCGCGGCGAGCAGCGCAGCCACGGCATGCCGCCGGCCCGGCTCCATCGCGCGCCGGCCGATCATCGGGTGACCTTCACCGCGCGCCAGCGGGTGGTGCTGCGCGCCGCGCCTACCCCGCGCGCCAGCTCGCCTTCGATCGCATCACCGACGACCCTGCCGTCGAAATACAGGCTCGCCTCGTTCTCCCGGTCCGTCGTATCCACCACGACAAAGCTCAGGCGGTCTCCGGCGAGCTTCGTCTCCCACACCTGGGACGGCACGCCGTTCAGGCGCGCGTGCGCCGAAACGTCCTGATAGCGCTGCGTGAGCTCGAGCTCGAGCAGGCGCTCGATGGGCGGCAGATCGAGCCGCCCCCGCCAGCGCCCCGCCACCGGCGCCGGCACGATCCACAGGAAGACGTTCTTCCGGATGCTGGTCTTGCGGTCCGGCCGCCAGTCGCCGAAATCGAAATCGTGCGACACGATGCGCGTGCCGGGCTTGAGCGCGAGGAGCTTCGGGCGGAGCTTCAACATCATGAAGGGCAGTAGGTAGGTGGCGATCACGGTAGCCTGGCCGAGATCGGTCTGGAACAGGTCCTGCTGGACAAACCGGGCGCGATCCGCGACGCCCGCCTGTCTCGCATTCTCCTCGCCCTCCGCGACGAGGCGCCAATCGAGGTCCACGCCCAACCCGCGCGCGCCGAACTTCTTCGCCGCGGTGACGACGATGCGCCCGTCGCCCGAACCCAGGTCGAGCACGAAATCCCGGGGCCCCACCTCCGCGAGCCGCAGCATCTCGTCCACCGTGACTTGCGGCGTCGCGACGTATGGCGCATCCGGCTTCGGCTCGGCGTCCTGCGCCAGAGCAGGAGAACCCGCAAGAACACTCAGCGCCCCGAACGCGATCATGCAACGGCGAGCAAGCAAGCCCGCGGTCACTGCATCTCCTTGAGCGCCTGCTCGGTGGTGAGGGACGCGTGGCGCGGCTCCCACATCTCGGTGCGCGCCGCCGACCACGCCAGCTGCCGTGACCGCGCGCCGCGCACGACGCGCACCTGGCCCTGAATCGCCTGGTTCTGGATGCGGCCGCTGAATTCATAGCGGCTCTCCCCGATCTTCGCAGAAAACGCGATGCTCTCGCCGACGAGCCGGCCGCCTTCCACGCGGACGCTGGTCAGGCCCGTCCTCAATGCGCCCTCGATCATCTGGAAGTTCTGCTGCAGGGCAAGCTCGAAATCGATGGGCCTGCCCTCCGGAGCAAGGCGCCAGAACCAGCGCCCCGCCGCGTGGCCCGGCACCATCCAGTAATAGATCTTGCTGCGCTGGCGCAAGCCGACCGTCTTGCCGGGAGCGGCGATCTCGGTCTCGTAGTCGGGCCGCCACTCGCCCATGCCGTAGTCATGGGACACGATCCGCGTGCCCGGCTTCAGGGTCGCGAGCAGGCGGGTGCGGATCATCAGGTTGACTTCCGGCAGCAGGTAGATGGTGAGAACCGAGGCGGGGGCGACGTCGGTCTCGTGCAGGTCGCGCTGGTAGAACACCGCGCGGTCCGCAACCCCGGCCTTGGCGGCGTTGCGATTGGCCAGCGCGACCAGATTGCGATCGAGATCCACGCCGAAGCCGCGCGCCCCGTGCTTGGCGGCGGCGGTGATCACCATGCGGCCGTCGCCCGAGCCCAGGTCGATCACGTAATCGCCGGGGCCGACCTTCGCGATCTGCAGCATCGTGTCCACCACGTTCTGCGGCGTCTGCACGTAGGGCGTATCGCCCCAGTCCTGCGCGACCGCCGGGGCAGCCGCGAGACACGCAATCATGCAGGCGCGGCCAAGCCGCACCGCGGTGCCTCTTGCTGAAATCGGTTGATTCACCTAAGGAAGTGCTGAGTGAGCGGCGCGGCGCGCATACCAATCGTGCTGCCCCTGCAGGCGGGCGCCTGACAGCCGCGCGGAACCGGTCACGGTCTCGCCCGCGACCTTCCCGCTGAATTCGTGCTTCACGGGCGTGCCGTTCACCTCCGCCGTGAAGGCAAACCGGATGGCGTCGCCGCGCAGCCGCGCATTCTGGAGCTTGGCAGTGCGGCCGCCTATCGCAGCGGTGCCGGTGATCGCCTGGTATTTCTGGTCGAGCTTCACCTCGTAGGCGACCTGCTTGCCCGATACGGGCAGCTCCCAGCGCCACACTCCGGCAACGCGGGCCGGCACCACCCACAAGTAGACTTCGCTCAGGCCGCCGGCGCCGCCATACTTGTCCTGCGTGTCCATCTTGACGTGGCGGTCCGGCTTCCAGTCGCCCATGTCGAAATCGTGCGAGACCAGGCGCGTGCCGGGCTTGAGCTCGAGCAGCCTGGGCCGCAGCTCGATGTTGACCTGCGGCAGCAGGTACATCGTGATGACCGTCGCGTCGCCGAGCTTGGTCTCGAACAGGTCGCGCTGGTAGAAGGCGACTTTGTCGGTGACGCCCGCCCGCCGCGCGTTCTCGGTGCTTTCCCGGACGCGCCCGGGATCGATATCGACGCCGAAGCCGCGCGTTCCGAATTTCTTCGCCGCGGTGATCACGATGCGGCCGTCGCCGCAGCCCAAGTCGATCAGATAGTCGTGCGGACCGACCTTGGCGATCTCCAGCATGCGGTCCACGACCTCCTGTGGCGTCGGGACGTACGGCACCCGTGGCTCGAGCGCGCGCGCGGGCGGTGCCGAAAGCGCCGCCACGCAGATTGCGATGCAGGCGGCAGCCGGGACCCCGTGCCAGCGCGGTGGGAACGGCATCTGTGGTTAAATTCCGATCTGATGCCGGGACGAGCCGGCGTTTCCGGAAAGGCCCGGATTATACCCGACCCAAGCAACAGACATGATGCTCTACGCCATCCTCTTTCTGTCCGGCGCATCCGTGCTCGCGCTGGAGCTCCTCGCCTCCCGCATCATGACGCCCTACTTCGGCGTCAGCCTGTACATATGGACCGGCATCCTCTCGATCACGCTGATCGCGCTCGCGCTTGGCTACTGGGCGGGGGGCCTGCTTTCCGCCAGCCGTCGCGCCGCCGGCAACCTTGCCCGTCTCACCGTTCTCTTCGGGATCCTGCCGGCGATTGCTTCGCTTGCCATTGCCGCGGCGTGCCTCGTCTATCCCTGGCTGTATCCACGGCTCGCCTCTGCGGATCTCGTGCTGGGCGCGTTTGCGGCATGCCTGGTCCTGCTGTTCGTGCCCCTGTTCGCGGCCTCGGCGATGAATCCGCTGCTGGTCGCAATCCAGATCGCACGCGGTGGCGGGCGGCCGGGCGACGCCGGCGCCGGCAAGGTGTTCTTCGTGAGCACCCTCGGCTCCGTCGCGGGCGTGCTCGCCACCGGGTTCGGGCTGATTCACTACCTCACCAATTTCTCGGCAGCATTGGCGGTGGCGTTGCTGCTGGCGCTGCTGTCGCTCGCGGCGGCGGCGCGCCCGCCTGCGCCGCTCCCCGGCCGCATCCGGCTGGGATTCGCGGGCGCGACGGCGACGCTCGTCGCGGGGTTGATGCTGTGGCAAGCCGACGCCTACACCGCCCGCATGTGGCCCGCGCTCTACGGCGGCAAGACGTGGCGGATGGAGGCAAGCTTCCGCTCCCTGTTCGGAACGGTGAAGATCCTGCGCAGCGAGCCCGACGCGAGCGGCCGTTTCTCCCGCATGTATTTCCAGGACGGGCTGGTGCAGAACACGGTCGCCTCCGACGGGCGCTCGCTGTCGTTCTACACCTATGCCCTCGAGGCCCTCGCCTATGCCTACCGCCCCCGCATCGGCTCGGCGCTGGTGCTCGGGCTTGGCGCGGGCATCGTGCCGATGCGGCTCGCCGGGCGCGGCGTGGATGTCGAAGCGGTCGAGATCGACCCTGCCTCGCTCGCTGCCGCGACGCGCTACTTCGGCTTCGACCCGGCGCGCGTTCGCGTGCACCTCGCCGACGCGCGCACGCAGCTGAAGCGCTGCCGCCGCGGCTACGACCTCGTCATCGTGGACCTCTTTCACGGTGACGGCACCCCGGACTACCTCATCACGCGCGATTTCTTCTCGGACCTGAAGCGTTGCCTCGACCCCGAAGGCATTGCGGTTTTCAACACCTTCGCCGACTTCGCGCACCCTGTCGCCTATGCGCATCTCCTCGCCACCTTGCGTGAGGAGCTGCCGCACATGGCGCTCTACCGGCCGGAGTGGGGAGGGCTCGGGCAGATCAACAGCTTCATCGTCGCGGCCGTGCGCCCGTTGCCCGAGCCACAGCAGATCCTGCTGGATTACGTGCCCCTGCAGCACACGACGGCGCTCGACAGCATGCTCGCGCGCCCCCTGACGCTCGACCTCGGCCTGCTGCGGGATGGCGAGATCGTGACCGACGCCCGCAACCGGGCGCTGCTCGACATCGCGGAGAGCCAGATCGCCTTCCGGCACGCGGTGGTGCGCTCGCTCCCCGCGGCGTTCCTCGTCAACTAAGGCCGCGCCACCGGGGCTTCCGGGTCAGGGAAGGGCCCGTTGCAGCATGTGCCGCTCGCGCGACTCGAGCAGGGGCACCGCCTCCGCGAGGTACTTCCTGAAGTGCGGCGTCTGCTGGTGGGCTTCGAACGCCTTCTCGTCGTCGTAGATCTCGAACAGCATCACCTTCGTGCGGTCCGCGGTGTCCACCAGCACCTCGAACTGGCGGCAGCCGGGCTCCTTGCGTGCCTCGCGCGCGTTGGCGAGCGCCTGCGCCATGAAGCGCTCCACGTTCTCCGGCTTGATGCGGAGCGTCACTGCCAGTACCAAGCTCATGTCATCGGCTCCTTTGCAGAATCAATCCAGTGCGGCCGCGCGTGCGTGCGCCGTGTCGCAGCAGGCAGACAACTCGGGTTCGGAAGCGACGCACATGTCAAGGTCGCGCAGCAGCCCGTCGCCAATATCGTAGATCCAGCCATGCACGGCCAGCTCCTGGCCCCGCGCCCAGGCCTCCCGAACAACCGTCGTGCGGCAGGTGTTCACGACCTGCTCGACGACGTTCAGTTCGCACAGGCGGTCGTGCCGCTGCCGCTCGCCGGGGAGCCGGTCCAACTGCCCTTGATGCCTGCTCCGTACATCCTGAACGTGGCGCAACCAGTTATCGATCAGCCCGAGGCGATCGTCGCGCAGGGCCGCCAGCACCCCGCCACAGCCGTAATGCCCGCAGATGATGACATGCCCGACCCGCAGAACGTCCACCGCGAACTGGAGCGCGGACAGGCAATTGAGATCGGAATGCACCACGATGTTGGCGACGTTGCGATGGACGAACATCTCGCCGGGCAACAACCCGACGATCTGGTTGGCGGGCACGCGGCTATCGGAGCACCCGATCCACAGGTATTGAGGCGCCTGTTGGCGCGCGAGGCGAGCGAAGAAGTCCGGCTCGCGCCGCGCCACCTCTCCGGCCCACGCACGATTGTTCTCGAACAGCTGGCGTAACACTCGCATCTCGACTCCAGGGGACGAAGGCCGCCGAATAACCCAGAACAGAGGGAACACCTCCCCGTCGGGGGGGGAAGGGACTCTTGGAGGCCTCAGGACTTCAGGCGGGCAGCGGTCCAGCGCGCAATACCCTTGCCATCGGCGAGCTGGACCGTGCCTTCCATGGCGTTGCCCGAGACGCGCCCCCGAAAGCGGTGGCGGTCACCGCCGGCCGGGAGCTCGAAAGAGATGTCCGCGCCCTGCAGGCGCGGCTCCACGAGCCGCACACTCTTGGCGCCGCGGCCGGCGGCCGAGCCTTCAATGCTCTGGAAGCTCTGCTTCAATACCAGATCGTATTGCCCGGAGGCGGGCGCAGCGAGGCGCAACTGCCAGCGGCCAGCGACCTTGGCCGGAATGATCCATAGATAAACGGTCGCCCGCGGGACGCCGTTCACCGCCTCTTTCTCCGGAACGTCCCACGTGCGCTGGTCATCGGCGTACCACTGGTCCCCGAAATGATAGTCGTGCGAGACGACGCGCGTGCCGGGCCTCAACTCATTGAAGATCTTGGGCTGCAGGTCGGCCATCATTCCCGGCAACAGGTAGAGCGTCACCACGGTCGCCTTGCTGATGTCGGCCTTGAACACGTCCATCACCTGAAAGCTCACGCGATCGGCCACGCCGAGCTTCCTGGCCTCGTTGTTCGCGCGGTCCACGAGCTCCGGGTCAATGTCGACTCCGAGCCCGCGCGCCTTGAACCGCCGCGCCGCCGTCAGCACGATGACCCCATCGCCGGAGCCGAGATCGACCACGAAATCGTCCTTGCCCACCCTGCCGATGCGCAGCATCTCGTCCACCACGACCTGCGGGGTGGGAACGTAGGGCCCGCCGGTGCGCCTCTCCTCGATGTCTTCCGAGGCGACGGCAAGCCGCGCCAGCGGCAGCGCGCCGAGCGCGATCAGCACCCGGCGGCGGTTCAAAAGTCGTCCAGCTGTCATGGATCTCTCACCCCACCCTCGCCCTCCCCCTTCAGGGGGAGGGAATCAAGGGATTGGCCTCCCACTCAATGGGGAGGGATTAATCACTGCGCGCGGGCGGCGCTCCAGCGCGCGATGCGCGTCCCGGCCCCGCTGCGAGCTTCGCCGGCAATCGTCCCGTCCTGCACGGTGCCGGTATAGACCTCGAGCCGGCCGTCGGGCCCGGGCGCGCTGAAACGAATGCTGCTGCCGTCGATCGTCGCGTCGCGCAGTGCCGCAACCCGGGCATTGCGCACGAGCTCGCCTTCGAAGTGCTGGAAGCGCTGCTTCACCTGCAGCCGGAACGGCCCGCCGCGCTCGCCTTCGACGCGCCCGACCCAGGCGCCCGCCAGCGGCGCCGGCACAGTCCACAGGTGCACCGTGGAGGTCCAGCCGCCCGAGATATCGTATTTTTCGGGCGTCTGGATCTCAACGCTGCGGTCGGGCTTCCACTCGCCGAAATCGAAGTCATGCGACACGATGCGAGTGCCGGGCTTGAGCTCCTTCAGCAGCTTCGGCCGCAGCCGGTCCATCATGCCCGGCAGCAGGTAGAGCGTGAGCACGGTCGCGCGGCTTACGTCCGCCGCGAACACGTCCTGGCGTCGGAACTGCACGCGCTGCTCCACCCCGAGCCGCCGCGCCGACGCGTTGGCCTGGTCGACGAGCTCGCCGTCGATGTCCACGCCCATTCCGGCCGCCTGGTTGCGCGTCGCCCCCGTGAGGACGATGCGCCCGTCGCCCGAGCCGAGGTCGATCACGAAGTCGCCCGGTCCGACCCTGGCGATATCGAGCATCGCCTCCACCACTGTCTGGGGCGTCGGGACGTACGGACCGCCGTCCTTGACGGTGTTCTCGACGGCGAGGCCGAGCGCGGCGCTGAGCGCCAGCAGCGCCAGGCCCACACGAGCCAGAATTTTCATGGCGCGAATACTACAACAATTCGGGAAAAGCGTGACGAGTGACGGGTCACTCGTTCTCGAGGCCGACGGTCGAGCGCCAGTCCTTGCTCTTGAGAACCAGCGGCTTGAGCGCGAAGAGGAAGAGGATGGCACCGAGCGCGAACATGACGGTCGCGATCGGGCGCTGGAGAAAGATGCCGTAGTCGCCCGCGCTCATCGCGAGCGACTGCCGCAGGGACAGCTCGAGCATCGGCGCGAGCACGAGCCCGAGCGCCACCGGCGCGAGGTCGTAACCGAACTTGCGCAGCACGTAACCGACGGCGCCCATCGAGAGCAGGATCCACACGTCGATCAGGCTGTTGGCCACCGAGTACGTGCCGAGGATGCAAAAGCACAGGATGCACGGGTAGAGATAGCTGTAGGGGATGCGCAGAAGATTGACGAAGATGCCGACCATCGGCAGGTTGAGGATCAGCAGGACGACGTTGCCCACGTACATGCTCGCCACAAAGCCCCAGAAGAGGTCCGGCTGCTGCTGGATGAGCAGCGGGCCCGGCAGGATGCCGTGCACCATGATCGCGGCGATCATCACGGCCGTGACCGGGCTCGTCGGGATGCCGAGCGCCATCATCGGCACGAAGGCGCCGCTCGCCGCGGCATTGTTCGCTGATTCGGGCCCGGCCACTCCCTCGATCGCGCCCTTGCCGAAGCGTTCCGGGTGCCGGGACAACCGGCGCTCGATGCCGTAGGACACGAAGGAGGAGATGATGTGCGCCGAGCCGGGAATGATGCCGATCAGGAACCCGAGCAGGCTCCCGCGCCCGATCGGCCCCACCGACAACCGGAATTCCTCGCCCGAGGGAATCAGGTCACGCAGCTTCGGCCGCTGGACCCTGGGCGCGACGGCCCCGCCCGCCGCAAGCAGGATCTCGGAGACGCCGAACAGCCCCACGGCCACCGGCACGATGCCTACGCCGTCGCCGAGCTCGACCACGCCGAAGCTGAACCGGGTGTAGCCGCTCATGACGTCGATGCCGATCATCCCCAGCAGCAGCCCCAGGATTGCCATCGCGAGGGTCTTCAGCATGGAGCCGCCGCTCATGTAGGCGAGGATGAAGAGACCCATCAGGAGCAGCGCCGTGTACTCGGGCGGCCCGAAGCGCAGCGCGAACTCGGCAAGCGTCGGCGCGAGCAGCATGAGCCCGACCACCCCCAGCGTGCCGGCGACGAAGGAGCCGATCGCGGCGATGGCGAGCGCGGGGCCGGCGCGGCCGTTCTGGGTCATCGCGTAGCCGTCCACGCACGTCATCACCGAGGCGGCCTCCCCCGGAATGCGCATCAGGATCGAGGTGGTGGAGCCGCCGTACATCGCCCCGTAGTAGATCCCCGCGAGCATGACGATCGCGTTGGTGGCGTTGAGCCCGAACGTCGCCGGCAGGAGCAGGCTGATGCCCGCGAGCGGGCCGACGCCCGGCAGCACGCCGACGAGCGTG
>DATBKZ010000092.1:0-8053 GCA_036555615.1 Burkholderiales bacterium | reverse complement strand
CCGAGATGGTGATGCCGGGGGACAATGTGACGATCACGGTGACGCTGATTCAGCCGATCGCGATGGAGGAGGGGCTGCGCTTCGCGATCCGCGAGGGCGGCAAGACCGTCGGCGCCGGCGTGGTGTCGAAGATCATTGAATGAAGCGTGAATCGTGAGTCGCGAGCTGCAATTCGACTCACTGGTCACTGATTGCGAAGCACGGGGTTAATAGGCCAGTAGCTCAATTGGCAGAGCGTCGGTCTCCAAAACCGAAGGTTGGGGGTTCGAGACCCTCCTGGCCTGCCAGACGCTACGCGAAGCACTCCGAAGGGTAGATGGCGGACAAGATCAGAATCACCGTGGCGCTGTTGCTGGTCGCGGCAGGAGTGGCTGGATTCTATTTTCTGGATCAGAGCCCGATGATCGTCCGCGTCGCCGCGGTGCTGGCTGGCCTGGCGACGGGGGCGATCGCGTTCTGGCTGTCCGGGCCGGGCAAGCAGTTCCACGTCTTTGCCCAGGAGTCGGTGGGCGAGACCAAGAAGGTAGTGTGGCCGACGCGCAAGGAAACGCTGCAAACCACGGGCGTCGTCTTCGCGTTCATGGTGGTGATGGCGCTGTTTCTCTGGATTGTCGACGCGGGGTTATTGTGGGCGGTGAAAAGGCTGCTGGGCCAGAGCTGATGTCGGGCAAGAAGTGGTACGTCGTTCACGCCTACTCGGGCTTCGAGAAGAGCGTGCAGCGCGCGCTGCAGGATCGCATCCGCCGCGCCGGAATGGAGGACAAGTTCGGCCAGATCCTGGTCCCGGTGGAGGAAGTGGTCGAGATGAAGGGCGGGCAGAAGGCGATCAGCGAGCGCAAGTTCTTTCCCGGCTACGTGCTGGTGGAAATGGAAATGACGGACGACACCTGGCACCTGGTGAAGAACACCGCCAAGGTGACCGGTTTCGTTGGCGGCACCGCGACCAAGCCCACGCCGATCTCGGAGAAGGAAGTGCAGAACATCCTGCACCAGATCCAGGAAGGGGTGGAGAAGCCGCGGCCGAAGGTGCTGTTCGAGGTGGGCGAGGCGGTGCGGGTTAAGGAAGGCCCCTTCGCGGACTTCCACGGCAATGTCGAGGACGTGAATTACGACAAGAACAAGCTGAGGGTGTCGGTGACGATTTTCGGCCGCTCCACGCCGGTCGAGCTGGATTTCGGCCAGGTGGAAAAGGCGTAGGCACGGCAGCGCAAGCGAGCAGCGAGTAACGGCAGTCGAATGGGGAGGGCGCATCGGGCGCCCGCTAGCACCCGAAGGAGAGTGGCATGGCAAAGAAGGTGGTCGGGATCATCAAGTTGCAGGTGCCGGCGGGCAAGGCGAACCCCAGCCCGCCGATCGGACCGGCGCTCGGGCAGCGCGGGCTGAACATCATGGAGTTCTGCAAGGCGTTCAATGCCCAGACGCAGAAGTTGGAGCCGGGCCTGCCGGTGCCCGTGGTCATCACCGCGTATCAGGACAAGAGCTTCACCTTCGTGATGAAGACGCCGCCGGCGAGCGTGCTCATCCAGAAGGCGGCAAGGATCGAGAAGGGCAGCGCCCGCCCCAATAGCGACAAGGTCGGCAAGATCACGCGCGCGCAGGCCGAGGAAATTGCCAAGGCGAAAATGCCCGACCTCACTGCGGCGGATCTCGATGCGGCGGTCCGCACGATCGCCGGAAGCGCCCGCAGCATGGGCGTCGACGTGGAGGGCTTGTAGATGCCATCCAAGCGCTACAACGCGATTCGCGCCAAGATCGACCGCGACCAGTCCTACCCGGCGCAGCAGGCGCTCAAGCTGGTGAAGGACGGCGCCACCGCGAAGTTCGACGAATCGGTCGACGTATCCCTGAATCTCGGGATCGACGCCTCGAAATCCGATCAGACGGTGCGCGGTTCGGTCGTGCTACCGCAGGGAACCGGCAAGAAAGTGCGCATTGCCGTATTCGCCCAGGGCGACAAGGCCCAGCAGGCGAAGGACGCCGGCGCCGACATCGTCGGCTTCGAGGACCTCGCCAGTGACATCAAGGGCGGGAAGATCGATTTCGACGTGGTGATTGCCGCGCCGGACGCGATGCGGGTGGTGGGCCAGCTGGGCCAGATCCTCGGGCCGCGCGGACTCATGCCCAACCCCAAGGTGGGGACGGTTACCCAGGACGTGGCGACCGCCATCAAGAACGCGAAGGCCGGCCAGATTCAATATCGGGCCGACAAGGCCGGCATCGTCCAGTGCACGATTGGACGGGCCTCGTTTTCGGTAGATGCGCTCGTCGAGAACCTGAAGTCCCTGGTGGACGCCGTTAACAAGTCCAAGCCGTCCGGCGTCAAAGGGATCTTCCTCAAGAAGATTTCGGTTTCGAGCACGATGGGCGCAGGCGTGCGCGTGGATCAGGCGAGCTTGCTGCAGCAATGATGGGGCCCCGGCCGGGCCGGGGCAGAGCTTTGGGTCGCCGGCGACGCACTGCCGGCGGGTTGTCGAAGACCGTAGGAGCCGAGAGGTTTAATTATTTGGGAACGGATCCAAGGTTCAAGGGTCGAAAGCTGCCCGTATGGCGGTTGCTCGATCCTCGCCCCTCGATCCGCAATCCTGAACGTCCTACGCAGACGGCGTGCCCGAAACAGGTTTCGTATCGGACTCCTGGATCACCGGTCGCCGTGTTTGCAGAAGGAGATGGGCCTTGAGTCTGAATCTGGAGCAGAAGCAGGCGGTGGTGGCGGAGGTGAGCGCCCAGCTCGCCAGAGCCCAAGCCGTGATACTGGCCGAGTACCGCAGCATCACGGTCAGGGACATGACGGAGTTGCGCAAGAAGGCGCGCGGCTCCGGCGTGTACTTGCGGGTGCTGAAGAACACCCTGGCGCGCCGCGCGGTGGCCGACACGCCGTTCAAGGGGCTGTCCGAGAAGATGGTCGGGCCCCTTGCCTACGGCATTTCGAGCGACCCGGTGGCGGTGGCCAAGGTGCTGCAGGGGTTTGCCAAGGACAACGAGAAGTTCGTGATCAAGGCCGGCGCCATGCCCAACGTGGTGATGTCGGCCCGGGAAGTGGCGGAACTGGCGAAGATGCCCAGCCGCCAGGAATTGCTCACGACGCTCGTGGCGACCCTGCAGGCGCCGATTGCGAAGTTTGTCCGCACCTTGAACGAGGTGCCCGGCAAGTTCGCGCGGACGCTGGCGGCGGTCAGGGGCAAGAAGCAGCCTGCGTGAAGGCTGCGCGACCGGTGTATCAGAACATTCAACTTTCGATCTGACAGGAGCAAGCAACATGGCTATTGCCAAAGCAGAGATTCTCGACGCGATCGCGAACATGACCGTGCTGGAGCTCTCCCAGCTCATCAAGGACATGGAGGACAAGTTCGGTGTTTCCGCCGCCGCGGCGACGGTGGCGGTGGCGGCGCCGGCCGCGGGTGGTGCGGCCGCCGCAGCGGCCGAGGAGAAGACCGAGTTCACGGTCATGCTCAACAGCTCGGGCGCGAACAAGGTCAACGTGATCAAGGTCGTGCGTGCGGTAACCGGCCTCGGCCTGAAGGAGGCCAAGGACCTGGTGGATGGCGCACCCAAGCCGGTCAAGGAGGGCATTGCCAAGGCCGACGCGGAAGCGCTCCTCAAGCAACTGGTGGAAGCCGGCGCAACCGGCGAGATCAAGTAGGCGTGATGCGGAGTTACGGCTGGCGGGAGCCCGCCAGCCCGGATCTTTATTTGAAGACGCTGCAACTCTCCCTGCACCCCGGGCGCAGCGCCCTGGGGGGCATTGCGGCGTACATCATTTGCAGTCCTGCGACTGCTTCCTGGAGCTGATATGGCGTATTCCTTTACCGAAAAGAAGCGTATCCGCAAGAGCTTTGCCAAGCGCGACGTCGTGCTGCCGGTGCCGTTCCTGCTGGCCACCCAGCTTGACTCCTACGCCGCGTTCCTGCAGGCGAATGTCGCGCCGGATGCGCGCAAGACCGAGGGCCTGCAGGCGGCGTTCAGGAGCATCTTCCCGATCGAGAGCCATTCCAAGAACGCGCGCCTGGAATTCGTGAGCTTCGCGCTCGGGGAGCCTCCGTTCGACGTCAAGGAGTGCCAGCAGCGCGGGCTGACCTACGCCGCGCCGCTGCGCGCCAAGGTGCGCCTGGTGATCATGGACAAGGAGGCAGCCAAGCCCACGCCCAAGGAAGTGAAGGAACAGGAAGTGTATATGGGCGAGATTCCGCTGATGACGACGACCGGCTCGTTCGTGATCAACGGCACCGAGCGCGTGATCGTGTCGCAGCTGCACCGCTCGCCCGGGGTGTTCTTCGAGCATGACCGCGGCAAGACGCACAGCTCGGGCAAGCTTCTCTTCTCCGCGCGCGTCATACCGTACCGCGGCTCGTGGCTCGACTTCGAGTACGACCCGAAGGATTACCTGTATTTCCGTGTTGACCGCCGCCGCAAGATGCCGGCGACGATCCTGCTGAAGGCGCTGGGCTACACGCCGGAGAAGATTCTCGCCGAGTTCTTTGTGTCCGACACGTTCCACCTCGGCAAGGAGGGTGTCGAGTTCGAGCTGGTGCCCGAGCGCATGCGCGGCGAGATCGCCCGCTTCGATATCGCGACCAAAGGGGGCAAGCTCATCGTTGCCAAGGACAAGCGCATCACCGTGAAGCACGTCCGCGACATGGAGCAAGCGGGGCTCCACCGTATCGGCGTTCCCGACGAGTTCGTGATTGGCCGTGTGCTCGCGCAGAACGTCGTGGACAAAGGGACCGGCGAGGTCCTCGCCAGCGCCAATGACGAGGTCACCGAGCAGCTGCTCGCCAAGCTGAAGGAGTCAGCGGTTGCCAGGATTCACACCATCTACACCAACGACCTCGACCAGGGTTCCTACATCTCCCAGACTCTGCGGATCGACGAGACCGCCGACCAGCTCGCTGCGCAGGTCGCGATCTACCGCATGATGCGGCCGGGCGAGCCGCCGACGGAGGACGCGGTGCGGACGCTGTTCCATCGCCTGTTCTTTGCCGAGGAGACCTACGATCTCTCCAAGGTCGGCCGCATGAAGTTCAACCGCCGTGTCGGGCGCAACGAATTGACCGGCTTCGGGAAGCTCTCGTCAGACGACATCGTCGCGGTGATCAAGATCCTGGTTGATCTCCGCAACGGGAAGGGCGAGATCGACGACATCGACCACCTCGGCAATCGCCGCGTGCGCTCGGTGGGCGAGCTCGCCGAAAACCAGTTCCGCGCGGGCCTGGTCCGCGTCGAGCGCGCCGTGAAAGAGCGGCTGTCGCAGGCGGAGTCCGAGAATCTGATGCCGCACGACCTCATCAATGCCAAGCCGGTATCGGCCGCCATCCGGGAATTTTTCGGGTCATCGCAGCTGTCCCAATTCATGGACCAGACGAACCCCCTGTCCGAAATCACCCACAAGCGCCGCGTGTCCGCGCTCGGTCCCGGGGGGCTGACGCGCGAGCGGGCCGGATTCGAAGTGCGCGACGTGCATCCCACGCACTACGGGCGCGTGTGCCCGATCGAGACGCCGGAGGGTCCGAACATCGGTCTCATCAACTCCCTCGCGCTCTACGCCCGCACCAACGAGTACGGATTCCTGGAGACGCCCTACCGCAAGGTCAAGGACGGGCGTGTGACGGACGAGATCCATTATCTCTCCGCGATCGAGGAGGGGCGCTACATGATCGCGCAGGCGAACGCCGCTCTCGACAAGCAAAACCGGTTCACCGATGAGCTGGTTTCCTGCCGCCATCACAACGAATTCACGATGGCGACGCCGGACCGCATCGAGTACATGGATGTGGCGCCCTCGCAGGCGGTATCGGTCGCGGCCTCGCTCATTCCGTTTCTGGAGCATGACGACGCCAACCGCGCGCTGATGGGTTCCAACATGCAGCGCCAAGCGGTGCCCTGCCTGCGGCCGGAGAAGCCGCTGGTCGGAACCGGGCTGGAGCGCACGGTGGCGGTCGACTCGGGCACCGCCGTGCAGGCCCACCGTGGCGGAGTGGTGGATTACGTCGACGCTTCGCGCATCGTGGTGCGCGTCAACGACGAGGAGACGGCCCCGGGCGAAGTCGGCGTGGACATCTACAACCTGGTCAAGTACCAGCGCTCGAACCAGAACACCAACATCAACCAGCGGCCGCTGGTGAAGGTGGGCGACCGCATCGCGAAGGGCGATGTGGTGGCCGACGGCGCCTCGACCGACATGGGCGAGCTCGCGCTGGGCCAGAACATGCTGGTCGCGTTCATGCCGTGGAACGGCTACAACTTCGAGGACTCGATCCTCATATCCGAACGGGTGGTGGCCGACGAGCGCTTCACATCCATTCACATCGAGGAGCTTTCGGTGGTGGCGCGGGACACCAAGCTCGGCCCCGAGGAGATTACGCGCGACATCTCGAACCTGTCCGAGTCGCAGCTCGCCAATCTCGACGAGTCGGGCATCATCTACATCGGGGCGGAAGTCGAGGCGGGAGACGTGCTGGTGGGCAAGGTCACGCCGAAGGGCGAGACCCAGCTCACGCCCGAGGAGAAGCTGCTGCGCGCGATCTTCGGTGAAAAGGCATCCGATGTGAAGGACACCTCGCTGCGGGTGCCTTCGGGCATGTCGGGCACCGTCATCGACGTCCAGGTCTTCACGCGCGAAGGCATCGAGCGCGACAAGCGCGCGCAGCAGATCATCGACGACGAGCTGAAGCGCTACAAGAAGGACCTCGCCGACCAGCTGCGAATCGTGGAGAACGATGCCTACGAGCGCCTGGAGCGCCTGTTGATCGGCAAGACCGCGAACGGCGGGCCGAAGAAGCTTGCAAAGGGCGCGAAGATCACCAAGGCCTACCTGACCGAGGTCGAGCGCCACGGCTGGTTCGACATCCGGGTCGCGAACGACAAGATCGCGGCACAGATGGAAAGCATCAAGGACAGCCTCAAGCAGACCGAGGCGCTGTTCGACAAGGCCTACGAGGAGAAGAAGAAGAAGCTCACGCAGGGCGACGAGCTGCCGCCGGGCGTGCAGAAGATGGTCAAGGTCTATCTCGCGGTCAAGCGGCGGCTGCAGCCGGGTGACAAGATGGCCGGACGCCACGGCAACAAGGGCGTCATCTCCAAGATCGTGCCGGTCGAGGACATGCCGTACATGGCGGATGGCACGCCGGTCGACATCGTGCTGAATCCCCTGGGCGTGCCGTCGCGCATGAACGTGGGGCAGATCCTCGAGACACACCTCGGCTGGGCCGCCAAGGGCTTGGGGCTCAAGATCGGGGAGCTGCTCGCGGCGAGCGCCAAGGCGAACGAGCTGCGCAAGCTCCTCGAGCGGATCTACGCGAGCGGCGCGCGCGCCGAGGACCTCGAGTCGCTCGGCGACGAGGACATCGTGCGGCTGGCCGAAAATCTGAAGGACGGCGTGCCGTTTGCGACGCCGGTGTTCGACGGCGCCACCGAAAAGGAGATCAAGGAAATGCTCGATCTGGCAGGGATGCCGCGCACCGGGCAGGTTACGCTCCACGACGGGCGCACCGGCGACCCCTTCGAGCGAGCGGTCACCGTAGGCTTCATGCACATGCTGAAGCTGCACCATCTGGTCGACGACAAGATGCACGCGCGCTCGACCGGCCCCTACAGCCTGGTCACGCAACAGCCGCTCGGGGGCAAGGCGCAATTCGGCGGCCAGCGCTTCGGCGAGATGGAGGTCTGGGCGCTGGAGGCCTATGGCGCGGCCTACACGCTGCAGGAGATGCTGACGGTCAAGTCCGATGACACGGAAGGGCGGCGCAAGGTCTATGAATCCATCGTCAAGGGCGACCACCGCATCGAGGCCGGCATGCCGGAGTCGTTCAACGTGCTGGTGAAGGAAATCCGGTCGCTGGCGATCGACATCGACCTCGACCACAAGCGCTACTGATGCAATGAGACGTGAGGATTGAGAAGTCGACTGAATCCAAGCGCCAATTTTCTCGCATAACGAGGAACATTAGATGAAAGCTCTGCTCGATTTGTTCAAGCAGGTCACGCAGGAAGAAGAGTTTGACGCGATCAAGATCGGGCTGGCGTCGCCCGAGAAGATCCGCTCGTGGTCGTACGGCGA
>DATBKZ010000091.1:0-4984 GCA_036555615.1 Burkholderiales bacterium | reverse complement strand
CTTCAGCCCGAGCCAGCCCGAGCCGGACCAGCCGGCCATCTGGGTCGGCAATGCTGCCCACAACAACCCGCAGGTCCGCATCGCGCTGGCGAACCTGGAGTTCGCGACCCGGGAAGTCGAGCGCGCGCGCGCCGGCCATCGGCCCACCGTGGACGCGTTCGCGACATATTCCGATTCCGGCAACCAGCCGAGCTCCGTCGGATCCGCCGGAGTGGACACCAAGACCGGCGTGGTCGGGATCCAGCTCGCTTTCCCGCTCTACCAGGGCGGGCTGGTGAGCTCGCGCGTGCGGGAAGCCATCGCCAACGAGGAGAAGGCGCGCCAGGATCTGGAAAACGCGCGGCGCACGGCCGAGGTCACGGCGCAGCAGGCCTTCCTGGGGGTGGCGAGCGGCGTCGCGCAAGTGAGAGCCCTCGAGGCCGCGCTGGTGTCGAGCCAGAGTTCCCTCGATTCCACGCGGCTCGGACAGGAGGTGGGGGTGAGGACGCAGGTCGACGTGCTCAATGCCCAGCAGCAGCTTTCCCAGACGCGGCGCGATCTCGCCCAGGCGAAGTACAACTACATACTCTCTCTGCTGCGGTTGAAGGCCGCGTCCGGCCAGCTATCCGAGCAGGACCTCGCGCAGATAAACGCCTGGCTCGACCGCTGAGTGACAAGAGCGAAATCAGGAAGGACGTGCTCGCGCGGCGCGACGCGCTGCCCTCGTCCCAGCGCCACGCGCTGAGCGAGCGCATCACGAAGCGCCTGCTCGCGCTCGGCGCGTATCGCGGCGCGCGCTGCGTGATGGCCTACGCAAGCTTCGGCAGCGAGCTTGATACCGCAGCCTTCCTCGCGGATGTGCTCGCCCAGGGCAAGAAGCTGGTGCTCCCGCGGGTTGAGCGCGGCAACCGCATGCTCCAGCTCCACGCCGTCGGCGATCCGGCGCGCCAACTCGCTCCCGGCGTGTGGGGCATCCCGCAGCCGCGCGCCGATGTTTGCCCGCCCGTGCCGGCATCCGAGCTCGAGTTCGTGCTGGTTCCGGGCGTTGCCTTCACCAGGCGCGGCGAGCGGCTGGGCTACGGCGGCGGCTACTATGACGGCTTCATCCGCAGCCTAGCCCGGCGGCCGCCCCTGGTCGCCGCCGCGTTCGAGCTCCAGCTCTTGCCCGAGCTTCCGTCGACGGACCGTGACCAGGCGATTGATCTCGTCGTCACCGAGGACGCCGTGTATGGCGACCGTCATTCCCGCGGCGGCGGGTATCCTGGGGTTGCCTGACTAGAGCTGGATCAGCTCCAAGACGCGGGCGGTCGCCCCGCGGTGCGCGCTCGCAAATGCGGCCGCCGCCCCCGACATGCGCTGCGCCACGCCGGGATCGCGCAGGAGCCGCTCCGCCTCGCGCGCGAGAGCATCCGGATCGGGGACCTGGATCGCTGCGCCCGCCTCAATCGCGAGCGCCGCTGCTTCCGCGAAGTTATAGCTCGAAGGGCCGATCAGCACCGGTTTCCCCGCCGCGCACGCCTCGATCAGGTTCTGCCCCCCCAAGGGCACGAGGCTCCCACCGATGAACGCGACGTCGCACGCCGCGTAGTACGCAAACATCTCCCCCATGCTGTCGCCGAGGACAACCCGCGTCTCCGGCCCGGTCGCGCTGCCGGCGCTTCGCCGCTGATAGCGGGTGCCACGGGCCTCGAGCAGCCGCGCCACTTCGTCGAAGCGCTGGGGATGGCGGGGCACGATGACGATCAGCAGCTCCGGAACGGCGACCCTTACGAGCGCATCGAGCAGCAGTGCCTCTTCGCGCTCGCGCGTGCTGGCGGCGAGCAGGACCGGGCGCGTCATGCCGAAACCGTGCCGCAGCGCGCGCCCAAGCTCCAGCTGATCCAGCGGGGGAGTCACGTCGAACTTCAGATTGCCCGTCACGCGCACATTGCGCGCCCCGAGCGCGGTGAGCCGCCGTGCGTCGTCTCCGCTCTGCGCCGCCACCGCCGTGAATGCGGCCAGGCTCGCGCGCACCAGCCCCCCGAACCGCCGGTAACTCGCGAAGGATTTCCCGGACAGGCGCGCGTTGACCAAGTAGAGCGGGAGGGAGCGCTCGCGGGCGGCGCGCAGCAGGTTGGGCCAGATCTCGGTCTCCATCACGATGCCGGCCCGCGGCCGGAAATGGTCGAGGAAGCGCGTGACCGCCCCCGGAAGATCAAATGGAATGTAGCAGCGCATGACTCTGCCCCCGAACAGGGTCTCGCCGGCTTCCCGTCCCGTCGCGGTCATGTGCGTGAGCAGGATGCGGCACTGCGGATGTCTTGCCTGGAGTGCGCGCACCAGCGGCTCGGCCGCGCGCGTTTCTCCCACGGATACGGCGTGCAACCAGATGAGCGGCGCATCGGGAGCCGCCGCGTAATAACCGAAGCGCTCGCCGACGTGCCGGAGCGCTCCCGCCCCGCGGCGCCCGCGCCAAGCAAGGAGTGCGAGCGCAAAGGGCCAGAGAAGATAGATGAGAAGCGTGTAGAGGATGCGCATCGCGACTTCCCGGCAGCCTACACTGAAAGCCACTTTGCGCATAGAATATCGGACGAGAACAACGATTCCAATTCAGGCACTTACGCGCCAGGAGCGGGGTCATGACAGGAGATGAGGCTTGATACTCGTCACCGGCGGCGCCGGTTTCATCGGCTCGAACTTCGTGCGGCAGTGGATCGAGGCCGAGACCGATCCCCTCGTCAACCTCGACAAGCTGACCTACGCCGGCAATCCCGAGAACCTTTCCACCCTGAAGGGAAACGCGCGGCATATTTTCGTGCGCGGCGACATCGGCGATCGCACGCTGGTCGGAAAGCTGCTGCAGGAGCACAAGCCGCGCGCGATCGTCAATTTCGCGGCGGAGAGCCACGTGGACCGCTCGATCCACGGCCCCGTCGATTTCGTGCAGACGAACATCATGGGGACGTTCGCTCTGCTCGAGGAAGCGCGCGCGTACTGGTCGGCGCTCGCACAGCCGGAAAAGGACCAGTTCCGCTTTCTGCACGTCTCGACCGACGAAGTCTACGGCTCGCTTGGCGCGAGTGATCCCGCGTTCACCGAGATCACCCCCTACGCGCCGAACAGCCCATATGCCGCGTCCAAAGCCGCCGCCGACCATCTCCTGCGCGCCTACCACCACACCTATGGCTTTCCGGCGATCACGACCAATTGCTCCAACAACTACGGTCCCTGCCAGTTTCCCGAGAAATTGATCCCCCTGATGATTCTCAACGGGTGGAGCCAGAAGCCGCTGCCGGTCTATGGCGACGGCAAGAACATCCGCGACTGGCTCTACGTCGGAGACCACTGCGCCGCCGTCCGCCTCGCGCTCGCGAAGGGACGCCCGGGCGAGGCTTACAACATCGGCGGCCACGGCGAGATGAACAACCTCGACGTCGTCAAGGCAGTCTGCGCGCTCCTCGATGAGGCGCGACCGCCGCACGCCCCTCACGACAAGCTCATCAACTTCGTCAAGGACCGGCCGGGGCATGACCGGCGCTACGCGATGGACTCGCGCAAGATCCAGACCGAGCTCGGATGGCGCCCGCAGGAGAGCTTCACGACCGGGCTGCGCAAGACGGTCGAGTGGTACATCGACAACATGAAATGGGTGGACCGCGTGACGAGCGGCGAATACCAGCGCTGGATCGAGACCAATTACGCGAAGCGGGGAGGCGCGTGAAGGGCATCATCCTCGCGGGCGGCAGCGGCACGCGCCTCTATCCCGCGACACTGGCAGTCAGCAAGCAACTGCTGCCCGTGTACGACAAGCCGATGGTCTACTATCCCCTTTCCACGCTGATGCTGGCGGGTATCCGCGATCTGCTGCTCATCTCCACGCCGCAGGACACGCCGCGCTTCCAGCAGCTGCTGGGCGACGGGCGGCGCTGGGGCATCAACCTCGCCTACGCCGTGCAGCCCGAGCCCAAGGGTATCCCGCAGGCCTTCACCATCGGTGCGGATTTCATCGGAAGCGACGCCTGCGCGTTGATATTGGGCGACAACATTTTCTACGGACACGACCTTGCAGTCGATCTCCAGCAGGCCGTGAAGAACGTGCGCGGCGCCACGATCTTCGCCTACCCGGTGCAGGATCCGGAGCGCTACGGCGTCATCGAGTTCGACCGCAGCCGCAAAGTGCTTTCCATAGAGGAAAAGCCCAGGCAGCCGAAATCGCGCTACGCGCAGACCGGCCTCTATTTCTACGGCAACGATGTGGTAGGTATCGCTCGCGGACTCAAGCCCTCGGCCCGGGGCGAACTGGAGATCACCGACGTCAATCTGGAATACCTGCGCCGCGGCGCGCTCAACGTGGTGCTGATGGGCCGCGGCATTGCCTGGCTCGACACCGGCACGCACGATGCATTGCTCGCGGCGTCCCAGTTCATCGAGACCATCGAAAAACGCCAGGGATTGAAGGTGGCGTGCCCCGAAGAGATCGCGTTTCGCATGCGCTACATCACTGCCGCGGAGCTGGAGAAGCTCGCTGCCACCATCGGCAACGGCCCGTACGGTACCTATCTCCGGGACGTGCTGCGGCAGCCGGAATGAAGCTGATCCGCTCGTCGCTGCCCGACGTGCTGATCGTCGAGCCCCGCGTGTTCGGTGACGACCGGGGCTACTTCTTCGAGAGCTACAACGAGCGGGAGCTGGAAAAGCTGGGCCTGCGCGCGCGTTTCGTGCAGGACAACCATTCGCGCTCGGCCAAGAACGTTTTGCGCGGGCTGCACTACCAGCTGCGGCAGTCCCAGGGAAAGCTCGTGCGCGTAACGGCAGGCGAGATCTACGACGTGGCGGTGGACATCCGGAAAAGCTCCCCCAGCTTCGGCAAATGGATCGGCAACGCGCTCTCCCAGACGAACCGGAAGATGATGTGGATTCCCGCGGGATTCGCCCACGGCTTCCTCGTGACGAGCGATTTCGCCGAGGTCCAGTACAAGACCACCGACTATTACGCCCCCGAGCACGAGCGCTGCATCGCCTGGAA
>DATBKZ010000090.1:0-22906 GCA_036555615.1 Burkholderiales bacterium | reverse complement strand
GGGTAGAAGAAGTGACTCGAACTCCTCTCAAAGACAATATCCACGGAGCAGTATGACCATGCATCCGAGATATAGGGCACCGCGCGGGTCCTGTCAGAACGGTTGGGGCCCGCTCCGAGGCTTCCCGCGCATCCGGGCAATTGACTTGGCCATCGCGTTCTCTGGAGTCGTTACCAGTACCGGAAGCCTCGGATCGAACCCCGACCCTTCTGCCACCCGCGCAGCTCGGCACACCCGCGGGCCGGGTGGCAGAGCGGTTGGGATCTGGTTCCGGATTTCCGGTACTGGTACTGGCTGCCCAAGGGAGTTGTCCTGATCAATTGACCAGGTGGGCTGGGAAATCCGGAGAAGATCGCGACCGCTCTGACAGGACCCGCCCCGCGGCCCGCGCGCTACCCACAGGATGAACAGTCGGAGGCGAACGGCCGCGTCTTTGAGATAGGTTCTCGTTTCCCGTTGCTGGTTTCTCATCAGGCGGCCGTAGCTTCCTGCTCCTCACGCGTAACCAGGATGCAGCGGTAGTCGTTGACGTTGGTGCGGGTGGGGCCGGTGACGACGAGATCGCCGAGCGCGGAGAAGAAGCCGTAGCCGTCGTTGTCATCGAGCAGCCGCTTCGCGTCGAGCTTTTTCTGCGCGGCGCGCGCGAGCGAGTCGGGCGCAAGCGTGGCACCGGCGTTGTCCTCGGAGCCGTCGATGCCGTCGGTGTCGCAGGCGAGGGCGTGGATGTTCTTGGCCCCATCCAGGTCCACCGCGAGCGCGAGCAGGAATTCCGCGTTGCGGCCCCCGCGCCCGTCGCCGCGCACGGTGACGGTCGTCTCCCCGCCTGAAATCAGCGCGACCGGCGGCTGCCAGGGCAGCCCATGCTGCCCGATCTCCCGCGCGAGCGCCCCGTAGACCTTCGCCGCCTCGCGCGCTTCGCCGGTGACGGAATCGCCCAGGACGGCGGGGTGGATGTCGTGCCCGATGAAGAAGCGGCTCGCCGCCTGCAGCGATTGCTGGGCGGTAGCGATCACGCGATTTTCGACGCGCCTGAAGATGCGGGAGCCCGGCTTGGGCGTTTCCGGGATGTCGCCTTTCGCACCGCGCGCAAGGTGCCCGGCGACCGCTCTCGGCGTCTTCACTTGGTAGCGCTTCAGGACGTCGAGCGCCTCCTGGTAGGTGGTCGGATCGGGCGCGCAGGGCCCGGAGGCGACATGCGTCGGATCGTCGCCCGTCACATCTGATATCAGCAGCGCCACCACCGGCGCGCGGCAGGCAGCGGCAAGCCTGCCGCCATGGATCGCGGAGAGGTGCTTGCGCACCGTGTTCATGTCCTGGATCGGCGCCCCGCTCCGCAGCAGCTCGCGCGTCGTGGATCTGAGGTCGCCCATGCTGATGCCTTCGGCAGGAAGCGAGAGCAGGGCGGAGCCTCCGCCCGAGACGAGGACGAGCAGAAGGTCATCGGGTGTCAGGCTCCTGGCGCGCCGCAGAATCTCCTGCGCCGCCTTCTCGCCGCTCTCATCCGGCACCGGGTGCGCGGCCTCGATCACGGCGATGCGGCCGGTCATGAGCCCGTGCCGGTAGCGGGTGATGACGAGACCGTCGAGCGGCTTGCCCGCCGGCCAGTTCCGCTCCACTGCGAGCGCCATCGCCGCCGCCGCCTTGCCCGCGCCGACCACCAGGGTGCGGCCTGTCGGCGGATCCGGCAGGTATTGCGGGACGATCTTTAGCGGGTCGGCAGCGGATAGCGCTGCACGGAAGCTATCGAGGAGCAGGTCGCGCGGGGACATCTATCAGGGATGAGGGATGAGGGATGAGGGCTGACCCGAGGCCGGCTTCGCGTTTCCTGCATTTTCCCTCATCCCTCCGCCCTCCGCCCTCATCCCTTAAGTCGGCAGAACCGACTTCAGGTACTGCCCCGTATAGCTCGCCTTGGTCCTGGCGATGTCCTCCGGCGCGCCCTGCGCGATCACGCGCCCGCCGCCCTCGCCGCCCTCGGGGCCGAGGTCGATCACCCAGTCCGCGGTCTTGATGACGTCGAGATTGTGCTCGATGACCACCACCGTATTGCCGTGGTCGCGCAGCCGGTGCAGCACGCGCAGCAGCAGATCGATGTCGTGGAAGTGCAGCCCCGTGGTGGGCTCGTCCAGGATGTAGAGCGTCCTGCCGGTGTCGCGCTTCGAAAGCTCGAGCGAGAGCTTGACGCGCTGCGCCTCGCCGCCCGAGAGCGTGGTGGCGCTCTGCCCGAGCTTGATGTAGCCGAGGCCGACGTCGAGAAGCGTCTGGAGCTTGCGCGCGATCGCCGGCACCGCGCTGAAGAATTCCGCCGCCTGCTCCACCGTCATCTGCAGCATTTCGTGAATGTTCCGGCCCTTGTAACGCACGTCGAGCGTCTCGCGGTTGTAGCGCTCGCCGTGGCATACGTCGCACGGCACGTAGATGTCGGGCAGGAAATGCATCTCGACCTTGATCACGCCGTCGCCCTGGCACGCCTCGCACCGTCCGCCCTTGACGTTGAACGAGAAGCGGCCGGCGCCGTAGCCGCGCGCGCGCGCCTCCGGCACGCCGGCGAAGAGCTCGCGCATCGGCGTGAAGAGCCCGGTATAGGTCGCGGGGTTGGAGCGCGGGGTGCGGCCGATCGGGCTCTGGTCGACGTTCACCACCTTGTCGAAGTGCTCCACGCCGCTGATCGATTGGAACGGAGCAGGCTCGAGCGGACTCTCGTTCAATGCGCGCGCCACAGCGTTATGGATCGTGTCGTTGATGAGCGTCGACTTTCCCGATCCGGAGACGCCGGTTACGCACACGAAGAGCCCGACCGGCACGCTCACGCTGACCTGCCTCAGGTTGTTGCCGGCCGCGCCGGTCACGGTGAGCTGGCGCTTGGGGTTCGGGCGGTGGCGCAGCGCCGGCGCTTCGATCCGGCGCCGGCCCGAGAGGTACTGGCCGGTCAGCGACTCCGGGTGCGCGGCAATTTCCCGCGGCGTGCCCTCCGCGACCACGTTGCCCCCATGCTCCCCCGCGCCCAGGCCCATATCGACGACGTGGTCGGCGGCGGCGATCGCCTCCTGGTCGTGCTCCACGACGATCACCGTATTGCCGATGTCGCGCAGCCGCTTCAGAGTCGTCAGCAGCCGCGCGTTGTCGCGCTGGTGCAGCCCGACCGAGGGCTCGTCAAGAACGTACATCACCCCGGTGAGACCCGAGCCGATCTGGCTCGCGAGCCGGATGCGCTGGGCCTCGCCGCCCGAGAGCGTTTCCGCCGAGCGGTCGAGCGAGAGATAGTCGAGGCCGACATTGTTCAGGAACGCAATGCGAGTGGAGATTTCCTTGACGATCTTCTCGGCGATGGCCTGCCGGTTGCCGGAGAGCGTCAGGGTCTCGAAGAACCGGCTCGCCTGCGCGAGCGTGAGCGCGCTGATATCGAAGATGGCACGGCCGGCGATGGTCACGTGGCGCGCCTCGCGCCGCAGGCGCGTGCCCTTGCATTCGGGGCAGGCGCGCGTGTTCAGGTACTTCGCGAGCTCCTCGCGCACCACGATCGAGTCGGTTTCCCGGTAGCGTCGCTCGAGGTTGGGGATCACGCCCTCGAAGGCGTGCTCGCGCACGTGTGACTTGCCGCGCTCCCCGACGTAGGTGAAGCGGATCTTCTCCGTGCCCGAGCCCTGCAGCACCGCCTCCCGCACGCGCTCGGGCAGCTCGCCGAACGGCGTCTCGATATCGAAGCCGTAGTGCTGCGCGAGGCACTGCAGCATCTGGAAATAGAACTGGTTGCGCCGGTCCCAGCCCTTGATTGCCCCGGAGGCGAGCGAGAGATCGGGAAAGGCGGCGACGCGCCTGGGGTCGAAGAAGGTGATGGTGCCGAGCCCGTCGCAGCGCGGGCAGGCCCCCATCGGATTGTTGAAGGAAAACAGCCGCGGCTCGAGCTCGGGCAGCGAGTAGCTGCACACCGGGCACGCGAAGCGGGCGGAGAAGAGGTGCTCCTTGCCCGTATCCATCTCGACGGCGAGCGCGCGCCCGTCCGAGTGGCGCAGCGCCGTCTCGAACGACTCGGCGAGCCGCTGCTTCACGTCGGCGCGGACCCGGAGCCGGTCCACGACGACTTCGACCGTATGCTTGATGTTCTTCTTGAGCCGGGGCAGCTCGTCGATCTCGTACACCGTGCCGTCCACGCGCAGCCGCACGAAGCCCTGCGCGCGCAGCTCCTCGAAGAGATCGGCCTGCTCGCCCTTGCGGCCGATGATGAGCGGCGCGAGGATCATCAACCGCGTATCCGGCGGGAGCTCGAGCACGTGATCCACCATCTGCGAGACGCTCTGCGCAGAGAGCTGGATCGCGTGCTCCGGGCAGTGCGGATCGCCGATGCGCGCATAGAGCAGCCGCAGGTAGTCGTGGATCTCGGTGACCGTGCCGACCGTGGAACGTGGATTGTGGCTCGCGGCCTTCTGCTCGATCGAGATCGCGGGGGACAGCCCCTCGATCAGATCCACATCCGGCTTTTCCATGAGCTGCAGGAACTGCCGCGCGTAGGTCGAGAGCGACTCGACGTAGCGGCGCTGCCCTTCCGCGTAGAGCGTGTCGAAGGCGAGCGAGGACTTGCCCGAGCCCGAGAGCCCGGTGATCACGATCAGGCGGTTGCGCGGCAGATCGAGATTGATGTTCTTGAGATTGTGAGTGCGCGCGCCGCGCACGCGGATGTATTCGGTCGCGCGCGCGGCTTCCGGCCCCGCGCTCTGCAGCCGAACCAAGGTCGGGCGATGGGTGGCCAAGGTCGTCAGAAATCGAAACTAAACCTGCTAATATACCGAAGAACTTCCCCTTTTCCCAACCTGTTTCACTCCGCATGCCGTCGAGCCGCATGAGCCCGGAAGAGTTGCGCGCGTCGCTCGCGCTCTCCAGCATCTTCGGGCTGCGCATGCTGGGCATGTTCGCGATCCTGCCGGTGTTCGCGTTCTACGCCGAGGGTCTGCCGGGCGGCGACAACTTGACGCTCGTGGGGGTCGCCATCGGCATCTACGGCCTGACCCAGGCGATATTGCAGATCCCGTTCGGATACTGGTCGGACCGCCACGGCAGGAAACCGGTGATCTATGCGGGGCTCGCAATCTTCGCCGCGGGCAGCTTCATCGCGGCGCTCGGCGTCCATATCTACGTGGTCATTCTGGGCCGCCTGCTGCAGGGCGCGGGCGCGATCGCCGCGCCGGTGATGGCCATGGCTGCCGATCTCACGCGCGAGGAGCACCGCGCGAAAGCGATGGCGATGATCGGCTCCACCATCGGCGCAACCTTCGCGCTCTCGCTCGTCTTCGCGCCGTGGCTGAACAGTGTGATCGGCGTGCCGGGCATCTTCGTCATGACCGGCGTGCTGGTGCTGCTCGCGATGGGCGTGGTCTATGGCTTGGTGCCGGATGATCCGGAGCGCGGACACCACGCGCCGATGCCTGCATTGCGGCAGTTCGTCGCGACGCTGTGCGACCCGCAGCTTGCCCGGCTCAATATCGGGACGCTGGCGCTGCACTCGGTGCTGATGGCGGTGTTTATCGCGTTCCCGCTCGAGCTGCGCCGCCTGGGGCTCCCGTCCGAGCTGCACTGGCAGGTCTATCTTCCGGTCATGCTGGGATCGTTCGTCCTGATGCTGCCGGCGGTGCTGGGGGCCGGACGCTCGAGCCGGATGAAGCCGATCCTTGTCGGTGCGGTCGCCGCGCTGCTCGCGATTCAGGCGCTGATGCCCTGGGGAATGAACGGCGTGTGGCCGGCCGCGCTCTTCTTGCTGGCTTTCTTCACCGCCTTCAATGTGCTCGAAGCGCTGCTGCCGACGCTCGTGTCCAGGGCCGCAGCCCCCGGAGCCCGCGGCGTGGCAATCGGCGCTTTCACGAGTCTCCAGTTCTTCGGCACCTTCCTTGGGGCCGCCGCGGGCGGTTTCGCATTCGAGCGGTGGGGAACCATCGGCATCGTGGTCTTCAGCGCCGCGCTCCTCGGCGCGTGGCTCATGGCCGCGCTGGGCACCCGCGTGCCGTGACCGCCGCGCGCGGCGGCGCGGGCGCAGTCAGCGCACGACGAGCACCGGCCGGTTGGCGTACTGCACGACGGTCTTGGAAACCGATCCGAGCAGCATTCGGGCGAATTTCGAGCGGCCGCGGTCGCCAACCACGATGAGGTCGGCGCGGTGTCGGTCGGCGCAAGACATGATCTGCTCCGCCGGGTGGCCGACCGCAACCTCGAAATGCGCCTTGACGCCTGCTTGCGCGGCCTTCTTCCGCAGGGGCACGAGCAGCTTACGGTGGTGCTCCCGCGAGTTCTCGATCACCGCCTCGGTTTCCACGTCGTCGCCAATTTCCGGGGGACGCGAGACCGTCAGCACGTAGAGCTCCGCGCCGTGGCTTTTCGCCAGGCTGAGCGCGTTGTCAAAGGCCTTGTCGCTTGCCTTCGAGCCGTCGTAGCCCACCAGGATGCTGTGGTACATGGTCAGCTCCCTCTTCCCCGAGCCGGCGGGGCGGCGATATTCGTCTCCACGCGCGCCATCGAGGTTGGCGCGGGCAGGTGGTGGCGCGGCAGGAACCAGGCATTGGCAATCAGCGTAGGGATGACTGCGCTCGCGATCACGGCTGTCACCAGCGCCGAGTACTGCGCCTGGTCGACGACGCCGTGGGAAAGCCCGAACAACGAGGATATCGTTCCGAAGGTCAGGCCCGTGGACATCAGCAGGGTCGTGTACATTCCCTCCTTGCGCGGCGCCTGGAATGCCCGGGTGACCGGATAGACGCCGGCAATCTTCGTCATGACCTTTACCACGAGCATGAGGACGAACGCGGCCGGCGCCGCGATCAACGCGGGCATCGAGACGAACGATCCGGCGCGGATGAAGTAGAAGGGCGTCATCAGTCCGAAGCACAGGGTGCGCAGCCGGCGAACCAGCGCGTGGTCGCGGCCGACGGTGCCCGCGAGCATCATGCCCAGGACGTACGCGGGCAGCACCGCCTCGCTGTCGGCCCAGCTCGCAAGCGCGCCCAGGCCGAAAAGCAAGACCAGCAGGTACTTGGCCTCGAGCTCCGAAGCGCGCGCGCCGTAGCGCCTGAAGAATCGCGGCGTGAGCCACGGAACGGCCAGGGCAATGGCGACGAGCGCTCCCACGAATATGAGCGTCTTCAATGTGAAGGGTGCAAACAGCAGGCCCAATGCCACGACCGTGCCGAGGTCCGTGATGAAGCATGCGGCGAGGACGGTCTTGCCGTAATCCGTCGTGTTGAATCCGAATTCAATCATCACGGCGTACACCACGGCGACCGATGTCGTGGACATGGCGACGCCGGCGAGCCAGCTCGCCGCCGGGTCCCATCCCAGCAGCCAGCGAGCGGCGGCCGCGCAGCCGAGAAACGGCGCGAGGAAGCTGACCAGCCCCACTGCGGTTGCTTCCTTCCATTTGCGCCGGAATACCTCGGGATCGAGCTCGGCGCCCGCCAGAAACGTAAGGATAATGGCCCCGGCGCCGGCGAGAAACCTGACCCACTGCAGATCAACGCCCATCGCCACCGTGCCGATGAGCGCGCCTGCAACGACACCTACCACGATTTCCGACAGTGCCGTCGCGACGCGCAGCCAGATCGACGCCAGGCCCGCGAGCAGGGCAAGGCCCAGCCAGAGGGCCGCGAGAGTCCAGGTTTCAGTCATTGATCAACCTCCAACGGTTGTTGCCCGGCGGACATACGCGTTGGAGGGGGAGGGTGGAAATGCCCACGGCGTCCGCTGTCCAGCGCGATCCGTAGGCATCATCAGCCTTGCGGCGGTTGGGAGTCTCGCGACTCCGGGGAGGAATGCCATCTCCCCAGCGCCCGATTATACTTGCAATTCGCATTCTTCAGGAGCCCGCCATGGCCTCGGTCAACAAGGTAATTCTCATCGGCAATCTCGGCGCCGACCCGGAGACGCGCTATCTGCCGAGCGGCGATGCCGTCACCAACATCCGCATCGCGACGTCCGAGAAATGGAAGGACAAGAGCGGCGAGCAGCAGGAGCACACCGAATGGCACCGCATCGCCTTCTTCGGCAAGCTCGCGGAGATCGCCGGCGAATATCTCAAGAAAGGCTCCCCGGTGTACGTCGAAGGCCGCATCCGCACGCGCAAGTGGCAGGACAAGGAAGGGCAGGAGCGCTATTCGACCGAGATCGTCGCCGACCGCATGCAGCTTCTGAGCGGGCGCGGCGCGGCCGGCGGCGAGCCCATGTCGCGCGAGCCCGCCGCGGCCACTGCCGGCGGCAACAGCAAGCCCCAGCAGAAGAAAGGCGGCGCCTTCGACACGATGGACGACGACATCCCGTTCTGACCTGCTGTTGTGAGCGACATCGTCGAGGCGTGCATCGCGCGGGCGCGGGCGAGCGGCAAGCGCCCGGCATTTCCCGAAGGGCATGACGAGCGCGTCGTCGCGGCGGCAAGGAGGCTGAAGGACCTCGGCATTTCGTCGCCGATCCTGGTCGGCACGCGGGCGGAAACCGGCGCGGCGGCTGCCCGCGCGGGCGTGCCGCTCGATGGCATCACCGTGCTCGATCCCGCGGAAAGCGAACGGATCGCGGCCTACGCATCACTCTATTCGGAGGGGCGGCCGAGCGCGAACGCGAAGATCGCGGAGCGGCTGGTGCGCAAGCCGCTGTTCCACGCCGGCATGATGGTGAAGGCCGGGGATGCCGACGCGATGATCGCCGGCGTCGCGAACACCACCGGGCGCGTGATCGAAGCGGGCTTGATGACCGTGGGGCTCGCCGCGGGCATCCGCACGCCGTCGAGCTTCTTCCTGATGATCGTCCCGGATGCGGATGGCGGGGCGCCCAGAAGCTTCGTCTACGCGGACTGCGCGGTCAACGTGGACCCGGATCCCGAGACGCTCGCCGACATCGCGCTCGCGTCCGCGGACAGTTGCCGCGCCCTGCTCGGGCTGCTGCCCCGCGTCGCGCTGCTCTCGTTCTCCACCAAGGGCAGCGCGCAGCACGCGCGCGTCGAGAAGGTGACCCGGGCGCTCGCGCTTGCCCGCAGCCGCGCACCGGACCTCGCGATCGACGGCGAGCTGCAGGCCGATGCGGCGCTCGTGCCGCCGGTCGCGGCAAAGAAAGTGAAGGGCGAAAGCCCGGTCGCGGGTCGGGCGAACGTCCTCGTCTTCCCCGACCTCGACTCCGGGAACATCGGCTACAAGCTCACGCAGTGCCTGGCCGGCGCGCGCGCGATCGGACCGGTGCTGCAGGGATTCGCGCGGCCGGTGAGCGACCTCTCCCGCGGCGCGAGCGTGGAGGACATCGTCGCCACCGCCGCCATCGTCCTCGCCCGGGCTTGACGGCCCGGGCTCCGCTTCGCGCGCGCCGCGCGGCCGCCTCCTATTCCGGCTCGACGCCGGCGATCGTGACCAGCTCGGCGAAGCGCTTGATGTGCGAATGGATCAGCTTGCGATATTCCTCGGGCGTGCTGCCGATCGGCTCCAGCCCGACGGCCTCGATGCGCCGACGGAACGCCTGGTCCGCAAACGCCTTCCGGATATTGGCGGACAGCTTCGCCAGCACGGGCTTCGGCAGTGCTGCCGGCGCGAGCATGCCGTGCCAGCTCGGCGGCATCTCGGTGCCGGTCACGCCTGATTCGATCACGGTCGGCACTTCGGGCAGGAAGGGCGCGCGCCGGGTCGAGTTGTAGGCAATCGCCCGCAACCGGCCGGCCTTGATGTGCGGCAGGCCGAGCGGCGCCGTGGCGAACATCACCTGGATCTCTCCGGCGACGAGCGCGGTCAGCGCCGGACCGGCGCCCTTGTACGGGACGTGCACCATATTGATGCCGGTGCGGGCGACGAACACCGCCGTCGCAAGGTGGATGGTGTTGCCGACGCCGGGGGAGCCGTAGGAGAGCTTGCTGTCCGGCTTCTTCGCCAGCGCGATGAGTTCCTGGACGTTGCGCACGGGCAGAGACGGGTTGACGACGACGATGTGCGCCTCGCCCTGCGTGATTTGCGATACCGGCGTGAAGTCCTTCAGCGTGTCGTAGGGGAGCTTTCTGCGCACGGCCGGGTTGACGACGAACGACCCCGAAGTGTACAGCAGGGTGTGCCCGTCGGGGCTGGCCTTGGCGACGAGGTCGGCTGCGATGATGCCGTTCGCGCCGGGACGGTTGTCCACGATGTAGCTCTGCCGCGTCTGCGCGGCGAGCTGCTGCGCCAGGATGCGCGCGGTGGTGTCCGGGCCGCCCGCGCCGAAGCCCAGCACGATGCGCACCGGGCGGGCGGGATAGTCCTGCGCGAACCCAGGGCCCGAGGGCGGAAGCCCCACGGCAACCAGGACGGTCAGCAATGCATTTCGGAGTGGCTTCATTCAGCGCGCCTCGATGGGAATGTAGTGACGGGGCTCGGGGCCGTTGTAGAGCGTGAGCGGGCGCAGGAGGATGTTGTTCTCGAGCTGCTCGAGCACCTGCACGGTCCAGCCGGGCACGCGCCCCACGGCGAAGATCGGCACGAACAGGTCTTCCGCGATGCCGTTCAGAAAATAGACGACGCCCGCGTAGAAATCCACGTTCACATTGACGCCGTGGCGGGCGTAGGGCTTCATGGCATCGACCACGGCCTCCAGGATCTTGTACCAATGCGGCTGGCCCATCTCGCGCGAGAGCTTCTCGACGCCGGCGCGCATGTGGCGCGCGCGCGGATCCTCGGCGCGGTAGACGCGGTGCCCGAAGCCCATCACGGGCTCCTTGTTGGCGCGCTTCGATCTCACGTACTCGGCGGCCTTGCCGGCGTCGCCGATTTCCTGCGCCATGCGCATCACGTTTTCCGCGGCGCCGCCGTGCGCCGGGCCGGCGAGCGCCGCCACCGCCGCGGTGATCGCGCCGTGCAGGTCGGCGTCGGTGCCGGCGACCACGCGCGCGGCGAACGAGGACGCGTTCGAGCCGTGCTCGGCATGCAGCACCATGTCGATGTCCATCAGGCGCGCGGCATCCGCGCTGGGCGCTCTTGCCTTGAGCATGTAGAGGAAGTTCGCGGCGTGGCCGAGCTTCGGGTCCGGCGCAACCGGCGCGCGGCCGTTGCGAATGTGCTCGTGCGCGGCGACGATCATCGGGACCTGGGCCGTCAGCCTGATGCCCTTGCGCAGGGTCGCCGCGGGTGACTTGTCGGCGGTCTCGGAGTCGAATGCCGAGAGCGCGGAGACGGCGGTGCGCAGCACATCCATCGGGTGCGCCGCCTTGATGGTCTCGATCAGGCCGTAGACCGGCTCCGGCAGCACGCGCGCGGCCTTCAACTCCGCCGTGAAGGCGTCGAGCTGCGCGCGGCCGGGCAGCTCGCCCTTCAGCAGCAGATAGCAGGTTTCCTCGAACGTCGAGCGCTCGGCGAGATCGTGGATCGAGTAGCCGCGGTAGCGGAGCTCGCCGGCGCGCCCGTCGATGAAACACACCCGCGAACGGTCGAAGTAGACGCCCTTCAGTCCGCGGTGAATCTCGACTTTCTCGGCTGTTTCGTTCATGGCAGGCCTCTCGCCAGGCGCGGGCTGGCAGGTTTTTTCTTGAGAAAACTTGGACGCATCCCCATTATAAAGCGGGTGTTCTTGCGGGTCCGTTTACCATCTGTAACCAATTCAGATATAATGCTTTTCCCAGTTTGAGGTGCAGTCATGCCGATCTACGAATACCGTTGCGGCGCGTGCGGCCACGAGAAGGAGGTGCTGCAGCGCATGAGCGACAAGCCGCTGACCAAGTGCCCGGAATGCGGCAAGCGTACCTTTCACAAGCTGGTCAGCGCGGCCGGATTCCAGTTGAAGGGCACCGGCTGGTACGCAACCGACTTCAAGGGGAGCGGTGGGAAGCCCGCCGCCAAGAAGGACAAGCCCGAGTCGAAGCCGGACAAATCCGCCGACAGCTCCGGCAGCGAGCCGACCAAGGCCGCGGCCGCCTGCGGTGCGGGCGCCTGCCCGGCCTGCAGCTAGTTATCCGCGCGCGGGCCGTCGCGCGCCCGCGGGCCGCGGATGACGGGAGAGTCGCGACGTTTGCTGATATGCTCAACCGCCTCGGCGCGGCGACTCGGCCGCGATCTCCGGCCTCCTCATGACTCGAAAGCATCTCATCCGCCGCTATTTCATCACCGGTCTCCTGATCTGGGTGCCGCTGGTGATCACGGTGTGGGTGCTCGACCTGCTGGTGGGGACGATGGATCAGACGCTGCTGCTGCTGCCGCCGCAGTTTCGCACCGAGAACTGGCTCGGCGTGCATGTCCCCGGGCTCGGCGTGGTGCTGACGCTGCTGGTCGTGTTCGTGACGGGCGTGTTCGCCGCCAACATCATCGGCCAGCGGTTGATCCGATTCTGGGAAGGCCTGCTCTCGCGCATACCGGTAGTGAACTCCATCTACACCGGCGTGAAGCAGGTGAGCGACACGCTGTTCGCCCCCGGCGGCCAGGCGTTCCGCAAGGCGCTGCTCGTGCAGTGGCCGAGCCCTGGCACCTGGACGATCGCCTTCCTGACCGGCACGCCGGGTGGCGACGTGATGAAGCACCTCAAGGGCGACTACCTGAGCATCTATGTGCCGACCACGCCAAATCCTACCGGCGGGTATTTCGTGATGGTGCCGCGCGATGCCGTGGTCGAGCTCGACATGACGGTGGACGAGGCGCTCAAGTACATCATCTCCATGGGCGTCGTTGCGCCCAATGCCGCCCGCAGGAGCGGAGCCGTCATCCCGCCCCCCGTGCAGCAGCCCAGAGCCGTCAACGAATAGAAAAAACGCGGCATGCGTAGCGAATACTGCGGGCTCATCAACCGCAGGCACCTGGGTCAAGCCGTGACCTTGTGTGGCTGGGTGCACCGCCGCCGCGACCACGGCGGCGTGATCTTCGTGGATCTGCGTGACCGCGAGGGGCTGGTGCAGGTGGTATGCGACCCGGACTCTCCGGAAACCTTCAAGACCGCCGACCGGTTGCGCGCGGAATACGTCATCCGCGTGGAGGGCAGGGTCCGGGAGCGCCCGCAGGGCACGGTCAATCCCGAGCTCGCGAGCGGCGAGGTCGAGGTGCTGGCGCGCGACATCGTCATCCTGAATGCGTCCCTACCGCCGCCGTTCCAGAGCGACGAGGAGCACCTGTCGGAGACCGTGCGGCTCGAGAACCGGGTGCTCGACCTGCGGCGCCCCGTCATGCAGAAGAACCTGCGGCTGCGCCACCGCGTGGCGATGGCGGTGCGCCAGTTCCTCGACCGCCATGGCTTCGTCGACGTCGAGACCCCCATGCTCACCCGCTCGACACCCGAGGGCGCGCGCGACTACCTGGTGCCATCGCGCGTGCACCCGGGCGAGTTCTACGCGCTGCCGCAGTCGCCGCAGCTCTTCAAGCAGATGCTGATGGTCGCGGGCTATGACCGCTACTACCAGATCGTGAAGTGCTTTCGCGACGAGGATCTGCGCGCCGACCGCCAGCCGGAGTTCACGCAGATCGATATCGAGACGTCCTTTCTCGACCAGCACGCGATCACGATCCTGATGGAACAGTTGGTCCGCCACGCCTTCAAGGAAGGAATCGGCGTCGACCTGCCCGACCCGTTCCCGCGCATCAGCTACGACGATGCGATCCGGCGCTACGGCAGCGACAAGCCCGACCTGCGCGTGACGCTGGAGCTGACCGAGCTGACGGACGTCATGAAGGGCGTCGCGTTCAAGGTGTTTGCGGGCCCCGCAAGCACCCCCGGCGGGCGCGTGGCGGGATTGCTGGTTCCGCGGGGCGGCGAGCTGACGCGGGGGGAAATCGACGCCTACACTGAATTCGTGAATGGCCACGGCGCCAAGGGGCTCGCCTGGATCAAGTTCAACGACGTGGCGAAAGGGCGCGAAGGCCTGCAATCGCCGATCGTCAAGAACCTGTCCGACGACGCGCTCAAGGCGATCGTGACGCGCTCCGGCGCGAAGGATGGCGACCTCATGTTTTTCGGGGCGGACCGCGCCAAGGTGGTCAACGATGCGCTCGGCGCATTGCGCGCGAAGATCGGGCACGAGCGCGGCTACGCGCAGCCCGGCTGGCGTCCGCTCTGGGTGCTCGACTTCCCGATGTTCGAGTGGGACGAGGAGGAGAAGCGCTGGAACGCGATGCACCATCCCTTCACGTCGCCCGCCGACGGGCACGAGGATTTGCTCGAGTCCGACCCGGGCGCCGCGCGCGCCAAGGCGCACGACATGGTACTGAACGGCTGGGAGATCGGCGGCGGTTCCGTGCGGATCCACCGCTCGGAGGTGCAGCAGAAGGTGTTCCGGGCGCTGGCGATCGGGCCGGACCAGGCGCAGGCCAAGTTCGGATTCCTGCTCGATGCGCTGCAGTATGGCGCGCCCCCGCACGGCGGCATTGCGTTCGGGCTCGACCGCATCGTCGCGCTGATGGCGGGGGCGGAATCGATCCGCGACGTGATAGCGTTTCCCAAGACGCAGCGCGCGCAATGCCTGCTCACGCATGCGCCCAGCCCCGTGGACGAGCGGCAGTTGCGCGAGCTGCACATCCGCCTCCGGCAGGAAAAGCAGTGACCCGAAAGCGGGGCGCGTCGAGGGGCGGAAGAGGGGCCCCAATGATTCATCGGGGATCTGACCCCCGGTGACGCGCGGGGCGGCCGACACGCTTGGCTCAAGAGTTGGCGATGGCAGATCGGAGGCCGCTGGTGTGGCGCCGCGTCGCGGGGGCGCTGCTGGCGGCATCGCTGCTGGCGTGCGATGGTTCGGCAGCCGACACCACTCCCGGTGCGATGCCCGAGGTGGCAGCAAGCGAGCTGCCGGCCCAGGCGCGCGAGACGATCGCGCTTATCCGCAAGGGCGGTCCCTTTCCGTACCGGCGCGACGGGGTCGTCTTCGGTAATTTCGAGAAGCGGCTTCCGGTCCAGGGGCGCGGCTACTACCGGGAGTACACGGTGAGGACGCCCGGCGCGAAGGACCGCGGCGCCCGGCGCATCGTCGCTGGCCGCGGCGGCGAGCTTTATTACACGGACGATCACTACATCAGTTTCCGGCGCATCAAGGAGCCGTGATTGAGATACGACAGGATCATTCGCTCCGGCCGTTCCGGCGTGTACGCCGCGCCCCGGCTCACAGGGCCGCTGCGGGCGGCGGCGGCGCGCGCCGGTCTCCGCTGGTTCGACCTCGACCTTGCGGGCGTGGCCGATCGCGACGCGTTTCTGCAGCGGTGCGCAGCGGTGTTCTCGTTACCCGGCTATTACGGACGGAATTGGGACGCGCTTCACGAATGTCTGCGGGACATTGCCGGCCGCGGAGAGCCGGGCGCGATCGTTCACTGGCGGCGCGGGGCGGAGCTTGCGCGGCGTGCGCCGGAAGCGGTGACCACCGCCCTCGAGGTCCTGAAGGATGTCGCCGTCCACTGGGGCGGCAGCATGCGGACGTTCCTCGTGGTCGTGGACCGCGACAGCGCGCGCGGCCGCGCCCTGCGCCCTCTGCGCTGAAGAGGAAGGAGTGACTCGTTGCTCGTTTCCCGCCCTTCTGCAGGAAGATCGGCGGCGACGAGAAACGAATGACGAGAAACGATAAACGAGTCACTCTTGCATGGCCTACAAGATCCCGATCTCAGTGCTGGTGGTGGTCTACACGCCGGAGCTCGAGGTGCTGCTGCTGGAGCGCGCCGACCGGCCCGGTTTCTGGCAGTCCGTGACCGGCAGCCAGGACGAAGGCGAGACGCTGCGCGAGACCGCGGTGCGCGAGCTCAGGGAGGAGACCGGTCTCGACGCGGACCGCTACGAGCTCACCGACTGGCACAGCCAGAATCGTTACGAGATCTACCGGCGCTGGCGCAGTCGCTATGCACCAGGGGTGACCCACAACACGGAGCACGTGTTCGGCTTGCGCGTGCCGCAGCGGCTGGAGGTCGCGCTGCAGCCCAGGGAGCATCTGCGCCACGAATGGCTGCCGTGGCGGGGTGCGGCGGGGAAGGTTTTTTCGTGGAGCAATGCCGAGGCCATACGCGAGCTGCCCGAGCGGGCCCGGCAGGCCGCCGCAAAACCCTGACCAGAATGCGGACTCTTCGGAAATCCGTCGCACCAAACCGCCGGTTTTCTGTCTTATCATTAACGGGAATTTCACTCCCAAACGGGGGCTGCCGAAGCAATGGAAGCTGCGACGATCGCATTTGACCGCTACAAGCCGCTTGCCGACGAGGCGTGCGACGCGCGCATCCGCGCGGCGCGCGCAGCGCTCGGAAGCCGCGCGGTGATCCTCGGCCATCACTACCAGCGCCCCGAGGTCTACAAGCATGCCGACCTCACCGGCGACTCGCTCCAGCTCTCCAAGCTGGCGGCAGCGACCGACGCGCAATACATCGTATTCTGCGGCGTGCACTTCATGGCCGAGGTGGCCGACATCCTGTCCAAGCCCGAGCAGGTGACTATCCTTCCCGATCTCGGCGCCGGATGCTCGATGGCGGACATGGCGAATCTCGCCAAGGTCGAGCGCGCCTGGCGCGATCTCGCCACGGTGCTCGATCCCGACCAGCACGTCACGCCGGTGACTTACATCAACTCCGCAGCGGACCTGAAGGCGTTCTGCGGCGAGCATGGCGGCATCGTCTGCACGTCCTCCAACGCGCGCGAGATCCTCGCGTGGTCGTTCAAGCGGCGCGACAAGGTGCTGTTCTTCCCGGACCAGCACCTCGGTCGCTGGACCGGCTACCTGATGGACATCCCGCTGGCCGAGATGCTGGTTTGGGACCCGGACGAGGAACTCGGGGGGCTCACGCCGCAGCAGATCAAGATGGCGAAGATCCTGCTGTGGAAAGGCCATTGCTCGGTGCACCAGATGTTCCAGCCGCAGCACGTCCTGCGCTGGCGCGAGAAGAATCCCTCGGGCATGGTGATCTCGCATCCGGAATGCCGGTTCGACGTGTGCAAGCTCTCCGACTACGTGGGCTCGACTGATTTCATCATCCGGACCATCGCCGCAAGCCCGCCGGGCACGCGCTGGCTGGTGGGCACCGAGCTGAACCTCGTCAACCGCATTGCGGAGCAGTTCAAGTCCCAGGGGAAGCTCGTGCAGTTCATGGCGACCACGGTGTGCATGTGCTCGACGATGGCGCGCATCGATCCGCAGCACTTTGCCTGGGCGCTGGAGAACCTCGTGGCGGGCAAGGTGGTCAATCAGATCAAGGTGCCACGGCACGATGCCGAGCTCGCGCGGATCGCGCTCGACCGCATGCTCGCGGTCTCGTAAGCTCCCCGTCTGACAGATCCGGGTGCTACGCTTCGGGCTGCGATGCCCGCCGCATGCCTGTTCCTGCTGTCGCTGCTTGTGCTGCTCGTGCCCGCCCGGGCGGCGGAGATCACGGTCAATGCCACACGCAGCGGCGCGGCGCTCGAGGTGGAGGCAAGCGCGGAATTCAAAGGCAACCTCAGCCGCGCCTGGCAGGTCCTGACCGACTACGAGCGCCTCACTGCATTCGTCCCCAACCTGCGGGAGAGCCGCGTCGTTTCCCGGCAGCGCAACAACGCGCTGGTGGACCAGAAAGGGGCGGCGCGGCTGCTGTTCCTCAGCTATCCCATGGACGTCCGGCTCTCCATCACCGAGTATCCGTTCGAGCGAGTGGTGTCGCATTCCGTGGCTGGAAATTTCCGGGAGATGCGCAGCACCTACACGCTGGCCATGCGCAAAGAGCAGGTCTTCCTGCGGTATTCGGGCCGCATGATCCCCGACTTTTACGTTCCGCCGGTGATCGGGACCATCGTGCTTCGGCACAGCGTCGAGTCGACGTTTCGCGCCCTCGTGAACGAGATGGAGCGCGTCCCGAAGACGGGTGACAAGTGACCCGTTGCCCGACCAGTCACTTCGGTGCGGCGCTTTTTTGCGCCGCGCTGGCCGGTTGCGCGGTTGCGCCGTCCCAGCAATACGCAGCGGGCGAGGAGGCGCGATGCCACGACTTATTCCAGCGCGTGGATCAGGCCGTGGAGGAGTCAGGTGTCGGGGATGGCATGGCCGCGCGTGTCGCCGGATTTCCCTACCTGCGGGCGAGCCGCTTTCTTGCGAGCTACGCGGGGGACGATCTTTCCGATGCGCAATTTGACCAATGGCTGGAGCGCATGATGACGCTGGGACGCGAGGCGCACCGGGTCGAGCTTGCGAACCTGCCGTCCGCGAGTCGCGAGGCGCTCGAGCGCGCGCTGCGCGATCTCGGCGGGCCTGCTTCTCCGGGCGATGCGCTGGAGGCGTGCGGCAGACGGCTTGCCGCGGCCGACCGGGCGCGGCCGGAGTGGCGGGCGGCGTTACGCGACGGGGCGACCGTGCCAGACGACTACGTGACGTGGCAGCGGGTGGTGGGACTGTACTGGCTCACGCGCATTCCCTTTGCGAACGGCGTGCGCAACTGGCAGCGGGACGTCCTCAATACCTTCGCCCAGCCGCTCGAAGCGCTGCCGGTGACCGGTCAGCTCGTGGCCTACGCGCCGCCCCGGGGGAGCACGCGCGAGGACATCGCAGCGCTGCTCGCGCGCGCTTCCGCCAATCCCCTCGGCATACCCGAGCCGCGCGGCGACGATCTCGAGGCGCTCTACCGCGCGTATGCGCCGGGATTCGAGGTGGACACCCGGAGCGATGCCGACGTGCCGGGGGAGCTCGGCTGGGGCGAGGACGGACCGGCGCGCGTCGTCTCGCGCCGGCCGGTGGTCTATCGCCGCGTCTCGCACGCACGCTATGAAGGGCGCGCGCTGCTGCAATTGAATTACGCGCTCTGGTTTCCGGAGCGCCCGCTCGAGCCGGGCTGGGACATCCTGGGCGGCCACCTCGACGCCGTGCTGTGGCGGGTGACGCTCGCGCCCGACGGCGAGCCGTGGGTGTTCGACACCATCCATCACTGTGGCTGCTACCATCAGTTCATCACGACGCCCCGCGCCGCGTTGAAGCCACAGCCTGATACACTCGATGAAACCGCGTTCTTGCCGCAAGCGTTGCCGCGCATCGGACCGGGCACGCGGCTCACCTTGCGGCTGGCGGCGGGGACGCACTACCTCGAGCGCGTCGTTTGGGGCGCCGCGCCCGGGAAGGCGACGGAATATGCGTTCGCCGAAGACGATGTTCTGCGTTCACTTCCCCTGAAGGCGGGAGGGCGTCGCAGCGTGTTCCGGCCCGACGGCATCGTGCCGGGCAGCGAGCGCGGCGAGCGTTGGCTGTTCTGGCCGATGGGCGTCCCCGAGCCCGGCGCCATGCGGCAATGGGGGCGTCACGCCACTGCTTTTGTCGGGCGCCGCCATTTCGACGACCCCGCACTCCTTGAGCGATACTTCTCGCTCAGGGAGCCGTGATCCGGAAAACCATGCGCACGCTGCGCGTAGCCAGCTACAACATCCACAAGGGCGTCTCGTTCACGCCGCTGCTCAACCGGCGGCTCACGATACACGAGTTGCGCGACAAGCTGCACCAGTTCGCAGCCGACATCGTGTTCTTGCAGGAGGTGCGGGGCCGGCACGACCGCCACGCACGGCGCTTCGCGAACTGGCCGGCCGCGCCGCAGTACGAGTTTCTCGCCGACTCGGTCTGGAGCGACTTTGCCTACGGCAGGAATTCCGTGTACGACGCCGGCCATCACGGCAACGCCATATTGTCGCGCTTTCCGATTCTCGCATGGGATAACCAGGACGTTTCCATGCGGCGCTTCGAGCGGCGCGGGCTCCTCCATTGCGAGATCCGGGTTCCGGGGTGGGGCGACCCGCTGCATTGCGTGTGCGTGCATCTCGGCCTGCGGGGGCACGAGCGCAGCCGGCAGATGGAGAAGCTGCGGCAGCGCATCGAGCGGCTGGTGCCGCGCAATGCCCCGCTCATCGTCGCGGGCGACTTCAACGACTGGCGCCAGCGCGCGACGCACGAGCTGGCGCACCCATTGGGCCTGCACGAGGTTTTCGAGTTCGTGCATTTCCGTCCGGCGCGCACGTTTCCCGCGATGCTGCCGCTGATGACGCTCGATCGCATCTACGTGCGCGGCTTCCAGGTGCGCAACGCGCACGTGCACCACGGGCGCGCCTGGGCGCGCATATCCGACCATGCGGCTCTGACCGCGACGCTGGCGCCGGTGTGAGGTCGCGGGCATGGTTGAATTCTTCAACGGCAACCGCATCACGCTGCTGAAGTCCGGCGCGGAGTATTTTCCGCAGCTGGAGGCCGAGATCGACGCCGCCCAGCACGAGGTTCACCTCGAGACCTACATCTTCCAGGCCGATGCGACGGGACGGGCGATTGCCGGCGCGCTGGCACGTGCCGCGCAGCGCGAAGTGGCGGTGTATGTCCTTGTGGACGGTTTCGGTTCGCAGGATCTCGACCCGGCGCTGGTCAGGCGGATGGAGGCGGCCGGCGTTCATTTCCTGGTCTATCGCCCGAACATCTCGCCGTGGAGCTTGCGTCACGCCCGATTGCGGCGCCTGCATCGCAAGATCGCCGTGATCGACGCGCGGGTGGCCTTCGTGGGCGGCATCAACGTGCTGGACGACGTGGACCAGCCGGGCCAGACACCGCCCCGTTTCGACTATGCGGTGCGGGTCGAGGGACCGATGCTCTCGAAGATTCACCCCGTCGTGAAATGGCTGTGGAAGCTGGTGAATACGACCCAGCTGCGTCCGCGCCCGACGGGCTGGACCCGGCTCAAGCTTTCCATGGAGTTGCGGGGCAGACAGCGCGCGGCGTTCGTCACGCGCGACAACCTGGGGCACCGCCGCGATATCGAGCAGGCATACCTGAGGGCAATCGGCGAGGCACGTAGCGAGATCGTGATTGCCAACGCCTATTTTTTCCCCGGCCAGTCGTTTCGCTGGGCGCTCATGGACGCGGCGGCGCGCGGGGTGCGTGTCGTCCTGCTGCTGCAGGGACGGGTCGAGTACGTGCTGCAGCATTACGCCTCGCGCGCCCTCTACGGCGCATTTCTCGACGCGGGCATCGAAATTCACGAGTACCACAAGAGCTTCCTGCACGCCAAAGTTGCCGTGATTGACCGTCACTGGGCGACGGTGGGCTCGTCCAACATCGACCCCTTCAGCCTGCTGCTCGCGCGCGAGGCCAACGTGGTGATCGAGGACGACGGATTCGCCGAGGAGTTGCGGGAGAGCCTGCTCTCGGCCATGAGGGAGGGAGCGGCGCAGGTGCGGCGCGAAAGCTGGCGCGACCAGCCGTGGCCGGTGCGCGTGATCACCTGGGCCTCCTACGGCCTGGCGCGCCTGTTGACCGGCCTCTTCGCCTACGGCCGGGCGCGGGAATTCACTTAAACTTCGGTCTATGGCCCTGCATCACGGAGCTCTGCCCGCAGCATTGCCGCAATCGGCGCCCGCCCAGCGCCGCCGCGAGTGGCGGGTGGTGCCGATGCTGCTGCCCTATCTGTGGGAGTACCGCTGGCGCGTGCTGTTCGCGCTCGCGTGCCTCATTGTCGCGAAGCTTGCCAACGTCGGGGTGCCGCTCATCCTGAAGGAGGTCGTGGACTCGCTGGAGCCCAGCCGCGCAGTGGTGGCGGTGCCCTTCGCGCTGCTCATCGCCTATGGCCTGCTGCGCTTCTCCACGACGCTGTTCGCGGAGTTGCGCGACGCCGTCTTCGTGCGCGTCGCCCAGCACGCGATCCGGCAGCTCGCCCTGACGGTGTTCCGCCACCTGCACTCGCTGTCCCTGCGCTTCCATCTGGAGCGCCAGACTGGCGGCATGTCGCGCGACATCGAGCGCGGCACCAACGGCGTCTCGACGCTGCTGACTTACCTGCTGTTCTCCATCGTTCCGGTGATCCTGGAGTTCTGTCTGGTGGCGGCGGTGCTGTTTTCCAAGTTCGACTGGCGCTTCGTCGCGGTGACCTTCGCCGCGGTGGCGGTCTACCTCGGCTTCACCTTCTTCATCTCCGAGTGGCGCATCGGCATCCGGCGGCGCGCCAACGAGCTCGATTCGCGTGCCAACACGCGCGCGATCGACAGCCTGCTCAACTACGAGACCGTCAAGTACTTCAACAACGAGGAGTACGAGGCGCGGCGCTACGACGAGAACCTGAAGAGCTACGAGCAGGCGGCGGTGACGAGCGAGGCCTCGCTCGGCCTCCTCAACAGCGGCCAGAGCTTGATCATCGCGGTGGCCGTGACCGCGCTCATGCTGCTCGCGGGGGAGGGCGTGGCATCCGGCGCGCTCACCCTGGGCGATCTCGTCCTGGTCAATGCCCTGCTCATCCAGCTCTACATCCCGCTCAATTTCATGGGCATGGTCTACCGCGAGATCAAGCAGGCGCTGATCGACATGGACCGCATGTTCCGCCTCCTCGAGGAGAACCGGGAGGTGGAGGACCGGCCGGGCGCCCGGCCGCTGCCGCCGGGGGGCGCGGTGATCCGCTTCGACCGCGTGAACTTCAGCTACGACGGCAAGCGGCAGATCCTGCGTGACCTGTCGTTCGAGGTGCCGGCGGGAGGCAAGGTGGCCGTCGTGGGCGCAAGCGGCGCGGGCAAGTCCACGCTGGCGCGGCTGCTCTACCGCTTCTACGACGTGACCGGGGGCGCGGTGCGGGTGAACGGCGTGGATATCCGCGACGTGACGCAGTCGAGCCTGCGCGCGGCGATCGGCATCGTGCCGCAGGATACCGTGCTCTTCAACGACACCATCTACTACAACATCCAGTACGGCCGTCCGGACGCCACGCGCGAGGAGGTTGTCGCCGCCGCGCAGGCTGCGCACATCCACGACTTCATCCAGATTCTGCCCGAAGGCTACGAGGCGAAAGTCGGCGAGAGGGGCCTCAAGCTCTCGGGAGGCGAGAAGCAGCGCGTCGCGATCGCGCGCGCCATTCTGAAGAACCCGCGGATCCTGATATTCGACGAGGCAACCTCGGCGCTGGACTCCAAATCGGAAAAGTCGATCCAGGCCGAGCTGAACCGCGTCGCGCGCGGCCACACGACGCTCGTCATCGCCCACCGCCTGTCGACGATCATGGACGCGGATCAGATCCTCGTC
>DATBKZ010000089.1:0-9534 GCA_036555615.1 Burkholderiales bacterium | reverse complement strand
ATATTCGTGATGTCGGGCCAGCCATCCGCGTAATGCAGCACGCCATCGGAAACCCGCGCCGTCACCTGGAACACGCCGTCCCGGCCCCCCGAAAACGGGAATTCGTCGAGCTTGCCCTTGAGGCGCAACGTAACGTTGCTCGAGCGGCCGGCGATGAACGCGGCATCGAGCCAATCGCGCGCCTTCCGGGCGACCACCAGCGGGATGTAACGGCCGACGAAGCGCGCATCGGCCCGCGTCAGCCTCCCGGTGAGATCGATGCTGCCGCTGGTCGCGCCGGCGGTGCGGTAGATGCCGAAGACCGAGCCCGCCAGGTGCGCATTGGAAAAAGCGACGTTGTTGATCCAGAGCTCGGTCTCGCCGCCGCTCCTCGACCAGGAGACCTGCGCCGCCAGCGCGTCGAGCGCGTGCGGATCGCGGAACACCAGCGGCATGTCGACGGTGGCCTGCTGCGACTTCAGGAAGAGCGTGCCGCCCCGTTCGCTCGCCTCCAGCGTGCCGCTGATGCCGGTGAATCCCGGGATCCGCCCCGAGCGATTCAGCGACAGGCGCTGGAATCGTCCCCGTGCGCTGTATTGATGCGGATCGCTCCAGTCCCCGCTCCAGCGCACGGCCACCTCGCGCAGGCTGCCCTTGGGGGAGTAATCGGCCAGCTGCTTGCGCGTCTCCTGGCCGAGCGGCAGGTGGTCTGCGAGCGCGACCAGTGGCGCAAGCTCGAGCGCGCTCGCCCGCAGCTCGCCGCCTCCCTGCTGGCGCGCACCCGGGCCGTTGACGCGCAACAGAAAATCCGCGGGCGGGAGCTTCAGGCCACCGGTCGTGGTGAGGCCGAGCCGCAAGGTGGAAACCTCGAACCCCTCGCCGGACTGCTTCCATCCCACCCGCCCGGAAAGGTGCGAGAGGTCGAGCTGCGGCAGATCGGCGCCGAGCCGCGTAATCACTCCGGTCAACCGCACATCGGCAACCGCCTCGACCAGCCGGTCGCGCGAGAACGTGAACCAGGCTCGCAGGGCGCCGGCGCCGCGGGGAAACTCGATCGGAAACTCGACCCACGTGCGCCAGGCGGCGATATCCGCGTAGGCGAGCTCGAGGTAGAGCTTGCCGTTCCAGTCCGCGAGCGCCGCGATCGTGCCGCCTCGCAGGTCTCCCCGCACGTCGAGCGGGGCCGCCAGCGCCTGGGGCGGCGTCGCGCGCAGCCCGAAAAGATGCCGGCCGCCGCTATTGACCACATGCAGGTGGACGCTCGTCAGCTCCAGCTGCGGCGCCTGGCGCAGCTCGTCGTTCCAGATGATCGTCGCGTCGTGAACCTCGATCTCGCGCTGGCGCAGCAGGGAATCGACGAAGTCATTGCCGCCGCCACCACCACCGTCAAGCTCCACACCGGCGATCGACACAACATCGCGCGCGTCGCGGCGGATATTGAGCCTGGGACGATAGATGTCGAGCGCGTGCGCGCGCAGCTCGAGGGCAGGCACTGACCACCACGATAACGTGCTGTCGATGCGCGGCAGCTCGAGCGCGGGCCGGCCCGCCGCGTCATAGACCGTGACATGCTCCAGCACGAGCTGCGGCCGCAATCCCTCCCATTGCGCGTGGACGGCTCCGATGGTGACCTTCTGCCGCGTGCGCTCGCTGATGATGCGGGCGATGTCGTCGCGGTAGCTCTCGATCTCCGGCATGACCCAGTGGCGCAGCACGATCACGGCGGCGGCAAACGCGAGCCCGATCGCCAGCACGCTCCAGGTCAGCACACGGTACAGCCAGAGCGGCGCGACTGCTCGCCACCGGTCGCCTCCCGAGGCCGTCTTCTTTTGCCTGGGCGGGGAAAAAATGCGATATTGACTCAAGGATTTACGTATTCTAACCCGAATGGTTCATGGAATCCCATAACGCGCGTGCCGGGGTTCGCGCCGACCCGCACATCGCGCGCGCCGCGCGTTTGAGCCGCTATGCGAAGCGGCTGCTCGAGGCCGAGCCCGCACTCGGGTTGGATGCGGGAACCGCGCAACCGTTCAGTGCCGATGAAATGCGCGCTTTCCTGCGGGCGCGGCCGTCGGCGGATGACGACACGCTGGCCCGGTCGCTGCGCGAGCTGCGCAAGCGCGTCATGCTGCGCCTTATCGCTCGCGACCTGGGCGGCCTCGCCGCGCTCGCCGAAGTGACCGCGACCACGACCGCCCTCGCCGAAATCGCGATCGCCCACGCGGTCGCCGGCCTTGAATCGCGGCTGGCCCAGTGGCACGGCAGGCCGGTCGGCGCAGCGAGCCATCGCGCCCAGCAGCTTCACGTGGTGGGCATGGGCAAGCTCGGCGGCGCCGAGTTGAATGTCTCTTCCGATATCGACTTGGTCTTCGTCTACCCGGAAGACGGGGAAACTCAGGGTCCCCGCCCGATCAGCAACCACGAGTACTGCACGGCGCTCGGCCGCCGGCTGATCGCCGCGCTCTCGGAGATCACGGCGGACGGCTACGTGTTTCGGGTAGACATGCGGCTGCGGCCGTACGGAGACGCCGGACCGCTCGTCACGAGCTTCGATGCGCTGGAGAACTACTTCATCACCCAGGGACGGGAATGGGAGCGCTACGCCTGGATCAAGGCGCGCCCGGTGACCGGCGATCGCGGCCCCGAGTTGATGGAGCGGGTCCTCCCCTTCATCTATCGGCGCCACATGGATTACCACGCGATCGCCGCGCTGCGCGACCTGCACCGGCAGATCCGCCGCGAGGTGGAGCGCCGGGACATAGCGGACAACATCAAGCTGGGTCCCGGCGGCATTCGCGAGATCGAGTTCATCGTGCAGGTATTCCAGCTGATCCGCGGCGGGCGCGAGCCGGAGCTGAGGACGCAGCCCACGCTCTCCGTTCTGCCGCTGCTCGCCAGGCGCAACCTGCTGCCCGGCGGCGCCGTGCAGGAGCTCACCCAGGCGTATGAATTCCTGCGCAATCTCGAGCACCGACTGCAATACCTTGACGACCAGCAGACCCATGTTCTCCCCGGGGGCGAGGCGGACCGCGCGCTCCTTGCCGAGGCGATGGGGCTGCCTGATTACGCCGCGCTCTCCGCCGCGCTCGAGAACCACCGCGCCAATGTCACCCGGCACTTCGAGGCGATCTTCGCCGCCGCGCCGGAGAGCGAGCACGCGCTCGCGCACCTGTGGCTTGGGGCGCTCGACGCCGAGCGGTCGATCGGTGTCCTGGCCGGGCTCGGCTTTCGCGATCCGGGAGCCATCGAGCAGCGGCTGAGGAGCATGCGTTCCGCGAGCCGCTATCGGGAAATGCCGGCGGCGAGCCAGGCGCTGCTCGACCATGTGGCGCCGCTCGCGGTCGAGGCGGCGGCCTCCGAGCAGGATCCCGACATCACCCTCGAGCGGCTGCTCGGGCTGCTCGAGAGCGTCTCCCGCCGCGGCGCATACCTCGCGCTGCTCAAGGAATACCCGCAGGCGCTGTCCCGGCTCGCCGCGATGATGAGCGCCAGCCCGTGGGTCGCGCAGTACCTGACCGCCCATCCCATCCTGCTCGACGAGCTGCTGGATGCGCGCGCGCTCTATGCCGCGCCGCATTGGCCATCCGCGGCCCACGAGCTGCGCGTGCAGATGGACGCCGCGGCGGGGGACACCGAGAAGCAGATGGACGTCCTCAGGCACTTCAAGCACGCGCACACCATGCGCCTCATCGCGCAGGACCTGGCGGGCGTGCTGCCGATCGAAACCTTGAGCGATCACCTGAGCGATCTCGCCTGCGTGGTGCTCGAGGTAGTGCTGCGCGCGACCTGGCGCCCGCGCCCGGGGCACCGCGAAGTGCCGCGCTTCGCGGTGATCGGCTACGGCAAGCTCGGCGGCAAGGAGCTCGGTTACGCCTCCGATCTCGACCTCGTCTTCCTCCATGACGATGCCGCGCCGGAGGCGGCCGAGAACTACGCACGATTCGCGCAGCGCATCAACACCTGGCTCACCAGCCTGACGCCGGCGGGGGTGCTGTACGAAACCGACCTGAGGCTGCGGCCGGACGGCGCGGGAGGGCTGCTGGTGAGCCCGCTCGCAGCCTACAGCGAATACCAGATGGACAAGGCATGGGCGTGGGAGCACCAGGCACTCACCCGCGCCCGCTTCGTCGCCGGAGACCGCGAGATCGGCGCCGCCTTCGAGGCGCTGCGGGTCGCGGTCCTGCGCAAGGCGCGCGACCTCGAGGCGCTGCGCCGGGCGATCGCCGAGATGCGCCGGAAGCTCCACGACGGCCATCCCAACCGAACGCAGCTCTTCGACCTGAAGCACGATCCCGGCGGCCTCGTCGACGTCGAGTTTGCGGTCCAGTTCCTGGTGCTGGGCCACGCCCGGGCGCACGCCGAGCTCACCGGGAACATCGGGAACCTTGCCCTGCTCAAGCTGGCGGCGCGCCTCGGGCTGCTCGATGCGGGCTGCGCGCAGGCCGCGCACGATGCCTACCGGCGGCTGCGCCAGCTCCAGCACAGCCTGCGGCTGAAAGGCGAGCGCTACGCCCGCATCGAGCCCGGCGCGGTCGCAGGCGAGATCCGGGCCGTGCGCGAGCTCTGGAAGACCGTGATCGGCGACAGCTGAAGAGAGTAACGAGAACCCATCTCAAAAGACATCCACGGAGCGGTTTGAGCATGCACCCGAGACAGACGGCGCAGCGCGGGTCCTGTCAGAACGGTCGGGGCCCGCTCCGAGGCTTCCCGCGCATCCAGGCAATTGACTTGGCCATCGCGTTATCTGGAGTCAGTACCGGTACCGGAAGCCTCGGATCAAACCCCGACCCTTCTGCCACCCGCGCACCTCAGCACACCCGCGGGCCGGGTGGCGGAGCGGTTGGGATCTGGTTCCGGATTTCCGGTACTGGTACTGGCTCTATTAGGGAGTTGTCCTGATCAATTGACCAGGTGGGCGGGGAAATCCGGAGAAGATCACGACCGCTCTGACAGGACCCGCCCCGCGGCAAACGCGCCACTCTCAGCATGAACGGTCGGAGTCGAAATGCGAACGACGGGGTTTTCGAGATAGGTTTGAGTAACGAGAAACGGCTGTTGTCAGGCGCCGGCGCTTGCCGCCTCGGCAGCCTGCGTCTTGCGGCCCAGCAGGCGGTAGACGGTGATCTCGCCCTTGCCCTTGACCTGGATTGACTGCGGGCCCTCGAAATCGTACTCGCCGCGCACCCGGCGGTAGGTCGTGGCATCCACCAGTATCATGCTGGGGCCCGCCTGCTCGGTGACGCGGCTCGCGATGTTGACGGTGTCGCCCCACAGGTCGTAGATGAATTTCTTCATCCCGATCACCCCCGCCACCACCGGGCCGGTGCCGATGCCGACGTGGATCTGCAGCCGCGCCCGCCGGATTCCGGAAAGCGTTTCCATGTAGTCGCGCATCTCGGTCGCCATGTTGCAGATCGCCGTGCAGTAATCGCGGTGCGGGTCACCCGCCCCGGGTCTCTGGTGGTGCTCGTCGAGGCCGCCCGCGACCATGTAGGCATCCCCGATCGTCTTGATCTTCTCCAGGCCGTGCTTCTCGGCAAGCTGGTCGAAATGCGAGAACACCTCGTTCAGCAGCGTCACCATGAACTTGGGCGGCATCTCCTCCGAGAGCCGCGTGAAATTGATGATGTCGGCGAACATGACCGTCACATCGGAAAAGCCGTCGGCGATGGTCGCATGCTGCTCCTTCAGGCGCTGCGCGATCGGGCCCGGCAGGATGTTGAGCAGCAGCCGCTCGGATTTCTGCTGCTCTTCCTGGAGCAGCTTGTACTGCTCGTCGATCCGCGCCTGCAGCTTGTCGCGCTGGTTGACGAAGTAGCTGATCAGCAGATAGACGATGGTGGACACCGCGGCGAAGTTCAGCGAGAAGAACACGGCGACCGACTGCATGGTGACGCCCTGCTGCTCGCCGTCGCCAAGGTAGTAGTCGAAGAACCCGGAGATCGCCGTCATCACGATGTAGGCGAAGAACCACGGCAGCGACTCGCGCGGGCCCTGGAAGATCATGACGCCCACCGGCGCAAGCAGCGCCCACAGCATCACGCCGGAGGAGCTCACGTAGCTGCCAATGCTCCACTGCATGATGAACGGCACGAACAGGAAGAGACTCACCTGGATGAAGCGGAACAGCTCGAAATTGCGCTTCCACAGGTAGAGCATGAGCGAGCCCGCCGAGAGCAGGAGGTAGCTAAACGGCACCGTGGCGGAGAACTTGATGCCCATGGCCCAGTAGATGGCGAGCCACAGCATCGCGCCGAAGCCCATCAACCCGGAGGCGAAGATGGCCAGGGTCTTGTTGAGCTTTTCCTGCTCGCTGTCCGTGCTGGAAATGACGCGCTGGCCGAGCAGTACCAGCCAGTTGCCTGCATCACGCGCCATCGCTTCTCCCTAGAATGCCCGAAGCCGGAACGGAGGCCCGCTCAACGGCAGCGAACGTGGTGCAATTCTACTTGCGTATTGCGCCGACTGCCAGCCGCAACTGACTGTGATGCATTACCGGTACGGGAGACGAAACCGGAGGCGTGCGCAGCCCGGCTCCGCGCGACGCTCGGCCCCGGAACGGGGGCACACGAGCTTTGAACGCGGAACTCCAAACCCGCTAGAATAGCGGCTTTCATCGGAGCGTCTTCATGGCCTCGATGGCCGATCGCGACGGGCACATCTGGTACGACGGCAAGCTCGTGCCCTGGCGCAATGCGACCACGCATGTCCTCACCCACACGCTGCATTACGGCATGGGGGTTTTCGAAGGCGTGCGCGCATACAAGACGGTGAACGGGACCGCGATCTTCCGCCTGCGCGAGCATACCGACCGCCTGTTCCGCTCGGCACACATCAATGGCATGCCGATGCCCTACGACAAGCGGACGCTGATCGAGGCGCAGAAGGAGGTGGTGCGCGCCAACCGCCTGGAGGCCTGCTATATCCGCCCGATCGCGTTCTACGGGTCGGAAGCCATGGGCATCTCCGCAAAGAACGTAAGCGTGCACGTCGCCATCGCCGCCTGGCCGTGGGGCGCGTACCTCGGGGCGGAGGCGCTCGAGCGCGGCATCCGGGTCAAGACCTCCTCCTACGTGCGCCACCATGTGAACGTCACGATGTGCCGGGCCAAGTCCGTCGGCACCTACATGAACTCCATCCTGGCGCACCAGGAGGCGGCGCAGGACGGATACGATGAGGCGCTGCTCCTCGACGTGGACGGATTCGTGGCCGAAGGCTCGGGCGAGAACATCTTCATCGTGTGCGACGGAACGCTCTATGAGCCGGAGCTGACCTCGGCGCTCGCGGGCATCACGCGCGACTCGGTGGTCCGCATCGCGCAGGATTTCGGCATGCCCGTTCTCGCCAAGCGCATCACCCGCGACGAGGTCTACTGCGCCGACGAGGCGTTTTTCACCGGCACGGCGGCCGAAGTGACGCCGATCCGCGAGCTCGACAACCGCCTTATCGGCAGCGGCAAGCGCGGGCCCGTCACGGAAAAGCTGCAGAAGACGTTCTTCGACTGCGTCACCGGGAAATCGGACAAGTACCGCGACTGGCTCACGCCGGTCGCGACCTGAGCGGCGAAGCGGGCCCCGTCCGCCAGACCTTTCGTGGCCTGGCCGCTTCCCCCGCATCCGGCTTCGAACCATTCAGTGCATATGCCTGGGCAAACCGAAAACAAGGAGCGCGTGATCGAGGTCACGTCCGCGGATCTGCCGCTGCACTGCCCGATGCCGTCCATGGCTCTGTGGAACGCGCACCCGCGCGTGTTCCTGCCGATCGAGCAGACCGGCGAGGCGCTCTGCCCGTACTGCGGCACGAAGTATCTCCTCAAGGGCGGCGCCACGGCGGGACACTGATCGGGTCCCGCCTCCAAGGATGAGGGCGAAGGGTAACAAGAAGCGGGACAGGACCTCATGTCAGTTCTTTCTCATCCCTCATCCCTCATCCCTCATTCCTCCTAAGGACCCGCAACCATGCGCATATTGGTTGTGGGTCCGTCCTGGGTCGGCGACACGGTGCTGGCGCAGCCGCTCTTCAAGCTGCTGCACGCGCGCCATGCCGGACTTGCGCTCGACGTGCTGGCGCCGCGCTGGACGTCTTCCCTCCTCGAGCGCATGCCCGAGGTGCGGCGGGCGATCGAGAGCCCGTTCGCCCATGGCGACTTGAAGCTCGGCGAGCGCCGCCGCCTCGGGCGCGCCCTCGCTCGAGAAGGCTACGATCAGGCGATCGTCCTTCCCAACACCTTCAAGTCCGCGCTCGCGCCGTTTTTCGCCGGGATCCCCGTCCGGACCGGCTACATCGGGGAGTTGCGGCACTGGATATTGAGCGACGCGCGCAAGCTCGATCGGGAACGCCTGCCGCAGATGGCGCAGCGCTACGCGGCCCTCGGTCTGCCGCGGGGCGAGCCGTTGCGGCAGCCGCTGCCCTCGGCTGCGCTGCGCGTCGATGATTCGGTGCGGCGCGCGCTCCTCGCGCGGCTCGGCCTCGACCGCGGCCGGCCCGCAGCAGCGCTGTGCCCGGGCGCGGAGTACGGGCCGTCCAAGCGCTGGCCCGCGCGCTATTTCGGGGAGCTTGCGCAGGGGATTGCCGCGCACGGCTGCGCGGTGTGGCTGATCGGCTCGAGAAACGACCGCGAGGCGGGCGCGCAGATCGCGCAGCATTCGGGCGGCGTCTGCCGCAACCTGTGCGGCGAGACCACGCTGGCCGAAGCCATCGATCTGCTCGCGTCCGCTTCGCTCGTCGTCAGCAACGACTCGGGACTGATGCACGTGGCGGCGGCGGTCGGGAGGCCTCTCATCGCCCTCTACGGCTCCACCAGTCCGGGATTCACGCCCCCGCTGTCGCCCGATGCCCGCATCCTCAAGCTCGATCTGCCGTGCAGCCCCTGCTTCAAGCGCGAATGCCCGCTCGGCCACTTCAACTGCATGATGCAGTTGACGCCCGACCGCGTTCTCGCCGCGGTCGATTTTGATAGAATTTCGAGATGAAAAAAGCGCTGTACGCCAGCCCGCAGGACGCCGAGGCGGCGTTCTACGAAGCGCTCACCAAGGCCGACCTCGAGGCGATGATGGCGGTCTGGGCCGATGACGACGAGATCTATTGCGTCCACCCCAACGGCACGCGCATCTCCGGCGTCGAGAACGTGCGCGAATCGTGGCGCCAGATCTTTGCGAGCGGGCAAACGCTGCGCTTCCAGCTGCGTGAGAGCCAGGTGGTGCAGGGCATGATGCTGGCGGTGCACAGCGTCTTCGAGCACATCACGATTGCGGGCGAGACGCGCCCGCGCCCCCCGGTGATCGCGACCAACGTCTACCTCCGGACCGAGCGCGGCTGGCGCATTGTCGCGCACCACGCTTCGCCGGTGCCGTCGCCCGCCGCCGCGGGACCGGAGCCGCGGCGCGCGGCGCCGCCCAAAACACTTCACTAAGATGTGTGACGGGTGACTCGTGAGCGGTGACTGGTAAGCCATCGGGAAGAACCTGGATCCTGAATCCTGAAAGGAAAGCAATGAGCAGCACCGAATTCGGCCATCCCGATGTCATCGTCATCGGCGCCGGCAATGCCGCCTGC
>DATBKZ010000088.1:0-13279 GCA_036555615.1 Burkholderiales bacterium | reverse complement strand
TCGATCTCGAGCCTCGGCGGACTGGGCGGCTCGCACTTCACGCCCATCATCAATGCGCCGGAGGTGGCGATACTCGGCGTCGGAAAAACGGTCACGCGCCCGGTGTGGAACGGAAAGGAGTTCGCGCCGCGCATGATGCTGCCGCTCTCCGTTTCGTATGACCACCGCGTGATCGACGGCGCGCAGGGCGCACGTTTCATCGCGTTTCTGAGCTCGGTGCTGACCGACATCCGCCGCCTTGTCCTGTGAGCGGTAGCGCCCCCATCGGCGTCCTCGGCGGCACCTTCGACCCGATCCATTACGGCCATCTGCGCCTGGCGGAGGAGCTCGGGGAGCGGCTGCGCCTCGAGGAGGTGCGCATCATTCCCAGCGGCACACCGCCGCATCGCAGCGCGCCTGCGGTGACGGCGGAGCACCGCCTGGCGATGACGCAACTCGCGGCCGCCAGCAACGCACGCCTCAAGGTCGATGCGCGCGAGGTGCGCCGCGCCGGCCCCGGCTACACGTTCGACACGCTGAAGGATCTGCGCGCGGAGGCGGGAGAGACGCGGCCGCTCACGCTGTTGCTCGGAGCCGACGCCTTCCTCGAGTTCGCAACCTGGCACCGCTGGCGCGAGATCTTCGGGCTCGCCCATGTTGCCGTCGCGCACCGGCCGGGATTCCCGGTCGAGCAGTGGGCGGCGCGCATGCCGCAGCCGCTCGCGCGCGAATACGCGGCCCGTCTCATGCAGCAGCCGCTGGCCATCCACCTCTCGGCCGCGGGCGGCGTCGCGGTGGTCCCGTTCACGGCGCTCGATATCTCCGCGACCGCCATCCGCGACATGTTGCAGGCCGGAGCGAGCCCCCGCTATTTGCTCCCGGACGCGGTTCTCGACTACATTCGGCTGCACAAGCTTTATACCTAGGATGAGGCCTGACGCGCTGGCGAAGGCCGCGGTGGCGGCCCTGGAGGACATCAAGGGCCGCGATATCGTGGTGCTGGACGTCAGGAAGATAACCGCGCTGTTCGACCGGGTCATCATCGCCAGCGCCGACTCCACCCGACAGGTCCGGGCGCTGTCGACCCATCTTCAGGAAAGGATGAAAGCGCTCGGCGCACGCGTCCGGGGCGTGGAGGGCGGGCGCGCAGCCGACTGGGTGCTGGTTGATCTCGGCCCGGTGATCGTTCACATCATGCTCCCCGCCGTGCGCAAGTATTACAACCTGGAGGAGCTGTGGACGCCGCCGCGGACGCGGCGCCGGCGCTCAAGCGGCGCCTCCTAGAGACGGGCGATGAAATTCCTGGTCGTGGCGGTCGGCCATCGCATGCCGGCATGGGTCGATGCCGGCTTCGCCCAGTATGCCGGCCGCATGCCGCGCGAGGCGCGCATGGAGCTTCTCGCCGTGAAAGCCGCCGCGCGCGGCGGCCCGCTGCAGCAGGCCGTCGAGGCGGAGGGCAAGCGCATTCTCGCCGCGCTTCCGGCACGCTCGATCCGGGTGGTGCTCGATGAGCGCGGGACCCTGCTCAGCACGATGGACGTCGTGCGGCGCATCGCGCGCTGGCGGCAGGCGGGTCGCGACGTTGCGTTCATCCTGGGCGGCGCGGACGGACTGGCTGAAAGCGTCAGGAAATCCGCGGACCTGCTCTGGTCGCTCTCGCCGCTGACGCTGCCTCATGGGCTCGCGCGCGTGATGCTCGCCGAGCAGCTTTATCGCGCGGTGTCGATATTGCACAATCACCCCTACCACAGGGACTGAACAGGCGGGAATGAGCCATCCGGATTGAGCGTGAAGTTGACGTGCGCTTTCCCTCGATCCTCCATTTTCGATCCTCGAACCTAAGATGAGCGTGCGCGAAAAGAGCATCTACCTCGCATCTCGCAGCCCGCGGCGCAGGGATCTCCTCAAGCAGATCGGCGTGCCGGTCGAGCTCCTGCTGCTGCGCGAGGACCTGCGGCGAGGGGCGGATGTGGACGAGACCCCCGTGCCGGATGAATCGCCCGGCGTGTACGTGCTGAGGATCGCGGGGGCCAAGGCACATGCGGCGGTGCGCCAGATCGCATACCGCGGCCTGCCGCAGAAACCGGTGCTCGCGGCCGATACCACCGTGGTGTTCGACGACCGCATCATCGGCAAGCCGCAGAACGCGGAGGACGCTGCGCGCATCCTCCGCACGCTGTCGGGGCGCGAGCACCAGGTGCTCACCGCGGTGGCGCTCGCGCTGCGCGACCGGATCGAGACCCAGATCTCGGTATCGAGCGTCTGGTTCCAGGAGTTGAGCGACGCGGAAATCCGCCACTACATCGCGACCGGCGAGCCGCTCGACAAGGCCGGCGCCTACGCGATCCAGGGACGGGCGGGGGCGTTCGTGACGCGGATCGCCGGGAGCTACTCCGGTATCATGGGGCTGCCGCTCGCGGAAACCGCAGAGCTGCTGAATCGCTTCGACATTCCGTTGTGGTGAGCACGCATGGCCGTCACCGAGGAAATCCTGGTCAACGTCACGCCGCAGGAGACGCGGGTGGCGGTGGTCGAGCAGGGGGTGACGCAGGAAGTGCACGTCGAGCGCGCCTCGGGCCGCGGGCTGGTCGGCAACATCTACATGGGGCGCGTGACCCGCGTGCTGCCGGGCATGCAGTCGGCGTTCCTCGACATCGGCGGGGAGCGCACCGCATTTCTGCACGTCGCCGACATCCGGGGCGCCCGCCAGGGCGAGGAGGCCGCGCAGCCGATCGAGCGGCAGCTGGCCGAGGGGCAAAAGCTGCTGGTGCAGGTGGCGAAGGACCCGATCGGCGCCAAAGGCGCGCGGCTGTCGACCCAGGTCTCGATCGCCGGGCGCTTCCTGGTCTACCTCCCGCAGGAGTCGCACATCGGCATCTCCCAGCGCATCGAGGACGAGGAAGAGCGCGCGCACCTGCGCGAGAAGCTGCGCCAGTTGCTGCCGCGCGACGAGCAGGGCGGCTACATCATTCGCACCGTCGCGGAGACCGCGACGGAACGCGAGCTCGGCTCGGACGTGGAGTACCTGCGCCGGCTTTGGGGCGGAATCCAGGACCGTGCCGCCGCTGCGGAGCCCCGCACCCTTCTGTACCAGGATCTCAATCTCAGCCTGCGGGTGCTGCGCGATTTCGTTCACGAGGAGACGGCGCGCATCCTGGTGGACGCCCCCGACACCTGCCGCAAGATGGTCGAGTTCGGGCAGGACTACACGCCCAGCGTCGCCGAGCGCATCGAGCACTACCGCGGCGAGCGCCCGCTCTTCGATCTCTACGGCGTCGAGGACGAGATCGAGAAGGCGCTTGCCCGGCGCATTGATCTCAGGTCGGGCGGCTATCTCGTGATCGACCAGACCGAAGCGCTCACAACCGTCGACGTGAACACCGGCGGCTTCGTCACCGGTCGCAGCTTCGCTGACACCATCTTCAGGACCAACCTCGAGGCGGCGCAGGCGATCGCGCGCCAGCTGCGGCTGCGCAACATCGGGGGCATGGTCATCGTCGATTTCATCGACATGGATTCCGAGGAGCACCGCAACGCGGTGCTCAACGAGTTCCGCAAGGCGCTTGCCCGCGACCGCACGCACGTGACCGTGAACGGCTTCACCGGGCTGGGGTTGATCGAAATGACGCGCAAGCGCACGCGCGAGTCGCTCGCCCAGGTGCTGTGCGAGCCGTGCGCGGTGTGCGGGGGCCGGGCGCGGCTCAAGACGCCACAGACGATGTGCTATGCGATCCTGCGCGACCTCCAGCGCGAGGCGCGGCAGTTCAGCGCGCGCGAGTATCGCATCCTCGCGTCCCAGACGGTCATCGACCGCTTCCTGGACGAGGACGCGCAGTCGCTCGCCCTGCTCTCGGACGCCATTGGCAAGCCGGTGTCGCTGCAGGTCGAGGCTGCCTACAGCCAGGAGCAGTACGACATCGTCCTGATGTGACGGCGGGGTCCGCCGTCACTCAAGAGTTTTCAGCTTCGTCACCACATCCGGGCCGCAGGTTATTTCAAGAACCTTGCGGCGTCCCGCCGCGCCGTGGCGGATGGCGATCGCGGATTTCGAGACACCGAGCAACTTGCCCAGAAAGTCGATCAGCGCCGCGTTAGCCTTGTTTTCCGTTGCCGGCGCCGCAATACGCAGCTTAAGGGCATCGCCATGCAGGCCCGCAAATTCGCTTTTGCTGGCGCCGGGCTGCACGTGCAGCGTGAGGCGGAGCCGCCGCGCCGCGGGGTCGTAGCGGCACCAGCTCGAGTCACCCATCACGAGTCATGATCCACGCGTGCCGCAGATCAGAGCATCTGGGTGACGGTCGATTCCAGCCAGGCGACCGGCAGCATGAGGATCAGCTGGATGACCACCAGCGCGAACAGCGGCGACAGATCGACATTGCCGATGGGCGGCACCCGCCGCTGGAATACCCGCAGGAAAGGTCGGGTCAGGGCGTTCGCCAGCGGCATCAGCGGGCTGTGGGGGCCCACCCAGGACAGCACCACCTGGACGATCACGGCGGCCATCACGATATAAAGGCCGATCCTCGCCAGCATGACCAGCGCGAGCAGCGCGATCGCCGCAAACGCCTGGCCCGCGGCCGGACCGAATCCGTAGCCCTTCAACTGCAGCACCAGCAGGAGCTCCGCGAGCTGCACGAGCCACGCCAGCGCGAGCGTGGAGAGATCGAGGCCCCAGAGCCCCGGAACCACCCGCCGGGCGGGCCTGACCATGAAGTCGGTCAGTGCCTGCAGGAACACGGACAGGGGATTGCGGTAGGGCGCGCGCGCCCACTGCAGGTAGAAGCGCAGCAGCAGCGCCACCACGAATAGCCCGAACACGACGTTGACAAGAAAGATCAGCGCGTTGGTGATCATCGATCCTTGCCGAGCTCGTCACCCAGCTCGCGCGAACGCTCCGCAGCCGCCTTCACCGCGCGGACGATGGCATCCTGCACGCGGTCCGCTTCCATCGCGGCGAGCGCTCGTTCGGTGGTGCCGCCTTTCGAGGTGACGCGGGCGCGCAGCATCGCGGGCGCCTCGCCGGCCTGGGCCGCGAGCGCCAGCGCGCCGGAAAACGTTTCGAGCGCGAGCCGGCGCGCGGCATCCGCGGCGAGCCCCAGCTCGCGCGCGGCGCGCTCGAGCGCCTCGACGAAATAATAGACGTATGCCGGGCCGCTTCCTGATACGGCGGTGACTGCGTCGAGATCGTCTTCGCGCCTGAGCCAGAGCGTCGAGCCCACCGCCCCGAGTATCCGCTGCGCGGCGGCGCGTCCCGCGGGGCCGACCGCGCGGCTGGCGTAGAGGCCCGAGATGCCGGCCAGCGCGAGCGCCGGCGTGTTCGGCATCACCCGCACGATGCGCGGGTAGCCTCCCAGCCAGCGCGAGAGGTCCCTCACCCGGACGCCGGCCGCGATCGTGATCACCAGCTGCCGGGCGAGCCAGGGCCGCAACGCCCGAGCGGCCTCGCGCAAATGCTGCGGCTTGACTGCCAGCACGACGCAATCGGTGTCCGCGGCCCCGGCATCGAGCGCTGCGTGGACGCGCACCTTGAAGGCGCGGGCGAGTCGCGCGCGCGCGGTCCGGTCGACCTCGACCACCTGGATCGCACTGCGCCGCCAGCGCTTGCGGAGCAAGCCGCCGATCATCGCGCTTGCCATGTTGCCGCCGCCGATGAACGTGATCTTCATTGGAACTGCGTGACTGATGACTCGTGACTCGTGACTCGACTCATGATGCTCCGTATGTTAACAGCCGCGCGGAACAGGGCTAAAACAGCACCAGTCACCAGTCACTTACTGCGCGGACCGAAGATGGCAGTGCCGATGCGCACGATCGTCGCGCCTTCCAGTATGGCCGCCTCGAAATCATCGGTCATGCCCATCGACAGCGTGTCGAGCGCGTGGCCGCGCGCGCGCAGACCATCCTTCAGCTCGCGCAGCAGGGCGAAGCGCCGGCGCTGCAGGGCGACGTCGGAAGTGGGCTCCGGTATCGCCATCAGTCCCCGCAGCCTCAGCCGCGGCAGGCGCGCGATCGCATCGGCAAGCGCCGCTTCCTCTCCCGGCGCAACGCCGCTCTTGGTCGCTTCGCCGCTGACATTGACCTGGATGCAGACGTTGAGCGGGGCCGCGCCCTCCGGGCGGGCCGCGTTCAGCCGCTCGGCGATCTTGTCCCGCTCCACGCTGTGCACCCAGCTGAAGTGCTGCGCGACGAGGCGGGTCTTGTTGCTCTGGATCGGCCCGACGAAATGCCATTCGAGCGGATGGGCGGCCAGGACTGTGATTTTTTCCACGGCTTCCTGCACGTGGTTCTCGCCAAATGCCGTCTGGCCCGCCGCAAACGCTTCGGCAATATGCCCTGCCGGGAACGTCTTGCTGACCGCGAGCAGCAAAATTTCCTCAGGTTGACGTTGTGCAGCGCGCGCGGCGCGCGCAATCCGGTCGCGTACGGCTTGCAAGTTGGCGGCGATTGAGGCCATAATTCGCGAGGCGTGAAGTGTGAGGTGTTGGGCGAAAAATCAAGGCCTTACCCGCCACTCCTCATCCTTTGTGCAACCTCTCCCACGTGACTGGAGAATTATAGATGGACATCTCGGAACTGCTGGCATTTGTCGTCAAGAACAAGGCCTCGGACCTGCATCTGTCCTCGGGCCTGCCGCCCATGATCCGGGTTCACGGCGATGTGCGGCGCATCAACCTCCCCGCCATGGAGCACAAGGACGTGCACGCCATGGTCTACGACATCATGAACGACGGCCAGCGCAAGTTCTACGAGGAAAACCTCGAGTGCGACTTCTCGTTCGCGATCCCCAACCTCGCGCGCTTTCGCGTGAACGCGTTCGTGCAGCAGCGCGGCGCGGGCGCTGTGTTCCGCACCATCCCCTCCAAGGTCCTGTCGCTCGAGGACCTGAAGGCGCCGAAGATTTTCCAGGACATCGCCGATAATCCGCGCGGCATCGTGCTGGTGACCGGACCCACCGGCTCGGGCAAGTCGACCACGCTTGCGGCCATGGTCAACTACATCAACGAGCAGGAGCACGGCCACATCCTGACGGTCGAGGACCCGATCGAGTTCGTGCACGAGGCGAAGAAGTGCCTCATCAACCAGCGCGAGGTCGGGCCCCACACGCTGTCCTTCGCCAACGCGCTGCGCAGCGCGCTGCGCGAGGACCCGGACGTGATTCTGGTGGGCGAGATGCGCGACCTGGAGACGATCCGGCTGGCGATGACCGCGGCCGAGACCGGCCACCTGGTGTTCGGCACGCTGCATACGAGCTCCGCCGCCAAGACCATCGACCGGATCATCGACGTCTTCCCCGCGGAGGACAAGGAGATGGTGCGGGCGATGCTCTCGGAGTCGCTGCGCGCGGTCATCTCGCAGACGCTGTGCAAGACCAAGGACGGCGCGGGCCGCGTCGCCGCGCACGAGATCATGATCGGCACCCCCGCGATCCGCAACCTGATCCGCGAGAACAAGGTGGCGCAGATGTATTCCGCGATCCAGACCGGGCAGGGATTCGGCATGCAGACGCTCGACCAGAACCTGACGGATCTCGTCCGGCGCAACGTCATCACGGTGGACGAGGCGCGCGGCAAGGCGGCCAACAAGGACAACTTCAAGTAACCAGGGTGACCGGCAACCGGTGAGCAGTGACCGGAGCAACGCTCACCTGCGCTGAGGGAGTCGAGATATGGAACGAGACCAGGCAGTCAAGTTCATGCACGATCTGCTGCGGGCGATGGTGGTGAAGAAGGCCTCCGACCTCTTCATCACCGCCGGCTTTCCGCCGGCGATCAAGCTCGACGGCAAGATGACGCCGGTCGCCAATCAGCCGCTCACGCCGCAGCACACGACGGAGCTCACGCGCGCCATGATGAACGACAAGCAGGCGCAGGAGTTCGAGGCGACCAAGGAGTGCAACTTCGCAATCGCCCCGGGCGGCATCGGCCGCTTCCGCGTGAACGCCTTCGTGCAGCAGGGGCGGATCGGCATGGTGCTGCGGACGATCACCACAACGATCCCCAAGTTCGAGGAGCTCAACCTGCCGCCGGTGCTCAAGGACATCTGCATGACCAAGCGGGGGCTCATCATCCTGGTGGGCGGCACCGGTTGCGGCAAATCCACCACCCTTGCGGCGATGACGGGCTATCGCAACGAAAACAGCTACGGCCATATCGTCACCATCGAGGACCCGATCGAGTTCACCCACGACCACAAGAACTGCGTGGTGACCCAGCGCGAAGTCGGCGTGGACACGGAAAGCTGGTTCTCGGCGCTGAAGAATACCCTGCGCCAGGCGCCGGATGTGATCCTGATCGGGGAGATCCGCGACCGCGAAACCATGGACTATGCGGTGGCGTTCTCCGAAACGGGGCACCTGTGCCTGGCGACGCTGCACGCCAACAGCGCCAACCAGGCGCTCGACCGCATCATCAACTTCTTCCCGCAGGACCGCCGGGCCCAGCTCCTGATGGACCTTTCGCTCAACATCCGGGCGATGGTCTCGCAGCGCCTGATCCCGAAGAAGGACGGCAGGGGGCGGGTCGCGGCGGTGGAGGTATTGCTCAACTCGCCGCTCATCCAGGACTTGATCTTCAAGGGCGAGGTGCACGAGATCAAGGCCATCATGGCGAAGTCGCGCGAGCTCGGCATGCAGACCTTCGACCAGCATCTGTTCGATCTCTACGAGCAGGGGCTGATCAGCTACGAGGACGCGCTGCGCAACGCCGACTCCGTGAACGAGCTGCGGCTGATGATCAAGCTCCACGGCAAGGAAGCGAAGGAGAAGGACCTGACGACGGGGATCGAGCATCTGAACATCGTCTGATCCGGGACGCGTAGAGCGCCGGATCAGATGCGCCGAATCGAACGGACAGAGTAGAGTGCCGTTCATTCGGCGCCGCGCACAGAATGGCGTCGGGGAAGATTCCGGCGCCTTTTCTTTTTCATGACTTTCCCATTCGACATCCCCACGTTCGTCATCGCCGCCGCGGTGGTCGCGGGCGCCTACGTCATCTTCGGCATCTCGGCGTTCGGCGCGGCGCTCTTCACGGTGCCGGTGCTCACTCATTTCCTGCCGCTCGATTTCGTGCTGCCGATGTGCGCGCTCGTCGACATGACGGCGGCGTTCGCGCTCGGCGCGCGCTTCTCGCGTGATGCGGACTGGTCGGAGCTGAAACTGATGGTGCCGCTCTCGCTTGCCGGGGCGATCGCGGGCGTGACGCTCCTCGTCGCCCTGCCGCGCCAGGCGACGATCGCCGGCATCGGCGCGTTCCTGGTCGCATATGCCCTCTACGCGCTGCGCCAGGGGGAGGCGGTGCGCACCGTGGGCCGCGCCTGGGCGCCGGTGGCGGGCTTCATCGGCGGCGCGTTCGGCACGCTCTTCGGCGTGGGCGCCCCGCCGTACGCCGTCTACCTCACGCACCGCCTCCGGGACAAGCTCGTCTTTCGCGCGACGCTTTCGAACATGGTGATCTTTTCCGTTTCGATGCGGGTCGTGGTCTTCACTGCGAGCGGGCTCATGCTCGCGGATCGCGTGATCGGCTTTGCGCTGCTCGTGCCGTTTGCGCTCGCCGGCCTGTGGGTGGGCAATCGCATACACGGCCGCACCTCGCGCGCGGGACTGCTGCGGGTCGTCGCCGCGCTGCTGCTCCTGATCGGGCTGTCGCTGCTCGTGCGCGCGCTTGCCCCCGCCGTGCCGACTTGAATCTGATATGATCCGCCACCTCTTGCCGCCGAGCGCCAAAATTCCGACGAGCGAGCCCGCGCGTTTCACGCGCGCGGAGTTCGAGCAGGCTCCCGGCGCAGTGCTGAGCCGCGGCCGCTGGGCCAACGCCGTGCTCTACGTGCATCGCCACGGGGCCGGGCACTGGGTGGTGAAGGATTTCCGGCCGCGGAGCTTCGCCGTGCGCAATACGATCGGCCGCTTCCTGATTCGGCGCGAGATGCGGGCGTTGGGCAGGCTGTCGGGCATCGCGGGCGTGCCGTCCGGGGCGTTCCGGCTCGACGCCCACGCGCTCGCCTATCGCTTCGTCTCCGGCGTTCCGCTCAACGACGCGGACCTCGGCCCGCGCGCCGCCGATTTCTTCACGCGGCTCGAGCGCCTGCTCGGGGAGGTGCACACGGCGGGCGGCATCCTGCACCTCGATGTGCGCAACGGCCGCAACGTCCTGGTGTCGGAGGGCGGCGAGCCGGTGCTGCTGGACTTCCAGTCGCACCTCGGCACGGGGTGGATGCCGGGGCGCCTGCGCCGCTGGGCCGAGCAATTCGACCTCGCCGGGGTGTATAAGCACTGGGAGCGCAAGAGCCCGGAGACCCTGGGCGAGGCGCGCGTGGAGTTGCTCGCTCGAGTAAACTGGTGGCGCCGCTTCTGGGTGCTGCGCGGCTACCTCGGGATGCGCAGAAAAAAATGAGCCTCGAAACCGTTCACGCGTTATTCAACCACCCCGGCTTCCGCGCCTTCTGGGTCAAGCTGCGCGTGCCGCTCGTGCTCGCTCTCGTCGCCGCGGTGCTGTGGCTCGCCGATCCGCGCTGGCTGCTGCCCGGCTTCATCGTGTCCATGGCCGGGGAATTCATCCAGCTGTGGTGCTTTGCCTCGCTCGACAAGAACCGCGATCTCGCCTGCAACGGGCCCTACACCCTTGCGCGCAATCCCATGTATCTCGGCCGCTTCTTCATCATCCTCGGGGCGGTGATGCTGCTTGGCAACGTGTGGGTGATGCTCGCCTACACTGTCGTCTACTACTTCTACATGGTTAACCGCGTCAAGCGCGAGGAAGCGCGGCTCCGGGTCGTGCTCGGCGCGCCGTATGCGGACTACTGCGCGGCGGTGCGCCGCTTCCTGCCGGGCCGGCCATACCGCGGCAATCCGGTGCTGTACTGGAACTGGGGCCTGCTCCGCCAGAACCACGGCTGGGCCAATCTCGCCGGCACGCTCGTGTTCTGGATCGCGGCTGCGGCGCGGGTGTGGTGGTTGTGATGGGACTCGCGGGGCGGGGCTAGGACGCCGAGTAGCCGGCCATGAACTCGCGCCAGGCGGCATCGCGATCCGCCGCAGACCAATCCGGGGTCAGCTTGACGAGCGAGCGCTGCAGGCGCGCGAGATTGGCCGAGGCCCAGCGACCCGGCGCGCGCAGCACCGCGCGATCGAGGTCGATCACGTAGGCGAGGCCATCGCGGCCGAGCAGCAGGTTGTTCAGGGTCAGGTCGGCGTGGTCGAGACCGGCGCCATGGCAGCGCGCGACGCAAGCGCCCGCGGCGCGCCATCCTGCCGCGTCGAGCGCCCTCTCCGCCATCAGGCTCGAGCAGGGCACGGCAGGCAGCCGCTCGGTGATGAGATCGCCTGAGTAGGTGAGGCCGGCGCGCAGCACGCGCGCCGCGACGGGGCGCGGAACCGGCAGGTCGAGCGCACGCGCGCGCAGCGTGAGGCGGAACTCGATGAACGGCCGCGCACGCTCAAGCCCCAGCCAGAGATAACGATCCGCGATCCAGCGCGCCACGCGGCCGCCGCGCCAGTAGTGCCGCAGCACCCACTGTTCGCCGGGCGCACCGACGAACCAGGTGGCACCCCGTCCCGTGGCGGCTGGCACCGCCTGGCCTTTTGCTTGCCACCACGCCGGCTCAAACCAGTTCGGGCGTGCTTCGCGCCCCGCGCCGGCGGCCTGGATGATCAGGCACCCGCCGTCCCGCAGGATCCGCGTCTCCTCACCGCCACGGTCGCTGTCGATCGCGCCCCCCGCTTCCGTCCACGTGCCCGCGCCGAGTTTATCACCCGCGAGACGCGCGCCGCCGCAACGGCGAGGGGGGTTGTCACGCGCCGCGGCTCGCCGCGCCTCCCGCTGGCGTGGGCGGATAGCGCAGCGGCGAGGTGACTGCCGAGGCATCCAGCTTGCCGAGGCGCACGAGCCTCGCCTCGATCGCCGCGCGCGACCGGTTGTGGGCGCGGGCGAGCTCGTCGACCGTCCTGCCGGCGTCGAAGGCTCCCGCCAGGCGCTCTTCCTCCTCCGCGCTCCAGCGCGAGCCCGCGCCGGTTTGAGGAAAGGCTGGCTTACGTTCCGGAGCCGGGGACGCGGCGGCGGCGCCTTCGACCGCGCGCATGGCCTCGAACAGCGCCCGCACCGTGTCCGGATGCTGGTACGGGCCGTCGGCCGCAAACTTTTCCCCCGTCGCGGGGTGAACGCCGTTCGCCAGAGCGTTCAGTATTCTCAGGGTCTGTTCTCTCTCCATGGTCATTTCCTCCTCGTTGTTGATCGCGGAGCCGGCTGGCCCGCGTGCCTGCTCAACGCGGAGCGATTGGGTCCGGTTGACGCGGCCGAGGAAAGCGTGTCAACAAGCCGGGGCCGCGGCGCGTTCTCGTCGCGGTGGAAGGGACCGAAACACGCCTGACGCTTGCGCCGGGACAGAACGGCACCAAGAAGCTCCTCGCAACCTATGGCGAGCGGCTGGTGTGCGTACGCTACCGCTACAACACGGTGCGCAAGGTGCGGCACAAGACCGTGGAGCTCATCGTCGAAACCATCCCGTGGATGCCCAATCGGCGCAACCGGCGCCGGGAGCCGGAGGACATGGTCGCGGTAAGAATTGCGTTCTCCGAAACCGCCCTGCGCGAGCGGATCAAGGCCGCGGGCGCGATCTGGCGCCCACGCCAGCGGCTGTGGGAAGTCGACTGGAAGACCGTGGTGGAGCTAGGCCTGCAGGGCCGCGTGGTTCCCGAGGAGCGGGGGTAAATACCATCTAGGTACAGATTTGCGCGCGCATATGTGCATATCTACCCTTGGACGCTCAGATACACCGGTATATGCTTTCGGCATCTGAGCAATGACAACTAATTGCTAGTTAGACTGCACATGAACCTTCAGCGACTTGCGCTCCTTCCTCTTGCACTTGCGCTGCTTGCGCTCGCGGCTTGCGCATCTGGATCCGCCATCGTGACCGGCAGCACGAGGGCTCCAATCCCGTCGGATCAAGTGAGAATCTATCTCGAGCCGCCAGCTGACTTCGAGGTGATTGGCCTCATAAGCGCGTCAAGCGATGCTGGATGGACCGAACAGGGTTCGGTGGACTATGCGATTGCGGAGTTAAAGAGCCAGGCCGCGAAGCTGGGAGCGAATGGCGTGCTCCTCATTTCTACCGGAGACAAGACCACGACCGTTGTGGGTGGGTACGGCACAGGTTTTCTTTACGCCGTACCTGTCACCGCGAAGACCGTGCAGGGCAGAGCCATCTTCGTCAAAGGGCAATAGGCAATGGCACCGCACGTGCAGTCTAACCCCCGCGTCGAGAGCGACGCTCCGCCGTCGCACGCGCGCCTCACGCGGACACGTTA
>DATBKZ010000087.1:0-11764 GCA_036555615.1 Burkholderiales bacterium | reverse complement strand
CGTCAGGAACGCTGCAACCTCGGTGCATAGGTAGGCGACCAGCGCCGCGACCTCCTCCGGCGTGCCGAGTCGTCCCACCGGGATCTGCGGGATGATTTTCGTATCCAGGACCTCCTTGGGCACCGCCAGCACCATCTTGGTACCGATGTATCCCGGCGATACCGTGTTCACGGTCACGCCCTTGCGCGCGACTTCCAGCGCGAGCGCCTTTGTGAAGCCGTGCATGCCGGCCTTGGCCGCGGAATAGTTGGTCTGGCCGAACGCGCCCTTCTGGCCGTTGATCGAGGAAATGTTGATGATGCGGCCCCAGCCGCGGTCCACCATCCCGTCGCACACGGGCTTGGTCATGTTGAAGACGCTGTCGAGATTGGTGCGCAGGACGGCGTCCCAGTCCGGCTTGCCCATCCTGCGGAAACTCGCGTCGCGCGTGATGCCCGCGTTGTTGACGAGAATGTCGATCGGTCCGACCTCCGCGTGGATCGTGGACACCGCCTTCTGGCACGAATCGAAGTCGGTGACGTCCACCTGCACCGTGCGAAACTCGAAGCCCCGCGCCTTCATGTCCTTCACCCATTGCTCGGCCTTGGTGTTGCCAGGCGAATACGTCGCCACGACCCGATGCCCGGCCTTGGCGAGCGCGACGCAGATCGCCTCGCCGATTCCGCCCATACCCCCGGTTACGACCGCCACTCTCTGTGCCATGCTCGCTCCTCCTGCGGATCCGTTGCTCGTTGCCCCGTTACTCGTTCCTGGTTGCTGGCCCCGGCTTCATCCGCACTTCTCCTTGACGTAGCGCCCGGGTGCCGGCTCGATCTCGGGGTGTGCCGTGTTGCCGAGCTCGGCAGGGGCCGGGACTCTGCGCCCGCCGTATGCCTCGAGCCAGTCCCCCCAGTGCTTCCACCAGCTCCCCGGCTGGGGCGTCGCGGCGGCAAGCCAGCGGTCGGGATCAGGCTCCCGCTCCATATTGTTGACCCAGAAATTGCGGCGGTTCTTCGATGTCGGGTTGATGACGCCGGCGATGTGCCCGCTCGCCGACAGGACGAACTCGATTCTACCTCCAAGGAGGCGGATGCTGGCAAACGCGGTGCGCCACGGAACGATATGGTCTTCGCGCGTTGCGAGCACATAGGCCGGCATGTCAACGCGCCCGAGATCGACCGGCACCCCGCACATCGTGAGCTTGCCCGGCACCCGCAGGTTGTTCTCCAGGTAGGTATTGCGCAAGTAATAGATGTACATCGTCCCGGGAAGATTGGTGCTGTCGGCATTCCAATAGAGCAGATCGAAGGGCTCGGGGGTGCCGCCCTTGAGATAGTTGTTCACCACGTAATGCCAGATGAGGTCGTTCGCCCGCAGGCTGGCAAAGGTCAGCGCGAGCTCTCTCCCATGCAGCACCCCGCCCTCGGCGAAGTCCCGTTCGCGCTGGCGCACGTAGGCCTCGTCCACAAACACCGAAAGCTCGCCGGTATCGCTGAAGTCCAGCATGGTGGCGAGCAGCGTAAGGCTCGTCACGCGCTCGTCACCCCTGGCGCGCAGCACCGCGAGCGCCGCGCCGAGGAGCGTGCCGCCGACGCAGAAGCCGAGCATGTTCGCGCGGCCGGCACCGGAGATGTCCAGGCCGACCTCGAGCGCGCGGACGACGCCTTGCTCGAGGTAGTCATCCCAGCGCGCGCGGCCCATGGCAGGCGGCATGTTCCGCCATGAGACCATGAACACGGTATGCCCGCGCTCGACGGCATAGCGCACGAACGAATTCTCGGGCTGGAGATCGAGGATGTAGTACTTGTTGATGCAGGGCGGGATGATAACGAGCGGTCTTTCGAATACTGTCGTCGTGGCCGCACGGTACTGAATCAGCTGCATGAAGTCGTTCTCGTAGACCACGGCGCCCGGAGTGATCGCGAGGTTGCCGCCGACTTCGAATGCGGCCTCGTCGGTCATCGAGATCATGCCCTTGTCGAGGTCGGCCGCAAGATTGTGCATGCCCCGCGTGAGGCTTGCGCCCTCGGTCTCTGCCGCGAGCCTCAGCGCCTCCGGGTTGGACCAGTGGAAGTTGGCAGGAGACATCGCATCGACGAACTGGCGCGTGAAGAACTCGAGCTTCTTCTTGGCATGCGGCTCGAGCTTCGCGTTGCCGACGATTTCGCGCAGCCATTGACCCGTCAGCAGGTAGGACTGCGCGAGGTAATCGAAATAGGACTGCGACTTCCACTCCGACGCACGGAAACGCCGGTCGGCGGGATCCGGCTCGGCCACCGGCTGCGCCGGCGTCTCGGGCCGGGCCAATACATAGGCCGCCCACAGCTCGAGCCGTTTGCGGTAGTAACGGCTCTGGAGCTCGGCCAGTCGCTCGGTGTCCTGCGCGAGGCTCGCGGTAAGCGACTTGACGAGCTCTGCGGTGCCGACGCCGGAATCGAGTCCGAGCGGCCGCACCACGCCCTCGATCAGCCTGCGGTTGAGCGCCTCGATGGTTTCGCGTGCCGATTCCATCGCGCGGGATGGACGGTTCATGGCGCGCCGTGCCGTCAAGCGTGATTGTGCGTCAGCTCGCCCACCAGCCAGATGGTGGCGACGCCGAGCAAGATCAGCACCACCTGCTGCAGCGTTGCCTGGAGCTCCGGACGCTTGTGGAGTCCCGGTATCAGGTCGGCGACGGACACGTAGAGCATGCTGGCGGCCGCAAATCCGAGCAGCGGCGGTATCCAGTGCTGCACGCCCTGCAACGCCAAGTAGCCCAGCGCCCCTCCCGCCACCATCGCGGCGCTCGACAGGACGTTGAGCGCCAACGCGCGGCCCTTGCTGTATCCGGAATGCAGCAGGATCAGGAAATCCCCCACCTCCTGCGGGATCTCGTGGGCAATGATCGCAACGGCGGTCACGATGCCCAGCTCGCGATCCGCAAGAAACGCGGCCGCAATGAGGACGCCATCCACGAAGTTGTGGAAGGTGTCCCCGATCATGATCATCATGCCGCTGCGCCCGTGATCGTGGTGCGGCGCGAGCGGAGGATCGTGCGCCTCGCACTGCTCCACATGGCAGTGGCGCCACAGCACCAGCTTTTCCAGCACGAAGAAGAGCAGGATGCCAACGAGGATCGTCAGCGCCATCGCTTCAGGGCTATCCGCCCGCTCGAAGGCTTGCGGCAGAACGTCGAGGAACACCGCTCCGAGCAGCGCGCCCACTGCGTAGCTGATCAGCACCGGGACCCACGAGATGCGCGCGCTGAGTGCAAGCGTCGCAGCGGCGATGACCGAAAGCACGCCGCCCGCCACGGTCGCGGCGAGTATCCACATCAGCGTCATGAGGGGACCGGGCTCATCGCGGAAGAGGCGCGGAATTATACGTGATTTGCCTGATGAGCCATGGCTTGCGGCGCACGACGGGTCAGCCCTTCCGCCAGATGAGCGCCGCCATGCGCCCCGTCGTGCGGCTACGCCGGTAGGAGAAAAAGCGCCGCGTGTCCGAATACGTGCACAGTGCTCCGCCGTAAATCTCGGACACGCCGGCCCGCTCCAGACATTGGCGGGCGAGCTGAAAGAGGTCGGCACGCCACTTGCCCGCGGCCTGCGGCACGAACGCCGCTGCTGCGCCGGGATCGCGCGCGAGGAACGCTTCGCGCACGTCGCCGCCGACCTCGAAGGCTTCCGGTCCGATGCCCGGGCCGAGGTAGGCGAGGAGGCGGCTCGGCTCGCCGCCCATTTCAAGCACCGTGTTCTCGATGACGCCACGGGCGAGACCGCGCCAGCCCGCGTGGGCAATGCCAACGGTGGTCCCGGAGCGGTCGGCGAGCAGCACGGGTATGCAGTCCGCCACCAGCACGGCGCACACAGTGCCCGGGCGCTGCGTGATCGCTGCGTCAGCCTCCGCCTCGTCCGCCGTCTCGTCGGCGCGGACGGCGCGCGCGCCGTGCACCTGGCGCAGCCAGGCCGGCTGCCGGGGCAGGAGCGCATACAGCCGGTCGCGATTGGCGGCGACCGCGCGCGGGTCGTCGCCCGTGCGCAAGCCAAGATTGAAGCTCGCGAACGGCCCCGTGCTGACGCCACCCGCCCGAGTGGTGATGAGCGCCTTGACGCTCGCCGGCGCGGGCCAGTCGGGGAGAATCCAGTCAGGGTGGGGAGTCGTCATCTGGTGCGGCGTAAATCGAGCCCCGTGATTCGCGAGCCGGCGCCAGCGTGCGCGTCTTCGCGGCGCAGAGCCGCAATCAACGCCTGCATGTCGGCGGGCGGTTCCACATGCCATTCCATTGTCTTTCCGGTCCCGGGGTGAACCAATGCCAGCCGCTCGGCATGGAGCGCCTGCCGCGGGAACGGGACGCCGCCGCGTTTGCCATAGGTGGGATCGCCGATGAGCGGGTGTCCGATGGTGCTCAAATGCACGCGGATCTGGTGCGTGCGGCCGGTCTCGAGCCGGCAGCGCAGCACGGTGGCGTGCGCATGGCGTTCAATCACCTCGTAGTGCGTCACCGCGTGGCGCCCCCGCGCGACCACCGCCATGCGCGTGCGCCGGATGGGGTGGCGCCCGATGGGCGCCTCGATCCTGCCGCCGCGCGCAATGCGCCCGTGTGCCACCGCGAGATACTCACGCTTCACGCTGCGCGCCTGGAGCTGGCGCACGAGGCTCGCCTGCGCGGGGAGCGTCTTCGCCACGACCAGCAGGCCGCTCGTATCCTTGTCGAGGCGGTGCACGATGCCGGCGCGGGGAATGGCGGCAAGCGCGGGCACGCGCCGGAGCAGCGCATTGAGCAGTGTTCCGTCCCGGATGCCGCTGCCGGGATGCACGACAAGCCCTGCAGTCTTGTTGACGACCAGCAGGGCGTCATCCTCGTACAGCACATCGAGCGCGATGTCTTCCGGCCGGTGCGCAGCCGTCGCCGCCTCGGTTACCGGCAGAATCTCGATGACTTCACCGCCCTGTATCTTCTGCCGTGGGAGCACCGCCAGGCCGTCGACGGTCGCCCGCCCCGAGCGCACCCAACGCGCCAGCCGGCTGCGCGAAAACTGCGGCAACAATCTCGCGAGCGCCTGGTCCAACCGGAGTCCGGCGCAGGAAGCGGGTGCGGTAATTCGCAGCGGCTCGGGCGCAGGGAAGTCTCGGCTATAATTTTTGAGAGGGATTGCGGTGCTCATCGTTCGATATAGTTTAGCGTTCTTGCTCGGCGCGGCCGTCGCCGCCTGCGGCATTTTTCAGGAAGGCGAGCCCGACGAAACCAAAGGCTGGTCGGCGCAAAGGCTCTATTCGGAGGCCAAGGACCGGCTCAACAACCGCAATTACGAGGAGGCGATCAAGTTCTACGAAAAGCTCGAGGCGCGCTATCCCTACGGGCGCTACGCGCAGCAGGCCCAGCTCGAGATCGCCTACGCCTACTACAAGGACAACGAGCCGGCGCAGGCGATCGCGGCGGCGGGGCGCTTCATCAAGCTTCACCCCAACCACCCCAACGTCGATTACGCGTATTACCTGCAGGGCCTCGCGAATTTCACCGAGGACCCGGGCTGGACGGGGTATATCAGCGCGCAGGACATGACCGAGCGCGACCCGAAGGCGGCGCGGGAGTCGTTCGAGGCCTTCAAGGTGCTGGTCACGCGCTTTCCGGAGAGCCGCTACGCCCCCGACGCCCGTGCGCGCATGAACTATCTCGTGAACGCGCTCGCCTCGCATGAGATTCACGTCGCGCGCTACTACATGAAGCGTGGCGCCTATGTCGCGGCCGCCAATCGCGCCCAGTTCGCCCTCAAGACCTATCCGCGGGCGCCGGCCAACGAGGAAGGCCTGGTGATCCTGGTACAGGCCTACGACAAGCTCGGCCTGACGGACCTGCGCAATGACGCCGAGCGCGTGATGAAGAAGAATTTTCCCGAAAGCCGCTATCTCAAGGGCGACGGGGGCGGCCCCGGCGCATCGTGGTGGCGGCCGTGGACCTGGTGATTATCCAAGCGCCAGGCAGGTGATCCCGGCGACCATCGCCGCCGCCGCGCTGAGGCGCCGCCTGGCGTCGCCTTCGGCGAGAAGCTGCGTTCCCATGAAAGCTGCGACCAGGATGCTGATCTCGCGCGCGGGCGCGACATAGCTCACCGGCGTGAACACCATCGCGGTGAGGACCAGGATGTAGGAGAGGGGGCACAGCAGCGCCACCGCGACGATCTCCTTTTTCGCGCGCCGCCAGGTAGGCACGATCTCGGTCTGCAGGCGCAGCGCCATGGGGGTCATGAGGAGCACCCGCCCCAGGTTCGCCGCCCAATCCTGCACCAGCGGCGGAATGAGCCACGCCGCAACCGCGACCTTGTCCACCACCGTGTAGCTGGCGATCATGCAGCCGGTTAGAAGCGCGAAACCGACAGCATGAAGGTTTCCCGACTGCCGCAGCTTGCGCGGATCCCCGGTCAGCGCAACTGCGCCGCCGCCGATGAGCAGCGCGCCCGCCACCGCAACCGCGCTCGGGCGCTCCTGCAGCAGCAGCACGGCGCACACGATCGTGATGAGCGGGCCGGTGCCGCGCGCCAGCGGGTAGACCACCGACAGGTCGCCGCTGCGATAGCCCCGGTCGAGCAGCAGGTAATAGGCCGTGTGCAGGGCCGCGCTCGCGAGCATCAGGCCGTAGTGCACCCACCCCAACTCGGGCTTTTGCCACCAGATGACGAGCGCCGCGAGCGGCGCGTAGATCAGCGCCGAGAGCGTGGCGAACAGCCATACGAAGACGGTGCCGCCACCGGAGCGCTTGAGAAAATAGTTCCAGCTCGCGTGGACGAAGGCCGCCGCCAGGATGAGCGCCAGGGCGAGGGCCGTCACCCTGCAAGCTCCGCGCGATCCTTGTAGTGGGCGAGCGCCTCCGGATTGGCGAGCGCCTCGAGATTTTTCACCGCCCGGCCGTGCACTACATTGCGCACCGCGAGCTCCACGATCTTGCCGCTGCGCGTGCGGGGAATGTCCGGCACCTGCACGATCTTCGCCGGCACATGGCGGGGCGTGGCGTTGGCGCGGATCGTGGCCTTGATCTTGTCCACGAGCGCGTCGTCGAGGCGCATCCCGTCGCGCAGCCGCACGAACAGCACGACGCGCACGTCCGTGGGGCGGTCCGGCGGCCAGTCCTGGCCGATGACCAGGCTCTCGACGACTTCGTCGAGGCTCTCGACCTGGCGGTAGATTTCCGCGGTGCCGATGCGCACCCCCCCGGGGTTAAGCACGGCGTCGGAGCGGCCGTAGATCACGTAGCCGTCGTGCGCCGTCTGCTCGATGTAGTCGCCGTGGCACCACACCCCGGGATACTTCTCGAAATAGGCGGCGCGGTACTTGGCGCCGTCCGGGTCGTTCCAGAAGCCCACCGGCATGGAGGGGAAGGGCGCGGTGCACACCAGCTCGCCCTTTTCCTGGCGTACCGGCCGTCCCGCGTCGTCGAATACTTCGACCTTCATGCCGAGCCCCGGGCCCTGGATCTCGCCGCGCCACACGGGCCCGGTCGGATTGCCGAGCACGAAGCACGAGATGAGATCGGTCCCGCCCGAGATCGAGGCGAGGTGGAGGTCGCGCTTCAGCTCGCCGTAGACGTAGTCGAATCCCTCGGGTGCAAGCGGTGATCCCGTGGATAGCAGGGCTTTCATGGCCGCGAGCCGGTGCGAGAGGCGCGGGCGCAAGCCGGCCTTGGCGGCGCTGTCGATGAACTTGGCCGACGTGCCGAAGACGGTCATGCGCGCGGCATCCGCGAAGTCGAACAGGATCCGGCCGCCGGCAACGAACGGCGAGCCGTCGTAGAGCACGATGACCGCGCGCGAAGCGAGGGCGGTGGCAAGCCAGTTCCACATCATCCAGCCGCAGGTCGTGAAGTAAAACAGGCGCTCGCCCGGCTTGAGATCGACGTGCAGCTGGTGCTCCTTCAAATGCTGCAGCAGCGTGCCGCCAGCCCCGTGCACGATGCACTTCGGCACCCCCGTCGTCCCCGAGGAATAGAGGATGTAGAGCGGGTGGTCGAAGGGAAACCGCTCGAACCGGATCTCGCGCGCGCGGTGGGGCGCCATCAGATCGTGAACGTTCACTGCCCGGGGAATGTGGGAGATGCGCGGCCGCGGCTGCGTGTAGGGCACGACGACGATGCGCTCCACCGAGGGCAGGTTCGCGGCGACTTCTGCGAGGCGGGGCAGGATATCGATCGTCTTGCCGTTGTAGAAGTACCCGTCCGCGGCGAACAGGACGCGCGGCTCGATCTGGCCGAAGCGGTCGAGGACTCCCTGCACCCCGAAATCGGGGGAGCACGAGGACCAGACCGCGCCGATGCTCGCGGTTGCCAGCATGGCGATCACCGTGCCGGGAACGTTGGGCATGTAGCCGGCAACGCGGTCGGCGGGCTTGACGCCGGCCTCCCGCAATGCTTGTGCCAGGCGCGATACCTCGTCATAGAGTTCGGCGCAGGTGACCGTGCTCTTCAGCCGGTCCTCGCCCCAGAACACGATGGCGGGCGAGCGGTCGCGGCGGCGCAGCAGATTCTCGGCGTAGTTGAGCCGCGCTTCGGGAAACCAGCGCGCACCCGGCATCCGGTGCCCGTCCGCCAGCGCCGCGCCGCTCCCCGTGTCGCCGATCACGCCGCAGAATGACCACACCGACTGCCAGAATCGCGCCGGCTCGGTGACGGACCAGCGGTGAAGTCCCGCGTAGTCGTCAAGCGCCGCGCCCCAACGCTCGCGCACGTGGTGCCCGAACGCCGTGAGATTGGCGCGGGCGATGCGCTCGGGGGAGGGCGTCCAAAGCGGCTGGTCCATCACTCAGGCCGCAGCAGGGGAAACAGGATCACGTCGCGGATCGAGGGGCTGTCGGTGAAGAGCATGACCAGCCGGTCGATGCCGATGCCCGCGCCGGCGGCGGGCGGCATGGCGTACTCGAGCGCGCGGATGAAATCCGCGTCGTAGTGCATGGCCTCCGCGTCACCCGCTTCCTTCCGCCGTGCCTGGCGCGCGAATCGCTCGGCCTGGTCCTCGGGGTCGTTCAGCTCGGAGAAGCCGTTCGCGATCTCGCGCCCGGCGATATACAGCTCGAAGCGCTCGGCAATCGCGGGATTGCGCGTGGCTGCGCGCGCGAGCGGCGAGACTTCCGTGGGATAGTCGACGATGAACGTCGGCTGGATCAATTTCTCTTCCACGGTATTCTCGAGCAGCGTCAACTGCAGTCCACCGATGCCGTCCGCCGGACGGTGAGCAATGCCGAGCGCGGTCAGCCGGGCAATCAGGGCGGAGCGATCGTTGAGCAACTCATCGGTGACCGCAGGATGATGCTTCTTGATGGCCTCGGTGATCGTCAGGCGCTCGTAGGGGCGGGCGAGGTCGATCTCATGCCCCTGATAGGTGAAGCGGGGCGCGCCGAGCGCCGACTGCGCAGCGTGCAGTAGCATGCGCGGGATCACGGACATCATGTACTCGTAATCGGTGTAGGCCGCGTAGAACTCGAGCATCGTGAACTCGGGGTTGTGCTTCGTGGAGATGCCTTCGTTCCGGAAGTTGCGGTTGATCTCGAACACCTTCTCCAGTCCGCCCACCACCAGCCGCTTGAGATAGAGCTCGGGCGCGATGCGCAGGTAGAGATCGAGGTCGAGCGCGTTGTGGTGGGTCATGAACGGGCGCGCCGCGGCGCCGCCCGGTATCGGCTGCATCATCGGCGTTTCCACTTCCAGGAACTGCTCGCTCAGCAGGAAATCGCGGATGGCGTGCACGATGCTCGAGCGCATCTGGAACACGCGCCGCGTGTCCTCGTTGACGATGAGATCGACGTAGCGCTGGCGGTACCGGAGCTCCTGGTCGGTCAGGCCCCGCCACTTCTCGGGCAGCGGACGCAGCGACTTGGCGAGCAGCTTCAATTTGCGCGCCCGCACCGTGAGCTCGCCCGTGCGGGTGCGGAAAAGCTCGCCCTCCACGCCGATGATGTCGCCGATGTCATGGTGCTTGAACGCTGCGTGCTCCGACTCGCCGGTGTCGCTGTCCGAGACGAAGATCTGGATCGCTCCGCTGCCGTCGCGAATCGTCGCGAAGCTCGCCTTTCCCATCACGCGCTTCAACATGATGCGGCCCGCGACCCTGACGGTTTCCGGGTTTGCTTCGAGCGCGGCGTGCTCCTCATTGCCCGCGCGGGAATGGAGATCGGCGGCGAGGTGCGCGCGCGCGAAGTCATTGGGGTAGGCGAAACCCTGCTCACGCAGCGCTTTGAGCTTCGCGCGGCGCTCGGCGACCAGCCGCTCGCGGTCGTGCTCGCTTTCGGCCCGCGGCTCCCGATTCGGGGGGTCTTTAGGGTTCTTGGCCAACGGTGCCGGGCGGCTAGACGCCGCGCTTCAAGCTCGCTTCGATGAATTTGTCGAGGTCGCCGTCAAGCACGGCCTGGGTGTTGCCGACTTCGACATCCGTGCGCAGGTCCTTGATGCGCGACTGATCGAGCACGTAGGAGCGGATCTGGTGGCCCCAGGCGATGTCGGTCTTGGTGTCCTCCAGCGCCTGCTTCTCCTCCTGGCGCTTCCGCAGCTCCAGCTCATAGAGCTTCGACTTGAGCATGGCCATCGCCTCCGCCCGGTTGCGGTGCTGCGAGCGGTCGTTCTGGCATTGCACCACTATGTTGGTCGGAAGATGCGTGATGCGGATCGCCGAGTCGGTCTTGTTGACGTGCTGGCCGCCGGCGCCGGATGCGCGGAACGTATCGATGCGCAGGTCGGCGGGATTGATGGTGACCTCGATCGTCTCGTCCACCTCCGGATAAACGAAGACGCTGGCGAACGACGTGTGGCGACGCTTGTTGGCATCGAACGGCGATTTGCGCACCAGGCGGTGCACGCCGCTTTCGGTGCGCAGGTGCCCGTAGGCGTAATCGCCGTTGACCCTCAGCGATGCACTCTTGATGCCGGCGACTTCACCGGGTGACTCTTCCAGGAGCTCGACGCGAAACCCTTTGCGCTCGCAGTAACGCAGGTACATCCGCTCGAGCATCTGCGCCCAGTCCTGAGCTTCGGTGCCGCCCGAGCCCGCCTGGATGTCGAGGAAGCAATTGCTGGGGTCCATCGGGTTCGAGAACATGCGGCGGAACTCCATGTCCGCCACCGTCTTGTCCAGTCCCTGCGCATCGCCCTCGATTGCGGCGAGCGTCGCGTCGTCGCGCTCGGCCTTGGCGATCTCGAACAGCTCCGTCGCATCGCGCAGCCCGCTGTCGATGCGGCCGAAGGTGTGGACCAGTGATTCGAGGGACTTGCGTTCCCGGCCGAGTTCCTGCGCGCGCTTGCTGTCGCTCCACACGGCGGGGTCCTCGGCGAGCTTGGCGACTTCGTTCAGGCGGCGCTGCTTGGCCTCGAAGTCAAAGATACCTCCGGAGCTCTGCGGCGCGACCCGCGACGTCGGAGAGCCGGCGGCTAATGGCGTTGATGCGTTCTGCTTCCATTTTCGTGTTCCGGAAATAGGCGAATTATAACGTGAGACTTTCCCCTCCTGCCCTGAACCTAGACCCCCAATCCGCTCGGGAGAGGGCGGGGGTGAGGGATGAGCGAGCGGGGTGGTGGGAGGAGTAGCTCCCCTGAGGAGGGGTCGCAAAGCGAAGCGGCGGGGGTGTGGGAGGATTTTCCTTCGCTGCTTGGCCCTCAGCGGCCCCAATACCGGCGGCAGCTTTCGGCTGCGGATTCAACCGACCGACGCAACGCATTGGCCAAATCGTTCGGCTGGAGTTTCATAGTCCAGCGTTTTCCGCGGCCGTTCATTTAACCGCCTGGCCACTGCATTCAGCTGCGCCTGCGAGTGAACCGACAGATCCGTCC
>DATBKZ010000086.1:0-79357 GCA_036555615.1 Burkholderiales bacterium | reverse complement strand
GCACGCCACACGCGCGGCGGTCGAGGAAGGCATCGTGCCGGGCGGGGGCGTCGCGTTCCTGCGGGCGCGGGCGAACCTGAAGGTGAAGGGCGACAACCACGACCAGGACGCCGGCATCAAGATCGTGATGCGCGCGCTGGAAGAGCCGACGCGCTGGATCGCCGCCAACGCCGGCGACGAGCCCTCGGTCGTCATCAACAAGCTGGTCGAAGGCAAGGGCAATTTCGGCTTCAATGCCCAGACCGGCGAGTACGGCGATCTCGTGCAGATGGGCGTGCTCGACCCGACCAAGGTCGCGCGCTGCGCGCTGCAGAACGCCGCGTCGGTGGCGGGCTTGATCCTCACCACCGACGCGATGGTCGCGGAGTTGCCGAAGGAAGAGTCGCACGCGGGCCACGCCCACGGTGGCATGGGCGGCATGGGCGGGATGGACATGTAACACGCGCCGCGTGTTACATGCCATCCGGGACAGGTGAGGAACAGGGGAAACCCATGGTTTCCCCCGTGCCCCCTTCCTTCACGACGAAGAACCCCGCTCGCGCGGGGTTTTTTTTCGCAGGCTCGTATTCGCGTTTCGCGTATTGAGCGGCAAGCTGTCGCTTGTCCGCTCCAGTTCGCGAGTTGGAACGGCCGGCAGGTCCGTTTCTACCGAAGCTGAGCGGCGCGCTCATGCGTCCGCTCGAGCGGTATTTCTTGACGCTCGCCGCGATTGACGATTAAATACCGCGCTTTCCTGTTTTTGCCGCGCTGGGTAGCTCAAAGTGAGTGCTTGCTCACATCCTGAACTACAATCCAACTCACCGTCGGATCAGCGTTTTTTGCTGCAGGGGGCCAGGTAGCTCAGTTGGTAGAGCAGAGGACTGAAAATCCTTGTGTCGGCGGTTCAATTCCGTCCCTGGCCACCATTCCCTGTTTCATTAGCGTCCCGATCGCGTGCCGGGATTTCGGTGAAGGCTAACTCGCTCGCGATGTTAAGCTGGCGTTAGCCGGCGGCCGGAACCAAAATCCTTGTGTCGGCGGTTCAATTCCGTCCCTGGCCACCATTTCCTCACTTCGCGCTGTCTGATTTCAGGATTTCCATCCCCGCCTGCAGGCAGCGCTCGATGCGCGCTTTTTCCCGCGCGATCTTCGCGTCGTCCCATTCCCAGAAGCCGCGCTTCGCCTTCATGCCGAGGTGGCCCTGGTCGATGAGGGTCTTTACGACGGGCGCGGGGGTCTGGTTGTTGTAGAGGCGCGGGTAAAGCGCCTCGGCCACGAGATAGTTGGTGTCCCACCCCGACATCTCCTTCTGCAGGACGGGCCCGCAGGCGATGAAGCGGAAGCCGAAGCCGTAGCGCACCGCGGTATCGACGCCCTCCGCGTCGACGATGCCGTCGTTGATGAGATAGAGCGCCTCGCGCAGCATGGCGTGCTGGATGCGGTTGCCGACAAAGCCGGGGACGTCTTTCTTCACCCAGATCGGCGCCTTGCCGAGAGTTCTCATGAGCGCGACCAGCTTCTCCGCTACATGAGGCTCGGTGGACTCCGCGCTCACCACTTCGACCAGAGGAACGAGGTGCGCGGGCATGAAGAAGTGCAGCCCCGCGACCCGCGCGCGGCGCTTCAAGCCTTTGCCGATCTCGCCGATCGGGAAATTGGACGTGTTGCTCGTGAGCGGGATGTCGGGGCGCGCCAGCGCCTCGATCTCACCGAACAGCTTCTGCTTGAGCGGGAGCTCCTCGGTCGCGGCCTCCACCACGATCTCGATGTCGCGCCACGGGACCTTGTCCAGCCTGGCGTAGGTCTTGACGCTGGCTGCGGAGGCCGACGGAGCCGCAAGCTTGGCGAGCCCGGCCGCAATGCGCGCCGGCAGCGCGTCGCGCGTCGTCTGCGACGGGCTCATCACGTGCACGTTCCAGCCGCCGGCGGCGAAGACGATGGCGATGTCGCCGCCCATGATGCCGCCGCCGATGATGGCGGCGGCGCGTTGCTCGACTGCCATGATTCGCACTCCAGGAGAAACGAAAGGACCTCGACGGCCCCCTCACCCTAGCCCTCTCCCCCGATACCGGGGGCGAGGGAGGTCCATTGTGTTGCCGTCTACTAATTCATGCGGGCGGCGGACCAGGTGGCGTCGCCGGAGGCGCTCAGCGACTTCGTCGCGCCCTGGATGGAATTGCCGGCGACGCGGCCGGAAAAATCGCGCCGCGCGCCGCTCGCGTCGATCACCGTGAAGCTGATCTGATCGCCGCGCAGCTTCACATCGCGCAGCTCGCCGCGCCTGCCGTCGAGTTGCACGTCCCCCTCGATCTTCTGGAACTGCTGGCGCAGCCTCAATTGGTACTCCTTGGGGCCGCCGCCCGAGCCGTTCCAGCGCCATGTGCCCTCGACCGGCGCCGGCACGATCCATAGGTAAGCCGTGCGCCCCTCCACGCTCTCCGTCTGGTCGGGCTGCCATTCATCCATGTTGAAGGCGTGCGAGACGACGCGCGTGCCGGGCTTCATCGTGAGGATGGTCGGGCGCAGCTTCAGATTGAGGCTCGGCAGCAGGTAGAGCGTGAGGACGGTCGCCCGGCTGAAATCGGTCTGGAAGATATCGCCGTTGATGAACTTCGCCCGGGCGGAGACCCCTTCCTTGGCCGCGGCCCGCTCCGAGAGCGCGACCATGTCGGGGTTGTACTCCACCCCGAAGGCCTGCGCCCCGCGCTTGGCGGCCGTGATGACCGTGCGCCCGTCGCCGCTGCCGAGGTCATAGTGAATGTCCTGCGGCGTGAGCTTGGCCATGTCGAGCATCTTCTCCACGAGCGCTTGCGGCGTCGGCACCCAGATGACGTCTTTGCCCTCCTGGCCGACAGTGGGTGTGTAATCCTTGTCCTGCGCCAACGCGCAGCCCGGCAGCCCGAGCGCAAGGGTGAGGAGGACAGGGGCGAGCGCAAGGCGTGCGTGCAGCTTCAGGCTAGGCATGGGCTTCTCCGTAGGGTGTGAGCGCGAGGTGCTGCGGCGTCGGTGCGGGTTGAGCGGGCGCATAGTTTACAGCAGCCGCGCGCAGTTCATTCCGTCCGAGTCCAAGCCGTGGGCGAGGCTATCTCTCCCGGATTCGGCCATCGATGGTGGCGCCGGCGGCGACCATAGCCGCGATCGCGGCGTCGTCGTACCCGGCCTCGCGCAGGATCTCGACGCTGTGCTGGCCGAGCTTGGGCGCCGGGTTCCATTCGCGGCGCACGCCGGTGGACCACCGGTTGGGCAAGCCGATCACCCGTGTCTTGCCCTCCGTGGGATGGTCCTTCAGCTCGAACAGGCCGACGTCCGCGAGGTGCGGATCCTCGATCAGGCTGTCGAGCGAGTTGTAGGCCATCGCCGGCACGTCCAGGCGATCGAAGATCTCGAGCCACTCGGCGGTGGTCTTCTCCTTCAGCGCCTCCATGCGGACCTGGAAGTACTCTTTGACGTTGGCGAAGCGCGCGGGCACGCTCGAGAACCGCGGGTCGGTCTTGAGCTCCGGGCGCCCGATCCCGTCGAAGAAGGCGAAGGCCTGCGCATCGGTGTTGGCCGACATGCAGATCCAGCCGTCCCGGGTGGGAATCGGCCGGTTGCTCGCATCGAGGATGCGCGGGTCGCCGGCGCTGCCGAGCGGCGGCTGGAAGGTCTTCAGGTACATGTGCTCCTCGAGCACGAACTTGGCGAGATTCTCGAACATCGGGATCTCGATCGAGCAGCCCTGTCCGGTGCGCGTGCGCCCGTAGAGCGCCATCGCGATCATCTGCACCGCGATCAGGCCCACGACCTTGTCCGCCACCACCATCGGGACGAAGCGCGGCTCGCCCGTCGTGATGTGGTTGAGCGCGGCCATGCCGCCGACGCCCTGGATGATGGTGTCGTAGGCCGGCTTGTCGCGGTAGCGGCCGTCCTGGCCGAAGCCGAACAGCCCGCAATAGACGATCCTCGGGTTGATGCGGCGCACGTCGTCGTAGGCGAGCTTCATGCGCGCCATCGACTGCGGGCGGTTGTTCCAGATCATCACGTCCGCCCGCTCGAGCAGCCGCGCGAGCGCTGCGTAGCCCGCCGGCTGCTTGAGATCGAGCACGATGCTGCGCTTGTTGCGGTTGAGATGCAGGAACTTGGCGCCCATGCCGGGCGTCACCGAGGGGCCGTTCATCACGCGGATGAGATCGCCCGCTCTGGCCTCGACCTTGATCACGTCGGCGCCGTGATCGGCGAGGATCTGGGTGGCGAGCGGTCCGACCACGACCGAGGTGAGGTCGACGACGCGCACGCCTTCGAGAGGACCGCCGGACATGCGTTACGCTCGAGGGCTGAGGGCTGGGGGATGAGGGATGATCGCTGGTTTCATCGGAATTCGGCCTCGGCGGTCAGTGCGAGGGCGCCTTCGGGATTGAGAGCCCAGAGCTTCGCCGTCTTGCCGTCGGGTGAGGGCTCGCCGCCGAAGGTGATCGTTTGATTCACGAACAGCGCGCGCACGTTGCGCGAGGAGATATGGCGGATCGGCGCGGACGCGTGGGCGCGCGCGAGCTCGAAGACCAGCAGCGTCGTGAGCCCGCCGTTCATGACGAGCCCCGGGTAGCCCTCGACCCGGGTCACGTAGGGCAGGTCGTAGTGGATGCGGTGCCCGTTGAAGGTGAGCGCGGAGTAGCGGAAGAGCATGACGGGGTCGGGCGTGACGCTGCGGCTCCAGACCGCCCTGCCCGGCGCCGGCTGCGGCGGCTGGGGCGGGGCGCCGGGGGCGGGCGCCTCGCGGTAGACGTAGTCGTGCTCTTCCGTGATGGCGAGCCCGCGCGGTCCCATGACATCCGTCTTCACGGTCACGAATACCATCGTCCCGGTGCGGCCCCGCTTCATTGTGACGTCCTGGATGACGGAGTCACGGCGCACGGCGTCGCCCACTTGTAGGTCTGCGTGAAACGTCGTGCGCTTGCCGGCGAACATGCGCCGCGGCAGCGGCACCGGCGGCAGGAAGTCGCCGCGCTGGGGGTGGCCGTCGGGCCCGATCTGCGAATGGCGCACGACGCGCGGAAAGAGGATCTGGTGCCAGCCGATGGGCAGGAGGTCCCCCATGCGCGGCATTCGATCGTCGCGGTCGAGCGTCGCGGCGAGCCGGTGCACGGCGGGCACGGTCACGTAATCGATGTCGGATTCCTTCTGCCCAATCCAGTCCTTGAGCTTTTCCAGGTCTTGGCTCATGCGCTGTGCCTTACTTATGGACGAGCGGCGGCGAGGATCCTCGCTTCGCGCGCCTTGATTGCTTCATAGCGCCGGATCAGGCGCTCGGCGCGCACGACGACCGGAATGTCGATCATCTTGCCGTCGATCTGGAACGAGCCGCGCCCGGCTGCCTGGGCCTCCCTGTCCATCTGGATCACCTTGCGCGCATAGGCAACCTCCTCCGCGCTCGGGGTGTACTCCTCGTTCACGATCTTCACCTGTCCAGGGTGAATGCAGCCGGCGCCGTCGAAGCCGAAGCGGCGCGCGCGGCGCACCATCATCCGGAACTTCTCCCAGTCGCTGAAATCGGCCACGGTGCCGATGAAGCCGAGGGGCATCACGCCGGTGGCGCGCGCGGCGATGATCATGCGCGCCTTGGGAGCGAGCAGCACGTCGTCGTCGGGCTGGGCGTTCAGATCGAGCGCGAAATCCTCGCCCCCGATGTTCATCGCCACAACGCGCGGGCTGCCGCGCGGGATCTCGTCGATGCGGGTGAACGCATCTGCCGTCTCGATCATCACGATGAACTTCGTGCGCCCCGGCTCGATGCCGCGCTTGACCTCGAGCTCGGTGACGAGCTGGTCGAGGAGCTTCACGTGCGAGGCGCTGTCCGCCTTGGTGACGGCGATGCCGTCGACGTCGGGGCAGATGCTCGCCTCGAGATCGCGCACCGCGAGGGCGAGCGGCTGGTTGATCCGCACCACCACGTCGGCGCCACCGCGCCGCACCCGTGTGGCGTTCCTCTCGACCAGCGTGCGCGCCTTTTCCTTTTCCGCGGGCGGCACCGCGTCCTCGAGATCGAGCTGGATCACGTCGGCGCCCCGCGTGTGCGCCTTCTCGACGAATCTTTCGACGTTGACCGGCACGTAGAGCAGCGAGCGCCACACCGGCAGATCGGGCTTCATTTCTCTTCCTCCTTTCCGGGAACATCGCCTTCGAACGCGACGCCCGCGGCCGTCAGTTTCGCATAGGCCGCGCCATCGACGCCGAGCTCGGCGAGGATCGCGCGGTTGTGCTCGCCCAGGCGCGGCGCGGCGGTGCGGATCGAGGCGGGCGTGCCCGACAACCGCGGCACGACGTGGTGCATCGGGAACGCCCCCAAGTCCGGGTCGGGATAGTCGGCGACAAGCTCGCGCGCCAGCACGTGCGGGTCCTCGAGGATCTGCCGGATATCGTAGATCGGTCCGATCGTCACTTCCGCCTGCTCGAAGAACGCGACGTTTTCCGCCTGCGTGCGCTGCGCGACAAATCCACCGACAATCGCGTCGAGCGCATCGGCGTGCTGCACGCGCCCGGCGTTGGTGCGGTAGCGCGGGTCCGTGATCAGTTCCGGCCGGCCGATGGAACGGAACAGCCGCTCCGCCATCTTCTGGGTGGACGAGGACAGGCACACGTAGCGGCCGTCGCGGCAGCGGTAGGCGTTGCGCGGGCCGGCGTTGGTCGAGCGGCTCCCGGTGCGCGGCTTCACCTTCCCCGTCAGGCGGAAATTGGCGGCCTGGGGCCCCAACACCGCGAACAAAGGATCGAGCAGCGGCAGGTCGATGACCTGGCCGCGTCCGCCGTTCGTCTCGATCTCGCGCAATGCGATCATCGCGGCGGCCGCGCCGTAGAGCCCCGCGACGGTGTCCGCGAGATACATCGGCGGCAGCACCGGCTCGCGGTCCGCGAAACCGTTGAATGAGGCGAATCCGGACATCCCTTCAACCAGCGTGCCGAAGCCCGGCCGCCGCCGGTACGGGCCGTCCTGGCCCCAGCCGGAAATGCGCACGATGACGAGCTTCGGGTTGCGCTCGAGGAGGACGGCGGGCGCGAGTCCCATGTCCTCGAGCGTGCCGGGCCGGAAGCTCTCAATGAAGATCGCGGCGCTGGGAACGAGGTCGAGCAGGATCTCCCGCGCCTCGGGCTTGCGCAGCTCGAGGCACAGGCTCTTCTTGTTGCGCGAATAGAGCTTCCAGTTGGTCGGCACGCCGTTTACCCGCCAGGCGCGCAGGGTATCGCCCGCGGGGGGCTCGACCTTGACCACTTCCGCCCCGAAGTCGCCGAGCACCTGCGTCAGCGTGTTGCCGGCGACGAGACGGGAGAGATCGAGCGCGCGCACCCCGGCGAGCGGCCCGCGTGCGCCGGCTTCGTACGATTTCCTCGGCAGTGCGCTCGTCGTCACGTCAATTGAGGAAGCGGGGCGGTCGCGCCGCCCGGTCGTCCGGGCCTGGGGTTCGCGTCGTGCTGGAGCAGCCGCCCGCGGGGCGCAGATGCGCCGGGCGGCTAACGGTGATCGGCCCCGTTTGCGAGCTGGCGCTCGATCTGGCGCGACTCGCTCTTCAAGAGCTGGGCCACCTCCGCCGCGCGCCGGTCGCTCATGCGGCTCGAGATCGTCGAGACGGAAATCGCGGCAAATGCCATGCCGCTCTGGTTGCGAAGCGTCTGGCCTACCGAGCGCACGCCTGCGAGGCCCGTTGCGTCGCGCATGGCGTATCCCAGCTTCTGCGATTTCTTCACCTGCGCGAGGAGGACGGGCGCGGATAGCCCGTATTCGGGCAGGCGCGCGGCGTTGGCCGCTACCACGCGCTCGATTTCATCCTCGGAGAGCGCGGACAGAATGGCGAGGGAGCCGGTGCCCACGCCGAGCGGACGGCGCATGCCGATCTCGAGCGTGAAGGTCTTGATCGGAAAAGCGCCTTCTCGCCGGTCGAGGCACACCGAGTCGAGCCCGCTCCTCTGGGTGAGGAAGACGGTGTCGCCGGTCGCCTCCGCGATGCGGGTGAGCGCGGGGTGGCAGATCTCGCGCAGGTTGAAGCGCGGGGCGGCGGTGAGCCCGAGCTCGAACATCATCGAGCCCAGATAGTAGCGGTGCGAGTCGGGATCCTGCTGCACCATGTTTTCCGTGGCGAGGCATTTCAGCATGCGATGCACGGTCGGGCGCTGCAGCCCGGTGCGGGTGGCGAGATCGAGCAGGCGCGAGCCGCTGCGGTTGTGGGCCGCGATCTCGCGCAGCAGCGTCAGCGCGCGCTCGATGCTCTGGGTGCCGGTCAAGCGGGTGCCGGCATCAATCTCGGTCCTGCGGGGCATGGCGGGTGGATGAGTCCGTATCGTGAGCGAAGCGCGATTATGCCATCAGGCCTGCATCGCGCGCACAATTTAATCCATATCATGGACACCCCTAAGTGCACGTCCAGAAGAGGGTTATGGCGTTACCGGGTGCGCTATGATAGCTTTTCCCATATTCTGGACGCCCCATGGCCAGTCAGATAATGGACTTTTGGGGCTTGAGTCGAGCGTGGCCCCGCCGCGCCGAACGCTAGCATGACGGTAAACACCGCGACCGCCCCCGCTTCCGCCGGCGCACGCTTTCGTGCCGCGCTCGAGGCCGAGCGTCCGCTGCAGGTGATCGGCACCATCAATGCCTATGCGGCGCGCTTGGCGCAGCGCGTCGGCTACCGCGCCATCTACCTTTCGGGCGGGGGTGTGGCCGCCGGCTCGCTGGGGGTGCCCGATCTCGGCATCAGCGGGCTCGACGACGTGCTGACCGACGTGCGCCGCATCACGGACGTCTGTCCCTTGCCCCTGCTGGTGGACGTGGACACGGGCTTCGGCGCGAGCGCGCACAACATCGCGCGCACGGTGAAATCCCTCATCAAGTTCGGCGCCGCGGCGATGCACATGGAGGACCAGGTCGGCGCCAAGCGCTGCGGCCACCGCCCGAACAAGGAGCTGGTGTCGCAGCAGGAAATGGTGGACCGGGTGAAGGCCGCGGCCGACGCCAAGACGGACTTGCAATTCATCGTGATGGCGCGCACCGACGCGCTGGCGGTGGAGGGGCTGCAGGCGGCGATCGACCGCGCGTGCGCGTGCGTGGAGGCCGGCGCCGACATGATCTTCCCCGAGGCGATCACCGAGCTCGGCATGTACCGGAAGTTCGCCGACGCCGTCAAAGTCCCGATACTCGCCAACATCACCGAGTTCGGGAAAACGCCGCTTTTTACGGTGCAGGAGCTCGCGAGCGCGGGCGTTTCGATGGTCCTGTACCCCCTTTCCGCATTCCGCGCCATGAATGCGGCGGCGCTGCGCGTCTTCCAGACGGTGCGCAGGGAAGGCACGCAGCGGAGCGTGCTGGAACTGATGCAGACGCGCGACGAGCTCTACGATTACCTCGACTACCACGCCTACGAGCGCAAGCTCGACGAGCTGTTTGCCCGCGAGAAGAAGAAGTAGCCCGCGCCGCACGTTGTCGCGGCCGCTGCTAACGTATTAATATCTCCTCTCTTTTTGCCTGGCCGCGCCCGATCATGCAGCTCTTTGCCGTAGGCATCAACCACCAGACCGCACCGCTTTCGGTGCGCGAGCAGGTGGTGTTTCATGCCGAAAACCTGATCGGGGCGTTGAGGGAGCTGGTGGACCGCCGTCCGGTGCAGGAGGCGGCGATCATCTCCACCTGCAATCGGACCGAGATCTACTGCTCGACTGCCTCGCCCCATGCGGCCGTCGACTGGATGGCGGGCTATCACAGCCTGAAGCTCCAGCAGATCGAGCCTTACGTCTATCAGTTGCCGCAGGAGAAGGCGGTGAAGCACGCCTTTCGCGTGGCCAGCGGGCTCGATTCGATGGTGCTCGGCGAGCCGCAGATCCTCGGCCAGTTCAAGCAGGCGGTGCGCACGGCCCAGGCGGCGGGCACGCTGGGGCTGCTGCTGAACAAGCTTTTCCAGCGCACTTTCGCCGTCGCCAAGACCGTGCGCTCCGAGACCGATATCGGCGCGGCGACGGTGTCGATGGCATCCGCGGCGGTCGGGCTCGCGCAGCGCATCTATCCGGCGATCGCCGAGCAAAGCGTGCTGTTCGTCGGGGCGGGCGAGATGGTCGAGCTCTGCGCCACGCATTTCGCCGCCCAGCATCCCCGGCGCCTGACGTTCGCCAACCGCACGCTCGAGCGCGCGCAGGCGCTCGCCGACCGCTTCCTCGGCCGCGCCATCACGTTGAACGATCTGCCGGCGCAACTCGCCGGTCATGACATCGTGGTGACCTCGACCGCGAGCACGCTCCCGATCATCGGCAAGGGGCTCATGGAGCGCGCGCTCATCGCGCGCAAGCATCGCCCGATGCTCGTGTTCGATCTCGCCGTGCCGCGCGACGTCGAGGAGGAAGCGGGGCGCCTGGACGACGTGTTCCTCTACGGCGTGGATGATCTCGGGAAAGTCGCGCGCGAGGGCATGGACGTGCGGCAGAACGCCGTCGCGCAGGCCGAAGTCATCATCGAGAACCAGGTCACCGATTTCATGCACTGGATGCGCAACCGGGAGCTGGTGCCGACGATACGCGCGCTGCGCGACAACGCGGAGCGCGCGCGGCGTCACGAGATGCAGCGCGCGCTGCGGCGCCTGGCGAAGGGCGATGATCCCCAGCTGGTGATCGAGCAGCTTTCGCACGCGCTCGCCGCGAAGCTGCTGCACGCTCCGACCCATGCGCTCGCGCACGCGCGCGAGGAGGAGCGCGACACCCTGGCGGAGCTGCTGAGCCGCGTCTACCACATCCCGCGTTCCGAATAAGCGGCACTCCCGCCCGATGAAAGCCAGTATAGCGGCCAAGCTCGCCCAGCTCTCGGGCCGGCTCGAGGAGCTGAATCGGCTCCTCTCCGCCGAGAACGCGACGGCCAATCTCGACACCTACCGCAAGCTCACCCGCGAGCACGCCGAGATCGCGCCGGTGGTGGAGCTCTACCAGCGCTACCGGGAGGGCGAGGCCGATATCGAGGCGGCGCAGGAGATGAGCGGGGATCCGGCCGCGCGCGAATTCGCCGAGTCCGAGATGCGGCAGACCCGGGAGCGGCTCGCGGGGATCGAAGAGGAGCTGCAGAAGCGCCTGCTGCCCAAGGACCCCAACGACGAGCGCAATATCTTTCTCGAGATCCGCGCCGGCACGGGCGGGGAGGAATCCGCCCTCTTTGCCGGGGAGCTCTTCCGTCTTTACAGCCGCTATGCCGAGCGCAACCGCTGGCAGGTCGAGGTCGTATCGCAAAGCCCGTCCGACCTCGGCGGCTTCAAGGAAGTCATCGCCAAGATCTCCGGAGCCGCCGCCTATTCCAGGCTCAAGTTCGAGTCCGGCGGCCACCGCGTGCAACGCGTGCCGGTCACCGAAACGCAAGGCCGCATCCACACATCCGCGTGCACCGTGGCGGTGATGCCGGAAGCCGATGAGATCGCGGATGTCGTGCTCAACCCGGCGGAGCTGCGCGTGGATACGTTTCGCGCCTCCGGGGCGGGGGGCCAGCATGTGAACAAGACCGACTCCGCGGTGCGCATCACGCACCTGCCCACGGGCATCGTCGTGGAGTGCCAGGACGACCGCTCGCAGCACAAGAACCGGGCGCGGGCGCTGGGGATCCTTGCCGCGCGCATCAAGGACAAGCAGTTGAGCGAGCAGCGGGCGCGGCTCGCCGCCACCCGCAAATCCCTGATCGGCAGCGGCGACCGCTCGGAGCGCATCCGCACCTACAACTTTCCGCAGGGGCGCGTGACCGATCACCGCATCAACCTCACGCTCTACAAGATCGACCGGATCATGGACGGCGACCTCGACGAGCTGATTTCGGCGCTCCAGGCCGAGCACCTGGCCGAGCAGCTCGCCCAACTCGCCGAAGAAGGACAGGCGGCCTAGTCGGGCGGCGGCAGCGGTGGTGGCAGGGGTCGCCGGATGGCAGGCGCGAGCATAGGCCAGATATTGCGGTCACCGGGTATTGAACCCGCAGACGCGCGCGTGCTATTGCGCGCGGCGCTCGGATTCGACGAGGCGCGGCTCGCCGCGCATCCCGAGCAACCGCTCACGGATGAGCAGCACCGCCGCTATCGTGAGCTGGTTGAGCGCCGCCGCGCTGGCGAGCCCGTGGCCTACCTCACGGGGGAGCGCGAGTTTTTCAGTCTGGCGTTCAAGGTGACGCCGGCAGTGTTGATCCCGCGCCCTGAGACGGAGCTCCTGGTCGAAACCGCCCTCGAGCATATTCCGCTGCAGTCGGAGTGTCACGTGCTCGAACTCGCCACCGGCAGCGGCTGCGTCGCGGTGGCGATTGCGCGCAGTCGCTCCCAGGCACGGGTGATGGCGACGGACGCGTCGCGCGCGGCGCTGGCGGTCGCGCGCGAGAACGCGGCACGCCACCGGGCGCGCGTCGAATTCGTCGAGAGCGACTGGTTTGCCGCGCTGGCCGGCCGGCGCTTCGATCTGATCGTTGCGAACCCACCGTACGTGGCGGAGCGCGACCCGTGCCTCACGCAGGGCGATTTGCGCTTCGAGCCCCGTGCGGCACTCGTTGCCGGTGCCGACGGGCTCGCATGCATTCGCCTGATCGTCGCGCAAGCGCGCGGGCATCTCGCGCCCGGCGGCAGGCTGCTGTTGGAGCACGGCTACGATCAAGCCGGGCGCTGCCGCGCGCTGCTGGCGGAGGCCGGCTTTCGTGAAGTCACGACTCATCGAGACCTCGCGGGCCTCGAGCGGGTCACCGCGGGGCGCATTTGACGCTTGCGCCTGGCAGCCGCTAGAATTATTTCTTAGTGATTTACTCGGATATAGGATAACTCATGACTATTCAAGATGTTATAAAGAAGCAGGTGACCGGCAACAAGGTCGTCCTGTACATGAAAGGCACGCCCGATTTTCCGCAGTGCGGCTTCTCGGCGAACGCGATCGGTATCCTGCGCGCCTGCGGCGTGAACGACCCCTACACGGTCAACGTGCTGGAGCATCCCGAGGTCCGTCAGGGCATCAAGGAGTACGCCAACTGGCCGACGATTCCGCAGCTCTATGTGAATGGCGAATTCATCGGCGGCTCCGATATCATGACCGAGATGTACCAGAGCGGGGAGCTGAAGAGGCTGCTGGAAAAAGCGGCGGCCTGACAATCGATCAGGCTTGGACAGAGCGGCCGGCGCGAAGCCGGCCGTTGTCGTTGGTGGTCTGGGGAGGGAGCAAGGCGCGTCTTCGGCTGCCGGCCGGGCGTCACGCTATTCAGGCGAGGCGCGAATAGCCGAATTGCGCGATCAACCCCAATGCGATCACGAACAGCGCGCGCTTCACCCACACGCGAAAGGTCACGGCATCGATGCGGCTGCGGATGCGCACGCCGATGAGCGAGCCCGCGACTCCGATCGCAACGAAGGGCAATGTGGAGAGCCACTCGCCCATCGGGACGCCGCCCCGCGTCGCGAGGACAGTGAATTGGGTGGACTTGCCGAGCAGAAAACAGATGTTGAGCCCCTGCACCAGCATGACGGGTGTGAGGCCCAGCGAAAGATAGAACACGATGAGCGGAGGCGCGGAGATATTTGCCGTTCCCTCGAAAAGGCCAGCAGTGAAGCCGGCGAGCGGCGCAAACGCGCGCTCATGGCGCCGCACCAGCGGCCATTCGGCACGGCCCAGCCGGTCGAGATTGAGATAGAACAGCGTCAGCAGCGCCAGCACGAGCGTATACGGCGCATCCGGCGCGGACACGAATACCCAGGTACCGGATGCCGCCCCGAGGATCACGTAAAGCGGCATCATCCAGAAGCGCGCGAGAGTGGCGCGCAACGGGCCGCTGGCGAACAGGGCGACACAGATGGTCGCGATGGTCGGCAGGAGCACGGCGACGATGGCAGTGCGCATGTCAGTCGTCATGGCTATCAGGGGCGTTGCCACGAACGGGAAGCCGAAGCCCAGGGCGCCCTGAAGAAAGCCGGCCACGATCACGACGCATCCGATCCAGACGAGCAGCCAGAGCGGAAGCGATTCAAGCAGCATCGCTGTCCCGCGCAGGCGCGAGATTCATTGCGGTGTGGGACCCGCCGCGCGACGCGCGGCGCGGATCATGCGGGCTGGCGGTGGCGGACATCATGCAGGTCCGGCAGTGTAACAAAGGACTGCATCCGCCCCAGGGCACGGTCGCGCTCTAGGCGATTGTCATAGCGCTCCGATTCCACTACGATGGTTTGCGCCTCACGCCAACGAGGAGGTTCACATGGGCGAGAACATGACAGGGGGGCACGCCGTCAGCGCCGGTCAGGGCTGGACATGGATCGCGGACGGGTTCGCGCTGTTCAAGAAAGCCCCGGGCACATGGATTGCACAGGTGCTGATTCTGTTCGTAGTCCTGGTGGTGCTCGCCTTCATTCCCCTGCTGGGCGCGGTCGCCACGTTCCTGGTGATGCCCGTGTTCGTCGGCGGCCTCCTGCTCGGCTGCCGGACGCTTCAGGGCGGCGGCGAGCTGGAGGTCGTCCAGCTGTTCGCGGGATTCAAGGAGAAGACGGGCAACCTCATCGTGCTCGGTGCCCTTGCCATTGGCGGCTGGATCATCGTGATGCTGCCGGTGGTCGCCATCGTCGGCGCCGGCGCCCTCCTGGGCGCAATGCGTGGCGATGCCGCGGGCGCGGCCGCGCTCGGTGGCAGTGTCGTGCTCGCGTGGCTGGTGGCGCTTGCGCTCAGCATCCCGATCTACATGGCGCTGTGGTTTGCGCCGGCCCTGGTGGTGCTGCGCGAAATGCCGCCGCTCGAGGCCATCAAGGCGAGCTTCCTCGGCTGCCTGAAGAACATCCTGCCATTTCTCGTGTACAGCATCGTGGTGATGGTGCTGGGGATCGTGGCGGCAATCCCGCTGGGACTCGGCTGGCTGGTGCTCGGGCCGACGCTGATCGCGTCCGTTTACGTCTCGTACCGGGATATCTACGGAGGCGCCTGAAGGGTGCTGTAGGCGCCGCTGTCCCACGGCAGAGGGCGGCTGAGTGGCTTTCCCCCGGAATACCATTTAGGACCCATAAGTCATTTAATTAACAAATGGTTACTGAGTTAAATGAAAGCGCTTGCAGGAGCATGGGTGTCTGTTTAGAATAATTGCGCTACGCTCGGCCCCTGATCGCAAGACGCCCACGACTGGAGGACTTTCATGAACATCATGACTGACGCGAAGAACCTCACCACAACGACGCGGTCGGCCGGAGGCAAGGTGCGCATGTCGCCGTCGGAAGCGTTCATCGAGACGCTCGTCGCGCACAAGGTGAAGGACGTGTTCGGCATCGTCGGCTCCGCCTATATGGACGCCCTCGACCTCTTTCCAGGCGCGGGCATCCGGCTCGTCAGCGTCGCGCATGAGCAGAACGCCGCCCACATGGCCGATGGCTATGGGCGCGTCACCAACCGGCCGACCGTGTGCATCGCGCAGAATGGTCCCGGGATCACCAATTTCGTGACGGCGGTGGCCGCGGCCTACTGGGCGCACACGCCGATGGTGGTGGTCACGCCCGAATCGGGAAGCCTCACGGCGGGCCACGGTGGCTTCCAGGAAACGGAGCAGATGCCGATCTTCTCGAAGATCACCAAGTGGCAGGTGCACGTGAATTCACCGTTGCGCATGGCCGAGCTGATGCACCGGGCGTTCACCATCGCGCTGCACGAGCGCGGGCCGGTGCAGGTGAATATCCCGCGCGATTACTTCTACGGCGAGGGCGACTACGAGATCCTGCCGCCCCTCGTCATCGAGCGCGCCGCGGGCGGCACGAACGCGCTCGACAAGGCAGCGAAGATGCTCGCGGAGGCCAGATTCCCCGTGATCCTGTCCGGCGGAGGCGTCGTGATGGCGGACGGCATCGACGAGGTGAAGGCGCTGGCCGAGCACCTTACCGCGCCGGTCGTGAACTCGTATTTGCACAATGATTCGTTCCCGGCGAGCCATCCCCTGTCGTGCGGCCCGCTGGGATACCAGGGCTCGAAGGCGGCGATGCGGACCATCGCGCGCGCCGACGTCGTGCTGGCGCTGGGCACGCGCCTCGGGCCATTCGGCACGTTGCCGCAGCACGGCATCGACTACTGGCCGCAAGAGGCGAAGATCATCCAGATCGATGCCGACCATCGCACGCTCGGGCTCGTGAAAAAGGTGTCGCTCGCGATCGCGGGCGACGCGCGCCTCGCGGCGCAGGAGCTATTGAAGCGCCTGAAGGCGCGCGGGGCGAGGAAGCCCGACAAAAACCGCCTGGCGGAGGTGATGCGCGAAAAGGAGGCGTGGATCGCCGAGCTCGCGAACTGGCACTCGCCCAACAAGAAGGGTCAGATCGGTCCGCGCCGGGCGCTCGCCCAACTCGCCAAGGCGCTGCCCAGGAACGCCATGGTGTCCACGGACATCGGCAACGTGTGCTCGGTCGCAAACAGCTATCTGCGTTTCGAGCAGCCCTTGTCCTTCCTTGCCGCGATGAGCTGGGGTAATTGCGGCTACGCCTATCCGACGGCGCTCGGCGCCAAGGTCGCGCGCCCGGAGCGTCCCGCGATCGCGTACGTCGGCGACGGCGCCTGGGGCATGAGCCTTGCCGAAGTCATGACCGCGGTGAAGGAGAAGATCCCGGCGGTGGCAGTGGTCTTCAACAATGGCCAGTGGGGCGCCGAGAAGAAGAACCAGATCGACTATTTCGACAACCGGTTCGTCGGCACCAATCTCGCCAATCCGGACTTCTCGGAAATCGCGCGCGTCATGGGGGCCGAAGGCTACCGTGTGGAGCACGAAGACGAGGTCTCCGATGCGCTCAAGGCGGCGCTGCGTTCGGGCAAGCCCTCCGTGGTCGAGATCATGCTGACGCAAGAGCTGGGCGAGCCGTTTCGCCGTGATGCGTTCCGCAAGCCGCGGCGGCTGCTGGCCAAGTACCGCCGGTTCAGCGCCAAAGAGTACCGCTGACAGGTTGCTGATCGGGAAGGAAAAAGAAGCCGGCCCCGCGCCGGCTTTTTTGTAAGTGAGCGCTAACTAGAGAGCTCGGTAGAGTGGATCGAGTACCCCTGCGCAAGCCCGCAAAGCTCGCCGATGTCGCACGGCTCGCCCGGGTTTCAACCGCCACCGTTTCGCGCGCATTGACGCAGCCGGACAAGGTCAAGGCGGCCACCGCCGCGCGCATCCGGCAGGCCGTGCAATCGCTCGGCTACGTCGCGCATGGCGCGGCGCGGGCGCTCGCCTCGCGCCGCACGCACACCATTGGCGCCGTGATCCCGACCCTCGACAGCGCGATCTTCGCCAACACCACCCACGCGCTGCAGAAGACTCTCGACGATGCGGGCTACACGCTGCTGCTCGCGAGCCATGAGTTCGACGCCGAAATCGAGGCACGCCTGACGCAGACGCTGATCGAGCGTGGAGTCGACGGCCTGGTGCTGCTCGGCGCCACCCACGACCCGAGCGTGCTGCGGATGATCGACATGCACCAGATTCCCTACGTCCTCACGTGGGCGCTTGACGCGGCCGGACGGCACCCTTGCGTCGGGTTCGACAATCGCGCCGCAGCGGTCCGCATCGCGTGCCACCTGCTGGACCTCGGACACCGCGAGTTCGCCATGATCTCCGGGGTGACCAGCGGCAACGAGCGCGCAGCCGAGCGGCTCGATGGCGTGCGCCAGGCCCTTGCCGCGCGCGGCATCGACCTTGCTCCCGGGCGTGTCGTCGAGAAGCCCTACACCCTGACCGCCGGGCGGGAAGGCTTGCGCGAGGTCATGCGCAGCTCGCCGCGGCCGACGGCCGTGGTGTGTGGCAACGATGTGATCGCGATCGGCGCGCTCGCCGAGTGCCTCGCGCAGGGGCTCGCGGTCCCGCGCGATGTCTCGGTGACCGGCTTCGACGACCTGGAAATGTCCGCGGTCGTGACGCCGCCCCTGACCACCGTGCACTTCCCGACGGCGGAGCTCGGCACGTACGCGGGGCGCCACCTGCTGGCGCGGCTCGCGGGCAGGCCGGTCGAGCAGCGCACCGAGCTGCCGGTGGAGCTTGTGGTGCGCGGCTCCACGGCGCCGCCCGCGCACACGTGACGCGGCGACGGGAACCGTCGCCGCGCCTCGATTAGGAGCAGAGCGCGACAGATCTACAGGGACCTGGCGTAATCGACCATTCCCTGGAAATCCACGACGACCGCCGGCTCGCTCCCCACTACCCATGCATCATGGCCCGAGGGCAGAAGAGAAACGTCGCCGGGACGGCACTCGAACTCGGCCCCGTCGTCCATGACGACCTTCAAGACGCCCGAAACGTGGTACTGGAAATGCGGCGCCTCGCAGCTCTTGGTTTTGACCAGTGGCTGAACCGATGTCGACCATTTCCACCCGGGCTGAAAGACTGCGCGCCCGATGGTCGCACCGCCGATCTTGATGAGTTCCAGCCGCCCCTTGGGGAACTCGCGCACTTCATCCGGCTTGCCGAACGTCTTGAGTTCGGCTTTCTCCATTACGTTTGACATTGATAGCTCCTCCTTCGACTTGACCGGCCGACAGCTAAGGCGATAGCGTATTTCCCTGGTGCAGGGATCCGGTCCGCTTGGATGACGCAAATGCCGGCGGACAGCGCGAATATAGGACGCGTCAAATCCCTTGAAAAGCAGGCACTTCGCGGTGCCCTAGATACTTTTCGGTCAATGTCCACCGTCCCCAGTCCGCCGCGGTTTACGAGGCGGTCCCCGCCCGAGCGCGCAGCGCGCATGGTGGAGACCATATTCGGCTGCAAGTGGTCGTTGACCGTGTATAACCTGCTCTCCCACGGCATCAACCGGCCGGGCGAGATGGTCAGGTGCGTCGAGGGCTTGACGAAGAAGGTGCTGAACGACTGCCTCAGAAAAAACGTCGAGTTCGGCATACTGGAGCGGAAGGCATACGCGCAAATCCCGCCGCGGGTGGAGTACGCCTTCACGCCGTTCGGCGCGAAATTCGTGCGGGTGCTGGATGATCTGGAAAAACTCCAGGAAGAACTGAAGGGGGACGCGGCACCGGTCGCAGCGCCGGATCTCCGTGCCGCTCAAAGCTGAGCAAGCAGTTGCCCGATCATGCGCTCGGCCTGCGCGCCGTAGCCGCCCCCGAAGAGATTCAAGTGGTTGAGCACGTGATAAAGGTTGTAGAGATGCTTGCGCGTCTCGTATCCAGGATCGAGCGGGAACTCCGAGCGGTAGGCGCCCTGAAAGCTTGGCGGAAAGCCGCCGAATAGCTCGGTCATGGCCAGGTCCGCCTCGCGGTCGCCGAAGTAAACCGCGGGGTCGTAGATGACGGGCTCGCCATCCGCCGTCCGTCCGGCATTGCCCGACCACAGGTCGCCGTGCAGCAGCGAGGGCAGCAGCGAGTGGCCGCGGAAAAAGGACGGCAGCGCCTCGAGCAGGCGCTCGCCGGCGGCGATCAGGCGGCCGCCGTGGCCCCGCGATTGCGCGAGCCGCAATTGGAAGCCCAGCCTGCGCTCGCGCCAGAAGGCGATCCAGTCGCCCGCTTCGGTGTTGATCTGCGGGGTGGCGCCGATGGTGTTGTCGCGACGCCAGCCAAACTGCTTCCCGGTCACGCGGTGCATGCGAGCGAGGTCGCGCCCCAGCTTGCCCATGCTCCGGTCGTCTCCCGGTGTAAGCTCGAGATACTCGAGCACCAGCCAACTGGCGTGCGCATTGGCGCCGTGACAGAGCGGCTGCGGCACGCGCACGGTGCGGGAGCGCGCGATCTCCGCCAGGCCCGCGGCTTCGGCCGCAAACATGTCCGCGCGGGACGGCGCGTTCACCTTGGCAAAATACGCGCGGTCCGCGCCGCGGAGGAGGTAGCACTCGTTGATGCAGCCGCCCCCGATGGCGGTGCGCGATGCGACTGCGAAGGGGGTGCCGGACGCCGCGCCGATCGAGCGCTCGATTTCCCGCCAGGGACCCATGCTGGCGGCGGTCAGCCGAGCGACTTGCGCGCCTTGGCGATGGCCGCCTTGACGCGGGCCGGCGCCGTGCCCCCCAGATGGTTGCGGCTCTTCAGCGATCCTTCGAGCGTCAGGGCGCCGTAGACGTCTTCGGTGATGACCGCCGAAATGCGCTGCAGCTCGGGGAGCTTCAGCTCGGCGAGCTCGCACTTGCGCGATTCCGCGAAACGCACGGCGTGCGCCACCGCCTCGTGCGCGTCGCGAAAGGGCACGCCCTTGCGCACCAGGTAATCGGCGAAGTCGGTGGCCGTGGCGTGCCCCTCACGCGCGGCGGCGGCCATCGCCTCGCGCTGGACCTCGATGCCGCCGAGCATCTCGGTGAACACGGCGAGGCTCGCGGTCAATGTATCCACCACGTCGAACAGCGGTTCCTTGTCCTCCTGGTTGTCGCGGTTGTACGCGAGCGGCTGCCCTTTCATGAGGGTCAGCAGCGCCACCAGGTGACCGTTGACGCGTCCGGTCTTGCCGCGAATCAGCTCGGCGACATCCGGGTTCTTCTTCTGCGGCATGATCGAGGAGCCGGTGGCGAACGCGTCCGCGATCGCGACAAAGCCGAAGCGGGGGTTGGCCCACAGGATGAGCTCTTCGCAGAACCGCGACAGGTGCGTCATCGCAAGCGCCGCGCAGGCGCAGAATTCGATCGCGAAGTCGCGGTCGGACACCGCGTCGATCGAGTTCTCGCACACCTCCTCGAAACCGAGCTCCTTCGCGACCCGCTGGCGGTCGATGGGGAATGAGGAGCCGGCAAGCGCAGCCGCCCCGAGCGGCAGGCGGTTTACCCGCTTGCGGGCGTCGGCGAGACGCTGCGCATCGCGCCCGAACATCTCGAAGTACGCGAGCAGGTGATGGCCGAAGGTGACCGGCTGTGCCACCTGCAGGTGCGTGTAGCCGGGCATCACCGTCTCGGCATGCTCGTCGGCGAGTTCGAGAAGCGCGCGCTGCAGGGATTTCAGCAGCGCGAGCGTCTGATCAATGGCCGCGCGGAGGTAGAGGCGCAGATCGGTGGCAACCTGGTCGTTGCGCGAGCGGGCGGTGTGCAACCGCTTGCCAGGCTCGCCGGCGAGCTCGATCAGGCGCCGCTCAATGTTGAGATGCACGTCCTCCAGCGCCTCCGACCATGGAAAGGCGCCGGCCTCGATCTCGGAGCGGATCTGCGCGAGCCCCTTCTCGATCGCCTCGAGATCGGGCTGGGCGATGATCCCGGCCGCCTGCAGCATCCGGGCATGGGCGAGGGAGGCCTCGATGTCGAACGCCGCGAGCCTGCGGTCGAAGGCAACCGACGCGGTGAACCGCCGCACGCGCTCGGTCGGGGGTTCGGCGAACCGTCCCGACCACGGCCTCCTGGTGCTGTCGTTGGCGGACATGCAGGCTACGTGCCTATTGTCGAGATAGGCTCTAGAATTCAAGAGTGGCGCGAAGTATAAATCAAAACGCGTACTCGGGCGCCCTGCCGAACTTCCGCAACCTCGGCATCATGCTGCGGATCCTGCTGATGGGCAACGCGGCAGCCGTCGCGGCAGCGATCGTGAAAGGTTCAGGCGTGCTCGGAACATGGCGCGAATTCGTCGAGATCGCCGCGCTCGTCGAGCCGCTGCTGGTGCTCTCGGTGGTGGTGCTCGCAGTGCTCTCCGGTGCCCTGCGCCTGTTGCCCTACTGGCTCGGGGCGGCGGCGGTGGTCGTGGTCGAGCTCGTGCTCACGACCGCGCTCTATTTCGAAGGGCGCCCGCTCCTCGGCCAGGCGCCGGCCGCGCTGGAGCGCTATCTCCTGCTGGTCACGCTCGCCACGCTGGCCATGCTTGCCTACTTTGATCTGCGCGGGCGCGCGCTGTCGCCCGCGCTGTCGGAAGCGCGGCTGCAGGCGCTGCAGGCGCGGATCCGTCCGCACTTTCTGTTCAACAGCATCAACGCGGTGCTGTCGCTGATCCGCCAGGATCCACGGCGGGCGGAAGAGGCGCTGGAGGACATGGCGGAGCTCTTCCGCGTGCTGATGGCCGACAACCGCGAACTGACCCCGTTGACGCGCGAGGTGGACCTGTGCCGCCAGTACCTCGGCATCGAGCAACTGCGGCTCGGCGGGCGCCTGAACGTCGATTGGCAGCTTGACGCCATGCCGCGCGATGCGCTGGTGCCCCCCCTGGTGCTGCAGCCGCTGCTGGAGAACGCGGTCTATCACGGGATCGAGCCGCGCATCGAGCCCGGCACGATTGTCATCAATATCGCCGCCGTGGGCGACGAGCTGCGCGCGGTGCTGCGCAACCCGTTCCGGCCCGATGGCGACCGGCATGCCGGGAATCGCATGGCGCTCGCGAATATCCGCGAGCGGCTCGCGCTCCACTTCGACGCCGAAGCGAGCCTTTCCGCGCGGGCGGGGGCGGACAGCTACGAGGTTCGAATCGTGATGCCGTACGTCAGGAACCGTGATCAGGCGGGCCCCGCGGCAGGGACAGGAATCAGCCGTGAGTGAAGCGAAGCCGATGCGCGTGGCAATCGTGGACGACGAGGCCCCGGCGCGCTCGCGCCTGAGAGAGCTCCTCGCCGACTGCGAGCGCGATCTGCCCCTTACGGTTGTCGGCGAGGCCGCCAGCGGCCCCGAGGCGATCGAGCTCCTCGCGGCCGAGGCGGCGGACGTCGTGCTGCTCGATGTGCGCATGCCGGAGATGGACGGCATCGAGGTCGCGCAGCATCTGCAGAAGCTCGAGCGGCCTCCGGCCGTCGTGTTTGCGACGGCCTACGACGCGTATGCGATCCGCGCCTTCGAGGTGCACGCGGTCGACTACCTGCTGAAGCCGATTCGCCTCGCGCGCTTGAAGGAAGCGCTCGGGCGCGCGGCGGCGGCGCCGCGGCCGGAAGTGCTGGACGCGATCGCGCGCACGGCGCGCACGCATCTCTCGGCCCAGGAACGCGGGCGCGTCCATTTGATCCCGGTCAAGGACGTGATCTATCTCAAGGCCGAGCTCAAGTACGTGACCGTGCGGACGGCGGAGCGGGAGTACTTGATCGAGGAGGCACTGACCAAGCTCGAGGAGGAATTTGGCGAGCGCTTCGTGCGCGCGCACCGCAACTGCCTGGTCGCGCGTGCGGCGGTGCGCGGCTTTGAGCGGACGATGAAGGAGGGGGAGCCTCAGTGGGAAGTGCTGCTCGAGGGCGTGGAGGAGAGGATTGCGATCAGCCGCCGCCAGCAGCACATCGTGCGCGAATTCGGAAAAGCCGGGCGCGATTCCGAATGAGCGCGTCGGCGGCTTGCGCCGCCGCAGCACGTGAGCCCATCTCAAAAAATATCCTCGGAGCAGCATGAACATGCATCCGAGATATGCGGCACCGCGCGGGTCCACCCGCGCACCTCAGTACACCCGCGGGCCGGGTGGCGGAGCGGTTGGGATCTGGTTCCGGATTTCCGGTACGGGTCCTGGCTGTCCAAGTGAGTTGTCCTGATCAATTGACCAGGTGGGCTGGGAAATCCGGAGAAGATCACGACCGCTCTGACGGGACCCGCCCCGCGGCCTGCGCGCTACGCACAGGATGAATAGTCGGAGGCGAAGAGCGAACGACCGGGAATTTGAGATAGGTTCGTGTCAGCGCCGCTCGGTTGCCGGCGCGCGCAGCTTGATCAACCCGGCTTCGACCGCCTGCTCGAGGTAGAGCTGGTAGAAGTCGGGCGCGAGCAGCCCCACGATCGGAGCGGCAACCGGCTCGCCGCGCGTGTCCACGACGAGGACGGTGGGCACGAGGCGCACCTGCATGCGCCGGGCGTACTCGCTGTGGGTGGTGAGGCGGCCGGCGAAGTCGCGCAGACGCCGGTCGCTTGCCACGTCCACTTCGCGTACGATCATCTTGTCGGCGAACGGCCCCAGCGACTGCATCGGCACCAGATAGTCGCGCTTTGCGCGCGTGCAGTACGGACAGGTCGCCTCGGTGAACACAATCATGACCGGGACCCGGCGCGTGCCGGCCGCGACCGCGGTCGCGGCCAGATCGTCGGCGAGCGTGAGAGCCTCGCCGGCGCAGGCCGGCAGCGCGGCCAGTGCTAGAATCGCCACGATCAGCGCGCGCCTGAAACGTTTCGCCAGCGGCATGTCGGAAGTCGATACCAGAGCAGAAGCGCCGAGGCGCATCGTGATCGCCTCGCGTGAATCAGCGTTGGCGCTGTGGCAGGCGCGTCATATCGAGGCGAGGCTCGCCGCATTATACCCGCGCTCGGAAATCCGGCTTCTCGGGATCACCACGGAAGGCGATCGCCGGCTCGACGCATCGCTCGCGCGCATCGGTGGCAAGGGACTGTTCGTCAAGGAGCTCGAGGAAGCGCTGGCAAGCGGGCGCGCCGATATTGCCGTGCACTCGGTGAAGGATGTGCCGATGACCCTTGCGCGGGATTTTGCGCTCGCCGCCGTGAGCGAGCGCGCAGACCCGCGCGACGCTTTTGTATCCACCCGCTACTCCGACTTCTCCGCCCTGCCGGCGGGCAGCCGCGTCGGCACCTCCAGCCTGCGCCGCGAATGCCAGCTGCGGGCGCGCCACCCCGGCCTGCGGCTCGAGCCGCTGCGGGGCAACGTCACCACGCGCTTGAGGAAGCTCGACGCCGGCGAGTACGACGCCGTGATACTCGCCGCCGCGGGACTGAAGCGCCTGGGGCTGGAAGACCGCATCACGCGCCTCATTCCGCCTGCCGAGAGCCTGCCGGCGCCGGGACAGGGCGCGCTCGGCGTGGAGTGCCTGAGCGGTCGTGCCGACCTGATCGAAGCGCTGGCTGCGCTCAACCACGCCGCCACGGCGTGCTGCGTCGCGGCGGAACGGGCCTTCTCGCGCGCGCTTTCGGGCAGCTGCAACGTCCCGCTGGGGGCCTACGCGGAAACGGAAGGCGCCAATCTGAGGTTGCGCGGTTTCGTCGGGGCGCCCGACGGCTCGCGCCTGGTGAGCGGGGAGCTGAGGGGGCCGGCGCGGGATCCAGTAGCGCTGGGCGTTACGCTGGCGAAGGCACTCAAGGCTCAGGGCGCGGGGGAGATCCTGGCGGAACTGGAGCGCGAGAGCGCCGCGCGGTGAGTCCCAAGCCGCTTGCGGGCAGGAGCATCGTGGTGACGCGGCCGGCGCACCAGGCGCAGGCGTTCGCGCGCCTGGTCCGCGAAGCCGGCGGCCGGCCGATCCTGTTTCCCACGATCGAGATCCGCGGCATCGACGATCCCCGGCCGTTCCTGCGCATCGTCGACCGGCTCGATGAGTTCGACCTTGCGGTCTTCGTGAGCCCGAACGCAGTCGAGCGGGCGCTCGGCCTCATTGCCGCGCGCCGCGAGCTTCCGCGGCGGCTCCAGATTGCGGCAGTGGGCAGCGGCAGCGTGAGGGCGCTCGAGCGCTTCGGGATTACAGGCGTCACCGCCCCGCAGGGTCGCTCCGATACCGAGGCGCTTGTGGAGCTGCCGGAACTTGCGGCGATGCGGGGCAAGCGCATCGTGATCTTCCGCGGGGCGGGTGGGCGCGAGCTGCTCGGGGTGACGCTGAGGGAGCGTGGCGCAACGGTCGAATACGCGGAGTGCTACCGTCGCGTGAAGCCCGGGCTGGATGCGGCGCCGCTGCTTGAAATCTGGGCCCGGGACGGCGTCGACGCAGTGACCGCCACCAGCAGCGAGGGCTTGCGCAACCTCGCCGAGATGATCGGGCCCGAGGGACGCGAGCGGCTCGCCGACACGCCACTGTTCGTCCCGCATCCGCGGATTGCCGAGGCCGCGCATGAGCTCGCCGTGCGCAAGGTGATCGTGACCGGACCGGGTGACGACGGCATGCTGACCGGCCTCGCCGCCCATTTCGGCGCTCAGCGCTGAGATCCGCCGGCCGTCCAGATCGATTGCGGTCTGGCCGCGCCCCCCCGCATACTATCAACTGACGCCGGGCGCGATTTCCCATGAGTGATTCCTCACCCGAGTCCCCCCTGTCGCCCGCTGCTCCCGCGCGGGGCCGAATGCTGCGCCACGCGCTCGATCCTGCGCTATGGCTCGCGATGCTAGCCCTGGCCCTGGCGGCATGGCAGTGGTACGACGGCCGGAGCAGAAGCGACGCGCTGCGCGAAGACACCGCGGCGCGCCTCGAGGCGGCCGAAAGCAAGGGCCGGGACAACCGGCTTGCGGCTGAGCAGACGCGCGAGGCGATTGCCGGCGTGCAGGCCAGGCTTGCGGTGCTCGAGAGCCGGCTCGTGGAGTCGGAGAATCAACGAGCGGCGCTGGAAGCGCATCGCCAGGAACTCTCGCGCAATCGTGACGACTGGGCCTACGCCGAGATCGAGCAGTCGCTGTTCATCGCCAGCCAGCAACTTTCGCTCGCGGGAAATGTGAAAGCCGCCCTGAGCGCGTTGCAGTCGGCCGACGCACGGCTGCGGCGCATGGACCGGCCGCAGCTCGCCCCCTTGCGCAAGGCTATCAACCGCGACATCGAGCGCTTGAAGGCGGCGCCGCACGCGGACACGCTGGCGATCAGCGCGCGGCTTGATGCGCTCATCGCCCAGGTGGACACGCTGCCGCTGGCAATGGATGCGGCGTCGCAGGCCGCGCCGCGGCCCGCTGCCGACTCCGGGACGGCCGGGGCCAAATCGTGGGAGCGCCTCTGGCGGGACGTAGCGGCGGAGCTCGGTCGGCTCATCAGCGTGCAGCGCATGGACCAGCCGGACGCCGCCCTGCTCTCGCCGTCCCAGGCCTTTTTCCTGCGCGAGAACCTGAGGCTGCGGCTGCTCGGCGCGCGCCTGGCGCTGCTTGCCCGCGATCCCGTGAGCTACAAGGCCGACGTGAAGGCCGCGCGCGACTGGCTCAACCGCTATTACGCCACGCGCAACAACAGCGTGGCGCGCGCGCTCGAGATGCTGCGCAGCCTGCATGACGCCAATGTCGGGATCGAGGCACCCGAGATCGGCGCCACCCTCGAGGCGATGCGCAGCCTGCGGGCGGCGCGCGAGCGGGGCCGGCGCTGAGGGAGCGGAGGCGTGCGGACGCTGCTTTGGGTGATCTTGATCGCGGCGCTGGCGGTGGGCCTGACGCTGGCGGCCACGCAGAACGCCGGCACCGTGCTGCTGGTGCTGCCGCCATACCGCACCGAGATCTCGCTCAATTTCTTCGTCGTTCTGCTGGTGGCGGGATTTGTCGCGTGCTATGCAATGGTGCGCGCCGTGTCCGCCGTGCTGCGCCTGCCGCGGCAAGTGCGCGAGTATCGTGCCGCGCGGCGCCGGGAACAGGCGCGGAACAGCTTTCTCGAGGCGCTGCAGGAGTATTTCGCGGGCCGCTATCGCAGGGCCGAGCAGGCCGCGCTCGCCGCCCGGAATATGCCGGAGCTCCCCGGGCTTGCCGTGCTGCTGGCGGCGCGCGCGACGCACAGGCTGCGCGACTACGAGCGGCGCGACGCATACCTCGCCGAGGCGGCTGCGGCGTCTCCCGACTCGCCGGCGCGCATCGTGACCGAGGCCGAGCAGCTGGTCGAGGGACGCCGTCACGAGGAGGCGCTCGAGTTGCTGCGGCGTCTGCCGCGCCGCCACACCGCGGCGCTGCGGCTTGAGTTGAGGGCCCAGCAGCAGGCGCGCAACTGGCAAGCGGTGCTGGCGCTGACGGAGGAGCTGCGCAAGCGCGGCGTGTACGACGCCACGCAGGCGGAGCAGCTGCGCCGGCACGCGCTCGTGGAGCACATCAGGCGCAGTGCGGACGATGCCCGGACGCTGGCGGAGGCCTGGAGCAAGGTCCCCTCCTCCGAGCGCGCCGAGAGGCGGGTGGCGCTGGCGGCGGCGCGCGGGTTCATCGCACTGGGCGCGTGCGGTGAGGCGCACCGGATTATCGAGCACGCGCTGGCCGCGAACTGGGAGAGCGAGCTGGCAAGGCTCTATGCCGAGTGCGACGGCGGCGACACGCTCCGGCGTATCGAACGGGCAGAAGAGTGGCTGAAGGCGCATCCGGCGGACGCCGTGTTGCTGCTGACGCTGGGCCGGCTCTGCGCCGGGCAGGGATTATGGGGCAAGGCGCAGAGCTACCTCGAGGCGAGCGTCGCGATCGAGGCGACCCATTCCGCGCACCTTGCGCTCGCCCGGTTGCAGGAGAGCCTCGGCAATGCGGAGGCGGCGCGCCGGCACGATCGCGAGGGCTTGAGGCTTGCGCTGGCGCAGTTGAATGCCGCAACCGGAGGGCGCCGGCGCGCGCCGGTCTAGCCGGGGCTAGCCGTCAAGGTCCATGTCCCGGTAGGACTCCGGGTATCCGAGCGGCTCCACATGGGTCATGACCGTGGCGTCGGGGAGCGCAGCACGGATGTCGACCTCGACCTCATGTGCGAGCTTGTGACCTTGCGCGACCGTCCAGTCGGCCGGCACCAGCACGTGCAGCGAAACGAACGAGCGGGCGCCGGCCTGGCGCGTGCGCAGGGCGTGGAAGTCGATGCCTCTCGCGCGGTAGCGGTCGAGCACGCCGGAGAGCGCGCGCATCTGCTCCGGAGGCACCGCGCGGTCGAGCAGCCCGTGGATCGACCGTTGCATCAGGCGGTAGCCTGACCACAGGATGTTGGCGGCCACCGCCAGCGCGATCAGCGGATCGAGCCGAAGCCAGCCCGTGACCCATACGGCGGCGACACCCGCGATGACGCCGGCGGAGGTCCAGACGTCGGTCATGAGGTGTCGCGCATCCGCCTCGAGCGCGATCGACCGGTAGTGGTCGCCGGCCCGGTAGAGCCGGCGCGCGACCAGGTAATTGATGAGCGACGCGGCGGCCGAGACCACCAGCCCGGGCCCGACATTCTCGAGCGGCTGCGGCGCAATGAGGCGGTCGACCGCGGCAATTCCGATCGCGATGGCCGCGATCAGGATCAACGTGCCCTCCAGGCCGCTCGAGAAGTATTCCGCCTTGGAGTAGCCATATGCATGATCCTCGTCCGGCGGCCGGGCGGCGACGCTGATCATCGCCAGCGCGACGGTGGCGCCCGCCAGATTGATCGTGCCTTCGATGGCGTCCGAGAGCAGCCCGACCGAGCCGGTGAGCCACCAGGCGAGGGTCTTCAGCGCGATGGTCGCCAGGGCGGCGGCGATCGACAGGGCGGCGAACTTGCTGGCGCCAGTGCGCGGCATCGAGTCCCTTCCAGCTCAGCCTGACGCCGGCGCCGAAGGGGTGAAGGAATCGGCGAAGAATTCGTCTTCCGGCAGCGCGCAACCCGAGGTGAAATCGCGATGCGCGGCGTTCACCATCACCGGCGCGCCGCAGGCATAGACCTGGTGACCGGAGAGATCGGGAAAGTCCTCCATCACCGCGCGATGCACGAGGCCGGTGCGCCCGGTCCACTGGTCAGAGGCCGGCGCATCGGAAAGCACCGGCACATAGCGGAGCTTCCCCGCGCGGTCCCAGCTCTGGGCGAGCTCGTGCAGGTAGAGATCGGAGCGCACCCGGCAGCCCCAGTAGAGCGTCATCGGGCGGGCGATCCCCGCGTGCAGCGCGTGCTCGATGATCGCTTTGATCGGCGCGAAGCCGGTTCCGCTCGCCAGCAGGATGATGGGCTTCGTGCTTTCCTCCCGCAGGAAGAACGTGCCGAAGGGCCCCTCGAACCGGATGATGTCCTTCTCCTTCATCGCGCCAAAGACGTGCTGGCTGAACGGCCCGCCGTAATCCCTGAGGTGCAGCTGGAGCACGCTGTCATCATGCGGCGCGTTCGCCACCGAGAAGCTGCGGCGGACGCTGCCCTTCAACAGCAGATCGATGTACTGGCCGGCGAGAAACCGCAGCTGCTCGTTGGCCGGCAGCTTGAGATCGATCAGCATGACATCGGGCGCGGCGCGCCGCATGTTCACCACGCGCGCGGGCAGTATCTTGATCTGGATGCCCTTCACGCTGGACCCGATCTCGCGGCACTGGATCGTGAGGTCCGCGAGCGGCTGCGCCTGGCAGAACAGCGCCATGCCGGCGCGCCGCTCCGCCTCGCTCATCGCCTGCTCCTGGTAGATGCCGTAATCGACGGTTCCCTCGATGAGCTTCCCCTTGCAGGTGCCGCATACGCCGTGGCGGCAGCCGTAGGCGATGACGATGCCCTCGCGCAAGGCGGCAGCGAGCACGGTCTCGCCATCGTTGACGGTGAAGGTGCGTCCGCTCGACTGGATCGTGACGGTGTGGGGCATGCGTGCGTGGACAGCGTGACTGATTGCTCGTTGCTCGTGACTCGTGCCGGCCGCTTCGGGCTAAAATCGGGGCATGAGGCGCCTGCTCATCGTCGGCTTTGGCGACATCGCCCAGCGCATCGTCCCGCTCACCGCGGGCCGCTGGCGCGTCTACGCGCTCGTCCGCGATCGGCGGCGTTTCCCGATGCTGCGCGCGCTCGGCGTGACGCCGGTCCTGGGCGACCTTGACCGCCCCGCTTCGCTCGCGCCGCTCGCCGGGCTTGCCCAGGATATGGCGCACCTCGCGCCGCCGCCTGAGCGCGGCGCGCGCGACTCACGCACCGCCCATCTCGTCGCCGCACTCGCGAAGGGCGGCAGTCTACCACAGCACTTCGTCTACCTAAGCACCAGTGGCGTCTACGGCGACTGCGGCGGCGCGCTGGTGGCCGAGACGCGGCCGCCGCGGCCGCAGACCGAGCGCGCGCGGCGCAGGGCGGACGCCGAGCGCCGGCTGCGGGAGTGGGGCCGGCGCAGCGGCGTGCGCGTATCGATCCTGCGCGTGCCGGGGATTTACGCCGGGGACCGCTTGCCGCTCGCGCGGATCACCCGCGGAACGCCGGCGCTGAAGCCCGAGGAGGACGTCTACGTCAATCACGTGCACGCCGATGATCTCGCCAGGATCGTCGTCGCGGCACTGCAGCGCGGGGCCCCGGGACGCGCGTACAACGCGGCCGACGACGCTCCGATCCGCATGGGAGATTACTTCGACCTGGTCGCCGAGCGATTCGGGCTGCCGCGCCCGCCGCGTGTCACCCGCGCCGAGGCCGATCGGGTAGTGGCGGAAAACCTGCGATCGTTCATGAGCGAGTCGCGCCGGCTCGTCAACCGCCGCCTGAAACGGGAGCTGCGATTGAAGCTGCGCTATCCGAGCGTGCACGTAGGCGTCGCCGCCGCACGAAAGATCGGGCCGCGTGATTGGGGAGCGGCCGCGGGCAGCGTGATTCGTGAATCGTGACGCGGCGGGACCGGACCGGGCCGGCACGCTGCGCATCAGCCACCGGTCGCGGTTTTCATGATGGACGACGTCGTCATCATTCTCACCAACCTGCCGGATCGCGAGTCTGCGGTCGGGCTCGCCCAGGCGCTCGTCGCGAAGCGGCTCGCGGCGTGCGTGAACGTGCTGCCCGAGTGCACATCGGTCTACCGCTGGAAAGGCGCCGTCGAGAACGCGCGCGAGGTGCCGGTCCTGGTGAAAACGCGCGCCGCGCGCTACGCCGAGGTCGAGGCTGCGATACGCGGCCTCCACCCCTATGAACTTCCGGAAATCATCGCGGTCCCAGTGGTGCACGGCTTCGCCGACTACCTGCGCTGGGTAGCGGACGAGACCGGCGCTTCCCCTGGCTGACGAGATTCAGAACCTTCAGTCACCTCCCTGATGCGCGCCGTCCTGATCTTCCTGCTGGCGATCGCGGGCTGCGCGCGCGCGGCGGAGCCGGACCTGCTCGAGCCGGACCAGGCGTTTCGCTTTGCCGCGCGCCTGAAGGATGCGCGCTCGATCGAGGTCAGGTATCAGATCGCGCCCGGCTACTACATGTACCGCGACAAGTTCCAGTTCACGCTGGCACCAGCGGGCGCGAAGCCGGGGGCGCCGCAGCTGCCGCCGGGCAGGAAGCACCGCGACGAATTCTTCGGCGAGGTCGAAACCTATCGCGGCAGCGTGAGCATCGTGCTGCCCTTCGAGCTCGCCGAGGCGAGCTTGCCGGCGATTCGGCTGACAGCGGTCTCGCAGGGCTGCGCGGACATCGGCGTGTGCTACGTGCCCCATGAGCAGAAAGCCGAGCTGCAGCTTGCCGCGTTGGCCCCGGGCGCGACGCGCAGTGACGCCGGCCCCGGGCTGTTTTCGGAAGCGGCGTCAGCGGCCGATGACGCGCTGATTGCGCGCGTGTTCGAAGGAGGATTCTGGCTCGTGATCGCGAGCTTTTTCGGTTTCGGGCTGCTGCTCTCGTTTACGCCTTGCGTGCTGCCCATGGTGCCAATTCTCTCCAGCGTCATCGTCGGGGCCGGTCGTCCCGTCACCAAGTCGAAAGGCCTGCTGCTGGCGATCGTCTACGTGCTGGGCGTGGCGATCACGTACGCGATTGCGGGGGTCGCGGCAGGGCTCTCCGGGGCGATGCTCGCGGTGGCCCTGCAGAATCCCTGGGTGCTGGGCGCGTTCGCAATGGTGTTCGTCGCGCTCGCTCTGGCGATGTTCGGTGTCTACGACCTGCAGCTCCCGGTTGCGCTGCAGAGCCGGCTTGCCGACGCGAGCAACCGGTTTCACGGCGGGCACACGGTGGGCGTGTTCGTGATGGGCGTGCTCTCGGCGCTCATCCTTGGGCCGTGCGTGGCCGCGCCCCTGGCGGGCGCGCTGCTCTACATCGGACAGAGCCGGGATGTCGTGATGGGCGGATCGGCATTGTTCGCGATGGCGCTCGGCATGGGCGTGCCGCTGCTCGCGGTAGGCGCCTCCGCCGGAGCGCTGATGCCGAAAGCGGGCCCGTGGATGGAAACGGTGAAGCGCGGCTTCGGCACGCTGCTGCTCGCGATGGCGATCTACGTCGCCTCCCCCTTCCTGCCCATTTCCGTCCAGATGTTCCTGTGGGCGGCCCTGCTGATCGTGACGGCGATCTATCTGCGGGCAATCGATCCGCTGCCCGCCGCCGCGCACGGCTTCCAGAAATTCAGCAGGGGCCTGGGCATCATCGCGCTGCTCGCCGGCCTGGCGTACCTCGTCGGCGCATTCTCGGGCGCGCGCGACATCCTGCAGCCGCTTTCGGGCCTGCGCGTGACGGAACCGGGAAGCGCGGCGTTCGAGACGCCGTTCGAGCGGGTAAAGAGCAGCGCCGAGCTCGACAGCCGGATCCAGGCCGCGGCGGGACGAACGGTGATGCTCGATTTCTACGCGGACTGGTGCGTGTCGTGCAAGGAGATGGAGCGGTATACCTTCAGCGACGAGCGGGTGCGGGCGCGCTTTCGCGACATGGTGCTGCTGCAGGCGGACGTGACCGCGAACAACGCGGAGGACGCCGCGCTGCTCCGGCGCTTCCGCCTGTTCGGGCCGCCGGGCATCGTATTCTTCGACCGCAAGGGCCGCGAGATCCCGGGACTGCGCGTGATCGGGTTCCAGCCCGCCGACCGCTTCGTGGCCGTCCTTGATCAGGCGCTGGGCTTCGGGCAATGACGGCGCGCACGATCGCGGTGCTCGCCGTGGTGGCGGGCCTGTCCGCCGCAGCAGGCGTGCTGGTTCACCTCTGGTCGCGTGGCGGTGGCGCCGGCCACGATCCGGCAGAGGTCGTCGAGCGGATACTCGCGGCGCCGCACGCCGACGTCGCAGGCGAGACCCGCCGGGTCGGGGACTGGCGGGGCCGGGTGCTGGTCGTCAACTACTGGGCGACCTGGTGCGCGCCCTGCCGCGAGGAGATCCCGGTGTTCGTGCAGATACAGGAGCGCTATGGCGGCCGCGGGCTGCAGTTCGTCGGCATCGCCATCGACCAGCCCGACAAGGTGGCCGAGTTCGCAAGAGAGTTCCGGATCAACTACCCCCTGCTCCTCGGGGGGGTAGAGACCATCGAGCTGGTTCGCCAGGTGGGCAACCGGGCCGGTGTCCTGCCCTATACGCTGGTGATCGACCGCAACGGCAAGCTGGTCAGCCGGGAACGCGGGGGACTCAAGGAAGACCGGCTCGAAAGCCTCGTTCGACCCCTGCTCTGAAGTCTGGCCCCCTACCCCGGTGGCGCACGACCCCCAGCGCTGCCAACAGACGATTCTTATAATTTTCAAAGGGTTGGGTGGGTTTACAGCGCCGCCCCTGGCAGGGCCGGACGCCCTTTTGGCGCACGGTTTCGACCGCGGTTCTTGAGCCTAACGTGCGTTAACTTCCTGCAATTGATGGACAACTCCTCCGATTCTGGGCAAACTTGCCGGCATCTTCATAAAAAGAACCGGATCTGTCGTAGTTGCCGATAGTTCCGTGACCTACGCCACAGATCCTTCATGGCTGGCGCAAAGAATATCCTGGTCATCAATGGCCCGAATCTCAACCTCCTGGGGGGTCGCGAGACGAGGCATTACGGCAGGGATACGCTGAAGGCGATCAACCTCCGCCTCGGCCGGCGCGCCCGGGAACGAAAGGCGCGTCTCGCGACCTACCAGAGCAACTCCGAGTCGGCGCTGGTGGAGCGCATCCAGCAGGCGCGCCGCGAGGGCGTGGATTTCATCATCATCAATCCGGCCGCCTACACCCATACCAGCGTGGCGCTGCGCGACGCCCTCGCTGCGGTCGGCATCCCGTTCGTCGAAGTCCACCTGTCAAATGTCTTTGCGCGCGAATCCTTTCGCCGCGTCTCGTATTTCAGCGATATCGCGGTCGGCATCATCAGCGGTCTCGGCGCCAGGGGCTACGAGCTCGCCCTGGAGTTTGCCCTGCAGTACCCCGGAAAGAAGGGCTAGGCCATGGATCTGCGCAAGGTCAAGACGCTGATCGATCTCGTGCAGCAGTCGGGCATCGCGGAGCTCGAGATTACCGAGGGCGAGGAGAAGGTCCGGATCAGCCGTGGCGCGGGCGGCGCGCCGCAGACGCCAACGGTCACGCACGTCGTGGCGCCGCCGCCAGCGGCGGCGCTTCCCCCCGCCACGGCCGCGCCGGCAACGGCGCCGGCGGAGAGCGAGGCGGCTGCGGCTCCCGAGGGGCACGTCATCCGCTCCCCCATGGTCGGCACGTTCTACCGCTCCTCCGCGCCCGGGGCCAAGGCGTTCGTCGAGGTGGGGCAGGTGGTCAAATCGGGCGACACCCTCTGCATCATCGAGGCGATGAAGCTCCTGAACGAGATCGAGGCTGACCGCGACGGGACCGTCAAGGCGATCCTCGTGGAGAACGGCCAGCCCGTCGAGTACGGCGAGCCACTGTTCATCCTCGGCTGATCAGCGAAACGTGTGAGCTCACGCCGTCCCGCCAATGTTCGAGAAGATCCTCATAGCCAATCGCGGAGAGGTTGCGCTGCGCATCCAGCGCGCCTGCCGCGAGCTCGGCATCAAGACCGTGGTGGTGCACTCGGAGGCGGACCGCGACGCCAAGTACGTCAAGCTCGCGGATGAGTCGGTGTGCATCGGCCCGCCGCCCTCGGGCGCGAGCTATCTCAATATTCCGGCGATCATCAGCGCCGCCGAGGTGACGGACGCCGAGGCGATCCATCCCGGGTGGGGGTTTCTCGCCGAGAATGCCGACTTCGCCGAGCGCGTGGTCCAGAGCGGGTTTGTGTTCATCGGCCCCCGCGCCGAGACCATCCGCCTGCTCGGCGACAAGGTCAACGCCAAGAACGCGATGAAGAAGGCGGGGCTGCCGGTGGTGCCGGGGGTGGACGAGCCGCTGCCGCAGGAGCCGAATGATGTGGTCAGGATCGCGCGCTCCGTCGGCTATCCGGTGATCATCAAGGCCGCGGGCGGGGGCGGGGGCCGCGGCATGCGCGTGGTGCACACGGAGGCGGCGCTCCTCACCGCGGTGCAGACCACGCGCGCGGAAGCGCAGACGGCCTTCGGCAATCCCACGCTGTACCTGGAGAAATACCTGGAGGATCCGCGCCACATCGAGTTCCAGGTGCTGGGAGACCGCTTCCGCAACGCGATCCACCTCGGGGAACGCGACTGCTCGATGCAGCGCCGCCACCAGAAGCTGCTCGAGGAAGCGCCGGCGCAGCACATCAGCGCGCGCGCGCGGCTGCGCATCGCCGAGCGCTGCGCGGAAGCCTGCCACAGGCTGGGATACGAGGGCGCGGCGACATTCGAGTTCCTGTACGAGCGCGGCGAGTTCTACTTCATCGAGATCAACACGCGGCTGCAGGTCGAGCACCCGGTGACCGAGATGATCACCGGCATCGACGTCGTGCAGCAGCAGATCCGCATCGCGGCGGGCGAGAAGCTGCGCCTGAGGCAGCGCGATGTGCAGTTCCGCGGGCATGCCATCGAGTGCCGCATCTGCGCCGAGGATCCGTACCGTTTCACGCCCTCGCCGGGACGCATTACCTCCTACCATATGCCGGGTGGTCCCGGCATCCGCGTGGACTCCCACGCCTACAACGGCTATATCGTGCCGCCGCACTACGATTCCCTGATCGGCAAGATCATCGCCTATGGCGACACCCGCGAGCAGGCGATTGCGCGGCTCACCATCGCGCTCTCCGAGACCGTCATCGAAGGCATCAAGACCAACATTCCGCTGCACCAGGAACTGCTGCGCGATGCCGCGTTCCTCTCCGGCGGCACCAGCATCCATTACCTCGAGCAGAAACTCGCGAAGCTCGCCCGCGAACCCTGAGGCGAGGAATCGGGATCCAGGACCGAGGATCGAGGAGCCCCGCGTCATGCGGCTGGGCGTCGAACTTGACTCCTGAATCCTGAAACCTCAATCCTGTCCCGCATGTCCTGGCTTTCCGTCTCCTTCGAAGTGCCGGGCGAGCAGGTGGAGGCGCTGTCGGAGGCGCTGCTCGAGGCTGGCGCGGCGAGCGTCGATGTCGCGGACGCCACTGCCGGGGCCGCGGCCGCAGATGCGGCGATTGCCGGCGCCGGGGCGCCGCAATCGTGGCCGCGCAGCGTGATGTGCGCGCTCGTGCCGCCCGGCGCCGACGCCGCGTCACTGATCGCGACGGCCTGTGCTCGCGTCGGCATCGGGGCGCCGCGAACGCGGCTGCGCGAGGTGGCCGACGCTGACTGGGTGCGCGCGACCCAAGACCAGCTTGCTCCCGTGCGCATTTCCCCGCGGCTGTGGATCGTCCCGAGCTGGCACGAGCCACCCGATCCCGAGGCCATCAATATCGTGCTCGACCCCGGCCTCGCGTTCGGCACGGGGCATCACGCGAGCACGCGGATGTGCCTGCGCTGGCTCGAGCGCGTGGTCCGTGGCGGCGAGACTGTGCTCGATTTCGGATGCGGCTCGGGCATACTCGCGATCGCGGCGATGAAGCTCGGCGCGGCGCGCGCGGACGGCGTCGATATCGACGAGCAGGCGCTGCTTGCGGCGCGCCGCAATGCCCTGCACAATCGGGTGCAGGTTGCTTTTCACGGCGGCTCCGAGGCCCTCGAGCAGCCGGCCCGCATCGTGATGGCCAACATTCTCGCGCATCCGCTCATCGTGCTCGCACCGCTGCTCGCCCGCCTCACCGCGAGGGATGGCAGGCTGGCACTGGCGGGCGTGCTGACGGGGCAGGCGGGCGAAGTGTGCGCCGCTTACCATCCCTGGTTCGATTTCGAGGCGCCCGAGGAGGATGCGGGCTGGGCGCTTCTGAGCGGCATCAGGCGGTAGCCCCGTGGCGAACGAATTGATCACGCAGTGTCCCGCGTGCGGCACCCACTTCCGCGTCACGCCGGAGCAGCTGCAAACCCATCAGGGACAGGTCCGTTGTGGACGCTGCATGACGGTATTCGACGGCCTGCGGGCGCTCGCTGCGCTGCATGAGCCCGCGCCGCCGGCGGGCAGCGGGAACGAAGCGGGCGGATTCAAGCTCGAGCCGGTCGAGCCCGCCAGGGCAGCTCCCGCGCAGCAAGCCGCGCCGGCGCGCACGGCCGACGCGGGGACGGGGCTGACGGATTACGGGCCTGCGCCCGAGCAGCTTTCCCTCGACGAGGCGCTGTTTGCCGATCCGGCGCAGGCGCGGCGCGATCGGCTGTGGGCGATTGGGGCGGGGCTGCTGGTGTTTGCGCTCGTCGGGCAGGCCGCCTATTTCTATCGCTCCGAGCTGGCCGTGCGGTATCCGCTCCTGAAACCCTATCTGGTGAAGCTGTGCGATGCGCTCGAATGCCAGGTGCTCCCGCCGCAGCGGCCACGCCAGATCGCGATCGAGGCGTCCGACCTGCAGGCAATCGACCCGGCGCGGCCCGGACTCATCCAGCTGACCGCGACACTGCGCAATCACGCCGGGCACGACCTCGGGTACCCGGCGCTCGATCTCGTGCTCACCAACACCAAGGAGCATACTTTGGCGCGGCGTGTCTTTCTTCCGGGGGAATATCTGGATCGCGGCAAGGACGTCGCCTCGGGCCTGCCGGCAAACGCCGAGGTCACCATCCGGCTCGACCTCGACACCGGCAATCTCGGGCCCGCCGGATTTCGCCTCGATCTCCTGCCTGCTCCGCCGCCCTGACCGCGATCGCGTTCCGGGCGCCCGCTCGAATCCGCAATGAGCACGATCCAGGCCGCGCGCCGCTGCACGCCGCTCAACGCAATCCATCGTGCGCTCGGCGCGAAGATGGTGGACTTTGCGGGCTGGGACATGCCGCTGCACTACGGCTCCCAGATCGAGGAACACCACCGCGTGCGCCGCGACGCCGGCATGTTCGATGTATCGCACATGCTTGCCGTAGACGTGCGAGGCGCCCAGGCCCGCGATTACCTCCGCAGGCTGCTCGCCAACGACGTCGCGAAGCTCACGCGGCCCGGGGCGGCGCTGTACTCCTGCATGCTGCGCGAGGATGGCGGCGTGCTCGATGACCTGATCGTCTATTGCCTGGGTGGCGGAGGTTTTCGCGTTGTCCTCAATGCCGGCACTGCCGAGCGGGACATGGCGTGGATGGAATCGCAGCGCGCCGCGCAGGCGAGCGAGGTTGACCTCGTTCCGCGCCGCGATCTCGCTATCATCGCGGTGCAGGGCCCGCGGGCGCGGGAAAAGACCGGGGCCGCGCTGCCGCTGCTTCGCGCCGCAGCCGAAGGCCTCGCGCCGTTCCACGCGGTGGGGGCCGATGGCGCGTTCATCGCCCGCACCGGATACACCGGCGAGGACGGTCTCGAGCTCATGCTGCCCGCCGCGCAGGCGGTGGCAGCGTGGCAGGCGCTCGCCGCGCAAGGCGTGGCGCCCGCCGGGCTGGGCGCGCGCGACACGCTGCGGCTCGAAGCCGGCATGAACCTGTATGGCCGGGACATGGACGAGACGGTCACGCCGCTGGAGACGGGGCTCGCCTGGACCGTGGCGCGCACGGGCGGGCGCGAATTCATCGGCGCGCGCGCCCTCGCGTCGAGGCCTGCAGCGCGGCAGCGCTGCGGGCTGGTGCTGATCGAGCGGGGAATGATGCGCGATCATCAGAAGGTGCGCTGCGCAGCCGGCGCCGGGGAGATCACCAGCGGCGGCTTCTCGCCCACCCTCAATCGCTCGATTGCGCTGGCGCGGCTGCCGAAGGCGGCCGCGACCGGCGACCCAGTGGAGGTCGAGGTGCGCGACAATTGGCTCAAGGCGCGGATCGTTGAGCCGCCATTCGTGCGCCAAGGCAAGGTTCTGGTAACGCTATGAACGACGACGCATTCGCGAGGAGATCATGACGACGCCTGACAACCTGAAATACAGCCGGTCCCATGAGTGGGTGAAATCCGAAGCCGACGGCACGGTCACGGTCGGCATCACGTTTCACGCCCAGGAGCAGCTGGGCGATATCGTGTTCATCCAGAATCCCGAGGTGGGACGGAAGGTGAAGCAGGGCGAGGAGTGCGCCGTCATCGAGTCGGTGAAAGCTGCAGCCGACATCTACGCGCCGGTGTCAGGCGAGGTGGTCGCCGCCAACCAGGAAGTGGCGGACAGCCCGGAGCGCGTGAACCGCGATCCGTATGCCGCGTGGCTGTTTCGCGTCAGGCCCTCGAGCCCCGGCGAGCTCGCGGGCCTCCTCGATGCCGCTGCGTACGCGAAGCACGCCGAGTCCGAAGAGAGCTGAGACGGCCTGCCGCATGCCCTTCATTCCGCACACCGAGCAGGATGTCCGCGAGATGATGGCGGCGATCGGGATCGGTTCGCTGGACGACCTGTTCGACGAGATCCCGCCCGCCCTGCGCGCCGGCACGCTCTCCGGTCTGCCGCCCGCGCTCTCCGAGATGGAGATCACGCGGCTCATGCACGAGCGCGCCGCGCGCGACGGCGCCTGGCTCAACTTCATCGGCGCGGGCGCCTACGAGCACCATATTCCCGCCGCCGTCTGGCAGATCGCAACGCGCGGGGAGTTCTATTCGGCCTATACGCCGTACCAGGCGGAAGCGAGCCAGGGCACGCTGCAGGTGCTCTACGAGTTCCAGTCGATGATGGCCTCGCTCACCGCGCTCGAGGTTTCCAATGCGAGCCTGTACGACGGCGCCTCGGCGCTGGCGGAGGCGGTGCTGATGGCGGTGCGCGCGCACAAGTCATCCCGGCGCGTGCTGATGCCGGTCGCAGCGCACCCGACGTGGCGCAAGGTGGTCCGGACCATCGTGCGCAACCAGGGAATCGAGCTGCTCGAATGCCCCTACGATGCCGCGGCGGGCCGCACCTCGCTCGAGGCCCTCGATCGCTTCGCGCGGGATGACCTGGCTGCCGTGGTCATTCCGCAGCCCAATTTCTTCGGCGTGCTGGAGCCGGTGGACGAGCTCGCGGACTGGGCGCACGCCCGCAACGCGCTGGCGATCGCCGCCGTGAATCCGACCGCGCTCGCGCTGTTGAAGCCCCCCGGCGAGTGGGGCGCGCGCGGCGCGGATATCGCGGTGGGCGACGGCCAGCCGCTGGGGGCGCCGCTCGCGGGCGGCGGGCCGTATTTCGGATTCATGACCTGCCGCGAGGACCTCGTGCGCCAGATGCCGGGGCGCATCGTCGGCGCGACACTCGATCGGGACGGCCGGCGCGGCTACGTTCTGACGCTGCAGGCGCGCGAGCAGCACATCCGCCGCGCCAAGGCGACCTCCAACATCTGCACCAACCAGGGGCTGATGGCGACGGCCGCGACGCTGCACCTCGCGCTGCTCGGGCCCGCCGGGCTCGCCGCGGTGGCGCGCGCCTGTCATGCCAACACGCTCGCGCTCGCCACGCGGCTTGCCCGCGTTCGCGGCGTTACACGCGCGTTCAGCGGCGCCATTTTCCACGAGGCGGTGCTGCGGCTGCCGGTTCCGGTCGCGCCCGTCCTGGCGGCGCTGAGAGAGCAGCGCATCCTGGGCGGCTTCGACCTCGGGCAGGACTACCCGGAGCTGGGGCACGCGCTGCTCGTGTGCGCAACGGAGACCCGGACCGAGGATGACATCGCTCGCTATGGCGAGCAGCTGGAACGCATCATCGGCGAGTCGCGGCGGCCCGGCGCAGGGGCGTCGGGCAAGAGGAGCTGATGCCGTGCTGATTTTCGAGCTGTCCAGGCCGGGCCGCCAGGGAGCCGCACCGTCCTCTCTCAAGGCCGGCGGCGCGAGTGAAATTCCCGGAGATCAGCTGCGTACGCGACCGCCGCGGCTGCCCGAAGTTTCCGAGCTCGATGCGGTGCGCCATTACACCAGGCTCTCGCAGCGCAACTTCTCGATCGACACGCATTTCTATCCGCTCGGCTCGTGCACGATGAAGTACAACCCGCGCGCCTGCAACGCGGCTGCCCTGTTGCCGCCGTTTCTTGCGCGCCACCCGGACGCGCCCGCGGACACGGGCCAGGGGTTCCTCGCCTGCCTGTTCGAGCTGCAGGAGATGCTCGAGAGCGTGACCGGCATGGCTGAGGTGAGCCTCGCGCCGATGGCCGGCGCGCAGGGTGAGTTTGCCGGCGTGGCGATGATCCGGGCCTACCACGACGCGCGCGGCGACGCGGCGCGTGATGAAATCCTGGTGCCCGACGCCGCCCACGGCACCAACCCGGCGTCCGCCGTGATGTGCGGCTACCGGGTGCGCGAGATCCCGACCGATGCCGATGGCAACGTCGATGTGGCGTCGCTGCGACACGCCGTCGGCCCGCGCACCGCCGGGCTCATGCTCACCAACCCGTCCACGCTGGGTGTCTTCGAGCGCCACATCATCGAGGTCGGGAACGTCGTGCACGGGGCGGGCGGCCTGCTCTATTACGACGGGGCGAATCTGAACGCGATCCTCGGCAGGGTGCGGCCCGGCGACATGGGCTTCGACGTGATCCATATCAATCTGCACAAGACCTTCTCCACGCCGCACGGTGGCGGCGGCCCGGGTGCCGGGCCGGTCGGCGTCAATGCCACGCTCGCCCCGTTCCTGCCCCTGCCGGTCGTCGGCAGGAACGCGAGCGGCTTCCACCTGCTCGATGAGCGCGATTGCCCGCGCTCGATCGGCCGCCTCGGCGCCCACCTCGGCAATGCGGGAGTGCTGCTGCGAGCCTATATCTACATGCGCATGCTCGGCGCGGCGGGTATGCGGCGCGTCGGCGATTACTCCACGCTCAACGCCAACTACCTCATGGCGGAGCTCAAGCGCGCCGGCTTCGAGATCGCGTTTCCGCGGCGGCGCGCGAGCCATGAGTTCGTCCTGACGCTGAAAGCGCTCCGGGACGAGACCGGCGTCGCCGCGATGGACGTGGCGAAGCGCCTGCTCGACAAGGGCTTCCACGCGCCGACCGCGTATTTCCCGCAGCTCGTGCCGGAATGCCTGCTGATCGAGCCCACGGAAACGGAGTCGAAGCAGACGCTCGACGCCTTCGTGGCGGCAATGAAGGAAATCCGCGAAGAGGCCGGGCGCGATCCGCAGCTCGTGAGGGGCGCCCCCCACTCGACGCCGCTACGCCGCCTCGACGAGGCGCGCGCGGCGCGCGAGCCCGATCTTGCCTGGAACCCGCACTGAACGCCGGCCGCGGGAGCATAGGGCAATTCTTCTTGAAATCAATCTGATAGCAACACGAAGGCAACCCGGCGCCGACTGGCGGCGCGCGTGTAGCGAGGGGACATGTCCGCGCTTGATCCAGGTCAGTACGGCGCACGCTCCGAAAACGATAATTTCCGGAGCTTGGCGCTTGTTCCATTCACATCTAGAGGACACGACGGACATGAGGCTTAAGAGTTTGGCAGCGGCATTGGTTGCGTTGGGTATCGCCGCCGGCAGCGCGACTACGGCAAACGCGCAAGGACCCGGTGGACCGGGCAAAGGGCCGGGCTATGGCCCGGGCCAGGGATACGGTCCGGGACAAGGCTACGGCCCCGGCATGATGGGGGGCTATGGCGGCGGGCCGGGATGGGGTTACGGCCCCGGCATGATGGGGGGCTATGGCGGCGGGCCCGGCATGATGGGCGGCTACGGCGGCGGCCCCGGATGGGGCGGATATGGTCCGCGCGGCGGGCAGGGGTTCGGACCCGGAGGGGGGGGTGGCGCGCTCGCCGCTCTCAACCTCACCGACGAGCAGCGCGAGAAGGTGCTGAAGATCCAGGAAGAGCACCGGAGCAAGAACTGGGACATTATGGGCAAGATGCGCACCGAGCAGTTCAAGTTGCGGCAGCTCTCATTCGGCGAGAGGCTCGACGCGGCCGCGATCGCCGACCAGCAGAAGAAAGTCGACGAGCTGCGGCGCCAGATGCTCAAGTCACGCATCGAGGCGCGCAACCAGATTTCCTCGGTTCTCACTGCGGAGCAGAAGCAGCAATTCCGCCAGCTCGGGCCGTGGTGGCTGCAGGAGAGCGAATAGCCCCGCCCCCGGCCGCAACGAAAAACCCCGCCGCGGCGGGGTTTTTCATTCCTATTTCCTGAGCGCGTCGCGGATCTCGCGCAGCAGCACGACGTCTTCCGGCGGCGCGGCGGGCTTCTTCTCCTCCTGCGCCTTGAGGCGGTTGATGACGCGGATCAGCAGGAATACCGCGAAGGCGATGATCACGAACGAGATCACGGTGTTGAAGAAGACGCCGTAGTTGAAGGTGACAGCGCCGGCCTTTTGCGCCGCGTCCACCGAGAGGTAGGGGCCGGCTTGCGCGCCCTGCTTGATGACCAGGAACAGGTTCGAGAAGTCCACCTGGCCGAGCAGCAGCCCGATCGGCGGCATGATCACGTCCTTCACGAGCGAGTCCACGATCTTGCCGAAGGCGGCGCCGATGATGATGCCGACTGCCATGTCGACTACATTGCCCCGCACCGCGAATTCCTTGAACTCCTTCAGCATAGGTTCCTCCTTGAAGTTGCAGTTGAGCCGACCCGCGGGCGCGGGTCCCCTACCGGCGCGCCACGAGGCGGATATTATCGCGTCCGGCGGCATTGCGCGCCCGCGGAGCGCGGGGCAAACTGCGCCGCTCGGCCCCCCGGAGCCGCGCGCCGGGGAGTCAGGCATGACCGGCGGCGCGGTTATAATTCTTCGGCAGCCCCCCGCGCACTTGCATGGCCACGCTCATCTGCGGCTCGATCGCCTACGACACCATCATGGTGTTCGGCGACCGCTTCAAGAACCACATCCTGCCCGAGCAGCTCCACATCCTGAACGTGGCATTCCTGGTGCCGGACATGCGGCGGGAGTTCGGCGGCTGCGCCGGCAACATCGCCTATACGCTCAAGATGCTGGACGGCGAGCCGCTCATCATGGCCACGGTGGGCGAGGATTACCAGCCGTACGACTACCGGCTGCAGAAGCTGCACCTGGCGCAGAGCCACATCCGCAGGATCCCGAACACGTTCACCGCGCAGGCGTTCATCACGACCGATCTCGACGACAACCAGATCACGGCGTTCCATCCCGGCGCAATGAATTACTCGCACGAGAACCACGTGCACGAGGCGAGCGGCGTCAAGCTCGGCATCATCGCCCCCGACGGCCGGGAAGGCATGCTGCAGCACGCGCGCGAGTTCCATGACGCGGGCATCCCGTTCCTGTTCGATCCCGGGCAGGGGCTGCCCATGTTCAGCCGGGCGGAGCTCGCCGAGTTCGTGAACCGGGCGAGCTATGTTGCGGTCAACGACTACGAGGGCCAGCTGCTGCAGGACCGGGCCGGCACCACGCTCGAGGCGCTGGCGCGGAAAGTGAAAGCGCTGGTGGTGACGCGCGGCGCACGCGGCTCGACCATCATGGCCGGCGGCCGCACGGTCGAAATTCCGCCGGTGACGGCGGAGCGCGTCGTGGACCCGACCGGGTGCGGCGACGCCTATCGCGCGGGGCTCCTCTACGGCATCGCCGCCGGCCTCGACTGGCCGGTAACCGGGCGGCTCGCGTCGCTGCTCGGCTCGATCAAGATCGCGCAGCGCGGCGGCCAGAACCACCGCTTCACGCGCGGCGAGATCGAGCAGCGCTACCAGGCAGCTTTCGGCGCGAAACCCTGGTAGTCCCCGTCCTCGCTGCCCGGGACAGGCGCGGACTGCGCGCCGGCGTGGCGGTTCAGTCTTCAGACGCCGTTCCCGCGAGCTCCGCGCAGTCCAGCTGGAACAGCCGCCGGTCCTCGAGGCGCAGCGCCGTGAGCGCGCGGCCCCACACGCAGCCGCTATCCAGGCACACCACGTCTTCGCGCATGAGCAGGCCGAGCGCCGCCCAGTGACCGAACAGTATCGGCGTGCCGCGGCTCGCGCGCCCCGGCACGTCATACCACGGGAAGTAGCCGGCGGGCGCCTGGTCGAGCCCGAGCTTGTAATTGAGCTCGAGCGTGCCGTCAGCCGCCGCGAGACGCATGCGCGTCATCGCATTCACGATGATGCGCAGCCGGTCGTGGCCGGCGAGATCGTCGCGCCAGCGCACGGGCTCGTTGCCGTACATTGCCTTCAGGAACTCGCGGTGATCGGGGGAGCGCAGCACCGTCTCCACCTCGCGCGCGAGGTCGAGCGCCTGCGTGACGCTCCACTGCGGCAGCAGCCCCGCGTGAACCATCGCGTAGCCGCCGCCTGCATGCATCATGTTCAGGTGCCGCAGCCACGCGAGGAGCTCATCGCGGTCGGGCGCGCCGAGGATTGCATCGTTGGTGTCGCCGCGATGCGGCTTGCGGATGCCGGCCGCCACCGCGAGGAGGTTGAGATCGTGATTGCCGAGCAGGGTGACCGCGCGGGCGCCGAGGCCCTTGACGAAGCGCACCGTCTCGAGCGACTGCGGGCCGCGGTTCACGAGATCGCCCACGAACCACAGCGTGTCGCGCCGCTCGTCGAAGCCGGCGCGCTCGAGCAGCCGCATGAGCTGGTCGTAGCAGCCCTGGACGTCGCCGATCGCTAAAGTCGCCATGCTTGAAAAGAGTGACGAGTGACGGATGTCGGGTGACGAGAACCTACTTCAAAAACGCGGCCGTTCTCCTCCGACCGTTCATCTTGAGTGTAGCGCAGGCCGCGGGGCGGGTCCCGTCAGAGCGGTCGTGATCTTCTCCGGATTTCCCAGCCCACTTGGTCAATTGATCAGGACAACTCCCTAAGACAGTCAGTACCAGTACCGGAAATCCGGAACCAGATCCCAACCGCTCTGCCACCCGGCCCGCGGGTGTGCTGAGCTGCGCGGGTGGACCCGCGCTGTGCCGTATATCTCGGATGCATGCTCACGCTGCTCCTTGGATATCTTCGAGACGGGTTCGAGTAATCAATGCAGGGACAAAAAAAGGCGCAGCAGACGCTGCGCCCTCACCCCTCACTCATCACGCCTTAGCCGTCGCGCCTCATTTGACGAGGCCGACCATGTAATCCACGGCTGCGCGGACGTCGGCCTCGGGGAGCGCGAGATTGCCGCCCTTGGGCGGCATTGCGTTCTTGCCCTTAATCGAGCTTGCGTAGAGCGTGCTCATGCCGGCCTTCAGGCGCGGCGCCCAGGCCGCCTTGTCCCCGGTCTTGGGCGCCCCCGCGACGCCCGCGGCATGGCAGACCGTGCAGGTCGCGTCATACACGGCCTTACCATTGCCCGCGGCCGCTCGCGGCGCTGCGACGGATTTCGCGGCAGCAGGCGCGGCAGCCGCCACCGTTGCGGGCGCGCTCGCGGGGGCAGCTGCGGGCGCGGGCTGGCTCGCATCGACCACCAATTCGCCGACCGGCTTCAGGCGCTTCGCGATGGCTTCCTCCGACATCGCCGGATGCTGCGGGGAGAGATCCGCACCGCTGGTGACGAGCTGCACCAGCATCACGATGAGCGTGATCGGAACCGCAAACGCGAGCACCACGACGATGACGAGCTGCTTGGGCGTCTTGATCGGCGAGGAATGTTCTTCGATGCGGATATCAGCCATGGCGGGGCGCTCCCGGACGCGCATTATATAGCGGCCGTCTTCGCTGCGTAAAACGTTGATTTGCGGACGTTAGTCGCGCCACGCTGTGATAAACTCCGCGCACGCGCGCCCGTAGCTCAGAGGATAGAGTGTTGGCCTCCGAAGCCAAAGGTCGTGGGTTCGACTCCCGCCGGGCGCGCCACGGTTTCCATGCCGAACCACAAACCGTACGACGCGATCATCGTCGGGGGCGGCCACAACGGGCTCACCTGCGCCTGCTATCTTGCCGGCGCGGGATACCGCGTCAGGGTGCTTGAGCGCCGCCCGGTAGTCGGCGGCGCGGCGGTCACCGAGGAATTCTTTCCGGGATTCCGCAATTCCGCCGCCGCCTACACGGTGAGCCTGCTGCATCCCAAGGTGATCCGCGACCTGCGGCTCGCCGAGCACGGACTGCGCATCGTCGAGCGGCCGCTCGCCAACTTTCTCCCGCTTTCGGATGCGACCTATTTGAAGGTCGAGAACCAGCTGGCCGCGACCCAGTCCGAGCTAGCGCGGTTCTCCGCGCGCGACGCACAGCGGCTGCCGGATTATTACGCGATGCTCGAGCGCGCAGGCGGCGTGATGCGCCGCCTCATGCTCGAGACGCCGCCCAACCTCGGCGGCGGAGCCGTGCGCACCGCGCTCGCTGCCCTGCGCCTGGGCTACCGCATGCGGAAAGCCGGTATCGCCGCGCGTCGCGATTTCCTCGATCTGCTGACGAAGAGCGCGGGCGAGATCCTCGACGCCTGGTTCGCGTCCGACGCCATCAAGGCCGCGTTCGGGTTTGACGCGGCGGTCGGCCACTACGCGAGCCCGTATTCACCAGGCAGCGCCTACGGGCTGCTGCACCACGTGGTGGGGGAGGTGAACGGCAGGCGCGGCGCGTGGGGCCACGCCGTTGGGGGCATGGGAGCGATTACGCAGGCGATGGCGAAGGAGGCCGAGCGGCGCGGCGTCGAGATCACCACCGGGTGCGAGGTGCACAAGGTCTGCGTCGACCAGCGCGGTGCCCAGGGCGTGCAGCTGACCGACCGCAGCATGGTGGACGCGCGCTGCGTGGTGGCGAACGTCGATCCCCGGATGCTCTATCTCAAGCTCGTGGACTCCGCCGTGCTCGGCGACGACTTCCTGCGGCGCATCCGCAGTTACAAGTGCGGCTCCGCGACGTTCCGGATCAACCTCGCGCTCTCGGAGCTGCCGGACTTCACCTGCCTGCCTGGCCGCGAGCTGCAGCCGCACCACCAGTCCGGCATCATCATCGCACCCTCGCTCGCCTACATGGAGCAGGCGTACTTCGACGCCCGCACCTACGGCTGCTCGCGCTCGCCGATCATTGAAATGGTGATCCCGTCCACCGTGGATCCCACGCTCGCGCCGCCCGGCCAGCACGTGGCGAGCCTCATGTGCCAGCACTTTGCGTACGACCTTCCCAAGGGGCTCTACTGGGACGAGATCAAGGAAGCGGCGGCTGACCATGTAATTGACACCGTGACGCGCTTCGCGTCCAACTTCAAGGCGTCGGTCATCGGGCGCAAGGTGCTCTCGCCGCTCGATCTCGAGCGCGATTTCGGGCTGACCGGCGGGGACATCTTCCACGGCGCGCTGACTCCCGACCAGATCTGGGCCGCGCGCCCGGTGCTGGGACACGCCCATTACCGGACACCGGTCCCGCGGCTCTACCTGTGCGGGGCCGGCGCGCACCCGGGCGGCGGCGTGTCGGGGCTGCCGGGGCACAATGCGGCGCGCGAGATCGTGCGCGATTTCCGCCTCGGCCGGCTGCGGCGCAGGACCGGTTGATGCTGAAGACGACGCCGTTCCACGCGCGCACCGCCGCGCTCTGCGCGAGCCATGCCTGGCGGCGGTGGGCCGGGTACGTGGTCGCGAGCTCCTACGAGCTCACGCACGAGCGGGAGTATCACGCGATCCGGAGCGCGGCCGCCCTGTTCGACGTCTCGCCGCTCTACAAGTACGTGGTGCGCGGGCAGGACGCCGCGCGCCTCCTCGACCGCGTGCTGCCGCGCAACGTTGCCGGGTCCAGGGTGGGCCAGGTGCTCTACACGACCTGGTGTGACGGCGCGGGCAAGGTGCTCGACGACGGCACGGTGGCGCGCCTGGAGGAGGGGACGTTCCGCGTGACGGCAGCCGATCCCAACCTGCGCTGGCTGCAGGAAAACGCCACCGGCCTCGAGGTCGCGATCGAGGACGTCTCGGAATCCACCGCGGCGCTCGCATTGCAGGGCCCGGCCTCGCGCGCGATCCTCCAGTTGCTGACCGATTCCGACCTGACGGTCCTGAAGTACTTTCGAATCACCGCGGCTCGGCTTCGGGAGGTGCGGGTCACCATTTCCCGCACCGGCTACACCGGCGACCTCGGCTTCGAGATCTGGATGGATGCAGGCGATGCGCTTCCGGTTTGGGACGCGCTGGTCGAAGCCGGCGCGGCGTATGGCCTGCAACCCGCCGGGATGCTCGCGCTCGACGTGGCGCGGATCGAGGCGGGGCTGATGCTCTCCGAGGTGGACTACGTGCCGGCGCGCAAGGCGCTGGTCGCGAGCCAGACATCCTCGCCGTTCGAGCTCGACCTCGCCTGGACCGTGAGCCTCGAGAAGGACCAATTCGTCGGCAGGCGCGCGCTCGCCAAGGAAGCACGGCGCGGCCCGGACTGGCGGTTCGTCGGGCTCGAGGTGGAGTGGGACGCACTGGAGCGGCTTTATGCCGAGGTCGGCCTCGCGCCGCGCCTTCCTGCCACCGCCTGGCGCGCGAGCGTTCCGGTATACGCCGGCGGCGACCAGGTCGGATACGCGACGAGCGGCGGCTGGTCGCCGCTGCTCAAGCAGTACTGCGCGCTCGCGCACCTGCGTTCGCACTGGGCCGCGCCCGGGACGCGCGTGGAAATGGAGGTGACCGTCGAGCACCGCCGCAAACGCGCCGCCGCCCGCGTCGTGAAGAAGCCGTTCTTCGATCCCCCGCGCAAGCGCGCGTAGCGCACGGGCAGCCATGGACGAGCCTCTTCCGGCGTCCGCAGTCCGTGATGCGGCGCCCGCGTCATACCGGGCGTGGAATCCGGGCATACAGTCGGAATTGCCCCGGGAGCTGCTGCCGCTCGCCACGATCTTCCGCCCGGAGAATGCATACACGACCGCCGGCCAGGTCCACGAGCTTGCCCTCGCCACGGGGCTCGAGCCCGACGAGCTCGTGGTGCTCCGCCCGGAACGCCTCGCCATGCACGAGCTGCTGGTGCGCGTGACGGCCGACCTTTCGGTGCCCGATGGGCCCCGAGTCGAGGATCTCGGCATCAATTTCCGGGATATGACGCGGGTGATACTCGGCCGCTACATCGAGCCTCACATGCCCGCGATCATCGATGCCTATGCCGCGCTCCGGCGCGCGCTCACGGAGCGGGTGGAGGCGGAGCTTGCCGCCGCGCTCTCCGGGCGGGCGCTGGGCGGCGCGGGGCCGGTCGAGAAAGCCCGTGCGGCGGGCCTCCTCGATTTGATGCGCCGCCGGCGGAGGCCGCAGGACATTCCCAGTGCAGGGGACCGGTGGCAGCGCGAAGAGCGTCTGTCCCGGGAGTGGGCCGCCAAGGCGCGTGCGCATGAGGACCCGCTCGCCAGGGCGGCCTACCGCGCGCTCGCGCGAGTCACATCGGCAGTGCGCGGGCGGCACGGGCGGATGTGGGGCGATCGGGCACTGCTTGCCCCCATCGCTGCGGGACTCGCGTGCAACGAGCATGCTGCCGATGTGATCGGTGGCCTGATCGAGCCGCGTCTGCACGAAGCTGCGGTCCGCGAGGGCTACCGCGTGCTGCCGGCGCCGGCCGCTCCGGTAGTGATGAACACCAAAGGGGCGCCCGCCTCGGGCAAGAGCACGCTGCGCCCGCTGCAAAGACGCCTAGCCTCCCGGATCGGCGTGCCGTGGGACGAATTCGCCCTCATCAGCCCCGACATCTGGCGCAAGTTCCTGCTCGACTACGGCACGCTGGGGGAGCACTACCGGTATGCGGGCACGCTGACCGCGCGCGAGCTCGCGGTCATCGACCACAAGCTCGACCGCTACATGGCGCGCAAGGCCGAGCGCGGCGGGATGTCCAACCTGCTGATCGACCGCTTCCGCTTCGACAGCTTCGCGCCGGACTCGGATGAGGCGGGCAGCAATCTGCTCACCCGTTTCGGGCGCCTCGTCTATATGTTCTTCATGATCACGCCGCCGCACGAGACCGTCGAGCGCGCCTGGAAGCGCGGCCTCGAGGTGGGCCGCTACAAGGCGGTTGACGACGTGCTGGCGCAGAATATCGAGGCCTACACCGGCATGCCCGAGCTGTTCTTTACCTGGGCGCTGCGCCCCGGCAAGCGGGTGCACTACGAGTTCCTCGACAACGGCGTGCCCCTCGGGGAGCTGCCGCGCACCATTGCTTTCGGCTGGAACGGCGAGATGAACATCCTCGACGTCAAGTGCCTGCTCGATGTCGACCGCTATCGCAGGATCAACGTCAACGCCACCGGGCCGCAATCGGTCTACCCCGGGCGCGAAGCCATGGCAGCGGAGAACAACACGCAATTCCTCATGCGCTGCGCGCGCGGCCTGCCGGTGGTGAACTTCGCGCATTACGCGAGTGGCCGCGTCTATGCGCGACTGGAGGCAGGGAGACTCGCCTGGATCGACCCTGAAGCACTGGAGAACGCGATCCGGGATGGCGACACCCGGGCCGGACTTGCCGCTGTCGCGCCTGCGGCCCTGCGCGCTCCGGGTCCCGGAGAGGGCCACGCGCAACGTGGGGCCATGGTGTTGCAGCCCCAGCAATTTCACACGCTTGGCCGATGGGGAAGCGCTCCCTGATGAGCGCGCGGCCCGATGTCATCGTGATCGGCGGCGGGCACAACGGGCTCACCTGCGCCGCCTATCTTGCTCGTGCCGGAAAACGGGTCCTCGTGCTCGAGCGGCGCGAGCGGATCGGGGGCGCGGCGGTAAGCGAGCAGATCTTCCCCGGCTTCACCTACTCCGTATTCTCGTACGTGGTGAGCCTCCTGCGGCCCGAGATCATCCGCGACCTGGAGCTTCCCCGCCACGGCCTGCATATCCTGCCGCTCGAGAGCACGTTCACGCCGCTGCCGAGCGGCGATTACCTCGCGCAGTGGAGCGATCCTGACCAGAACCACCGCGAGCTCGCGCGCCATTCGCTGCGCGACGCCGAGGCGTATGCCGAGTTCGGCCGCCTCATGCATGAGATGGCGCGCGCCGTGAAGCCGATGCTCGCGATGATTCCTCCCGACCCTGCGTCATGGGCGCCCCGGGATCTTGCCGGGCTCGCCCGCCTCGCCGCGCACGCGCGCGGCCTCGGGCGCGAGAGATTTCACGCGCTATGCAAGCTCCTCACCATGAGCGCGGCGGATTACCTGGACGAGTGGTTCGAAACCGAGGCGCTGAAGGCCACGAAGTCAGCCAGCGGAATCATCGGCACGCTAGCCGGGCCGCGCTCGCCCGGAACCGCGTTCGTGCTGCTGCATCACTACATGGGCGAGATCGACGGCGTATTCCGCGCCTGGGGCTTTGCCAAGGGCGGCAACGGGTCGGTGAGCGCAGCCATCGCCGCGGCGGCGCGCGCGGCGGGCGCGGAAATTCGCACGGGGGCGCCGGTTGCGCGCGTGCTCGTCGCCAACGGCCGCGCCTCGGGAGTCGTGCTGGAAAACGGGGAGGAGCTGCGCGCGGGTCTCGTCGTCTCCGGCGCCGATCCCCGGCGCACCTTTCTCGAGCTCGTGGGCGCCGCGCACCTGCCCGCCGACTTCGTCGAGGCGATCCGGCGCTATCGCTTTCGCGGCTCATCGGGCAAGGTGAACCTCGCGCTCGCCGAGCTGCCGCGCTTCACGTGTCTGCCGGGCAACGGTCCGCACCTGCGCGGCGCAATCTCGGTAAGCCCGAGCGTCGATTACATCGAGCGCGCCTACGACGACGCCAAATTTGGCGAGTATTCGCGCCGCCCGTACCTCGACGTCGTCATTCCGTCCCTGATCGATCCGGCCATGGCGCCGCCGGGACGACACGTCATGTCGATCTTCGTGCAGTACGCGCCCTATCACCTGAATGGAGGCTGGACGGACGCGCGGCGCGAGACATTCGGCGACGCCGTCGTGGACACGCTTGCCGAGTACGCTCCGAATCTCAAGTCGGCGATCCTCCACCGCCAGGTGATCACGCCCGCCGACATCGAGCGCACCGTGGGCCTCACCGAGGGCAACATCTTCCAGGGCGAGCTTGCGCTTCAGCAGATGTTCTTTCTCCGCCCCGCCCGCGCCTGGGCGAGCTATGCGACGCCGATTCACGGCCTCTACCAGTGCGGCGCGGGAACGCATCCGGGCGGCGGCGTCATGGGGGCGTCCGGCCGCAATGCGGCGCTCGCGATGCTGAGGAGGGCGACGTGAGCTGGCGAGGCCGCGAAACCGGAGCTAAGCTTGCGCGTGGAGCGTCCCATGGAGCTCGCGCGTCCCAGTCTGCTGTTCTTCGAGCCGCGGAACGTAGATGCGGCCGGCAAACCGGCGGGCACGCGCGTCGAGGGCGAGGCAAAGAAAGAACAGCGTTTGTTCTGCGCGCTTTGCCGGCATCCCGTCACGCACCAGGACGAGCGCATCCCGGTGAACGGCGCGAACGAGCACACCTGCATCAACCCCGGCGGACATACCTTCAGGATTCTCTGCTTCCGCGCGGCCGGCGGCTGCATCGCGGTCGGCGCTGCCACCACGGCGCACACCTGGTTTCCGGGCTACGCGTGGCAGGTCGTGCTCTGCGCGAGCTGCGAGCAGCATCTCGGCTGGAGATTTCAGGCGCCGTCCGATTATTTTCACGGGCTCATCGGCAACCGCCTGACCTCGGTGGCGCGCGGGAGCTGACCGGGGCCCTCGCCATCGGCGACGCCCTGCCGTCGCGAGCGTCAGCATGAGCGCGCTCGTCATCGGAGCCGGCGCGAGCGAGCTTGCGTGCGCGCACATCCTTGCGCGCAGCGGCCGCCGCGTGGTGGTGCTGGAGGGCTGCGGCGAGCAGCAAGAGCCGTCGCCCGATCGGGGATGGGTTCCGGCGCGGCTCGTTCGCGAGCTCGCGCTCGCGCCGCGTGGCATTTCGGTGGGACATCAGGATCCATGGGCCGCTGCGCCGCTGCCTGGCGGCGGGCGTCTCGAGCTGTGGTCCGACCTGGAGGGCGCGGTGGAGGCGATCCGGCGCGTGAGCCCGCGCGATGCGGCAAAGTGGCCGGAATTCTGCGAGCGGATGCAGCGCCTGGCACGCCTGCTGGCGCATCTTTACCTCCAGCCGCCGCCCGACCCGTTGAGCGACGGCATCGGCGATCTTGCGCAGCTTGCCGTGCTTGGATTCCAGGCGCGGCGAACCGGGCGGCAGGGCATGGAAGACCTGCTGCGGCTCGTCCCGATGTCGGTCGCGGACTGGCTCGACGAGTGGTTTGAAAACGATGTCCTGAAGGGCGTTCTCGGCGCGGCGGGAGTCATGCATCTGCATCAGGGGCCGCGCTCGGGCGGCACGGCTTTCAATTTCCTTCATCACCACGTCGGAAGCCCAGCAGGCGTCTTCCGCCTCCCGCGCTCGAACCTCCGCCAGGTGCTGGCCGGGATGCCGGGCGTCGAAATCCGGCGCGGAGCCGAGATCGCGAGGATCGACGTGCGCAACGGGCGCGTCGCCGGCGTGGTGCTCGCAAGCGGCGAGGAAATCCCGGCATCGCTCGTCGTCTCCGGCGCCGATCCGCGGCGCACCCTCCTCGAGCTCGCGGACCCCGCTTGGCTCGACCCGGAAGTCACGCGGGCGCTCAGGCGCATCCGGCGCCGCGGTGTCGTCGCGCGCGTGGGGCTTGCGCTCGAGCGCCCGCCCGCCTGCCCGACGCTCGTGATCGCCCCCGCGCTCGACTATCTCGAGCGCGCATACGACGACGTGAAGTACGGCCGGCTCTCGCGCCTGCCGTACGTGGAGGCGGTGAGTGCCGGTGCGGGCGCGGATGGCAGGCCACGCCTGGAAGCGCACGTCCAGTACGCGCCGTATGCGCTGGCGGACGGGGGCTGGAGCGAGGAGCGCCGGCGCGCGCTGGGCAATCTCGTTCAAGGCACGCTCGCCCAGCACCTGCCCGAGTTGGGCGCGGTGGAGGTTGAGCGCGTCCTTTCGCCGCGCGACCTCGAGGAACGCCACGGCTACCCCGAGGGACAGGAGCATCATGCCGAGCTCGCGCTCGACCAGGCGCTGTGGATGCGACCGGTGCCGGCGCTCGCGCGCTATCGAACGCCGATCGAGGGCCTCTACCTGTGCGGGGCGGGCACGCACCCGGGCGGCGGCGTGAGCGGCGTCCCCGGGTACAATGCCGCTCGCGCGATCTTGCGCGACCTGCGCCGGCGCCGCGCCTGACCCAACCGGAACTCGACATGCCCGCTCTTCGCGCCTCTCCCGACTGCACGCTGCACTATGTCGTGGACGACTACTCGGACCCGTGGCGCGAGCCGCAGACGATCCTCATGCTCCACGGCAACGCCGAGAGCGGCGCGGCGTGGTATGGCTGGGTGCCGGTTCTTGCGCGCCACTATCGTGTGGTGCGCCCCGACATGCGCGGCTTCGGCGCCTCCACCCCGATGCCGCGCGACTTTCCCTGGACGCTCGATCGCATCTGCGACGATTACCTTGCCGTCATGGATGCCCTCGGCATCGCGCGCTGCCACGTGGTGGCCGCCAAGATCGGCGGCACCATTGCCCGCCATTTCGCCGCGCGCAATCCCGAGCGGTTCCTGACCCTGACGGTGGCGGGAACGCCGGTGCCGCGGCGGGCCGTGGGGCAGCGCCGCGCGCTCGTCGAGGAGTTCGAGACCCAGGGCGTCGCGCACTGGGCGCGCCGGACCATGACGGGCCGGCTCGGCAGCCGCTTTCCGGCGGAAGGGCTCGAGTGGTGGATCCAGTTCATGGGGCGCACGGCGGTTTCCACGCAGGTCGGCTTCATTCCCGCGATCGCCGACTCGGACATCACCGACGCGCTGCCGAGGATCAAGTGCCCCACGCTCGTCATCACGACCGAAGGCAGCGCACTGGGGTCGGTCGAGGAGGTGCGGGCGTGGCAGCGGATGATCCCGCGCTCGGAGCTGCTCGTGCTGCCCGGCAATTCCTATCACGTCGCGGCGAGCGACGCGGATGCGTGCGCCCGCGCAACTCTGGATTTCATCCGGCGCGCAGGCGCAGCCCCGTAGCCCGCGACGGATGCATCGTGGCTCGATCTCGCCCGGCTTCACGAATCGCGACTTGCGCGGCTGCCGCGGCGCTGCTGATCGTGTTCCTGCTGGAGGGCTGCGGGGAACGGGTGCCGCGCGTCCCGGCGGTCGCGCCGGACGAGGTGATCGTCGCTTTTGGCGACAGCCTGACCTACGGCACAGGCGCGGCCGAATCCGAAAGCTACCCCATGGTGCTGGGGAAGCTGATCGGCCGCAAGGTGGTGCGGTCCGGGGTGCCGGGGGAAGTCACCGCTCAAGGGCTTGCGCGCCTGCCGCAGGTGATCGATGAGCACCGGCCGGCTCTCGTAATCGTGTGCCTGGGCGGCAACGACATGCTGCGCCGGCTGGACGAGGCGCAGATCCGGAGCAATCTGCGCCGGATCATCATGACCCTGAGGGGACGAGGCATATCGGTCGTGCTGGTGGGCGTGCCGAAGCCTGCCCTCCTCACCAGCGCGGCAGCGTTCTACGGCGAGCTGGCGAAGGAGTTCCAGATTCCCTATGAAGGCAAGGTCCTGAACGACGTCATGCACCAGCTCGAGCTGAAAGCCGATCCCATCCATCCCAATGCCAAGGGCTACCGCCGCATGGCGGAAGCGATCGCGCAGTTGCTGAAGCAGGCGGGCGCGATCTGAGCCGGGAGCGCGACGCGTGACCGGACCCGCGATGTCATCCCGGCCGGCGCCGGTCCGGCTGACGCTGTTGATGTGCGCAGCGGAAGTCCTGAGCATGACGGGTTTCGCGGCATACACCACGCTGCTGCCAGCCCTGCAGCGCGAATGGAGCCTGTCGAACGCCGAAGCCGGGCTCATCAGCGGCATCTACTTCGCCGGCTACGTTGCGGCGACGCCCGTGTTGACCAGCCTGACCGACCGCATGGACGCGCGCCGGGTCTACGTGCTGGGCTGCTGCCTGGCCCTCGGCGGCTCGGTCGCATTCATGCTGCTCGCGGGGGGGCTGTGGAGCGCGCTCTTCTTCCAGTTCCTGATCGGGGCCGGGCTCGGGGGCAGCTACATGCCGGGGCTGAAGATGCTCGCGGACCCGCTCGAAGGACCGGTGCAGGCGCGCTCGGTCGGCTTCTACACCGCGAGCTTCGGCATCGGCTCGAGCCTCTCCATTTTCATCTGCGGGCTGATCGGCTCCGCATTCGGCTGGCAGTGGGCGTTCGCCTGGGGCGCGGCGGGCCCGTTGTGCGCGGCCCTGTTGATCAGCCTCGGCATGCCGCGCGGCCGCACCCGGCCGGCGGGGCTGCCCGCACCCGCGCTGCTCGACTTCCGACCGGTGCTGAGGAACCGCCGGACGCTGCCCTACATTCTCGGCTACGCGGCGCACAACTACGAGCTCTTCGGACAACGCACGTGGATGGTGGCGTTCCTGGTCTTCACCGCGTCGCTGCAGCCGGCGGAGGCACCGATGCTGATCGGCGCGGCGACGCTCGCCGCGACGATCAACATGCTGGGCCCGGTCATGAGCATCTCCGGCAACGAGCTCGCGATCCGCTTCGGCCGCACGCGCGTGATCTTCACGTTCATGACCGCCTCCGGCCTCGTCGCGTGCGTGCTCGGCTACACCGCCGCGCTGCCGTGGCTCGTCGTGTTCCTCGTCATGTGCCTGCACTACGGCCTGATGCTGGGCGATTCGGCGGCGCTCACCTCCGGCGCCGTGGCCTCCGCACCCGCCGACGAGCGCGGCGCGACCATGGCGGTCTATTCGTTCCTCGGATTCAGCTCGGCGTGCCTCGCGCCGCTCGTTTTCGGCGTCGTGCTCGATCTTGCGGGCGGCAACCGCAGCCTCGTTGCATGGGGGCTCGCGTTTGCGAGCATCGGCATCTTCGGCGTGCTCGCGCCGGTCGCGCGGCTGCTCTACGCGCGCCGCGGCTGAATCGACCGGGGGTGCCCCGCAATAACGCGATGGTCCAATCCAGCAACAGGGAAGTCGCGTATAAATCCAGACTCGACCGGATCGCAGTGGTGGGCTAGAGCGCCAGCTGTATGGAACTGTCCGAGGGCATCCGCAAGATCGGCTTCCGCCGCTGGTACGAGCGGCAGCTCCTCGAGAGCCATTGCTACCTGGTGAGCTGCATCCTCTGCCTGCTGATGGTGCTGGCGTGCCTGGAGGGCTTCAGTTTGCGGGCGCCCGGCTGGGAGCCCGTGCTGCGGCTCGCCGCGATGTTCGCGGGCGGTGCCGTCTGTATCTGGGCGCTCGCCCGCTACCGGGTTACGCTCGAGACTGCGATGCACGCGGCCGAGCGCTCGACCTGCGTGAAGTGCGGGGCGTATGGACTGCTCGACGCGAAGCCGGCGGGACTGCTCGCGCCCCGCGAGCGGGAGGGAAAGGGAACCGGCTTGCGCCCGCCGGCCTTGGCGGTGCGCTGCCGCAAGTGCGGCCACGAATGGATGATCGAGTGACGGATCCCCGCGCCGGCGCGCGCTTGCGCGCCGGCGTCAAACCGCGAGCCGGTGGCGCGGCTCAGCCGCCGCGCTTGTAGACGATCTTCTTGGTGCCGCCGTCGCAGCTGCCGACTACGGCGCCCATGCCTTCCTTGACCTCTTCGTTGGGAACGATCGTGGTGCTGAACTCCTTCACGCCATTATTCCTGATCTTTTCGTCGATCTCGGCCTTGAGCTCATTGCAATCCTTGCGCTGGGCCAGGGCTGGTGCGGCAATCAGCAGCGATGCAACTACGGCGATCACGACCTTCATGACAGTACCCCCTTGTTGTTGACCGGCATCCATCGGGCTCCGGCTGAAACTCGTCTCGGAACCGGCGGATATCATGACACCGTGTCTGCCCGGACTCAACGGTAGTATTGCCGATCCGGGCGCCCCGGCGCGCCGGCGGGCGTGACGGAATCGACCCGGCGCGCCACTGCCGCAGCCGGGCGCCGCCCTCAGCGCGGGCCGGTATAGAACTGCGGCCAGCGCTCCAGCACCGCGGGGGAGTCGTCCTTGTAGACGTGGCAGGAGTTGACCTGGTAGGGCTTGCGCGTGGACGGCTTGCTCGCAGCCCGCGCCAGGCGCGCCCGGTTCGTCGCCTGGAACGCGGTGGTGCCGAGCGGACCCAGCAGCTCCACGAGGTGCGTGCATCCCTTCACCCCGCCGACGCGCTCGGCGATGCTCTTGCGCCAGCCGGGCCCGATGGTGAGCCCCGCCAGCGCCCTGAAGTTGGGCGTGATGTTGCCGCAGATCGAGTACGGTCCCTCGTCGGTTTGCGCCTCGACCTCGTGGATCTTCATGTCGAGGTCGATGGTTACGCGGATCCACATGTCGTGCACCGGCTCGCCCGGAAGGCGCTCGCGGCCCCCCTCGCGGCGCGTGTGCGGGGTCGTCTTGGTGTCGGTGAGGTGCGCCTCGATGTCCCACATCCCGTCTTCACGCTCGTAGCCGCAGCATTCGATGGCGCGGGTGTGCATCAATTTTCGAGGATCGGGGCTACTCAGTGGCATGGATGATTCCCCATGGGCCGTTGGAAAGTGACGCCGTTAATTTCATCCCTCATCCCTTTACCGTCCCGCCGCGCTGCATCGCGTCGGGCGTTCGCCGGCTGGAATGTGCGCAGGCACATTCTTCGAAACCCCGGCTCACCCCTCATCCCTCAGGCGGCCTGACGCTTGGCCGCCAGCGCGCGCGCGGCCTTGGAGTGGGTCGGCCGGCCGAGCACGCCGCAGATATATTCGCCGGCCGCGATGAGCTTGCCGATGTCCACGCCGGTCTCGATGCCGAGGCCGTCCAGCAGATAGAGCACGTCTTCGGTGGCGACGTTGCCGGTTGCGCCCCTGGCGTACGGGCAGCCGCCCAATCCCGCGACCGAGGAGTCGAAGGTGGCCACCCCGCACTCGAGCGCGGCATAGACGTTGGCGACCGCCTGCCCGTAGGTGTCATGGAAATGCCCGGCAATGCGGCTGGCGGGAATGTGTTTCATCACCGCTTCCAGCGCGGCGCGGGTCCGGCCCGGCGTGCCGGTGCCGATGGTGTCGGCGACCGTGATCTCGTAGCAGCCCATCGCGTCGAGTTCGCGGGCGACGCGCACCACGGCTTCCGGCTTGACTTCTCCCTCGTAGGGGCAGCCGAGGCACACGGAGATGTCCCCGCGCACCTTCACCCCCTGCGCCAGCGCTTCGCGGCACACCTCGGAGAAACGCGCGAGACCTTCCGCGATCGAGCAATTCGTGTTCTTGCGCGAGAAGGTTTCGGTCGCGGCGCCGAACACGACCACTTCCTGCGCGCCGGCGGCGAGCGCGGTATCGAGTCCCTTGCGGTTCGGTACCAGGACGGGGTAGGAGACGCCCGGCTTGCGGCGGATCGCCGCCATCACCTGGGCGTTGTCGGCCATCTGCGGCACCCACTTGGGGGAGACGAACGCGGTTGCCTCGATGACGGGCAGCCCGGCGTCCTGCAGGCGGTGGATCAACTCGACCTTGACCGCGGTCGTGACCGAGGTCGGCTCGTTCTGCAGGCCGTCGCGCGGCCCGACCTCGACCAGCTTCACCTTTCGGGGAATGCCCATGGTCGATTCAGCCATTCATGCCTGCGTGGCGAGGCGGCCGTGATCGGCGGTCATGTTCCGGATTCTTTCGCGCCCTGCTCGGGAGCAGCCCAGGACGCTTTGCGCTTCTCGAGGAACGCGGTGAGGCCTTCCTGGGCCTCCGCCGTGGTGCGAATTTCCGCGATGCGCTGCGCGGTCATCTCGGCCAGGCTCTCGTCGATGCGGCGGCCTGCGACCTCCGGAATCAGCTTCTTGATCGCGACCACGGCATGGGGGCCGCTCGACCGCAGATGCGCCAGCACGCGCCCGACGACGGCCGTCAGCTCGGGCTCATCGCAAATCTCGTGCACGAGCCCGATGCGACGGGCCTCGGCCGAGTCGAATTCCTCGCCCGTGAGCATATAGCGGTGGGCGTGGCGCCGCCCCATCGCCGCGATCACGTACGCGCTGATCATGGCCGGGACGATGCCGAGCTTCACTTCCGACAGGCGGAACGTCGCGCTGCGCTCCGCGATCGCAATGTCGCACGCCGCGACAAGGCCCACGCCGCCTCCGCGCGCTGCGCCGCGCACGCAGGCGATCGTCGGCTTCTCCAGCGTGTGGAGCACATGCAGCATCATCGCCGTCGCGCGCGCATTCTCCAGGTTCTGCTCGCGCGAGAACCGGGCGCTGCGCTTCATGTGCTCGATGTCCGCGCCGGCGCAGAAGTTCCTCCCGGCGCCGGTTATGACGACCGCGCGCACCGTGGGCGTGGATTCGAGCCTGGTGAGCGTCGCGCTGAGCGCATCGACCATTGCGGGATCGAACGCGTTGTGCACCTCCGGCCGGTTGAGCGTCACCGTCGCGGTTCCGTCGGCGTCGACCTGGGAAAGGATCTTTTCGCTCATCGCCGTTCAGCCCTCGCAAGCCGCACATTATAGCGGCGCCTCACATTCTGAAGACGCCGAAACGCGTCTCCTCGATCGGGGCATTCAGGGCGGCGGAAATGCCGAGTGCGAGCGTCGCGCGCGTCTCCTTCGGGTCGATGATGCCGTCGTCCCACAGCCGGGAGGTGGCGTAGTAAGCGCTCGACTGGCGTGCGTACTGCTCGATGATCGGCGCCTTGAACGCGTCTTCCTCCTTCCTGCTCCATTCCTGGCCCGCTTTCTCCAGCGCCTCGCGCCTCACCTGCGCCAGCACGCCGGCCGCTTGCTCGCCGCCCATGACCGAAATCCGGGCGCTGGGCCAGGTCCACAGGAAGCGCGGTGCATAGGCGCGCCCGCACATGCCGTAATTGCCGGCGCCGAAGCTGCCGCCGACGATGAGCGTGAGCTTGGGCACGCGCGCGCACGCGACCGCGGTCACCAGCTTGGCGCCGTCCTTCGCGATGCCCCCGTGCTCGGCCTTCTTTCCGACCATGAAGCCGGTGATGTTCTGCAGGAACACCAGCGGAATGCCGCGCTGGCACGCAAGCTCGATGAAGTGCGTGCCCTTCAGCGCGGACTCGGAAAACAGGATGCCGTTGTTGGCGAGGATAGCAACGAGGCGGCCCTCGATGTGCGCGAAGCCGGTCACGAGCGTCGGGCCGTAGCGCGCCTTGAACTCGTCGAGCTCGCCGGCATCGACCACGCGCGCGAGGATCTCGCGCGCGTCGAACGGCGCGCGCGGGCTCGAGGGCACGACCCCGTAGAGCTCCTCCGGGTCGTAGAGTGGCGGCCTTGACTCCCGGGATGCGGCGGGCGCCGGCGCGGCCCGGTTCAGATTGGCCACGGCGCGGCGCGCAAGCTCGAGCGCGTGGCGGTCGTCCTCGGCGAGGTGGTCGGCCACCCCGGAGATGCGCGTATGGACGTCGGCCCCGCCCAGCTCTTCCGCCGTCACGACTTCCGCGGTGGCGGCCTTCACCAGCGGCGGGCCCGCGAGAAAGATCGTGCCCTGGTCCTTGACGATGATCGCCTCGTCCGACATCGCCGGGACGTACGCCCCTCCCGCCGTGCACGAGCCCATGACGACCGCGATCTGGGCAATGCCGGCGGCCGAAAGGTTCGCCTGGTTGTAGAAGATGCGCCCGAAGTGGTCGCGGTCGGGAAACACCTCGTCCTGGCTCGGCAGGTGCGCGCCCCCGGAATCGACGAGATAGATGCATGGCAGCCGGTTCTCGAGCGCGATCTCCTGGGCGCGCAGGTGCTTCTTCACCGTGAGTGGATAGTAGGTGCCACCCTTCACGGTGGCGTCGTTGGCGACGATCACGCAGCGCTGCCCGCTCACCTGCCCGATGCCGGTGATGAGGCCGGCGGCGGGCACCTCCTCGGGGTAGACCTCCCACGCCGCGAGCGGCGAGAGCTCGAGGAACGGCGCGCCCGGGTCGAGGAGCGCCGCCACTCGCTCGCGCGGGAGCAGCTTGCCCCGGCCCAGGTGCCGCTTCTTCGCGGCGTCGCCGCCGCCGCGCCGCACCCGCGCGAGCCGTTCGTTCAGCTCCGCGACGTGACCGCGCATCGCTTCCGCCGCAGCCTTGAATTCCGCGGACGAGGTTTTCAGCTTGGACTTGAGAACGGCCATCTCAGCGCGCCAGCTCGGCTTCGTAGGCGGCGAGCGTCGCCGCGTCGAGGCAAGCGAAGACGATCGTTTCCGGCAGCGGGTTCCTGGCGGCAAAATCGCTGCACTCGCGAACAGCGATCGTTACTGCCTCCTCGAGGGGGTAGCCGTAGGCGCCGCAACTGATCGCGGGAAAGGCGATGCGTTTCAGCTTGTTCGCCGCCGCGAGCTTCAGGCTCTCGCGATAGCACGAGGCGAGCAGTTCCGGCTCGCCGCGGCTGCCCCCGCTCCACACCGGCCCCACCGTGTGGATGACGTGCTTCGCGGGGAGCTTGTAGCCTTGCGTGATCTTCGCCTGTCCGGTGGGGCAGCCCCCAAGCTTGCGGCACTCTTCCTGCAGTTGCGGGCCGGCGGCGCGGTGGATCGCGCCGTCGACGCCTCCGCCGCCCAGCAACGTCGTGTTCGCGGCGTTGACGATCGCGTCCACTGCAAGCGTGACGATATTGGCCTGCCGCGCTTCGAGCCTCCTCATCATGTCACCATCCGCCGGTTTCCAGCCACTTCTCGACCTGGTCGAGCCGGTCCGAGCCCCAGAACGGTTCGCCGTCGACCACGATGTAGGGGGATCCGAACACGCCGCGCGCGATCGCTGCATCCACTTCGACGCGCAGCCGGTCCTTGACCGCGGGGTCGTTGAGCGCCCGCCCGAGCTCGCCCCGGTCGATCCCCAGCTGCGCCGCGACCTCCAGCGTCACCTCGGAGCTGGAAATATCGCGGTCCTCCGCGAAATAGGCGTGGTAGAGGGCGCGCGCAAGCCGACTCGCGAGCTCCGGATCCCGGTCGTTGACCCAATAGAAGGCGCGGCTCGGGGCCGTCGCACCGACGGGGAATTTCGTCGGCAGCCTGAACGGCACCTTGAGGAGCCGGGCGCTGCGCGCGAGGTCCCGCGCGGTGTAGTCGTTCTTGAGCGGGATCGACGCGAGCGGCCGCTGCTCGTTGATCTTGAACACCGCGCCGAGCAGGTGTGGCCGCCACGTCACGCTGCGGCCATGCTTTGCCGCGAGCGCCTCGATCTGCGTGCTGGCGAGATAGCCGTAGGGCGAGGAGAAATCGAAATAGAAGTCGATCGGTTTGGCCATGCCCCGGAATCCTTTCAGCCGAGGCGCTCGAGCGCGATCGCGGTTGCCTCGCCGCCGCCGATGCAGAGCGCGGCGATACCGCGTTTCAACCGGTACTTCTCCAGCGCCGCGAGCAGCGTCACCATGATGCGCGCGCCGGACGCCCCGAGGGGATGGCCCAGCGCGCAGGCGCCGCCGTGGACGTTGACCTTGTCGTGGGGGAGCGCGAGCTCGTGCATGGCGGCCATGGCGACGACCGCGAACGCCTCGTTGATCTCGAAGAGATCGGTCGTCCGGGCATCCCACCCCGTCTTCTCGAGGAGCTTCCGGATCGCTCCCACGGGCGCCGTGGTGAACCACTGCGGCTCCTGCGAGTGGCTGCTGTAGGCGACGACTCGCGCCAGCGGCGCGATTCCCCGGCGCTCCGCCGTCGAGCGTTTCATGAGGACCAGCGCTGCCGCGCCGTCCGAGATCGAGCTCGAGTTGGCCGGCGTCACCGTGCCGTCCTTCCGGAACGCGGGTTTCAGCTGCGAGATCTTCTCGAGATTGGCTTTGAACGGCTGCTCGTCGGTCCTCACAACCGTCTCGCCCTTTGTGCCGGCGAGCGTGACCGGGGCGACCTCCTGGTCGAAGCTGCCGCTCCGGATCGCTTCCTGGGCTCGGGTGAGAGAGGTAATGGCGTAGCGATCCTGGGCCTCGCGCGAGAATTGGTACTTCGCCGCGCAGTCCTCGGCAAACGTGCCCATGAGGCGCCCGCGGTCGTAGGCGTCCTCCAGCCCGTCGAGGAACATGTGGTCCTTCACCTCGCCATGGCCGAGCCGCAGTCCCGCCCGCGCCTTGGGCAGGAGGTAGGGGGCGTTCGACATGCTTTCCATGCCGCCGGCGACCACCACCTCATGCACCCCGAGCGCGAGCTGATCGTGGGCGATCATGGCCGCTTTCATGCCCGAGCCGCACACCTTGTTGACGGTCATGCAGCCCGTGGCGGGAGGCAGCCCCGCGCCGAGCGCCGCCTGACGCGCCGGTGCCTGTCCCTGCCCGGCGGGGAGCACGTTGCCCATGATGGCTTCCTGCACCTCCGCCGGTTTTACCCCGGCGCGCGCGACGGCTGCGCGAATGGCGATCGCCCCGAGCTCGTGTGCAGCGAGCGACTTGAGGTCTCCCATGAAGCCGCCCATCGGCGTGCGGGCGGCGGCAACAATCACGATCGATTCGTTTGTCATGACGCGCTCCTGATCTCACCTGCCGCGCAGCGCCGCGAGCCGGTCGAGCGCCTCGAGCGTTTCGGCTTCGAGCGCCGCCACCAGCTCCGCGGCAGGCAGCGCGCGCGACAGCGCAACGGCCTGGCCCGCCCACATGGCCACGAAATCCGGGTTGTCCGACTTCGCCGACGCCGTGCGCAGCCGTGCGGTCAATGCGCTCTGCGCGGGAAACGGGAGCTGCGGCGCATTGCGCTCGCGCATCTCGCGCATGAAGCGGTTGGCAATGCCGCGCGCCGGCTTGCCGGAGAATTTCTCAGTGACGAGGGTCTCGTCCTCGCGCGCGGCGAGGACACGCTCCTTGTGGATGCGTGGCGCGCCGCTCTCCGGAGAGGCGATGAACGCCGTGCCGAGCTGCGCGGCCTGCGCGCCGAGCGCGAGCACCGCCGCGATGCCGGCGCCGTCCATGATGCCGCCCGCGGCGATGACCGGCGTCGCGACCCTGCACACGATAAGCCGCACCAGCGCGAGGGTGCCGGTCATGGAATCGTACGGGTCGCGCAGGTAGGTGCCGCGATGGCCGCCGGCCTCCGCGCCCTGCGCGACGATGAAATCCACCCCGAGTGCCTCGAGCCGCTCGGCCTCGGCGACGCAGGTCGCGCCGCCGCCAATCCTCACGCCAAGCGCCTGGAAATGGCGGACCCGGTGCGCGGACATGGTTCCAAGATGGAAGGTGAGCACGGGCGGGCGCAATTCCTCCGCCATCGCGAGCTGCGCTTCGAGCTCAGGGGCGAACGGAGGGCGCACCGGCTCCGGGTGCGGCAGGCCGAGCTCGGTGCAATAGCCGGACACTGCGGCAACGGCGCCGCGCTGCGCCTCGGGATCGATCGCGCCGGGCGGCGGCGAGGCGAACAGGTTGAGGTTGAACGGCAGGTGCGTGCGCGCACGCACTGTCTCGACTTCGCGCTGCATGGTCTCGGGCTGGGTATACGCGAAACCGAAGGAGCCTAGCGCACCGGACTGGCTCACGGCCGCGACCAGTTCGGGGGTCGACGGCCCCCCTGCCATAGGCGCCTGGACGATCGGAACGCGGATTCCGAGACGGTCGCAGAGCGGGGTGTGTAGCCTGGCCATTTCTCCTTTGTTTTCAGCGTTAGTTAGTGGTCACTTCATAGGGAAAATCGGCGGGTCTGTCCCGGTTTTTTTGCGTTCGTCAGCGCGTTTCATCGAACAACTCGCGACCGATCAACCACCGCCGTATTTCAGACGTCCCCGCGCCGATCTCGTAGAGCTTGGCGTCGCGCAGCAGCCGGCTGGCGGGCGAGTCGCTCATGTAGCCGGTGCCGCCCAGGCACTGGATCGCCTCCAGCGCCATCCAGGTCGCGCGCTCCGCGGCGAAGAGTATGGCGCCGGCCGCATCCTTGCGCACGACGTTTCCGGTATCGCACGCGCGCCCGACCGCGTAGGCGTACGCCCGGCATGCGCTTGCGGTCACGTACATGTCCGCGAGCTTGCCCTGCATCAGTTGAAACTCGCCGATCGGCTGTCCGAACTGCCTGCGTTGATGGAGGTACGGGATCACGGTGTCGAGACACGCCTGCATGACGCCGAGCGGTCCACCCGCCAGCACGGCGCGCTCGAAATCGAGACCGCTCATCAGCACCTCGACACCCGCGCCAGGGGCGCCCAGCACGTTCTCGTCCGGCACTTCGCAATCCTGGAACACGAGCTCGCAGGTGTTGGAGCCGCGCATGCCGAGCTTGTCGAGCTTTTGCGCGGTGGCATAGCCCCGCGAGCCTTTCTCGACGATGAACGCGGTGATGCCGCGCGAGCCGGCAGCGGGATCCGTCTTCGCATAGACGACGAGCACGTCGGCATCGGGTCCGTTGGTGATCCACATCTTGGTGCCGTTGAGAATGTAATGGTCCCCGCGCTTTTCGGCGCGCAGCCTCATGCCCAGCACGTCGGAGCCGGCGCCCGCCTCGCTCATCGCAAGGGCGCCGACGTGCTCGCCGGATATGAGGCGTGGCAGATGCCGCCGCTTCTGGCGGTCGCTGCCGTTGCGGCGGATCTGGTTGACGCAAAGATTGGAATGGGCGCCGTAGGACAGTCCGACGGATGCCGAAGCGCGGCTCACTTCCTCCATCGCAACGATGTGGGCGAGATAGCCCATGTCGGTGCCGCCGAAGTCTTCCTCGACCGTGACGCCGAGGAGCCCGAGCATTCCGAGTTTGGGCCAGAGATCGCGCGGAAATTCGTTGGTGCGGTCGATCTCGGCCGCGCGCGGGGCGATTTCCCGCGCAGCGAAGGCGCGGACGGACTCGCGGAGTATGTCCACCGTCTCGCCCAGCTCGAAGTTCAGTGCCTGAATCATCGAATCAATCGCGGCCCGCCCGGCGCTCGCCAGGATGCGCCCCGACTTTCACCGTCCACGCGTTCTCAGGCAATGGGCGCCTTACGTTCACGTTAACATTACCCGCTTACGGCCGAGTCGAGGGGCCCCGAAGCCGGGCGCACCGACGCTGCCTTCCGCTCGCCCCGCAGCAGGCGCCGGCACTGGTTGGCAAAGAAATCAATCTCGTTAAGCATCACCTCGATGTCCTCCCGCTGCTGCTCGAGACCGGCTCGTCGCCGCTCCAGCTTGACGAGAAATTCCTCGAGTTGCTTGTGCTCGTCGCGCGAAACGTCGTATAGCTCGAACAACTCGCGGATCTCCGCCAGGGAGAAGCCGAGCCGCTTCCCTCGGAGCGCCAGCTTGAGACGCACGCGGTCTCGCGGGCTGAACAGGCGGGTGGTACCTTCCCGTGTGGGGCTCAGAAGGCCTTGGTCCTCGTAGAAACGGATCGTGCGCGTGGTGACGTCGAATTCCCTGGCGAGCTCGGATATGGAGTAGGTCGTGGCCATTGTGCCTTGCAGCAAAAGCATGTAAGATCAACGCAGTATAACCTAACAGACGTTTACGTAAACGTCAACTAGGAGTCCAGGCTCCCGGATGGCCGACAGGAAAACGCAGGGCTCGGAGCAAACATTCGACCCCAACGAGGTTGCCAGGCTTTATTCCGATATCGCCGGAAAGAGCGCGCGGCTGATCACGCAGTTTCTGGAGCGCAGCCGCAACGGCGCGCCGGGCGTGGCCGACGAGTTGGGCATCGCGCAGGCATTCTTCGAGGCCTGGGCAAAGCTGCTCGCGGACCCGTTCAAGCTCGCCGAGGCGCAATTCAAGCTGTGGCAGGACTACGCGGCGCTGTGGCAGCGCTCGCTGCTGAAGCTGATGGGCCACGACGCCAAGCCAGTCGCGGAACCGCATCACGCGGACCGCCGCTTCAAGCACGAGGACTGGGAGCAGAATTTTCTCTACGACTACATCAAGCAGTCCTATCTCATCGCCGCGCGGCATCTGCACCAGACGCTCGGCCGGGTCGAGGGGCTCGACGGGCCGACCGCGAAGAAAGTCGACTTCTACACGCGGCAGTACATCGACGCGTTGTCGCCCAGCAATTTCCTGATCACCAATCCCGAGGTCCTGCGCGAAACGGTGGCGAGCGGCGGCCAGAACCTGGTGCGGGGGCTGAACAACCTGCTCGAGGACGTGACGCGCGGCAGCGGCGACCAGGTGCGGCTGCGCATGACCGACGAGAAGGCGTTCCAGCTCGGCGTCAACATCGCCACCACGCCGGGCAAGGTGGTGTTCCAGAACGAGCTCATGCAGCTGATCCAGTACTACCCGGCGGGCGACCGCGTCTACCGGCGCTCCTTGCTGATCATCCCGCCCTGGATCAACAAGTATTACATCCTCGATCTGCGCGACAAGAATTCGTTCGTGAAGTGGGCGGTCGAGCAGGGCCACACGGTGTTCGTGGTCTCCTGGGTCAATCCGGACGAGAGGCTTGCGCACAAGCGCTTCGAGGACTATCTGGCTGAAGGCACGCTCGCGGCGCTCGACGCCATCGAGAAGGCGACCGGCGAGAACGAGGTTAACGCGATCGGCTATTGCCTGGGCGGCACGCTGCTCGCCTGCACGCTCGGTTACCTTACGGCAAGGCAGGACACGCGGATCGCGTCGGCGACATTCTTTGCCTCGATGATCGACTTCGAAGAGGCAGGCGAGCTCGAGGTCTTCATCGACGAGAAGCAGGTGGCGGCGCTCGAGAAGCGCATGCAGGAACGGGGCTATCTCGAGGGCTCCGAGATGGCGACCACCTTCAACATGCTGCGCGCGAACGACCTCATCTGGTCGTTTGTCGTGAACAACTATCTCCTCGGCCGCGATCCCTTTCCGTTCGATCTTCTCTACTGGAATTCGGATTCCACGCGCATGCCGGCGACGATGCACAGCTACTATCTGCGGAACCTGTACATGAAGAACCTGCTCGCGCAGCCCGGCGGCATCGAGCTGGGCGGTGTCGCCATCGATCTCACGCGGGTGCGCACGCCGCTCTATTTCGTCTCCACGCTGGAGGACCATATCGCGCCGTGGCGCTCGACGTACGCAGGCGCGAAGCTCTTTCCCGGCCCGGCGCGCTTCGTGCTCGGGGGCTCGGGGCACATCGCCGGGATCGTCAATCCGCCTGCGGCCGGCAAGTACTGCTATTGGACCAATCCCAAGCTTGGGGAGGACCCCGAGAAGTGGCTGAAGGGCGCCTCGCAGCACCCGGGCTCGTGGTGGACCGATTGGGCGGGCTGGATCGCGGAGCACGGCGGGAACAGAGTGCCCGCCCGGATTCCCGGCAAGGGCAAGTTGAAGGCAATCGAGGACGCGCCGGGCTCCTACGCTAAAATGCGCGTGGACAAGCATTGAGCTGCGGTGCCGGCCGCGCTCTTGGGGAGGGGCAATGAAACGCGTGTATTTTCTGGCCGTTGCGACGTTAGTAACCGCTTACTCCGCAGCTCTCCCAGCCCAGGGTTTCCCATCCAAGCCGGTGCGTATCGTCGTGCCGTTCGCGCCAGGAGGAAATGTCGATCTCGTCGTGCGCGGGATTGCACCGCGGCTCTCGGAAGTACTCGGCCAGCAGGTCATCGCGGACAACCGCCCCGGCTCGAGCGGGCTCCTCGGCACCCACATCGTCGCCAAGGCGCCGCCCGACGGCCACACGCTGCTTGCCATGGCGAACACCTTTGCGGTGGTCCCGTCGATCATATCGAACCCCGGCTACGATCCGGTGCGCGACTTCGCCGGCGTGTCGCAGACCTGCCTGGTGCCCCAGGTGCTGGTGGTGAACCGCTCGCTGCCTGTGCGCTCGCTGAAGGAGCTCGTGGCGCTGGCACGGTCGCGGCCGGGCGAGATGTCATACGCGTCCGCCGGGGTGGGCGGCACCGGACACATGGCGGCCGAGCTCTTCAACCGCCATGCCGGCCTGAAGATGTTGCACGTGCCCTACAAGGGCAACGCCCAGGCAATCGTAGATGTCATCAGCGGGCAGGTCACGATGATGTTCGACCAGGTGAGCACCTCGGCGCCGCACATCCGGGCCGGCAAGCTGAAACCGCTCGCCGTGACCAGCCTCAGGCGCTCGCCGCTGTTCCCCGATCTGCCGACGATCGACGAATCCGGCGTGCGGGGCTTCGAGGACATCACCTTCAACGGCCTCGTTGCCCCCGCGGGCACGCCGAGTGATGTCCTCGCGCGCCTGAATGCGGCGGTTGCGAAGGCGGTCGCGGCGCCGCAGCCGCGCGGACGCTTTCTCGAGCTGGGCGTGGAGTTGACCGCCAGCGCGTCGCCGGAGGCATTCATGGAATACATCCGGGCCGAATTCGTGAAGAAGGCCAAGCTCGCGCGTGAGGCCGGTATCAAGATTCAATGAAGCGCGAGCCGTGAACCACCAGCTCGCGCGCCACGCTTGCTTGAGCAGGCCGTGCAGGTAGCAGGCCATACCTTTCTTGTTACCGGCGGAGCGTCCGGGCTCGGCGCGGCGACGGCGCGCAGGCTCGCAGCGGCGGGCGGCAACGTCGTGATCTGTGATATCGGCGCCGAGCAGGGAAAAAAGCTTGCCCGGGAGCTGGGATCGCGCGCGAGCTTTCACGACACCGATGTCACCGATGAGGCGCAAGTCGCCAATGCGGTTGCCTCCACAAGAGATAAGTTCGGCGCCTTGCACGGCGCGGTAAACTGCGCCGGCATCGCACCGGGCGAGCGCGTGCTGGGCCGGGGCGGTCCACATCGGCTCGACTCGTTTCGCCGCGCTGTCGAGATTAATCTTGTTGGGACCTTCAACGTGCTGCGGCTCGCGGCGCAGGCGATGGAGCGCAACGCGCCCGAAGCCGATGGCGAGCGCGGCATCATCATCAATGCGGCGTCGGTCGCCGCATTCGACGGGCAGATCGGGCAGGTCGCCTACAGCGCGTCCAAGGCCGGCGTGGTCGGGCTGACCCTGCCCGCGGCGCGCGAGCTGGCGCGCATCGGCGTCCGGGTGATGACGGTCGCGCCCGGCATCTTCGAGACGCCGATGGTGGCGGCGTTCAGCCCCGAGCTGCAGCAGGCGCTGGCCGCCCAGATTCCGTTCCCCGCGCGCCTGGGCAAGCCAGACGAGTTCGCCGCGCTGGTCGAGCACATCATCGTGAACCCCATGCTGAACGGCGAAGTCATCCGGCTCGACGGCGCAGCGCGCCTTCCTGCCCGATAGCGGCGGGTGCCGGCGCCGCGCGCCGGCTGCAAGGGGTCGTCGCCGATTGGGCCGCGCCCGCCGGAATTGACAGTTGCCGGCGGATGCGCGCATGCTTGTCCCCCGCGGGGATCGCAGGCTCCCCGCCATCACAAGACGCGGGTGCGTCCAAGCTTGCGGTACTCTTCTCGAGGAGAGAGCCATGGACGCACCTGCCGTATCGGCCGCAGCACTGCAGCAATCCCTAGCAACGAACCAGCCCCCGCTCGTCATCGACGTGCGGAAGAACGAGCGCTTTCGCGAGTCACCCGACCTGATGCGCGGGGCCCTGCGCCGCGATCCCGAGCGGATTGCCCAGTGGCGAAAGACACTGCCAGCGGCCGCGAACGTGGTCGTCTACTGCGTGCACGGCCACGAGGTCAGCCAGGCGGCGGCCCGGGCGCTGCACGCCCGCTACCTCGAGGGCGGCCTGGAGGCCTGGCGCCAATCGGGCGGAGAACTCGCGGCCAAGCCCAGGGGCGCCGCGACGCGCTGGGTGACACGCGAGCGGCCGAAGATCGACCGCATTGCCTGCCCGTGGCTGATCCGGCGCTTTGTGGATCCCGATGCGGAGTTTCTTTACGTGCCGGCGCCCGAGGTGCGCCGCGTCGCGCAGGAGCGCGAGGCGGTTCCCTATGACATCCCGGATGTCGCGTTTTCGCACGAGGGCGAGCGGTGCAGCTTCGACGCCTTTCTCGCCGCCTACCGGCTGCGGGACCCGGCGCTCGACGAGCTTGCCCTGATCGTGCGCGGCGCCGACACGAATCGCCTCGAGCTCGCGCCCCAGGCGGCGGGTCTCGTCGCAATGTCGCTCGGACTGTCGCGCAACTTCAGCGACGACCACGTCATGCTCGAGCACGGCATGGTGATGTACGACGCGCTGTATCGCTGGTGCAAGGAGGGCAAGAGCGAAGCGCACACGTGGAATCCGGAAGCGTACCGATGAGCGGTGGAGCGGCCCGCGTTTCCTTCGCGGAGGCATTCCGGTTCTGGCTGAAGCTGGGTTTCGTGAGCTTCGGCGGGCCGGCGGGCCAGATTGCGATCATGCACCAGGAGCTGGTCGAGCGCCGGCGCTGGATCTCGGAGCGGCGCTTTCTGCACGCGCTCAACTACTGCATGGTGCTGCCCGGGCCGGAGGCGCAGCAGCTCGCGACCTATATCGGATGGCTCATGCACCGAGCGTGGGGCGGGGTCGTCGCGGGCGGCCTATTCGTGCTGCCCTCGCTCTTCGTGCTGGTCGCGCTGTCGTGGATCTATCTTGCGTACGGCGACGTGCCGGCGGTCGCGGGCGCGCTCTACGGCATCAAGCCGGCGGTGACGGCGATCGTGCTCTTCGCCGCTTACCGCATCGGCTCGCGCGCGCTCACCAATCGCGCGCTGGCCTCGATCGCGGTGGCTGCATTCGTCGCGATCTTCGCCTTCGATGTCCCGTTCCCGGCGATCGTGCTCGCTGCCGGTCTGATCGGCTACGCGGGCGGTCGCTTTGCGCCGGAGCGGTTCCGCGCCGGCGGCGGTCACGGCAGCGCGGACCGGAATTACGGACCGGCGCTGATCGGCGACGATACGCCGGTGCCGCCACACGCGCGATTCACCTGGACGCGCTTTGCGCGGGTGCTCGCCGCGGGGCTCGCGCTCTGGGGCGGAGCGATGGCGCTGCTTCTCGGCCGCTACGGCTGGGACGCCGCGCTGACCCAGATGGGATGGTTCTTCACAAAGGCTGCGCTGCTTACGTTCGGCGGCGCCTACGCGGTGCTGCCCTACGTCTACCAGGGCGCGGTGGAGGACTACCAGTGGCTGACCGCGGCGCAGATGATCGACGGTCTCGCGCTGGGCGAGACCACGCCGGGGCCGCTCATCATGGTGGTGGCTTTCGTCGGCTTCGTCGGCGGCTGGACGAAGGCCCTGTTCGGTCCGGACGCGCTGTTCGTTGCGGGCGCGGCGGCGGCGACGGTGGTCACGTTCTTCACGTTCCTGCCGTCCTTTGTCTTCATCCTGCTGGGCGGGCCATTCGTGGAGTCGACCCACGGCAACGTTTCCTTCACCGCGCCGCTCACCGGCATCACGGCGGCAATCGTCGGCGTGATCGTGAACCTCGCGGTGTTCTTCGCCTATCACGTGCTGTGGCCAGCGGGATTCGGCGGCCGCTTCGAATGGTTCTCCGCGGCGCTCGGCGTCGCGGCCTGGCTCGCGCTGTGGCGCTACAAGGTGGATGTCATCCCGGTGATCCTCGGCTGCGGAGCCCTCGGGCTCGCGTGGAAGCTGCTAGCATTCAGTTAGCCGTAATGACGCAACAGTGCCGAGAGATTCAATCCGGGCTCCATGGCCTACAAGAACATACTGCTCGAGCAGCCGGAAGCGGGGATACACCTGCTCACGGTGAACCGGCCGAAGGCGCTGAACGCGTTGAACGCGGCGACGCTCGATGAAATTGACGCCGCGCTCTCGAAGGTCGGCGCCGATGAATCGGCGCGGGTGCTGCTCCTCACGGGCGCGGGCGAAAAGGCGTTCGTCGCGGGCGCCGATATCGCCGAGATGCGGGATGCGACGGTCGAGCAAGCGCGCGATTTTTCGGAGAAGGGCATGCGGGTCATGCACGCGCTGGAGGCGCTGCCCGTGCCGGTGATCGCGCTCGTCAACGGCTACGCCCTCGGCGGCGGTTGCGAGCTGGCGCTTGCCTGCGACTGGATCCTCGCCGCCGACCGCGCTGTCTTTGGCCAGCCGGAAGTGAATCTCGGCATTCCCCCCGGTTTCGGGGGAACCCAGCGGCTGCCGCGCCGGATCGGGCCCGCCCGCGCGCTGGAATTGCTGACGACGGCGCGCGAGGTGAAGGCGCAGGAAGCTGCTGCCATCGGGCTCGCCAACCACGTCTATCCCGCCTCCGAGCTCGCGGCGAAGGGGCTCGAGATGGCGCGCGCGATTGCTTCCAAGGGCCCGGTTGCGGTGCGACTGGCGAAGCAGGCGGCGCAGCGCGGGGCGAACCTCGACCTCTTTGCGGCGTGCGCGCTGGAGACGGATCTTTTCGTGCAGGCCTTCGCCTCGCCGGACCGGAAAGAAGGAATGAGCGCTTTCCTCGAGAAGCGTCCCGCCAAGTTCAGCGGCCATTAACGAGTATTCGGTAAATGGCTCGCGGCCCATTTACCGCAATCCATTTGCCCTCTCCACTCGGGAGAGGGGGAAGGGGTGAGGGGTCGAGCGGCGCCGGTCGGCCCACCCGGATGTCCGGGTCCGGGAGGTGCGCGCCAGCAGGGCTATCTCATTCAATTGCCGGCAAATTTGCCGATTTGCCGGTGCTATAATCCTCTGCCCGGCGCGCGGTGGCGCGAGCGCAGGGCTGCACCGCTGATGGGCCTGGCCTGGGATACTGTGGCCGCTATGGATCTGAGAGACGTCCAACCCGATACTGACCCGCAGGAAACCCGCGAGTGGCTCGAGGCGCTGGCCTCGGTGCTGGAGCGCGAGGGGCCGGCGCGCGCGAACTTCCTGCTGGAGAAGCTGGTCGAGCAGGCGCGCAGCAACGGCGCCTACATCCCCTACAACGCCAACACGGCGTACATGAACACGATCCCGATGTCGCAGGAGGAGCGCTCGCCGGGAGATGCGGAGCTGGAGAACAGGATCCGCTCGCTGGTGCGCTGGAACGCGGTGGCGATGGTGCTGCGCGCCAACAAGGAGTCCTCCGAGCTCGGGGGCCACATCGCGAGCTTTGCCTCCGCCGCGACACTCTACGACGTCGGCTTCAATCATTTCTTCCGCGCCTGGAACGACAGCTTCGGCGGCGACCTCGTCTACTTCCAGGGCCATTCGGCGCCCGGCATCTACGCCCGCGCCTATCTCGAAGGGCGCATCACCGAGCAGCAGATGACGAACTTCCGCCAGGAAGTCGGCGGCAAGGGGCTGTCCTCCTATCCCCACCCGTGGCTGATGCCGGAGTTCTGGCAGTTCCCGACGGTGTCCATGGGGCTCGGGCCGATCATGGCGATCTACCAGGCGCGCTTCATGCGCTATCTCAAGGACCGCGGCATCGTCGAGCCCCAGGGGCGCAAGGTCTGGTGCTTCTGCGGCGACGGCGAGATGGACGAGCCCGAATCACTGGGCGCAATCTCGCTCGCCGGGCGCGAGCGGCTCGACAACCTGATCTTCGTGGTGAACTGCAACCTGCAGCGGCTCGACGGGCCGGTGCGCGGCAACGGCAAGATCATCCAGGAGCTCGAATCCGCCTTCCGCGGCGCCGGCTGGAACGTGATCAAGGTGATCTGGGGCTCGTACTGGGATCCCCTGTTCATGCGCGACAAGACCGGGATCCTGTTGAAGCGCATGGAGGAATGCGTGGACGGGGAGTACCAGGCGTTCAAGTCGCAGGACGGCGCGTTCGTGCGCAAGCATTTCTTCGGCAAGTACCCGGAGCTGCTCGAGATGGTGTCGCACATGACCGATGACGACATCTGGAGGCTCAACCGCGGCGGCCACGATCCACACAAGATCTACGCCGCATACTCGGCAGCGGTGAAGCACGTCGGGCAGCCCACGGTGATCCTCGCCAAGACCGTGAAGGGCTACGGCATGGGCGAGGCGGGCGAAGGCCAGAACATCACGCACCAGCAGAAGAAGATGGGCACGGCGTCAATCCGCGCGTTCCGCGACCGGTTCGACGTGCCGATCCCCGACGACAAGGTCGAGGAAGTGCCGTTCTACCGTCCGCCGGACGACAGCCCGGAGATGAAATACCTGCACGAGCGGATCGCGGCGATGGGCGGCAATGTGCCGGCGCGGCGGCGCAAGAGCGCGGCACTGGAGGTGCCGCCGCTCACGGCGTTCGAGGCACAGCTGAAGGGCACCGAGGGCCGCGAGATCTCCACCACCATGGCGTTCGTGCGCATTCTCAACACCCTGGTGCGCGACAAGAGCATCGGCAAGCTGGTGGTGCCGATCGTGCCGGATGAATCGCGCACCTTCGGGATGGAGGGGATGTTCCGCCAACTCGGCATCTATTCCCACGTCGGCCAGCTCTACACGCCGCAGGACGCGGACCAGCTCATGTTCTACAAGGAGGACAAGAACGGGCAGATCCTGCAGGAAGGCATCTGCGAGGCCGGGGCGATGTGCTCGTGGATTGCCGCCGCGACCTCCTACAGCACGCATGACCGGCCGATGATCCCGTTCTACATCTTCTACTCGATGTTCGGCTTCCAGCGCGTGGGCGACCTGGCATGGGCCGCGGGCGACATGCGCGCGCGGGGGTTCCTGCTGGGAGGCACTTCCGGCAGGACGACGCTGAACGGCGAAGGGCTGCAGCACGAGGACGGCCACAGCCATCTCATCGCCTCCACCATCCCGAACTGCGTGTCCTACGACCCGACCTACGCCTACGAGCTCGCGGTCATCATCCAGGACGGCCTGCGCCGCATGGTCAGGGAGCAGGAGGATGTCTACTACTACATCACGGTGATGAACGAGAACTACGCGCATCCCGCGATGCGCGAAGGGGCCGAGGAGGGGATATTGCGGGGCATGCACCTCGTCTCGGGGGGCAAGGCGGCCAAAGGCAAGCTGAAAGTCCAGTTGATGGGCTGCGGCACCATCCTGCGCGAGGTGCTGGCGGCGGGCGAGCTGCTGGAAAAGGATTTCGGCGTGGCGGCCGACGTCTGGAGCGTCACCAGCTTCAACGAGCTGCGGCGCGACGGCCTCGAAACGAGCCGCTGGAACCTGCTTCATCCCGAGGCCGAGCCGCGGCGCGCCTACCTCGAGCAATGCCTGAGAGACCACCCCGGCCCTGTGATCGCGGCGACCGACTACATGAAAGTGTTTGCCGACCAGATCCGCGCCTTCCTGCCCCAGCCGGCGCGCTACAGCGTCCTCGGCACCGACGGCTTCGGCCGCTCCGACACGCGCCGCGCGCTGCGCGGCTTCTTCGAAGTGGACCGGCGCTACGTCGCCGTCGCAGCGCTGAAGGCGCTCGCCGACCAGGAAGCGATTCCGCAGAAGAAGGTCGTCGAGGCGATCCGGAAGTACGGCGTGGATCCCGAGAAGCCCAGCCCCGCCAAGGTCTGAAACTCATTCCCCCCGCATGAGCGTGGTCGAAGTCAAGGTTCCCGACATCGGGGACTTCAAGAACGTCCCCGTGATCGAGGTGCTGGTCAAGCCGGGAGATCGCGTTGAGCGGGAATCGCCTCTTGTCACCCTGGAATCGGACAAGGCGACCATGGAAGTGCCTTCGCCCGCCGCGGGCGTGGTGAAGGAGCTACGAGTCAAGGTGGGGGACAAGGTTTCCGAGGGCTCGCCCGTGCTCACGCTCGAATCATCGGCTGAAAGCGCCGCCGCGAAGCCCGCCCCACAACAGCCGCCTGCCGCGAAGGCCGAGGTGGAGAAATCCGCGCCCGCGCCGCAGCCGGCGCCCGCCATGGCACTGGCGGCGCCGCCTTCGTCACCTCCGCCACCGCGTCCCGCGCCGGTGGCTCCCGCCGCGGTGGATCAAGCCGGATTCGCGCGCGCGCACGCGAGCCCCTCGGTGCGGCGTTTCGCGCGCGAGTTGGGCGTCGATCTCGCCCGCGTGAAAGGAACGGGGCCCAAGGAGCGCGTGCTGAGGGAGGATGTCCAGAACTTCGTCAAGGGCGAGCTCGCGCGTCCGCGCGCGGCCGAAGGCGGATTGGGGCTCGGCTTGCCGCCGCTGCCGCAAGTGGATTTCGCCAGATTCGGCGCCATCACCGTCCAGCCGCTTTCCCGCATCAAGAAGCTCTCGGGAGCGAACCTGCACCGCAACTGGGTGGCCATCCCTCACATCACGCAGCACGACGAGGCGGACATCACCGAGCTCGAGGAATTCCGCAAGATCCAGGTCGAGGAGGCGAAGAAGCAGGGCATCCGCTTCACCATCCTGTGCTTCCTGCTGAAGGCTGTGGTGGTCGCGCTCAAGCAGCACCCCGAGTTCAACGCTTCGCTCTCGGCCGACGGCGAGAGCCTCGTGCTCAAGCAGTACTTCCACATCGGGGTTGCGGTGGACACGCCCAACGGATTGGTTGTGCCCGTGATTCGGGACGTGGACAAGAAGGGGCTCATGGAGCTCGCGAGGGAGCTCGGCGAGGTGAGCGCACGCATGCGCGCGGGCAAGATTTCACCGGCCGACCTGCAGGGCGGCTGTTTTTCGATCTCGAGCCTCGGCGGACTGGGCGGCTCGCACTTCACGCCCATCATCAATGCGCCGGAGGTGGCGATACTCGGCGTCGGAAAAACGGTCACGCGCCCGGTGTGGAACGGAAAGGAGTTCGCGCCGCGCATGATGCTG
>DATBKZ010000085.1:0-1811 GCA_036555615.1 Burkholderiales bacterium | reverse complement strand
ACGCTCTTCCAGTTGATCTTTGCGGGATCGGCGGCGAAGGCGGGATGCAAGAGCGCTGCGGAAATCGCCATCGCCACGGGTGTCAGGATGAGGGCCTTCATGATTTTTCCTTGAATGTCCGATGTGCGGCCGGGAATCCGGTGCCTGCCAATATATATTACCGCCCGCTGCTGCATGCGGTTCGTAGCACATTAGCAGCGCAACTTCCGGAGGTCGTTGATCCAAATCAAGATGGCGGGGGCCAGACGGCTGGTCGGAGAGCGCGCCACGTGCGGTACTGTCACAATAGCGGCCCCGAAACCGCCGTGCGCCCAGCACGCGGTGATCCCAGGCACGGAGAATCATGCTCGAAGCAGCCAATCTGGAGTGCGCACGCGGCGGCCGCACGCTCTTCGGCGGCGTCGGCTTTTCGCTCGCGCCGGGTGTGCTGCTGCGCGTGACCGGCGCCAACGGCCGCGGCAAAACCACATTGCTCCGGACGCTCTGCGGCCTGTTCCTGCCGACTGCCGGGGAAGTGCGCTGGAAGGGAGAGAACATTCGCGCCCTGCGCGAGGAATACTGGTCGCAGCTTCTCTACCTCGGCCACTCCAATGCCCTCAAGGACGACCTCACGCCGGAGGAGAACCTCGCGTTTGCCTGCGGCATCGGGGGGCTCGCCGTGCCGGGCAGCGAGGCGCGCGCCGCGCTCGCGCGCTTCGGGCTCGCCGGATTCGAGCGTCTGCCGGTGCGGGCGCTTTCGCAAGGCCAGCGGCGGCGGGCGGCGCTCGCGCGCCTCGCCGTGGGGAAGGCATTGCCGTTGTGGATACTCGATGAGCCGTTTGCGGCGCTCGACGCCGCGGGGGTGGGGCTCGTGCAGTCGCTCGTGGGCGAGCACCTCGCGCGCGGCGGCTTGGCGGTGCTCACCACCCATCAGGAAGCGCGCATCGAGGCGCCTTCCGTCACCGACATCAACCTCGACCGCTGACCGATGCTCGCCGCGCTGCGCGCCGTGATTCACCGCGACCTGCTGCTCGCGCTGCGCCGGCGCTCCGACGTCGCCACGGTGCTGCTCTTCTTCGTCATCGTCGTGAGCCTGTTCCCGCTCGGCGTCGGGCCGGAGCCGAATCTCCTGCGCGCCATCGCGCCGGGGGTCATCTGGGTGGCGGCGCTCCTTTCCAGCATGCTGGCGCTCGCGCGGCTATTCGCAGCCGATTTCGCCGACGGCACGCTGGAGCAGATGCTCGTGGCGCCCACGCCTCTCGGCGTCATCGTCGCGGGCAAAGCGGTGGCGCACTGGCTCGTCTCCGGCTTGCCGCTCGTTCTGATCGGCCCGGTGCTCGCGCTGCAGTTTGATATGAATCAATCGGCCCTGGGCGTGCTCGCACTATCGTTGCTCATTGGGACACCGGTGCTGAGCCTGGTCGGGGCGATCGGAGCGGGGCTGACGCTGGGCCTGCGCGGCGGCGGCGTGCTCGTCGCGCTGCTCGTGCTGCCGCTCTACGTGCCGGTATTGATCATCGGCACGCTCGCGCTCGACGCGGCCGCCGCGGGGTTGAGCGCATTGCCCCACCTGTTGCTGCTCCTGGCGCTGCTGGTGCTCGCGGCAGCATTCACGCCGTGGGCGACCGCGGCGTCGCTGCGCATTTCGGTGGAGTGAAAGCCCGAGGCTTGCCGGGCCGGCCGACGTAAGGGATCATTCGAATTTGACGATACGGATACATTCGGAGCAGCAGCTGTGAGCCAGCCGACTCTGGTCATCGGCAGCATCAACTGGTTCAAGTACGCTTCCCCGCAGACCTTCTACCCGCTCGCCGGCGCGATGATTCCCTGGT
>DATBKZ010000084.1:0-17643 GCA_036555615.1 Burkholderiales bacterium | reverse complement strand
GCGCGGCGGGAGCATTCGCGAGCCGAGCTCGGGCGCAAGCTCGCCGCTCACGCCGCCGATCCGGACGAGGTCGAGCGCGTGCTCGATGAGTGCGAGCAGCGCGGCTGGCTCTCCGAGCGCCGCGTCGTCGAGCAGCTCGTGCACGCGCGGCGTCCCCGTTTCGGGGCGCGGCGCATCGAGCGCGATCTGCGTCAGAAAGGCATTTCGGAGGAAGCGGTCTCGGCGGCGCTCGCCGGACTGAAGCATGGCGAGCTTGACGCCGCGCGTTCGGTGTGGCGCAGGAAGTTCGGCGGGAAGCAGCCGCGCCGCCCCGCAGACCGCGCGCGCCAGGTGCGCTTCATGCAGGGCCGCGGATTCGCGCTCGAGACGATCCTCAAGGTGATCAAAGGCGGCGCGGAAGACTAAGGGCACGTAACAGAATGAAGAGCGTTAGTTTGCCGTTCATGGTTCGACAGGCTCACCACGAACGGCCTTTCCCGAGCAGCGTCGAAACGCCCGTTCGCCCTGAGCCTGTCGAAGGGGGACGGGCACGGTTTCTTGCGGCGGTGCTCGCATGGGCGAGCGCCGCCGCGATCGCGGGCTGCGCTCTGGGCTACACGAGCGTGCGGGAGATCAAGGCCAGGCCGGACGACTACATGGGCAAGGAAGTCCGGCTCCAGGGCGCCGCGCGTCAAGCCGATCCACCGGGCCCCGCGAACGCGTACTGGTTGCGGGACGGGACCGGCGAGATCGCAGTGGTGACGAGACATCAGCTCCCCGCGCCGGAATCCGAAGTGGCGCTGCGAGGCGTAGTGCGTGGAGTGGTTTCCCGCGGACCCGGGTGGTCGCTCGAGCTGCGTGTGGAAGAAACGGAGCGCTTGCGGTAAGGTTTGCGGCATGAAGAGCAACGAGATCCGCAGCAAGTTCCTGGAGTACTTCGCGGGCGAGGGCCATACGGTCGTCGCCTCGAGCCCGCTCGTGCCGGCTAACGACCCGACGCTGCTCTTCACCAATTCGGGGATGGTGCAGTTCAAGGACGTGTTCCTCGGTCAGGACCGGCGCCCGTACACGCGCGCGGCCACCGCGCAGCGCTGCGTGCGCGCGGGCGGCAAGCACAACGACCTCGAGAACGTGGGCTACACCGCGCGCCATCACACCTTCTTCGAGATGCTCGGCAATTTCAGCTTCGGCGACTACTTCAAGCGCGACGCGATCCGCTTCGCGTGGGAGCTGCTGACGAAGGTCTACAAGCTGCCTGCGGACCGGATGTGGACCACGGTCTACCACGAGGACGACGAGGCTTTCGAGCTGTGGACGAAGGACATCGGCGTCGCGAAGGACCGCTGCGTCCGCATCGGAGACAAGCCGGGCGCGCCGAAGTATCAAAGCGACAACTTCTGGCAGATGGCCGACACCGGCCCCTGCGGCCCGTGCACGGAGATCTTCTGGGACCACGGCCCGGGCATACCGGGCGGCCCCCCGGGATCGAAGGATGCCGATGCCGACCGCTACGTGGAAATCTGGAACCTCGTCTTCATGCAGTACAACCGGGACGAGAAGGGGGCGATGACGCCGTTACCCAAGCCCTGCGTCGACACCGGCCTGGGGCTCGAGCGGATCGCCGCGGTGCTGCAGGGCGTGCACGACAACTACCAGATCGATCTCTTCCAGGACCTCATCAAAGCGGCGGCGCGCGAAACCGGGGCGAAGGACCTCGCGAGCAACTCGCTCAGGGTGATCGCGGATCACATCCGCGCGACCGCCTTCCTCGTCGTGGACGGCGTGATCCCGTCGAACGAGGGCCGCGGCTACGTGCTCCGCCGCATCATCCGGCGCGCCATCCGCCACGGCTACCGGCTCGGGCAGACCCAGCCCTTCTTCCACCGGGTGGTGGATGATCTCGCGCGCACGATGGGAGGCGGCTATCCGGAATTGAAGTCTGCGAAAACGCGCGTTTCCCAGGTGCTGAAGCAGGAGGAAGAGCGCTTCGCCGAAACGCTCGAGAACGGGATGCGGGTGCTGGAGGGGGCGCTCACGCGCGAGGACCGCATGCTCGACGGGGAAACGGTGTTCCAGCTCTACGACACGTTCGGCTTTCCGGTGGACCTCACGGCCGACATCGCGCGCGAGCGCGGCGTCCGCGTGGACTACGCGGGGTTCGAGGCGGCGATGGAGCACCAGCGCGAGCGGGCGCGCGCCGCGTCGAAATTTACGGCGGCGGCCGGCGTCGAATATAGCGGCGCGGCCACCGAGTTCCACGGCTACGACACGCTCGCGCTGGAGGCAAGAGTCGTCGCGCTCTACAACCGCGAAGGCGTGCAGGTGCAGGAGCTCTCCGGCGGCGATGCGGGGACTACGGTCCTTGATCGCACGCCGTTCTATGCGGAATCGGGCGGCCAGGTCGGCGACTGCGGCGAGCTCGCCGGGGTTTCCGGCACCTTCGCGGTCGAGGACACGCAGAAGATCCAACCCGCCGTTTTCGGGCACAAGGGTGTCGTGACGACCGGCCGGCTGCGGGCGGGCGATAAGGTGATGGCGGGCGTGGACGCGCTGCGGCGCGCGCGCACGATGCGCAATCACTCCGCCACCCACCTCATGCACAAGGCGCTGCGCGAGGTGCTCGGACCCCATGTGCAGCAGAAGGGCTCGCTGGTGGACGCCGAGCGCACGCGCTTCGACTTCTCGCACAACGAGCCGATGACCGAAGAGCAGATCCGCCGCGTGGAGGCGATCGTCAACGCCGAGATCCTCGCCAACGCTGCGAGCAGCGCCCGCATCATGAAGCACGACGCGGCGATCAAGGCCGGGGCGCTGGCGTTCTTCGGGGACAAGTATGGGGACGAAGTGCGCGTGCTCGATATCGGCACCTCGCGGGAATTGTGCGGGGGCACGCATGTCGCGCGCACCGGCGACATCGGATTCTTCAAGGTGCTCTCGGAGGGCGGCATCGCCGCCGGCGTTCGCCGCATCGAGGCGACAACCGGGGAGGGCGCGCTCGCCTGGGTCCAGGGGCAGGAAGCGCGGCTGAACGAGGCCGCCGCGGCCCTGAAGGCCCCGCCCCAGGAAGTGGCGCAGAAGATCTCCCAGATGATGGAGAACGTGAGGTCGCTCGAGAAGGAGGTGGCGCGCCTGAAGTCCCGTCTCGCGTCCTCGCAGGGCGAGGAGCTCGCCGACCGGGCAGTCGACGTGAAGGGCGCGAAAGTGCTCGCGGCGGCGATCGACAGCGCCGATGCCAGGGCGCTGCGGGCGACGATGGACAAGCTCAAGGACCGCCTCAAGTCCGCGGTGGTGGTGCTCGCCGCCGTCGAGGACGGCAGGGTCGCGTTGATTGCCGGGGTGACCGCCGACCTCACTTCGAAGGTCAAGGCCGGCGAGCTCGTCAATTTCGTCGCGCAGCAGGTGGGCGGCAAAGGCGGCGGCAGGCCGGACATGGCGCAGGCAGGCGGCACCGAGCCCGCGAAATTGCCGGGTGCGCTCGATTCCGTGCGCGGCTGGGTCGAGCAGCGTCTCTAGGGGTTGGTCACGCTGATCGTGCCGGTCGCCGCGTCGTACCGGAAGCGGCGCACCGTGACGGCATCCTTGCGGTAGGTGTAGGTGCAAATCGTGCCGCCGCCCTGCGCCCGGTAATCGGTGGTGTCGACTGCCGGCGTGCTGATAGATGGCGCCGGCGACAAGATACCGTTCCATACCTGCAGGCAGCGGTTCGCGTTGACGTTCAGGTTGTTGTTGCCGTTCGTGGACGAAGGAAAGCAGTTCGCGTTGAAATCCACGGTGCCGGCACCGAAGTTCGGCAGGTTGTCGAGCCCGGCGAAATTGCGGGAAACACAGGCGGAATTGGCGAGGGCCACGGCGCTCTGAAAGCTCGATGCGGTCGCGGCGACGGAGCTGCGGTGCGCCTCGTCTCCGAGGCCCACGAACCGTGGCAGCGCGGTGATGGAGAGGATCGCGATGATCACGATCACCAGGAGCAGCTCGACGAGCGTGAAGCCGCGCCGAACGTCGGGCCCTGGGGGCTCGGGGGCGGACATGGCCGCGGAAATCCAGTTGCGGGCGCTGTGTGTCAAAAGGGCAGCTGTGCGTCCGACTTGACCGCGAGAATCGCGCGGCGGAATTCGTCCTGGATACGCTTCAGGGCTGCTTCGTCGTCCGCCTCGAAGCGCAGCACGACGACGGGTGTGGTGTTGGAGGGCCGCGCGAGCCCGAAACCGTCGGCGTATTCGACGCGCAGCCCGTCGATCGTGATCACCTCGCGCGCGCCGTCGAAGCGCGCGCTCGCCTTCAGCTTGTCCATCAGCGCGTAATTCTCGCCCTCGGCGAGCTTGAGATGCAGCTCGGGCGTGCTCACCGCGTCCGGGAGCGCCTCGAGCGTCGCACTCGGGTCGCGCTCGCGTGAGAGGATCTCGAGCAACCGCGCGCCCGCGTAGAGCGCGTCGTCGAAACCGTACCACCGTTCCTTGAAGAAGACGTGGCCGCTCATCTCGCCGGCGAGGGGCGCCCCGGATTCCTTCAGCTTCTGCTTGATGAATGAATGCCCGGTCTTCCACATCACCGGCCGGCCGCCGTGGCTCCGGATCCATTGAAAGAGATTGCGCGTGGACTTGACGTCGAAGATGACCTCGGCGCCGGGAATGCGCTTGAGCACGTCGGCGGCAAAGAGCATCAGCTGGCGGTCCGGATAGATGATGCGGCCGCTTTTCGTAACCACTCCCAGCCGGTCGCCGTCGCCGTCGAAGGCGAAGCCGAGCTCGCCCTGGCCCGCGGCGAGCGCCTTCTGGGTGTCGGCGAGGTTATTCAACACCGACGGGTCGGGATGGTGGTTGGGGAAGCTCCCGTCCACCTCGCAGAAAAGCTCCGCGACCTCGCAGCCGAGGCGGCGGTAGAGCTCCGGCGCAGTGGCGCCCGCAACCCCGTTGCCGCAATCGACTACCAGCCTCAGCGGCCGCGCGAGCTTGACGTCGGAAGCAATGCGCCGGAGATAGTCCTCGCGGACGTCTTGCGCGCGGAGCGAGCCCGCGCCGCGCGCGAGCTCATTTTTCTCGATGCGCGTTCTCAATCGCTGGATGGCCGCGCCGGCATACGTTTCGCCGTCCACCATGATCTTCAGGCCGTTGTAATCGGGCGGGTTATGGGAGCCCGTCACCGCCACGCCGGAGAGCGTGCCGAGATGATGGGCGGCGAAATACAGCATCGGAGTGGTCACCTGGCCGACATCGATCACGTCCGCGCCGCTTGCCTGCAGGCCGCGTGCGAGCGCGCCTGCAAGCTCGGGCCCGGAGTGGCGCCCGTCGCGCCCGATGGCGACCGCCTTTCGCCCGCGGGCAAGCGCTTCCGAGCCGATCGCCTGGCCGATCCGTTCGACGACCGGGACCGTGAGCGTCTTGCCGACGATGCCGCGGATGTCGTAGGCCTTGAAGATCTCGGCTGGGGCGTGATTCGCCATGCCTCGTCGACTCCCGGCGCTTCAGCGCCCGCCGCCGGCACTCTTCCCGGCGAGCCAGCCCAGACCGGCGACGCCGAGCGCCACGGCAACGAGCACGAAGACGGTCGCAACGCGCGAGAGCCCTGCCAGCAGCGTGAGCGTCCCGCTGGAAAGGCCGACGAACGCGAGAGCGACGACCGGAATCACTGGCGCGCCACATCCGACCACCGTGCAGCCGCCGCTCGAGAAGCCGAGCGCGCCGGCAAATGCTCCGACCGTGCCGCCGTTGCTGGCGAGCCCCCGTTCCCGGCTGCCGGCCGCCCCGGTATCGCGGCAATGCAGGAGCAGCGCGAAATACGCCCCGAAGAGCAGCGCCATCAGCAGGAAGCGCGCGAGGTCGCTCAGGGTCACCGTGAACCCCCAGTCCGTGCCGCCGAATGGGCTGTCGGCACTAAACCAGAAGAGCGCGAGTCCTGGCAGAAAATCGAGCTTGCGCTGCCAGGCGATGTCGTCCGCGGCCAGGTAGCGCGGGAGCTGGGGCAGCCATGGATTGAAGGTGAAGTAGTCGACCGGCCGGCGCGCCGCGGACAGCACCGCGGGCGGCAGCAGGATCTGAAGCGTAAGGAGGCTTCCCGCCACGGCGAGGAAGATGCCCCGGCGGGCGCGCAAGCCGGCCGCTATTCCCCGCCAGGCACGTACGGCTCCCTGCCAGGTCCTGCCCGCGCGCCGCGCCGGCCGCCGCCCGGCGGACGCCGCTACACCTTGATAATCAGTCTGTTCCAGCATGTGCAAGAATCGGGACGCACACCTTTTTTCCAGCTTCTTGTGACTTGCCGGCTCCTGCCGCTGCGGAAAAAAGGTGTGCGTCGCCCTTTTTGCGCGCGCCCCTACTACACAGCGCTCGTTGGACGTAATATTACCCTGCTGGAGGGTAGCGCCTGCCGGTTCGCAGGGTCGGCGCCACACATCGCGTCTCGGTACATCAGGAGGATGTCCTCATGACTGACAAAGTCGATCGTAGAGATTTCCTGCGCAGCCTCGGTGTCGGATTCGGGGCGGCCGTTGGTGCGGGCGCGAGCTCGTTCCCGATCATCGGCACGGCGCAGGCCCAGGGCAAGCCGAAGGGAAGCATTCCGTCCACGCCGTACAAGATCGGTCACATGACCTTTTTCACCGGTCCGGCGGCGGTCCTCGGCGAAGGCATGTACAAGGGCCAGGTCCTGGCAGTCGAGGAGATCAATGCCGCCGGCGGGTTCCTGGGCAAGCGCAAGATCGAGGTCATCAAGGCGGACGAGGCTGCCGGCACCGACGCCAACGTGAAGGAGCTGCGGCGGATGAAGCTGCAGGAAAAGGTCGACTTCTTCTGCGGCATCACCTCGAGCGGCAACACCCCGGCCCTCGGCCCGGTCGCGGAAGAGCTGAAGGTCCTCACGATCTTCGTGGACGGCTGCACCGATTTCCTGTTCGACAAGGCGGTGCCCAACCCGAAGTACGTCTTCCGCATCACCAACATCCAGTCCGCTGACGGCGCGGCGTGCGCGCTCGCAGTCGCTCAGGCATGGCCGACCGTGAGACGAGTCGCGCACATTCATCCCGACTACTCGTATGGCCGCAACGTCTTCGATCATGTCGGCATCGTGTTCAAGAAGCTGCTGCCCAAGACGCAGGTCGTTTCCGAGGGCTGGCCGAAGCTCGGGACGACGGATTTCACCTCGCACATCACGAAGGCCATCGGCGCCAAGCCGGACCTGCTGGTGACGTCGGTCTGGGGCGGGGACTACCTGGCCCTGTACAAGCAGGCGCTGCAGCACGGGTTGTTCGACAAGATGAAGGTGGCGACGACCCTGGCCCTTGCCGTTGCACCGCACGCGCTGGGAAAAGACCATCCGGAAGGCGTGATCGGCGGCGTGCACGCCAACTACCACTTCACGTATCCGCCGAAGGATCGCTGGCCGCTCAACAAGACCTTCATCGAGAAGTACCACGCGCGCTGGAAGGAGTACCCCAACTTCCAGGGCGAGGGCGGCTACACGGCCACCTACATGCTGAAGACCGCGATCGAGAAGGCCAACAAGCTTACCGGCGGCTGGCCGTCCGACGAGGCTATCATCAGCCAGCTCGAGGGCATGATGTACGCGGGCCCTGCCGGCTACACCTACATCCGTCCCGACAATCACCAGGGCTACAAGGATGCGATCACCGGGTTCACCAAGAATGTGAAGGAGTATCCGTTCCCGATTCTCGATCCCGAGCGCGTCATCACGATCCCGATCCGGAATATCACGGCGCCTCCCGGATGGCCGAAGGGCGAGCCGACCTCGACCTACACCTGGATCGACAAGACCTGGCCCGTCGCCAAGGCCTGAGCCGGGGCGGTTGACGCAGCAAGCCAGATCGGGCGGGTGCCCCGCGGCACCCGCCCGTTTTCTTCCGCATGAACCTGGGTGTTCGCACGCCAGCGCGTGCATGGGCAGCGGCCCTTGTCGGCGGCGTGCTTGGCGTTGCCGCCGCGACGGCGCGGGCCGGCCACGAGTCGCCGTTCTATCCGTCCTTCTATCCCCAGGAGATCCGGATCGAGACGCTCGATCCCGCAGCGGCCCGGGCGGGATGGGGCAAGGCGCGGGTGCATGCGTACCTGGGCGCCGACCCGTTCTCCGGCGTGACGCCGCCCGCCGAAGCCGCTTCGGTGCAGCACCTTCACTCGTTCGTGGTGCTGACCTTCGACGGCGCGTCGTCGCAGCCGCGCTCCGCCGATGGTGGAGGAACGGACTGGTGCGCGAACGCGGGCCGTGTCATCGGCGCCCTCGCGCGGGACACGGGCGACTTCGTTGTCCATCCGTATCCGGTCACGCCCTATCACTCCGACTACCTCCAGCATTTCGACCTCGCGCAGCAGGCGCGGGCACGGGTTGGGGGCGGCGCAGCGGACGGCGCCGGCGCCGCTCTCCGGATCCGCAGCAGGGGGGAGTTCGCGCAATCGTTGATCCCGGCGCGCTGGAAGGCGCCGGCGAGCGCGTGGGACGCGACGCTCGAGGAGATCGAGCTCGATCGTCTCGTGGGGGCAGAGCGGGCAGCGGCCGGAGGCTGGTCCACCGCGCCGTGGGCCCGCCAGGGCTGGTACCAGGCGCACCGGCTCCTTGCGGGACATCTGCCGGATGGCGCCCGGCGCGCGGCCGGGGAGACCGCCAGCCGTCGCCTGCTGAGCGGCGACTACGGCGGGCCAACGCAACGCATCAACCTCGAGCGCTCGCTCGTCTCGACGCTCCGCGCGGGCTGCGAGCGGATGGTGGTCGGCTACCGTCTCAGGGGCGAGCGCTACAACTCGGAGTACTCGATCGGCGCCGAGAACGTCGCATTTGATTCCCAATCGGGCTTCGATTCGGCAGTCTTCGCGCGCACAGTCAAGCTGAAGGATTTCATCTGGAACGGCTGGCTGCGCCTCGGCATCGCCGCGAGACCGGCCGCGGCGTGGAATCCGCTTGGCGGAATGAACGACGGCTTCGGCCGCATGCTGTGGCACGCCGTGGGCGATCCCGCGCTGCTGCCCGCGCCGCATGGCGGACGCGACATCGCCAATCGGGTGAGCGTGGGCCGGTCGCCGTCCGCGGGAGCGGTGGCGATTCCGCCCGATGCCCTCATGCCGCAACCGTCGAGCGGGGAGCTGCGCCCCGTCGGCGCGGGCAGGAACGCGCAGCGTCACATCCGCTATTTCGCGGTGCTCTCCTCGTTTCATCACGGCGCTCGCGGCGGCGTGGCCGACATCGTCTATCCGTACATCTTCGCGTTCCGGTGGGCGGTGGACCCGACGGGGAGCGCTGCCCACGACCCGTCGGTTGCGCGCTCGACGGCGCTTGTGAGGCAATGGCTGGCGGGATTCAAGGTGGTCCGGGTCGAGGAGCAAGCGAGGAATTACGGCGCCGACCTCAAGTTCAGCTACCAGGTGCCCGTGGTCGACGTCTACCTCAATCATCGCCTGGGTGACCCCTGGCAGCGCTCCCGGGCGGACCTATCCCCGCGCGCGCTCAACCCCGACCTCCGATCCGCCGAGCCAGGGGAGGAGGCATCCATCGCGCCGCCGTGGTCGACGCTCCCGTGGGAGGTCGTCGTGCTCATGGAGGAGGCAGTGCGGCGCGGTGTCGCGGCGTTCTCCGAGGCGGAAGCGAGGCGCCGCCGCGTCCCGTGGCTCGACCTCGTCCGTGACCGGGAAACCGGCCGGCGCCTTGCCGCCCTGGTGGAGAGCTTCGGCCGCGAGGCCTACCGTCCCGCGGCGCTGAGCGAGCTGGTCACCGCGGACGAGGCGCGGGAACGCTGGGCGGCGCTCGCCCGCTTCCACGCGCAACACGGCCACTTCCTGGTCACGAACGGCCCGTACCGGCTCAAGTCGTGGAGCGCCAACACCGCCGTGCTCGAGGTGTTTCGCGACCTGAGCTATCCCGTGGGCCTGGGGACGTTCGACGATCTGGCCTTCCCCCTCAAGGCGTACATCTCCAGGATCGAGAACCGGGGCGCGCGCCTCGAGCTGCGGGCCGAAGTGGATCGCGTCTCGCGGTTTGCGCGCAGCTACGATGTTCTGCGCGTTGCGCTCGGCGCGGCGTCGCGGGAGGCCGACGAGCGCGACCGCCTGGAGTGCCGTTATGTTATTGTTGGCCCCGACGGCAGGGTGGTCCGCGCCGGCGTGGAAGCGTTGAACAAGGCCGGACGGTTTGTCGTGGATCTCGGGAAGCTCGCCGCCCCGGGACGCTACCAGGTCATCACAGCGCTGGTCCTCGGGGGAAACAGCGTGAATCCGGAAGTCAGGGTGTTCGAGCACCGCGCGGCGGGCGGCTAGGAGCGCGGCATGGATTTCCTGCTCATTCACGGCCTGAACGCGCTTCTCTACAGCTCGGTGCTGTTCCTGATTGCCGGCGGCTTGAGCTTGATCTACGGCGTGATGCGCATCCTCAACCTCGCGCACGGCAGCCTCTACGCGATCGGCGCCTACACCACGGCGTGGGCGATCGGGGCCGCCGCCGCGGGCGACGCGCCGAACGCGGTGCTCTTCCTATTGCTGCCCGCCGGCGCCATCGCGGCCGCGGCGGTCGGCGCCGCGCTCGAGCCCACCCTCCTGCGGCCGTTCTACAAGCGCCCCGAGGAATACCAGCTGCTGGTGACCTTCGGGCTGCTGATGATCATCGAGGACTGCCTGCACCTGATCTGGGGCCCGAATCCGCTCTCGGCCGGCAAGGTCTACCAGCTCGTCGGCAGCGTCGCGATCGGCACCGCCCGCTACCCGGCGTACAACCTCGCGGTCATCGCTATCGGCGTTCTGGCGGCGCTTGCGCTGTGGGCGTTCATCTACCGCACGCGCTTCGGGGTCGTCCTGCGCGCGACCTCGCAGAACATGCGCATGGCGTCCGCGCTGGGCGTGAACGTGAACCGCATCTACATCCAGGCGTTCACGATCGGCTGCCTGATGGCCGGGCTCGGTGGAGCGATCGTCGTGCCCGGGCAGTCCGCCGTGCTCGGCATGGGCATCGAGGCGCTCGTCCTCGCCTTCGTCGTCGTCGTCATCGGCGGCCTGGGCAGCCTGGAGGGCGCGTTCGCCGGGGCCCTCATCGTGGGCTTCGTGCGCGAGGCGGGTGTTGCGCTGTTTCCGGAGGTCGAGCTGGCGGTGCTCTATCTCATTGCCGCCGTCGTGCTGATGGTGCGGCCGGCCGGGCTCTTCGGCCGCGGAGAGCGCTGACATGGCCGCGCCCGGGCGCCGCGCGCTGCTCACGATCCTCGCCTGGGCCGTCCCGCTCGGTCTCGCGCTGCTGGCGGCGCCCCATGTCGTGGGCCCGTTCCATACGCTGACGCTGATGTACGGCCTGGTGTTCGGCATCGCGGTGCTGGGCTTCAACCTGCTGCTCGGCTACACCGGGCTCCTCTCCTTCGGCCACTCGGCGTACTTCGGTGCCGGCGCCTACACGGTTGCGCTCATGGTCAAGTACCTGAAGATCGGCTCGATGGAGCTATTCCTGGCGGCCTCCGTGCTCAGTTGCGCCGCCGTCGCGATCGTGTTCGGCTTCGTGTGCGTGCGCTATACCCGCATCTTCTTCGGCATCCTGACCCTCGCGCTCTCCCAGGTGCTGTGGAGCCTCGCGTTCAAGTTCTTCTGGGTCACGGGAGGGACCGATGGCCTGCGCATCCCGACGCCGTCGCTCCTGGGAATGGATCCCGGCACCGACAAGATGGAGTTCCTCGCTTTCCGCTACTACTACTACGTGCTCGCGATTTTCGTCCTCTGCGCCCTCGTCATGTGGGTGATCGTGCACTCGCCGTTCGGCAAGGCCTTGCAGGCGATCCGCGACAACGAGACCCGCGCCGAGTTCGTCGGCATCCGCATCCGGCGCTACCGCCTGATCGCGTTTGTCATTTCCGGCGCCTTCGCGGGACTCGCGGGCGCGCTCTGGGCGCCCTTGAACGGGCTCGCCACTCCCGACGTCCTGGTGTGGACGTTCTCCGGGGAGATCGTCTTCATGGCCGTCCTCGGGGGCTTCCACAACTTCGTCGGCCCCATCGTTGGCGCCGTGGCCTTCACCTACCTCAAGACCTATGCGGTCGGGCTGACCGTGTACTGGCAGCTCGCGCTCGGCACGGTGCTGGTGGTGCTGGTGCTGGCGCTGCCGAAGGGGATCATGGGACTCGCGGAATTCGCCGTGGCGAAGCTGAGGAGGCCGCGCTGACATGAGCCTTCTCGCCACGCAGGCGGTCGCGAAGTCCTTCGGCGACAACCGCGCCGTCAACAACGTCGATTTCACCGTCCGGAGCGGCGAGGTGCTCTCGCTGATCGGCTCCAACGGCGCGGGCAAGACCACGCTCGTCAATCTCATCAGCGGGCTCTACCGGCCCGACAGCGGGCGGATCGAGTTCGACGGTAAGGATGTGACCTTGTATTCGTCGTACCAGCGCATCCGGGCGGGCATCGCGAGGAGCTTCCAGCTCGTGAACCTCTTCGACCAACTGACCTGCCTCGACAACGTGGCGCTGTCCATCTTCTCGCGACAGGGCAAGACCCTGAGGCTCGCGACGCTCGCGAGCCGCGACCGCGCGGTGTGGGAGGAGGCGCGCGATGTTCTCCGGCAGTTCGGCCTGGACGCCAAGGCGGCGATTCCCGCCGGGGGCATCTCCCACGGCGAAAGGAAGCTCCTCGACGTCGCAGTGGCCTACGCGCTCAAGCCCAAGCTGCTGTTCCTCGACGAGCCGACCAGCGGCGTCTCCACGCGCGAGAAGGCGCCCATCATGGACATCGTGAGCGCCATCGTGCGCGCGGGCAGCATCACCGTCGTGATCATCGAGCACGACATGGACATCGTGTTCCGCTACTCCGAGCGCATCGTGGTCATGCACCAGGGGGCGATCCTCGCGGACGGAGCGCCCGACGCGATCCGCCGCAACGACGAGGTGACGACCACGCTCCTCGGCACGCACGTCTCCGGAGAGGCCGCCTGACATGCTCGAGGTCGAACGCATCGACGCCTGGCGCGGCCCCGTGCAGGTGCTGCGCGGTGTGTCGCTCGCCGTGGCCGACAGGGAGTCGGTCGTGCTGGTCGGGCGCAACGGCGCCGGCAAGACCACCACCATCGAGACCATCATGGGGCTCCTGCCCGCGCGCGCGGGCGCGGTGCGCTTCCGGGGGCAGGCCATCACCCGCCTGCCCGCTTTCCAGCGCGCGCGCCTCGGCATCGGTTACGCGCCCGAGGACGCGGGTATCTTCCCGGACCTGAGCGTGGCGGAGAATTTCCTGATCTGCGAATGGCTGGGAGCGGGCGCCGCTACCGGCAACGGCGGCATCGCCCGCAGCGAGGTCGAGGAGCGGATCTTTGCCGTCTTCCCGGAAGTGAAGGCGCTGATGCCGCGGACTGGCTTGCACCTTTCCGGCGGCCAGAAGAAGATGGTCGCGGTCGCGCGCGCGATGGCGCTCTCGCCCTCGGTACTCCTGCTCGACGAGCCGTTCGAGGGGCTCGCGCCGGTGGTGGTGACCCGCTTCATCGACGCGGTGAAGCGCATCAAGGAGATGGGCATCTCGCTCCTGATCGCGGAATCGAACCTCATGACGGCGTCCCGCATCGCCGACCGCCTCTACGCGATCGACCGCGGGGAAATCATCTACGAGGGCAGCCCGCGCGACGTCTTCAGAAACGAGACCGTGATGAAGACCATCCGCGGCTAGAACGCGAACTCCCCTACTGCCCGAGAAGATCTAGGACCTATCTCAAGAAAAATCTTTCGCCTGTTGACTCCGACCGGTCACGCTGAGAGTGGCGCATGCAGCGGGCCGGGTCCTGTCAGAGCGGTCGTGATCTTCTCCGGATTTCCCAGCGCACTGGGTCAATTGATCAGGACAACTCCCTCGGACAGCCAGTACCCGTACCGGAAATCCGGAACCAGATCCCAACCGTTCTGCCACCCGGCCCGCGGGTGTGCCGAGGTGCGCGGGTGGCAGAAGGGTCGGGGTTCGATCCGATGCTTCCGTGCCGGTATTGACTGCAGACAACGCGATGGCCAAATCTATTGACCCATGTCGCGGGGGAGCATCGGAGCGGGCCCCGACCGTTCTGACAGGACCCGCGCCGTTCAGTAGACCTCGGAGGCATGCGCATACGGCCCCGGGGGGATTTCAAGATGCGTTCTACGAAGTATTCGGGTTAGTGGGAGTGCGCTCAAAGAATTCCAGCACCCGCGCCGGCAGCCAGTCGAGATTTCCCGGAAAGCGCCCGCTGACGAAGCCGGCGTGGCCGCCCTCCGCGGGCTGCTCGAGACGGACGGAGGGCGCGACATCGTGCGCTGGGGGGAGCGCGCTGCTGGGCAGAAAAGGATCATTGCGGGCGTTCACCATCAGCGCGGGCACATCGATTGCTCGCAGCCACGGCTTCGAGCTCGCGCGCATCCAGTAGTCGTCGGTATTCCGGAAGCCGTGCAGCGGCGCCGTGACGAGATCGTCGAACTCGCGCAGCGTGCGCGCCGCGCGCACGCGCGCGGCATCGAACAGGCCGGGGAAGCGCGCGAGCTTCGCGAGCGACTTGCGCTTCATCGTAACGAGGAAATGGCGGACGTAGAGGAGGTTGAAGCCGCGGTCCAGGGTATTTCCCGCCGCCGTCAGATCAAACGGCGCGGAAATCGCTGCGGCCTGATCGATGACATCCCGCGCGGCAGCGCCGGTCTCGCCCAGCCACTTGAGGAGCGCATTGCCGCCGAGCGAGACGCCGACAGCGAAGAGCCGGGGGTTCTGCGGGCGCAGCCGTCTCAGCACCCAGTCCACCTCCGCGCTGTCGCCGGAGTGATAGGCGCGCGGCAGGCGGTTCAGCTCCCCGCTGCAACCGCGGAAGTGCACCACAGCCCCGCGCCAGGCGCGCCGCGCCACTTCCGCCATGAGCGCGAGCGCGTAATGACTGCGCGAGCTTCCTTCCAGCCCGTGAAAAAGAACCACGAGCGGGGATTGCCCCGAATCCTGAATCCGCAATCCTGAATCCTGCTCGACCCAGTCAAGGTCGATGAAGTCTCCGTCGGGAGTGTCCCAGCGCTCGCGTCGATACTCGACGCGCGGCCGCGGGGCGGCGAGCGAAGCATAGATCGTTTGCGCGTGACCGCCAGGGAGCCACAGCGGAGCGCGATAAACGGTCACACCCTCTTGACGTAGGCCGCAGCCCCGGTGCCCGCGAGCCGGCCGAACACGGCGCCCGAAGTGAGTCCGGTGCCGCCAGGGTAGTTGTGGTAGAAGATGCCGCCCACCAGCTCGCCCGCGGCGTAGAGGCCGGGGATGGGCTTGCCCGCGGTGTCCTCGACTTCGCCGTCCTGGCTGATCTTCACGCCACCGAAGCTGAAGGTCACGCCGCAGGTGACGCCGTAGCCCTCGAAGGGCGGCGTGTCGATCGTGTTCGCCCAGTTCGACTTGTTGATTCTCAAGCCGACCGTGCAGCGCCCGTCCTTCACCGCCATGTTGAAGGGAATGTCGGTGCGCACCGCCTTGTTGTATTCGCGGATCTCCTGCAGGCAGCGCGCGGCGTCCACGCCCTCGAGCTTCTTCACGAACTCCTCGAGCGTGTCGGCGCGCACTTTCGTCACCTGCTTGATGCGGTACTCGTCGCGCAGGACGGGGATGATCTTGGCGTCGAAGATCTGCCAGGCGAACATGCCCGGCTGCTCGAGGACCACGCGCCCGTACTTGGCATAGGTGTAGTTGCGGAAGTCCGCGCCCTCGTCGACGAAGCGCTCGCCGCGCGCATTCACCATGATGCCCCACGGGTAGCTGTGCTTCTGGAACTGGTCGCCGACCGCGAGATCGCCGAACGCGGGCGCGTTCATGTCCCAGCCGACCGCGTGGCAGCCCGACCAGTGGCCGTAGGGCATCGCGCCCGCCTCCATCGCCATCTTGATGCCGAGGCCCGTGTTGTAGCGCGTGCCCCGCACCTTGGCGAGGTCCCAGCCCGGGCCGAGGTAGCGCGCGCGCATCTCGGCATTCGATTCGAAGCCGCCGCACGCGAGCACCACCGCCTTCGAGCGGATCTCCACGTTGCGACCCTTGTGCTTCGCGCGCACGCCCAGCACCACGCCGTCGTCGTTGGTGATAAGCCCGGTTGCGGGCGTCTCGTAGAAGATCTTCGCGCCCTCGCGCTCGCACGCCTTGTGCTCGTTCTCGATCAGCCCCGGCCCGCCGCCCCAGGTCTCCGCCGCGAGCCCGCCCCAGAACTTGTAGCGATTGCCGTCGACCTTGTAGGACTGGCGCCCGTAGCTCGCCTGGAAGCGCACGCCCTTTTTGCGCAGCCATACCAGCGTCTCGAAGCTGCGCGAGATCAGGATTTCGCAGAGATCGGGGTCGGTGCGGTACTGGGTGATGCGGCCCATGTCGTCGTAGTAGTGCTCGGCGGTGTAGGAGCCGAAATCGTGGGTCTTCTTCTCCTCCGGGGTGAGGTCGGGTATCAGCTGCGCGAGATCCTCGACACCGTTGTAGACCACGCGCATGAGCCCCGCGGTATAGCGGCTGTTGCCGCCGCAGTCCTCGATCGGCGCGGCCTCCAGCAGGATGACGGAGGCTCCCCCTTCGCGCGCGGCGAGCGCCGCGCTGCAGGCGGCGTTGCCGGCACCGATCACGATAACGTCGGGCTTGCCAAAATCGGTATTGCTCATTGCCTTCCTCTCGGCTCAGTGAAGCGTCTTGGGCGGCGCCGCGCGCCGCGACTCGGGATTGGTCGTGGCGGGCGCGGGCACGGGCGAGGCGTGGTGCGCAACCATGCGCCAGCCGCGCTCGGTCCTGAGATACACGTTGGTCGCGATCATCGGGGCCTGCGGGCGCGTCTCCCCCGCGATCGTGATGTGCTCGTAGACGCTGTGCACCGCCAGCATCATCCCCTGCACCACCTGGCTCTCGCGCAGCTGGAAGCGCAGCGTCTGGCCGCTCGCAAAGATCCGGCGCCAGGACTCCCGCACGCTCTCGACGCCGGAGACGCGCGCGCCGTTGGGATGAACGCAGTAGATGTCGTCGTCATCGGCCCACACCGCCATCATTGCTTCGAGATCGGCCTTGGTGAGGGCCTCGTAGAACGCAGATTCCGCGTCCTGCGAGCTGGCGAACAACATTTTCTTCATTTCGAAATTCTATCAAAATCGATTGCGGCCAGAACGCGGTCGGGCGTCAGCTGCATCATGCAGTTGAAGTGCCCGAGCGGGCACTCGCGCTTGAAGCACGGGCTGCACGGCAGATCGAGCTTGAGGATGCGGGCATCGGGCGACAGCGGGGGCGTGAATCCCGGGCTGGTGGAGCCGTAGAGGGCGATGAGCGGCCTGCCGACCGCCGCCGCCACGTGCATCAGTCCCGAGTCGTTGCTGACGACGAACGAGGTGGACGCGAGCAGATCGATGGCTTCGGCCAGCGTCGTCTCGCCGCACAAGTTGCGGCAGACGCCGCCCGAATGCTGCGCGATCTCCGCGCCCGCCTCCCGGTCGTTTCTCGAGCCGATCAGCCACACCGCGCAGCCATGCGCGGCAATTCCCTGCGCAAGCTCCCCGAAATAACGCGCGGGCCAGCGCTTCGACGGCCCGTACTCCGCGCCCGGGCACAGCGCCGCCGCGGGCCGGCCGCGGTCGAGCCCGAGCCGGGCGAGGAGCGCGCGCCGCACCGAGTCGTCGACGCGCAGCGCGAGTGCGGGCAGCGGCTGCCGCAACGGCTCGCCCCGCGGCAGGCCGAGGGCCGCGTAGCGCTGCGCCATCTGCGGCAGGCGTTCCCGATC
>DATBKZ010000083.1:0-5620 GCA_036555615.1 Burkholderiales bacterium | reverse complement strand
GATCGCGGGCTTTCCGATGATCGCCCGCGCGCAGCAGAAATTCAGCTGGAAGATGACCAGCGCCTATCCCAAGGGCGCGCCGTTCTACATGGACGGGCCGGGCAGCGCCACCGACCTCGCGAAGCGCATCGAGGCGATGTCGAGCGGGCGGCTGCGGATCGCCGTCTACGGCGCGGGCGAGCTGATTCCCGCGCTCGAGGGGTTCGACGCCGTGCGCGCGGGCACCGTCGAGATGAACCACGCCAACAGCTATTTCTGGACCGGCAAGACCTTCGCGGCCCAGTACTTCACGGCGGTGCCCTTCGGGCTCAACTTCCAGGGCATGAACGGCTGGCTCTACGACGGCGGCGGCATCCCGCTCTGGCACGAGGTCTACCGGCCCTTCGGCATGGTTGCCTTCCCGTGCGGCAATACCGGCGTGCAGATGACCGGCTGGTTCAAGAAGGAGATCAAGTCGGTCAAGGACTTCAACGGCCTGAAGATGCGCATTCCGGGGCTCGCGGGCAAGGTGTACGCGACGCTCGGCGTGGACGTGAAGCTGCTGCCGCTCGGGGAAATCTTCCCGGCGCTCGAGCGCGGGGTCATCGACGCGGCCGAGTTCGTCGGCCCGTACCAGGACCGCCGCGGCGGGCTGCAGAAAGCGGCGAAGTACTACTACACCACGGGATGGCACGAGACGGCGACGGTCTCGGAGCTGCTCGTCAACAAGGCCGCGTGGGACAAGCTGCCCAAGGACCTGCAGGCGATCGTCGAGAACGCGTGCGCCGCGTGCAACGTCATCAGCGAGGCCTGGTGCCAGCGCACCAACGCCGAGGCGATGGAGGACCTCATCAGGAACCAGGGCGTCATCGCCCGGCAGCTGCCCGACGCGGTGGTGAAGACGCTGCGCGAGGCGACCCGCAAGGTGCTGGCCGAGGCGGTCGCGAAGGACCCCGTCACCAAGAAGGTCCACGATTCCTACTTTGCCTTCAAGGCGAAGTACGACGCGTGGGCGGGCTACAGCGAGGCGGTCTACCACAACAAGATCCGCGGTGCCTGACCGGGGGCTTCAACCGGGCGCGCGCGCGGCCCGCGGCGCGCGCGCCCGCATCGATCGGCTCACCGACGCGGTGGGCGCGTGCACGTCCTGGATCGCGCTCGTGATCGTGCTGCTCATGGCGACCAACGTGCTGCTGCGCTACGCCTTCAGCGTGGGCACGGTGTGGGCGCAGGAGCTCGAGTGGCACCTGCTGGTGCCGTTGATCCTCTTCGGCATGTCCTACGCGCTGCGCCACGGCGAGCACGTGCGCGTGGACATCATGTACTCGAGGTTCTCTCACCGGGCGCAGGCAATGGTGGACCTGGTTTCGGCGCTGCTGGTCGTCGCCGTATCGGTCCTCATCATCTGGTTCTCGCTGCATTACGTGCAGCAGTCCTATGTCATCGACGAGGGCTCGCCGGACCCGGGCGGCATCCCGCACCGCTACCTCATCAAGGGGCTCATCCCCGCGGGGTTCACGCTGCTGGTTCTGCAGGGCATCGCCAATGCCCTCGGCTGCGTCGAGAAGCTGCGCCGGCGTTGACCGATGTTCAGCAACGAGATCCTCGCGCTGCTGATGCTGGCGGCGTTCTTCGCTCTTCTCATGTCGGGTGTTCCGGTGGCGATCACGCTCGCGACCTCCGGATTCGTCTTCGGCTTTCTCGGCTTCGGGGGAGGACTCTTCAACCTGGTCCCGGCGCGCATCTACGGGGTGGTGAGCAACTATCAGTGGCTCGCCGTGCCGCTCTTCGTCTTCATGGGCGTGATGCTCGAGAAATCGCGCCTCGCGGAGGAGCTGCTCGACGTCGTGGGGCACCTCGCCGGAGGCTTCCGGGGCGGCATGGCGCTCGGGATCATCGGCGTGGGGGTGCTGATGGGCGCCACCACCGGGATCGTCGGTGCCACCGTCATCACGCTGGGGCTGCTGACGCTGCCCACGCTGCTCAGGCGCGGCTATCACCCGGGGGTGGCGTGCGGCGCGATCTGCGCCTCGGGCACGCTCGGGCAGATCATCCCGCCGAGCCTGATCCTGATTCTGCTCTCCGACATCCTGCAGCTTTCGGTCGGCACGCTCTTCGCCGCGGCGCTGATGCCGGGTCTGATGCTCGCCGGGCTCTACTGCGCCTACATCGTCGTGCTGGGCATGATCCGCCCCGAGTTGATGCCGGTCGTGCCGCAGGCGGAGCGCGACGCCATGCCGCGGCGCGAGCTGTGGACGAAGTTCTTCCTGGTGGTGCTGCCGCCGGTCGCGCTCGTGCTCTCGGTGCTCGGCTCGATCATCGCGGGGATCGCCGCGCCGACGGAAGCCGCGTCCATGGGCGCGCTGGGGTCGATCCTCGTGACCGCGTTCGCCGGGCGCATGTCGCTGAAGGTGCTGCGGGAGACGATACAAGCCACCGCCAAGATCACCGCGATGGTGATGTTCATCCTGATCTGCGCGCAGGTCTTCGCGCTCGCGTTCCGGGGCTTGAGGGGCGAGGACCTGATCCACGACATGTTCCAGTTCCTTCCCGGCGGCGTGAACGCGGACATCTGGTTCCTGATGCTGCTCATCTTCGTGCTCGGCTTCTTCATCGAGTGGATCGAGATCAGCTACATCGCAGTGCCGCTGTTCCTGCCGGTGTTCACGCAGCAGGGCGTGGACATCGTGTGGCTCGCGATGCTGATCTGCGTGAATCTCCAGACCTCCTTCCTCACCCCGCCCTTCGGCTGGGCGCTGTTCTTCCTGCGCGGGGTCGCGCCGACGGCGGTCGACACGCGCCATATCTACACCGGAGTGATCCCCTTCATCGGCCTGCAGATCGTGGGCGTGGTGCTCGTCTTCTTCTATCCGCAGATCGCGTTGTGGCTGCCCAAGGCCATCGGCTGGTAGGCAGCCAAGTCCTCCTCCCCCCTTGTAAAATCACCGCATGATCCAGCCGGTTCGCGGCACCCGCGGCATGGCGGTTGCTCCCCACGCGCTCGCCGCGCAGTCGGCGCTCGACGTGCTGCGCGAAGGCGGCAACGCGCTCGAGGCGATGATCGCTGCCGCGGCGACCATCACCGTCGCCTACCCCCATATGAACTCGATTGGCGGGGATTCGTTCTGGCTGTTCCATACGCCGTACAGCGGAGCGCGCGGCATCGATGCCTGCGGCGCGTCGGCGCGCGCGGCCTCGATCGACTGGTACGCCCAGCGCGGCATCACCCGCTCCATTCCGTTTCGCGGCGGGCCGGCCGCGAATACGGTGGCGGGCACGATCTCGGGCTGGAGGCTCGCCTACTCGGTTTCCCGCAAGTGGACCGGGCGGCTGCCGCTCAAGCGCCTGCTGGCGGACGCGGTCCACTACGCGGAGCACGGGATTCCAGTCACGGCGAGCCAGTCCTTCGCCACCGCCGCCAAGCGCGGGGAGCTGGAATCCCAGCCGGGCTTTCGGGCGACGTTCCTGCCAGAGGGCGGCGTCCCGGCGACCGGCAGTTTCTTCCGGCAGCCGCGGCTCGCGCGAACGTTGACGCGCCTCGCCCGGGCGGGGCTCGACGATTTCTACCGCGGCGAGATTGCCAGGGCAATCGCCCGCGACCTCGCCTCAGTGGGCAGCCCGCTCGTTCCTGAGGACCTGAAGCGCCAGCGCGCGAAGCTCGTCATGCCGCTCGTGCTCCAGCACTCGCTGGGCCGGATCTACAACCTGCCGCCGCCCACGCAGGGCATCGCTTCGCTCCTGATACTCGGCATACTCGACACGCTTGAGACGGCGAGCGTCGGAGCGATGAGCGCCGATTTCGTTCATCTCGCGGTGGAGGCGACCAAGCGGGCGTTCGCGGTCCGCGACCACTGCATCACCGACCCCGCCTACATGACGATTGACGTCCAGAGTCTGCTCAAGCCAGGAAGAATCCGGGAGCTGGCGGCGGACATCGATCGCAACCGCGCCGCGCGCTGGAGCGGGGGAAAGGGTCCGGGCGACACGGTATGGCTGGGCGTTGTGGACGGCGCGGGCCGCATGGTCAGCATGATCCAGAGCCTCTACCACGAGTTCGGCTCCGGCGTCGTGCTGGAAGAGACCGGCATCACCTGGCAGAACCGCGGATGCAGCTTTTCCCTTGATCCCGCCGCGCTGAACAGCCTCAAGCCCGGGCGCAAGCCGTTCCATACGCTCAATCCCGCGCTCGCGACCATGCGCGACGGCCGCGGCATCGTCTACGGCACGATGGGTGGCGACGGCCAGCCGCAGACCCAGGCGGCGGTATTCGCGCGCATCGCGCTATTCGGCATGGACCCGCAGCAGGCGGTCGCCGCCCCGCGCTGGCTGCTCGGGCGCACCTGGGGCCAGGCGAGCGACTCGCTCAAGCTCGAGTCGCGCTATTCGACCGGGGTGGTTTCCGATCTCGCGCGGCGCGGCCACGTGATGGAAGTGCTCGGCGAGTACGACGAGGTGATGGGGCACGCCGGGGCGATCATCCGCCACCCGAACGGCGTGCTCGAGGGCGGCGCCGATCCGCGCGGCGACGGCATCGTCGCCGCCTACTAACAAGAAAAGGTTCCTGACACCTTTTTCTAGATTGCGGAGGCGACGGCCGTGCCGAGGTCGGAGGTCGATGCCTTGCCGCCGAGGTCGGGGGTCTTGGGGCCTTCCTGCAGCACCGTCTCGATCGCCTTGACGACGGCGGCGCCGGCTTCCGGGCAGCCCAGGTGGTCGAGCATCATCGCGCCGGCCCAGATCTGGCCGATCGGGTTGGCGATTTTCTTCCCGTAGATGTCCGGCGCCGAGCCGTGCACCGGCTCGAAGAGCGACGGGAATTTCTTCTCGGGATTCATGTTGGCCGAGGGCGCGATGCCGATGGTGCCGGTCGCCGCCGGCCCCAGATCCGAGAGGATATCGCCGAAGAGATTGGAGCCGACGACAACATCGAACCAGTCCGGATGCAGCACGAAGTTCGCGCACAGGATGTCGATGTGGAACTGGTCCACGCGCACGCCCGGATACTGCGCCGCCATCGCTTTCACGCGCTCGTCCCAGTAGGGCATCGTGATCGTGATGCCGTTCGACTTGGTGGCGGAGGTGAGGTGCTTCTTCGGGCGCCTCGACGCAAGCTCGAAGGCGTACTTGAGAATGCGGTCGACACCCTGCCGCGAGAACACCGCCTGCTGCGTCACGACCTCGCGCTCGGTGCCTGAGTACATGCGCCCGCCGATCGAGGAGTATTCGCCCTCGCTGTTCTCCCGCACCACCCAGAAGTCGATGTCGCCGACCTTGCGCCCGGCGAGCGGACACTTCATGCCCGGCATGAGCCTCACCGGCCGCAGGTTCACGTACTGGTCGTAGCCGCGGCGGAACGGGATCAGGAGCCCCCACAGCGAGATGTGATCGGGCACGCTCGCCGGCCAGCCCGCGGCGCCGAAGTACACCGCGTCGTGCTTCGCGAGCCGGTCGAGCGCATCCTCGGGCATCATGCGCCCGTGCTTCTGGTAGTAATCGCAGCTCCAGTCGAACTCGTCGAGCTTCCACTGGATGCCGAACTTGCGTCCGGCTGCCTCCAGCGCGCGCAGCCCCTCGGGCATCACTTCCTTGCCGATGCCGTCGCCGGGGATGACGGCGATGCGGAACTGCTTCATCTCGAACC